>CAWEOF010000024.1:0-41822 GCA_963810605.1 uncultured Actinomycetes bacterium
GCAACGGATTCGGCGATCGGAGGGGATATCGGCAACCAAAACGGCCATGACGGCGCGATCGGAGCAGTCGCCGCTTCGGGGCCTGACGAGCGCGGCTGGCACCCCAAACACCTGATGCCGACACGGCGACGACGGCAACGGACTGCATCGGCGCGCTGGCTTGGTGCTCGCCACACGGCTCGTTGTCGAACTCGTTCCCTCCAGCGCGGCGCAGTTCGGTTTCGGTGTTCCGGAACCAGTCGACGTAGCCACGTGTGCGGCGGTGTTTCCTGACGTCGCCGTCGACGTAGTCCGCGATGTGACTCACGCAGCTGTGGGGCAACGGCTCCCGCTCACGGCAGTCCCAGATCGGGCCTCGACGGCGGCCCGTCAGCGTGTGCTCAACGACAGTCCACTTGCACATCGCCCACCGTCGTTGGGGTGTGGTGCGAGGCATCTTCCAGAGGGTGGCCCGATTTGGCACGCGCATCTTCCTGCGCGGCGGGAAGGAGACCGTGCGAAGCTTCCGCGCATGCGCCCGACGGCGAAGCTGAGACGGATCGACCTCTCATTCGTCAAGCGGGCTCGGCGCTCCCGATGCCGCGCCCCGCCGCAGCGCCCCGACGCTTGAGCGTAAGAGAGATGCCCCCCGTCCCGCCGAGTTCGCCACCGGTGCCGAGCAGGCTGACACTGCCCTTCGCGGTTACTTCGAGGCTGAGCGTCAGCTCGTCTACCTCGAACTGGCCGAGGACGTTGGGTACCACAGTCAGTGCCTCGCTCATCGAGGCCAGAAAGCCGGCCAGCTGGTCGCGCAGGGTGTCCACCGGGACCGATCGCAGAGCAAGGCGCTCCTCGTCCCGGCTGAAGCCCCAAGCCCGATCGGACTCGTCGTTGTCGCGCCCGAGGATCCGGACCTCGCCGTGCGGTTCGCTCATCGGTTGCCTCCTCCACGTTCGAAATAAAGGTCGGGGTTGCCGTAGAAGAGATAGAGCAGCCCAAGGGGGTTCCCCGCCTCTACCAGCGCGCGGTCGCGCGCACGATGCAGTGCGAGCCCAACACCATCGCCGTCGTCGACTAGTGCCTCGTAGAAGCTTCGCGAGAACGGGGCGGCAAATGGATCGGGGACCTTCGTCTCGGTGCCGATGAAGCCGAGGTTCCCATTGTCCCGAAACGTGCGCGGTAGTGCCGCGACGCCGCGCGTCGTCATCTGCGACGTTCCGCACGCGTTTACGAACACGAGTGGGCGCTCGCGCGGGGGATGGACCCCGGCGACTTGCCGGGTACCTCCGAGCGCGTAGTGCAGGTCGTCGATCCGGACGCGGTGCTCCGTTGTGCGCTCGTCACGGAACAGCAGCTCAGACGCGCCGGGGTCAGCGTCCTTCACGATGAAGTGGCAGGCGAAATGCTGGACAGCGTCCGTGTCGGTCGCAGGATTCGCATGGCCGCTCCAGTGCGCGAGTTCGTCGGTGGCGTACACCACGCCCTCGTCCGGCCAGGTCCCGACGAGGGTGATCGCCTCGGATGCGTCGAAGAACGCTGCTTCATCTTTGGCGCCTTGCATGCCGGCGTCACGGAACAACCTGACCGGCAACATTCCGCGAGCCAGTATCCGCTCCTGCGACAATACCCGGCGGTATTCGCGGCGGACGACGGCCGTGCAGCCCAGGAAGCAGCGCGCTAGGAGTCGCACGTCGCTGCGGCTGATCGGTGCTCCACGGCGGACGTCATGGCGATCGAACGGCAGCCATTCGAGCGGAAGGAAGCCGTCCAAGTCGCCGAGCGCCTCGACGAGGGCGGGTGATCGACCAAGGCTGTACGGAAGAACACGCTGGCGAACCTCCTCAGACAGTTCCTCGAAGCCGTCGATGATCTGCGAACCCAGGAAGTTGCTCCTGATGGCGAAGCGTCGCAGTGCGTTGTATGCCGCGGCGGCGTCCGCCTTGTAGCCCGGGCCGATGCCCCCCTTGAGGTCGCCCAGCAGGTCGTCGAACATGGAGCGTTGCGCGCGCCACTCGGGCTGAAGGGGAAACGACAGCGGGCTGGCGGGAGCATCGTGGAACGTGACCTCGAGGACGTTTCCATCCACGCGGAACGATGCCGCGGCGCCCTGCTGGGGCCCGCCGTTCATGCGGCCAAGGGCAGCGGCGGGCCGGGCGTCAGCGCGAGCGGGACGATCTGCACCGTGCGGTTGGCATGACGCACGAAGACGTTTGCCCGGTGGTTCGCGAGCAGACCCTGGGCACGAAACTCGACCTCGGCGGGCTGAGCCCCGGCAACTGTGAGGCTCCACGACGCCGGCTCGACGGTCAAGCTATCGGAGCTAACGCGAACGTCGAACGGCACAGCGTCGGCCTCAAGGCCCCGCATCGTCAGCGGGTGATCGTTGGCCGTCCCGGGCGCCTCCGGCCCGATGACTACGCGGATGCTCCAGCTCGCGACACTCGGCGGGTCGTCGCGCTGACGGGTGACGTCGACGCCGACATGTCCGTCAAACTCGGACATCCTTGGTCGCAGGGCAGCCAGGCGGCGATCGACCTCCTCCTGCAGCTGCGCGGACGGCCACGGCCGGTCGCCGCTAAGCGACCATGGGCGGAAGGACACGTTCTGCCAGCCACTCGCGCGCGAAACGCTCTGAAGGTGCGCGTCCAGCGCTCGTTCGTTCTGCGGCGGAACCTCGAGCTGCATCACGACTAGGAACCGTGGTCCGCTCTCGCCGAAGATCGGGGGTAGCACGCCGCTCGACAGCCAGTAGATGTTGACGTCGAAGAGCATCAGCTCCTTGCCGATGTCGGCGATCACGCCGGACCGCTGAGGCACCGCGAGTGTCAGCTCGTGCGTCGGCAGGTCGAATTCCTCCTCGCCCGGCGCCTCGAGCGGCTCCCACACGCGGATCGTGAACGGATCTTCCCAGCCAGCTTGTTCCCAAGCCCCTTGGAGCCGCTCGTGGAACAGTTCCTCCAATGACTTGCCGCCGCGGCTGACGCCGGAGGCGTCCAGCAGCGCGGTCACGATGCAGATGCCCTGAAGGACGAGGACGTGCACAGCCCGGACGGCTTCTGGGTCGGCGAGCGGTGCGGCCAGACAGGCGGCCACCGTGTGCACGAACCCACGACGTCCTCGAGCAGCGACGATCGCGAACACGTCCTGCTCGCCGCGGCTCGGACGATGGGGGCTCGGAGTGTCGTTCTCCCACACGGGCGCTAACCGGACGCTGACCGCAATGTCGCCAAGCTGTCGCTGCAGCATCTGCTCGAACTGCCGGCACCGGATCGAGGGTGGTTCCAGCGTGTCGTCAACGGGCGCCGCGACACTCGCGTCGAAGGTTTGCAAGCCGCTGTGCGCCTCGCGCGCGTAGTTGAGCTGCAGGACGAGCGCCCCGAGCTCCTTGATCGCTCCGCTCACGCTCAGCACCACCGACTTCGGCCGCCGGGTCCTGACGCTCACGACGAGTCTGATCGCCCGGCGCGGCGCCGCGCCGATCTCTATCGCTCTCGCGGGCAGCACGATCGGAACGGTGCCCGCGCGACCGCCGAGAACGTCATGGGAGCCACGTTCGACCTCGTCCGCCTCGAGCCCCGACGGCAGCCCAACCAAGAACGACGTAACCGTGTGGTCGGCAATCAGCGACATCGAGGACCGGACGATGCTGCCGCCGCGGTCGGAGATCGCACGCGCTGCCGTCGCCACGACGCCCTTCTGGTCAGGACAGAGGAACGTGATGACGAGTCGGTCAGCCGCGGCTTGGCGTGCGATGCCGCTGGCCTCGGCCCCGAAGACCGCGAGGACCTCCTGCAAGGCTCGGCGGTGGACGTCCGGATCAGCGTCGTCGGCGGGTGGCGTGGTGGCGGGAGCCTCGTCGGCTGTCGGCGCGCCGTAACGAGCCGTCTTGTGGCGTTTCCTTGCGGTCTCACGAGCCTTCTCATACAGGTTCGCGTAGTCGGCCTTGAGCTCCTCATCGGAGTAGCGTCTGAGCTCGTCCTGGATCGCATGCGCCTCGTCGAGAAGCCGGACAGGGTCGACCTCTTGGCCGTCGGCCTCGAGGTCGCGCTGATCGCCGCTCCGCTTCTCGCGACTCCGCTTCTCGCCACTCACGTCCGCTGCCCCATCCCACCGGCCGAGCGGTCGTCGCGGTGGCCAGCGATCTCACTGAAGCGGCTGCCGAGATAGATCGCGCAGCCACCGGCGGCGCTCGCGCAGCCGGCCCAGAGGAGCAGGTTCGCTGTCCCGTCGAGTCTTACCGCCGCCGCGACCGCCACGGAGAAGCACAGGGCTCCCAGGCCCCAGATCAGCAAGCGCAACGGGTACTGCATCGTCGCGGCCAGGCGATGGTGCGCCGGGCCGGCGAGCACGATGGTCGCGAGTGCCGGGGCGAGCAGCAGCGGACTGCTCCCGGTGCCGGCATCCGAGGGGAAGAACGCATGATCTGCGCTCAACCAGACCCAGGCGAAACCCGCGGTCAGCACGAACATGGTCAGCCGCGCTCCGAACAATGCAACGCGCGCCAGACCGAACGGCGACACCCGGAGGTTGAGCGTTAGGATGCCGACCGTCGGTGGCGGATTGCTGACCTCGAAAGTCAGCTTGGATCTCCGCGTCACGTTGGCCAGGGATGACGTGCTCTGCGTCGAGCTCACGCGCGTCACCCGCGCCTCGCCGAAGTAGGTGTCGAGAGGTGCGGTCGCCTCCAGCACGTAGCGATCGCAGTCCCCGATGACGCCGACTGGGATATAGATGTCGAGCGTCCCCGCGCGTCGCCAAAGCCGCCTCAGACCAGCCATGCGTCGCTGGCGCGTCGTCGCCCAGCGCCTCAGACTCCCGACACCGTCGGCCGCACCTGCACCATCTCCCCTAGCCTCGTTCGCGTCGCTCCTCAACGACGCCGGGCGCGTAAAGAGCGGGCGCTCGAACACGAGCGTGAGCACCCGGGTCTGACCGTCGGAGGGATCGAGTGCGACGACGAGCGGCATCACGGTGCAGACCATCCGGGCCGCATGCATGAACTCGACGTGCTTGAGGAGGTCGAAGCCGAGGTCGAGCTCCAACAGTCCGACCTGGACGACCTCGTGAAACGTGGCGTCCTCGATCGAAAGGTTCTCGATGTCGGGGTCGCGTTGGTTGAAGCGCTGGGCTGCTGCGGTGGGAAGCCGACGCAGGAACAGTTCGAGCTCGATCGACATCTCGCGCTGCTCGTCCTCCGGCGCGTCGAGAGCCTCGATCACGCGGGAAGCGAACGCGACCAGTCCCCCACCGAGGAGCTGTTGAACCTCGGTGCTAGTTACAAGCGGGACGATGCGCCCGGCTTCGTCGCGGACGTGCGGCGCACCGCGGCCGTGTCGATCGAGGGTCGCCAGCGGCACGAGCGCGAGCGGCGCACCCTGATCCCCGAATGAGCGAGCCACCGCCATGGTGTCGAAGGCCGAACCTGCGCGCTCAAGACCGACTGTGACCACGACCTCGTGACGCAGAACGGCTTCGCTGACGAACTCCAACGTGTCGTGACGTTCGCGGATGGCACTCGACGCGGAGGTGATCGCCGTTAGGAGGTCCGCGCCAATGCTGTCGACGAAAACCGGGCCGCCGCGCGCCGGAAAGGCAGGGGACCGATCATCGTGAGGGGGAAGGAGCACCGGGAGTTCCGCTAGTCGATGTCGCGTGGCCGACACCGATCGTGGGTATCCTGCCAACTTTCGCTCTCGCGCACACTGCGTCGTGCACTTTTTCCTGCAAACACTTATGAGCGTGGTCAACGGAATCCGGGAGTTGCCGGATCCTGCCGCTGATCGGCGCGTCCAGCGGGCCTTGATCCGCGGCGTGCGCGTGCGGGCTTGGTTGATGGGCGGCGTGTACACGGCCGGAACCATGTGCGTGGTCGAGCGCACAAATGGGGACCTCCTCTTGGTTCGACCGACGTATCGCTGCGGATTTGGGTTCCCCGGAGGCTTCATTAAGTTCGGTGAGGAAGCGCGCGAAGCGATCGAGCGCGAACTCGCGGAGGAGGTGGGGGTGCTTCACGCTCCGCTCGATCTGGTCGAGGTCTACATGACCAAGGGACGGCGCCACATCGAGCACCTGTATGCCGCCCGGGTCGACGATCACGAGCCGTCGCGACGCCGCCGTTGGGAGATCGCAAAGGCGGACTGGTTCGGGCTCGACGACCTACCGTCCCTGCAGCCCGAGGCCCAGGACGCGCTGCTCCGGTGGACCGACTGGCGGTCCAACCCCGGCGCCATGTGAGCCTTCGCGTACTTGTCGACACCGTCTGACCGAAATCGGTTTCAGAGCGTGGTGCGACCAACAGTCTCCACCTACGTGGACAATAATTGGACCCAGTGGAGCCCGCCGACGACCTACTTGTGGTCTCAGGACCAGAACGACCTGCGAACGACAGTTCCGTAAGCGTTCAGTGCCCCAAGCCGACCAGGCGAGCAGCGGCACGGATCGCCGCGATTTCCGCAACCACGCCAGCTGCGGCCAGTCCAGCCGGGACAAGGTGCCGCGCTCCAGGATTAGCTAGGTGTCAAGGGGACGCTTCGCCGTAGGTCGCCCCCTCACCGGCCACCACGCCTCGGGGAGAACGGCGACCGCTTCGGCGTCCACGTGCAGCGCGTCGCCGCGCTCTACGGGAGGCACCGCTGCCGATCCGCAGCGCGTAGGCATGGCCGGCGAGGAGCCAGTCGATGCAGGTGAACGCGGTGTGCGTGCGCCCGTAGTACTGGTAGGTCTGCCGGTCGTGGCCGCTGATCCCCAAACCGACGGTCATGACGTCGTTCGCGCGCGCGAGGAGGCGCAGCGCCGCCCTCGGCGACCGAGCCACGAACACCACAAGCGGCCTCGCGCTGGCGAAGGTGCGCGTTCGCAGGCACCAGCCCGCGAGGAAGTGGTCGTAGGCGATGAGCTTGGCGGTGTTGTAGGAGGCGTCGTCGGTCCGGTCGATCTCAAGGAGCATCTTCAGCGAGCGACGCTGGCCCGCGACGTGCCCGGTCATCTGGACCGTGGCGTCGGGCTCGACGACGCCGGCCGCAGTCGCGAGCGCGTCGCCGGTCACGGTGAGCCCAGGGCGGCCGATGAGATCGTCGAGGCGGATGCGCTTGTCGCGGCGGTCGCTGTGGGCCATGCCGACGTCGAGGCGGCCGCCGGGCATCATCGGCGTCCACCAGACCGTCTTGACGTCGGTGCCGCCGAACTGGCGCAGGGCGCCGATCACGAGTTGCACGGCGAGCGTGTGCGGCACGGTGCTGCCGCGCCCGGGCGTGGGCAGGTTGCGGTCGGGTCGTAGGTAGTCGGGTGGTGGCTGGTCGCCGCGCAGCTTCTGGTGCTCGAGGCGGAGCCATTCGCGGCCGCGGGCGCTGACTGCGTAGACGGTCGGCGGGCGGCCGCCTCGGCGTTCGAGCGTGAGCGCGCTGGCGCTGATCAGCCCGCGGTCGTGCAGGCCTTCGCGGAGGAGCTGGCGAAGTCGGCGCTCCTTCGGCGGCTTGTTGATCAGGGCCGCGAGGACGGGAGCGGCGCTGAGCGGCAGGCGAGCGAGGACCTCGAGGATCTGCTGCTCCTGTGCGCCGAGCGTGAGCGTCGTGATGTCGGATTGCCAGGCGGCGTCGGTGTGCTTGGCGAGCTCGCGACGCCGCGCGGCGCTCGCAGCCGCCGCAGCCACCGACTCGATCCTCGCGTCGTCGTGACCGTCGGCGCGAGCCTCCAGCGCCGCGGTCGAGCGTGCCGCGCGTGCCGCCGCTTCGGCGTCCTTGATCGCGGCGTCGTGGGCGTTCTTCCATTCGCCCAGCGCGGTGATCTGCTCGACGGAGGCCGCGAAGGCGACTGCGTCGGCGACGACGCCGGGGAGCGGGGCGAGATCGTCGCGTGGCGCCGGGCGGTCGGTCGGTCGCATCGCCCACTCGAACAGCTCGATCGGTGTGGCGACCGCGGGTCGGCGCGGCGGGTTGCGTTCGATGCGCGCCCCGCCGACGGCGACGTCCAGTGGCGCGGCTTCGGCGTCGGCGGAGTCGTCGGCCGCGCCTTCGCCGGGTCGGTCGACGCTCTGCCACTCCCTCGTGGCGGCCTCGGTCGGCGGGCGTGGGCTGCGTGCCTCGGCGTCCGACCGTGTCGCGCGCCACCTGCGCCGCTTCGTCGCGTTCGCGCGCGGGCGCCGGCGGCGATTGGGCGGGTCCGCCGAGGCCTTCGGGAATGACCGGCGGGGCGTCTCGGTCGGCTCCCGACGCGGGTGGATCGCCGAGCACCTCGCGCATCCGCGCGTAGTGAACGTCGCGCCATGTGACCGGGATGAGGTGCAGCGACGGGACCGGGATCGAGCGGTGGGTGAAGACTGGGAGCGCGGTCGTTCCTCCCAGCGCGGTCGTGGCGCCGGGCGCGGCGGACCAGTGGCCGTTGGACATCACGCGTGCGGTGGCGGTGTAGTCCTCGAGCGCCATCAGCGCGGCGGGGTTGATCGCCATGCGCGCCTGGCTGACGGGGTCGCCGCGGACCATCGAGTCGTGCACCGGCCGGCCGACGAGGCATGCGGCCTCGGCGTCGACGGGGTCGGCCATGCGGAAGTAGATCTTCGTCTGCAGGAGGTTCGCGACGGCGTCGAGGACGTAGTCGTGGATGCCGCCGCTGCGGATCGATGCGCCGATCTGCGCGAGGTACTGCGTGGCGGCGGCGACGCAGAAGCCGGCCTCGCGGTGGCGGCTGACCATCTGCATCAGCGTCTTGGTGATGACGGTGTGCGCCTCGTCGATCACGAGGCTGACGCGCGGCCGGGTCGGCTCGTCCATGCTGATCTGGCGGTCGAGCTGGGCGTCGATCATGTGGACGAGGAAGTTGACGAGGATCGTCGGGCTGTCCTGGCCGAGGACGTCGATGCGCGGGTTGACGATGAGGATGTCGTGCGCCTCGATCACCGATCGCAGCGACAGCCGCGACGGATGGCCGACGAAGTCGCGCACCGCCGCGTGGGAGGTGACGAGCGGGCCGAGCTTGTTCGCCGGTGGCTGCATCCGGTCCTCGAGCCGGGAGAGGTTGTTGCGCGCGAGGGCGGGCAGCTCGTAGAGCAGCATCTCGGCCGCGTTGCGCAGTCCGGGGATCTGCTGGCACGCGCGTCCGGCGGCCTGGTGCCAGGGGTTCGGCTTGGGCGCGCGGCGATCGCCGCCGTCGGCGGCGAGCCGGTCGGTCGGCGCGAGCATCTTGTGCAGCACCTCGAACGAGCCGCCGAAGCCGTGCTGCTCGGGGTTCGTCCCGGCCTTGCGGTGGCGCTCGGCGTGCTCGTGCCAGGCGATCGCCATCGTGCCGATGACCGAGCGCTCGATGATGTCCTGCGAGGACTGAAAGATCTGGTCCTCGAAGAGATCCATCAGCGCGTGCACGACCATCCCGGCGATCCGCACGAACTCGTTGGGGAGCTTCGCCGCCGTCCAGCCGGGCTCGACGTGCAGCGGCGTGAGCCCGAACGCGGGCTCGGCGAGGTCGAGGTACCAGACGCGTTTCGTGCCGTCGCGCCAGAGCTGCGCGGTGTGGTCGAAGTAGCGCTTGGGCAGGTCGGGCGGGATCATCCGCAGCAGCCGCTCGGCGAGCGATCCCTTCATGTCGAAGACGACCGTCGCGGTGTTCGGCGACAGCACGTCGCCCTCGATGAACTTCTGCAGCGTCGCGCTCTTGCCGGAGCCTTGGCCGCCGGCGATGATCACGCCCTTGCGGCGGTCCTCGTGCGTCAGCGACCAGCGCACGCGGGGAGGCGCGATCCCGATGTCGACCATCGGATCGATGCTGCCCGCAGGCAGCATCGCGGGACGTGCCGGGGTCGTGGTCGCCATCTACGCCTCGTCGACGATGAGCTCGCCGACGAGCACCTCGACGTCGTCGGCCGGCACCTCGATGCTCGTCCTGAAGCCGCGCGCGTGCTCGTCGGGCGTCGGTGGCATCGGCAGTCCGCGGTGTCGGCCGCGCGGGAGCGCCGCGGGCGCGGGTAGGTGTGGGACGGTGTTGCGCGCCAGCGGCAGGTCGTGCTCGCTGCCCAGCGACGGCAGCTCGATGAGCAGCCCGAGCTCTCTGGTGAACCAGAGCGTCGCCCCGGTCTGATCGGGCAGCACGGGCGGCGTCGCGCGCGCCCAGCGGCGCCGGTAGAGCTTCTGGCGGATGACCATCTGGCGTTCGACGAACGTGTTCACGCCGCGCATCGACAGCGCCGGGCTGACGAGCAGCCGGCACGCCGCCTGCAGGTCTCCGTAGCGGCCGGGGCTGCCCGGCCGGCGCTGGACGGCGGATTGCAGCTCGACGAAGCACAGCGCGCCGCCACCGCTGCGCTGCGCCTCGACGATGTCGGCGCTGATCGCCGAGTTCTGATGTTGGGTGCTCTCGGCGAGGCGCCGCAGCCGTCGCGCGGCGAGCGCGTCGACGGACTCGTCGGCGGGCAGCAGGCACCAGCGCACGCAGCTGACGAGGCCGTCCTCGCCGGCCTTCTGCTGCTGGCGGATCACGGTCGCCATCACCGATCGGGCATTGGAGTGATCCGGGCTTCCCGTCGACCCGCCGACCGGCAGCACCCAGTCGCGGCCCTTGCGCACCCGCAGCACATGCGCGGCCTCGAATCGCGGCGCCTCGTAGCGCAGCGGATCGCCGGTCTCGAGGTCGCAGCGGACCGTGAGATTCGGGTATGCGCGGCGCAGCGCGGCGAGCGCCGGTGCGAGCGTGGTCGGTTCGCAGAGCACCATCAGCAGGGCGTTGCCGGTCTCGCCCGCCGTCGACGAGGGGACGTGCCAGGACTCGATCGCCAGCCACGGCTGCCCGCCCGCGACACGCTCGACGAGCGTCGAGCGCAGTGCCTGCACGAGCGCCTCGGCGGCGGCTGCGGCCTCGTCGTGCGTCGCCTCGTCGGCCTGACCGAGCACGAGCTCGTAGCGCGCCATGTCGCGCCGCTGGCGCGCGCGCAGCCGCTGCACGACCATCGCAGCGACCGTGGCCATCCCGAGCACCGTGACCGCCGCTCCGGCGATGACGTAGATGCGGATCTCGTGCCACATCTCGCGCAGTCCGTCGGTGCCGGTCAGCATTCCCGCGCCCACGACGAGCGCCGCGAGGAACAGTCCGGAGCCCAGGAGGATCGCGAGCGGGCGCCAGGCGATCACGTCGATGCGACCTCGATGAGCGCGCCCACGGCGAGTGCCGCGCACGCGAACGTCATCGCGTGCGCGAGACGAAGGGACGCGACAGTCGAGTCGCTGTCGCGATACGCCAGCCATCCGGCTGCGCAGCATGCGCTCAGCGCCGCGACCTCGGGGAGCCACCACGCCGCCGCGCTCGCGAGCCACCTCGGGTCCAGTCCGCCGACGAGGCCGATGACGAGCAGCGACCGCACCGTCCCGACCGTCGCGACCGCGATCACCGCGCACGCCCAGCCGCGGCGGCCGCGGTTGACGAGGCGGTGCGCGAAGACGCCGGCGAGGACCGGAAGGCAGCAGATCAGGACGTTGTTGGCCCAGATCGAGATGACCGTCAGGGCGGTCGCGTCGGTGCGCTGCTCCTCGACGATCAGCGACTGCCACGACGCCGGCGCGAGCGCCCACACGCCGAGCGCGACGGCCAGGACGATCGTGATCGCAGCCATCGCGAACGCGGCAGCGGCGATGCGGAGGCCGCGGTCCGGGCGCTCGCGTGCCCACCACGGTCGGCGGCTCAATCCAGGTGCCTGCACAGCGCCTCCAGGCCCGAGCGGCACGCCCGCTCTCGCTCACCCCACCTGTCGGCGCGATCGAAGCGTGCGAGACGCGCGACGCTGCATCCGCGCGCGTCGCCGAGGGATCGCAACGCACGCGCGCCGACGCGCTCGCCGCCCGGGAGCCACGCGAGGACGAGCTCGCGCTCGGCCACGACCTCGTGGCTGAGCAGCCGTCGGCGGACGACCTCGAGATCGTCGCGGCGAGCGGCCACGACCCAGACGTGCAGATCGCTCATCGCCGCGTGGCGGGCGAGCAGCTCGTCGTCGGCGAGGCCGAGATCTACGGCCACGAGGCTGTGGTGGGCGCGGGCTGCGCGGACGAGCTTGTGCACCGCAGCCCGTTGGGCGGCGGGGTTGGCCCCGACGAGCTCCTCGATCGCGGCGTCGTCGACACCGGCGCGCGCGATGGCCGCGACCTCGTCGTCGGGTGCGTGTCGCTGGACGGCGTCGGCTGTCGCGGCGAGGAGCTTGCGAGCGGTTCGATCGATCGCGGCCGCGGCTCGTGGCTCGGGGCTGATGATGTGCATGCCGTCGGGGGTCTGCGTGTAGGGGCGGGCGAGGCGCCCACCGGCGATGACGAGCTCGGCCGTGGCCTCGGCCGATGTCTGCGACCACGCTCCGGCGAGCCCGCCGAGGCCGCCGCGCGTGCCGGCGGCGAGGTCGATCGCGACCGCGGGACGGTCGCTCGCGCGGGTCACCGCGCCGCACGCCAGCAGGGTCGTCGTCGAGACGCCCGCTCCGCCTTGCACGCCCGCGAACGTCACGACGGAAGCCGGCGCCGAGCGGACGAGCGCGCTCGTCCCGAAGCGCGCGAGCTCGGAGGCGAGGCGCGGGACGGCGACCAGGCGTGGACGCGGCATGCTGCCGCGCAACGCGAGCGCCCGATCGGCCGCGCTCACTGGCCGGCGCCTTCCTCCACCTGCGGGATCCCTTCGCCGGCGAGCTGCGACAGCGCGGCCCACACGTCGCCGTCGTGCTCGGCGATCGCGCGTTCGCGACGCGGTACGTCGAGCTGCGGCTCGGAGGTCCAGGCCCAGTACTCGTGGGCGCCGAGGACCGCGCAGACGCGCCCGTCGCCGCGCGGGCCGTTCATGACGAGCGCTTCGGAGTAGCGACCGGCGACCTTGCGCAGCGACTTCAGCGAGTCGGTCATCTCGGGGCTGAGGTCGACGGTGTCGCGGACGAACGCGAGCATGCCCTTGTCGAGCTGATGGAAGATCCGGATCGACGCGTTGCGCAGCACGGCGTCGGCGTCGCCGGCGAAGTCCTCGGGGTCCTGGGAGACGACCATGAACGCCGCGCCGTACGCGCGGCCCTGGCGTGCCCAGGTCTGCACCTCGCCGGCGAGCACCGGGACCTGCGCCCACGACCAGCCCTCGTCGAGGCCGACGATCGAGCGGCCGTGGTAGACGGCGCCGGGGATCGGGGCGCTGCGTGCTTGACGGTCGACGCGCTCGACCTCGCGCCGCGTCCACTCCATGTTCGCGAGCACGAGCGCGATGAGGTTCTGCTCGTCGACGCTGCGGTAGTCGAAGATCAGCAGCGGCGCGTCGGCGGGCAGCGACGTCTCGCGGTCCCACATCGCCGCGTGCGTCCCGCCGGCGACGTACTCCGACAGCTCGGAGACGAGCGAGCGCAGCGCGTCGAGCATCGCGCCGGGCTGGCCCTCGCGTGCTTCGTAGTCGGCGGAGGCGCGCATGAGCGCGACGAGCTCGCCTTCGCGTGGCACCTTGCCGGTGCGGGCGCAGTGGCTGTAGGTCGTGCGGATCGCGTCGGCGAGCACCTTGCGCTCGTGGTTGGTCAGCTCGCGGCGCAGCAGCGTCTCGTGCAGGCGCAGCAGGAACTTGACCTTCGCGCTCGGGACGTTGGCGGGGTCGTCGACGTCCCAGTGGTTGATGACCGTGCCGTCGTCGGCGCCCATCCGGATGACGCGCGCGCCGGGGATCAGCTCGGCGAGCAGCTCGTAGTGCCCGGCGCGGTCATAGAGGAAGCCGTGCGCGCCCATCGCGACCATCTGCGCGACGAGCCGGTTCGCGGTCACCGTCTTGCCGACGCCGGAGCGTCCCGCGATCACGATCGTCGAGTTCGTCAGCGCGCGATCGAACGGGTTGAGGTACTGCACCTGGCCGGAGACCGGCTCGATGAACAGCGGGATCCCGCTCGGGCTGCCGCAGGTCGAGCCGATCAGCGGGAAGCTGTCGGCGGCGTGCTCGACGCCGACCCGCAGGGTGCGGTGCGCGACGTCGGCGCCGAAGGGCAGCGTCGAGAGCCAGAGTCGCTCCTGCAGGCGGTTGCCGCGATCGAGCGCTCCTCCGCTCGTCGCGCGCGCGACGGTCTTCTGCGCGCGGTAGGCGGCCGCGGCGAGCGCGTGCTTGTCGGGGCGCGGCCCGGGAGCGCGCAGCGCGAGGTACACGCTCATGTCGATGAGGTTCGCGAGCGGGTCCTGCGCCATCTGCTCGGCGAGCGCGCCGTGCGCCTGCGCTTGGGCGTTGGTGTTCGCGTCGCGGCGGCCCTTGCTGGCCTCGCGCTCGACCTCGCGCATCGCCTGGTGATGCAGCCGCTTGGCCTCGTCGGCGATCGCGACGCGATCCAGGCCGTGCAGATGCACCGTGAGGGTGTAGGGCAGCGGCTGGTTCATCAGCTCGGCCATCCAGAACGTGCGCGTCATCGACGGCGCGCCGGTGAGGTAGAGGACCTGGACGAGGTCCTGCTCGATCTCGGCGTGATCGCTGTAGCGGCGGAAGTCCAGCGGGCTGCGGGCGACGAGGTCGCGCAGCGCGAGCGCGGCGCGCTCGGCGTCCTCGCCCTCGATCGCGTCGTCGAAGCGCGACAGCACCGGGGCCTCGCCGTCGAGCGTCTCTGTGCGATCCCAGCTGACCGACGTCGGGTTCAGCCGCGAGCTGACGTAGCGCAGCACCGCCGGTCCGTCGAGGATGCGGCCGGTGATGCCGTCGCGTGCGAGATGCCCGATCAGCTCGAAGCGCGCGCATCTCGGCGAGCCGCACGAGCTGGTGATGCTCGCGCAGCCGTGCGTGCCGCGCCACGGCGCGGCGGCCGGTAGCCGGCGCTTCGCCGGGACGCGCGCGACCCCGGCATGCCGGCCGGCAGTCCCTCGCGCCACGATCGGTCGCCGTCGTCCTCGGGCTGGTAGCGGACGACGATGTAGACGCGCTGGCGCGGTGTGAAGTCGGCGTCGACGGCGCCGCGGCGCACGCTCTCGAGCAGCATCTCGTACAGCCCCCAGCGTGCGCGCTGCACGCGGTTGAGGTCCACCGCCGCCGCGGCGCTGACCGCGCTGGGACGAAAGCCGTAGACCTTCTCGATCTGCTCGTCGACGAACGCGAGGTGCGCTTCGGTCTTGACGCGGTCGCCCTCGACGATGAGCTGCAGCGACTGGCCGCGCTCCTGGAACGCCGCGATGTTGCGGAAGTTCAGAAACGTCGCGACGCGCTCGTCGGCCGTCAGCGTCTGCAGGTTGCGCGGGTAGCACGCGATCACATGCGAGAACGACCCGTCCTCGAGCACGATCGTCCCGTCGGTCCCGAGCCGGCTGATCGGCAGCAGCGTCCCCGCGGGCAACGCTTGGACCGGCTCGCTTTCGCGCCGTCGTCGTCGTTGCGGTCTGAGCGGCGTCCGCGTGGCGCCTGTGGTCATTCGCCGAGCACCGCCCGCAACTCACCCGGCGTCGGAGCCCCCGCGGCCAGCACGGCATCCTCGTCGGCTTGCAGCTCGTAGCCGACCGCGCGGTCGCCTGCGCCGGGGTCGTACATCCCGACCGCGCGTCGATACGCCAGCCATGCCGCGATGTGGCCGTGCAGCAGTTGCCCGGCGCGGTTGTCGATGATCATCGCCCCGACGGGGAGCAGGAAGACCGCGGCGCTGATCACCCCGACGACGACGTTCCCGGCCGTGTACGCGACGCCGACCGCGAGCAGCACGAGGATCGACGCCGGCATCAGCTGCTCGTCGGTGAACAACCCCTTGTGCAGCACCCGGCTGTTGACCTGATGGCGAATCGGATGCACCATCAGCGCCGCGCCCCGTCGTCGTCGCCCTGAACGGGCTGCGTCCAGTCGCGCCGCAGCTCGCGCTCCGTGTACATCGACTGCTCGTGCGCGGGATGCGTTCCGGGATCGGCAGGCGGATCGAGGGCATCGAGGACGACCCGATGCGAACCGGCGCCGACCACCGCCGCGTGCGGATGGCTGTCGGGGCGGAAGGCGGATCCGTCTGCGATGCCGGCGGCCATCCGCTCGCGGAAGTACTCGTCCCCCTCGTCGCCGCCCGCGGCCTGCTGCAGCGCGCGGGCGCTCTGCGCTGCGTCGCGGACGTGCGCGATCTCGCCATCGTCGAGCTGCCCCAACGCCGAGGAGACCTGTTCGGGAGTGACCGCGCCCTGATCGGCGATCCGCGCTCGCGCAGCATCGAAGTCCGGGGTGCCGGCGGGCAGCGCCAGAGGCTGGGGCGCGCGTGGGCGCTCGGGCGCGATCTCGCGCGCGGTCCCGTCGATCACGTCGTCGCCGGTCGTGGCGGGCCCACCCGCCGACGCGGCTCCCGAGCCCGCTGCCGCGCCGTGCGCCTGCGCGCCGCCGCCGATGTCGAGATCCGATCCGCCGCGGCCCCCGGCCACCGCGAGGTTCATCCCATCGCGAACGCCCGGTCCATCCCACGCTTCGCTCGCAGCGACCGCGCGGCGATATGGCGTTCCCTCGTAGCGGCTGTTGTGCTCGGCGACCGCCCCCGCGCCCGGAAGTCCCTCGGACGCCGCGCCGAGCTTGCTCCACATCGCGGGCGCGGCCTTGTACGCCACGGCCGCCAGCGCCAGCCGCGCGCCGGGGATGCTCAGCGGCGCGCCGAGCGGCGTCGCCATCTTGATGAGCGCGCGCGTGACACCGAACACGACCAGGCACGACGCCACGAAGATCCCGGGGCCGTGGATGACCGCCAGCGCGAACGCGCCTGCCGTCTTCGGGGGAGCCGACACGAGCGTGCTGTTCACGGCCGCCCAAGCTGCGAACACGGTCGCCCACGACAGCGGGATGAGGATCAGGATCGCGAGGCTTCGTACGAGGGAGTTCAGCGCGACGCTTCCCAGCCCGGGGAACGCGCCGAGGCCGAGCATCACCGGGCCGCCGAGGTACAGGACGGCGAACGCGAACGTCACGACGTACTTCAGCAGCAGCAGCGCGACGAAGAACATCGCCAGCAGCACGAGCAAGATGACGAGCACGATCGGCGCGACCCCGCTCGCCGCCGCGATCCCGGCGCTCGCCCCGCCGGCCGCGGTCAGGCCGAACGTCTTGGCGAGCGCGTCGTTGATCGCCTGATCGCCGAGGACGTAGCCGCTGAACGCGTTCGCGACATCGACGCCGATCGGCACGAGCGTGTGCCACGACCCCATCAGCAGCGCCAGACCCGCGACGCGCATCAGCACGCCGCTGATGACGCTCGCCGAGCTCGCGGCCCCCGCGATCACGGCGCCGTACCCCTGGACGATCGACGCCACCGCGCCGAGCACCATCAGCGCGGCGCCGATGACGACCAACGGGACGACCATGCGGTCCAGACCGCCGCCGAAGACGAGGTCGACGCGGGTCAGGAACCGCATGGCGAACGGCGTGATCGTGTCGCGCAGTCCCCCGAAGATCCAGTCGAGGATCGCCTTCACGCCGTCGAGCACCAGGCCTCCGGCCGCTTGGCTGACCTCACCGCCGAACCACCCGAGCGCCTTCCCGCCGATCCCGAGCGCGGGACCGACGAAGGGGATCTGCGCATGCGCATTCTCCGGGGAGGACGCGGAAATCGACAGGCCCACACCCATCAGCAACGCCGTGAGACCGATCCAGCGCGCGCCTTTCGAGCGCCTCCTCACAGGATCACCGCGAACATCACGAGCAGCGCGACAAGCCCGTAGGCGCCGCCGAGCATCACGTCGCTACCGCCGCGATCACCACGGACCGCCTGCAGCGCTCCGAGCCCGACCGTGACGATCGCGGCGAGGAACATCGCCGCCACGAGCGCCGTGAAGAGCATGAACGCATGGCCCTGATCGACGGGGTCGTCGAAGATCGCGCGAATGAACCCGCCGACGCTCTGAAACGCGCCCCGGCCGGCGTTCGTGCTGATCTTGTTGACCACCGCGTCGGGAAGCGGCCATCCCGCGCACACGAGGACCAATGCAGTGGCGATCTGTCCCTCGCGAGACACAGCGAGGTTGCCGCCTACGCGAGAACCTGGAAGCCGACGATCGCGATGACCAGAGCCGCGACGACGCTGAACGCTGTCTCGACGCCTCCCCTCGCACCGCGCAGGCCCTGGATCAACCCGAAGACGAAGTAGATGATCGCCGACAGGAACAGCAACGCGAACACGGCGACGATCGCGCTCACGACCGTTGACTTGCCCGCGCCATCGGCCGGGCGCAGGACCGCGGTGACGAGCGACTCGATGTCGAACTTCAGCTCCACACCTGCCACCTTGGGCAGCCCGATCTGGTCGATCACCTTCCCCGCGACCGCGCTGAGGGTCGCCCCGACGCTCAGGGCGAGCACCGTCACCGCAGCCGCGATCCTGCCGATCCTCACGCGCACCATTGACTCGGCTCCTCGATCGTCGGGGTCACTGATGCGCTGTCGCAGCGATCGATCATCCGACCCCTCCCTGGAGTTGGCTCGCGGCGAGCCGCGTCTGCGTCGCGGCGCGTGCCGGTCAGCGCAACCCGCCTGATCCGCTGGTCGCGCCCGCCGCCTCTATCCCGCGGTCATCGACCGCCAGTCCGGCCCGCGCCGGACCTACGCCTATCGATCCTCGCGGTGGTCAGCCACTGTCGGCTTGAGGCGCCGACCAGTTCGGAAATCGCTGATGCGCTCCTTGATCGGGTCCGTACAGCGTTTCCCGCGGCCTTGACGCCTCAGCGAGGTTCAGCAGCCACTCATCGCTGAGCGACACACCGGAGATCGGCTCCCATTCAGCCAGGAGTCGATCCAGATCGTTCCCGTGTGCGGTCAGCACGTCGAACTCCGTGTTCATCCAGCGCTGCATGTGCCCGCGCTCGTCGCTGGGACTGAACACGACCACCTCGACGGTCGCCTGCGACGGCTCGCCGAGGGTCCGCTGGACATGATCGCGGCACGCCCGCAGCGTGGCCCACAGTCCGGGCTCAACCCGTGTCGTCATCGGCCAGATCAGGAAGAAGCCGGGCGGTCCGGCGACGATCGCGCCGACATGCCAGTCCTCGACCCTGGCCGGTCCAGCGACGATCCAGCGCTCTGGGCGTTCGCGTAGTCGGTCGAGCTGCTGAAGCATCCAGCGATGGCGCGATCCGAGGCGGTCGGCGTACTCCACGATCGACGCGAACGGCTCGACCGGCGGAGCATCCTCCGCGGTGATGAACCTCGCATCTGCGCGCTGCGACATCGACTTGGCCTCCTTCGCGGAGGATGACATACGCCCTGGCCGGACTTGACGATGACACCCGTGCTCGTGGCACGCGCGCGACGCCTCGTTGCGCGCATGGCCGCCTTGCTCGACGACGGAGCGCCGTGCCCGCCGCGGCGCCCTCGATGAGGGACGAACTCGCGGCGCGCTCCCGAGTCGACGCCCCGGAGACCCGTCGCGCCGTGCCGATGTCCCGACCTGGACGGCGACGGCTGTGCGGCCGGAACAAGACCGCGCCCTCCGCCACAGCCAGGACGGACGGTCACGGCGTGATCTCCAAGTGGTAGGACCGTGACCGATCTCCGGTCCGACGTCTCAACGTGTTGAAGGCGATCCGTGCTCGCCGGCGCCCGAGCCCGTCGGCGTGCGCGTGGATGATCGTGGTGCGGCCGTCGGCGGCGAGACCGCCGATCGCAAAGCGCACCGACTGGAACGTCATCGGCAACGCGCTGAGCAGCGGGCGTCGGTCAAAGACGCGTGCCTCCTCCCGTTGGCGGCGCGGGTCGGGCGGGTCCTGACGGTTGATCTGGCGCGCCGTCAGCCGCGGCGCAGGTACGGGCCGAAACGCGACGGTGCTGGTGCCCGCGGTCGTGGCCGTCCCGGGTGCGCCCTCGTGTCCGCCCACCAGGAGGTTCACGCCGACGACGACGAGCGTGGCAACGACGACGGTGGCCAGCAACGCCTTCATCGGCTACGTCGCTCGTCCGGGTGCGGCGATCGCGTAGATCGGCCGGGGGTCGCAGCCCGGTCCGGTCAGCCTCGCCGGACTGGAAGGCACGAGACGGCACGGGCCCTGCCGCGTGACGCGACTTGAGTCCTGGTTTCCGCCGGTGATCATGAACGTCCCGTCGGCGTTGACCGTGTCGACGAGGTTGACGTGCAGCGACGTGCGCGTGCTCTGCGGTCCGCTGCCGTACATCAGCGCGGACCCCACCGGCGGCGTCCGGCCGCGCGGCGCCGATCCGACGTCCTTGAACAGCGTCCTGTTCTGCTCGGCCCACGTGTAGTGGTAGCCGGAGAAGCTGCTGGGCTCGATCGGGAGCCCCGCAAGCCGCCACACGTTCGTCGAGAACCAGCCGCACCAGGCCAGCTGCGTCGAGGGAGGTTGGAAGCCGGCGAACGACTGCCGTCGAGCGTCCTTGCCGAGGAAGCCCCTCGCGATCTCCCCGATCCGCTCACCGGTGTCGCTCGAGAGCGGCAGCGCGCCGCAGCCTTGCCCGGCCGCGTCGAGATCCGCGGCGACGCGTGACCTCGCGCCTGCGTCGGTCGGCTGCGGTTCGGCCCCAAGCGGAGTGCCGCTCACGCGAGTCTGCCGGTTCCATCGGTTCTGGTAGGCGCGGCCGCGCCAGTCATAGAAGTCGAGGATCCGCCCCTTGATGCGGCCACCCGTGTCCGCCGCCAGAAACGGCCCGCGCCACCCGAACGGGTTGGGCCACGCATACACCCACTGCCCGAGCGAGATCACCCGCGGATCGGTCGCGACGACGTACATCCTCGGCGCGCCGCCGTTGATCAGCAGCCCGCCGGCGGTCCTCACGCCGAGCCCTTGGAGACCGCCCCACGGCGGCCCGTACGACGTGCTGCGAAACGTTCCTGTCGTCAGCGTGCTCCCGGCAAGCGGACTCGACCTGACCGTGTTGAGCTCAGCGCCGGTGACGCCGCTGCCGGCGACGCCGCCGAGCGACCCGGTGGTCGGTCCGACCGGCTCACCGGCGCCATCCAACACCTCGCATCCTCGGCTCGTCCCTGGCGCGAAGACCGCCACGACGACCGCGAGCGCGAGGACCGCGCCAACCACGACGACCAGCGTCACCGCAAGCACGCCGAACACCACGACGCCAGCCTCCTCGGCACTCCGACGACTCGGCGTTCTGTCACGTGCCGTCACAGAAGTCGTCGACCGAGGTGACAGCGACCTGCGATCACGGCGTGTCGTCCGCTCGCGGGATGGCCTACGGCGCGGACTGCGCGCACCGACGGTGCGCGCTGCCCAGCGAGCCGGACCCCGCCAGCTCACGCTCCCCCAACCTCGCGCCGACTCACGCCGAATCCGGCGCGACAGAGCGGACAGGTCACAACCAGTGCGTCGCGCGGCGTCGCGCGCCTCGCGATCGGAACGCGACGCAGCACGCGCACGTCGGCTACCGCCGGATCATGCGGACAGACGGTCACATCTGCCTGTCGTAACCGTCGCTCGCACAACCCCTCCCGGGTGGGCCCGCCCATTGCTGGTGACCGCGTGCCCGGCTCGACGGTCCCACGCGTCGCCGCTGGCGACCGGGTCGGCGGGTGTCATCCGCCGACCCACGCCGACAGAACCCACAGTGACCCGCGGCACGCAACTCGATGACGGCGACCAGCGCCTCGCAGCGCTTTGGGAGCACGAACTCGACGACGCTGCCGCAGACGCCAAGACGGCCGACGACGTCATCGCCGCGCTGTTCTCATCGTCGCCGGACGACGAGGCGCACACAAGGCAACGCGCGACAACGAGCCGAACGCGCCGGTCTAGGTCTCGCCCAAGCGGTCAGCGGGCACATGCGAGCACACGACCGCGTCGAGCGCATCTACCTCATCGGCTGCTCGGATCCGGGGCTGCCGTTGTCGCCACCTTCGCCCTCCTAATCGCTACGCCCGACTGGTTCGGAGAGCACTCCGACAACGTCGCTCCCAAGGCCCGCCCTCAGGCCGGTCATGCAGCGACTGCAGTAGCGCGAGAACGTTCGGCACAGCCCGAGCGCACGGTCCGTGACAGCCGCACCGTTCGTCGGCACCACCCGCGCCCCGCCACCAAGCAAGCACCGGAAGCCGCGCGCCCGAGACGCAAGCCCTCGCGAGCCGCGCATCGCGAGCGGGACCCGCCCACGCCGCCACCGTCTCGTAGCCCTTCCGCGCGCCCGCTCGCCGAGCCCGCGCCACCGCACGAGCGTCGGGTCCCGTCAGTCGCCCCGACGTCGTCGGCCTGCGACGAGTTTCCCCCCTGCTGATGGCTCTGCACGTCGATGCTCGTGGCGGGTTGATGCTGCTCACCGCGGCGCCGTACGACGACGAGATCGTCACCCACATCCGATCTCTGCCCGACCGGCGCTACCGCCGCGAGACCCGCGACTGGTGCATCCCCGCCCGCCGCGCACACCTGCGCGCCGTTTGTGCCTTGATCGGCGAGCTCGAGGAGCGGAGCATCGACGTCAATGTCTCGGCCGACGCAAGCGCGCGCCTCGCGCGCTTGGATGTCGGGCGTGCCGTGCCTCCGAGGCGCCGTCATCGAGGTCGTGGGCGCGTTCAGCCCGCGCCGTCTGCCGGCTTTGCGCGCCTTGCCGGAGCGCCGCTTCGATGGTGACCGCAAGACCTGGACGGTCCCGCTGACGCGGGCCGGCGCGCTGGCGATCCTCGATCTGGCCGACCACACCGACCAGCTCGTGACCACGCAGCGAGCCCGTCGCGCATTGCAACGATCAGCCGCGCGCAGAGCACCGACGAGCACCCGCCACGCGCGACTCCGACGGCGCGCTCACGAGTCCGAAGCGGCGGTCGCCGGTCGCGCACTGGAGGCACTACACGGCAGGCCCGGTCTTCGACAACCCCGCCCGCGAGCGCGTTGTTGTGCCGGGCATCGGATTGTGCGTTCGCATCCGGGTCAATCCGCGTCGGGCCGTGCGGTAAAGAGCCGCCGTCGCGTCGGAGAGCGCCCCTTCGTCAGCACGCTCGGTCGCGGCCGGCCTGGTCCCCCTCACGCGCCGGCTCGTGCTCGCCGTTGATCGTGGCCTCGCTGACCTCGGCCGGAAGCGCCACCGCCGGCACTCGCCTCACAAGTCCGCGAGCACGGCTGAGGCCATACGCAGCTCGCGCGGTTTCGCCGCCTCGACCGCCTCTATGTGCTCGGGCGCGCGTAGCGAGAGGTCGATCACCTCGTAGCTGGGCCCGCCGTTGAGCGCGCGACATACTTCCGCGTGAACGAGGCAGGCCGCGGTCGTGCCGACGAAGACGGCAGCGACTGTCGCTCCCGCCACCTCGAGCATTCCACAGCGCGCCTCGCCTTCAGTCTGCTCGCCACTCTGCGCCCGGCGAGAGATCTCGACCTCGTAGGCCTCCGCGAGCTGTGGGGCCTGCTCGCGGCGAGCGCCCGCGAAGGTCTCGTTCGCCATCAGCGAGCCGTTTGGGAACGAGTGCAGCGCCATCTCCAGGTAGTCGCGGGACCCCGCGCCGAGCCCGGCGTCCACCACCAGCTCATAGCCAGACGTTTCGAGATGGCGACGGGGCTCAGGCTTGTCGAAGCCTGCGAGCGCGATCACGGGTTCGCCATCGGCGCGCCGGACGTGCTCATCGAACGCCCGCTCGCAGAGCGTGGTCGCGATGCCGATCTGCTCGAGGCGGGCCGCAACCGCGCGCGTCTTCCGTTCGCCGCGTTGGCCGGAGTCGAGCAGCATCGACGTACTCTCGTTCGCCTCGTCGACCACGTCGAAGTCCTGGAGCATCAGGCGCGGACGCTGGTCGCGCGGGTATGGGGCAAGCGCGGCCGTCCAAGCGTAGGCCTGTCCGAGGTGCCCGAGCCCGAGCAGCCACAGATCGCGCGCCAAGTAGAAGCGCTCGGGCTCGTCCTCCGCGGAGCGCCAGTCGCTGCCCGGGCGCCACAGCGACAGCCCAACCTCGCGACGCCCCGCCGGGAGATACCCGCGCAGGCTTTGGAACGCCTCGCTGACGCCGAGGGTGCCGGCGAGCACGCCGGCGAGCGGATGCTCGCGGCGCTCGGGCAGGCGCTGCGCGCGTTCGGGCGTCACGGCGCCCCTCCAGCCGTCCCAGCTACACCAGATGGCCGGGCGGTCGAGCTCGGCGTCGCCGATGACCAGCAGCGGGAACTGCGCGTCGATCTCTTCGACGAGGGTCGCGCCATAACGCGCCGCTGCCTGCGACAGGCTCAACCCCTCTCCCCAGGCCGTCGCGCACGGCCCGTCCTGGCAGACGAGCACGAGAACGCCGCCGATGAACGCGCGACCAGCAGCGTTGATCGCGGTCAGCGCCATCGCCTCACGGGTGCGGCTGGCGCACACGTCGCGGCCAAGCACGAGCTGCAGGACGTGCCCCTGCGAGAGCTCCAGCGCCTCCTCGATGCTGGCCGCGCGGCCCTCGTCGAGCTCGAGCTTCAGGGTGCGGTGGAGCGTGCTGCGGTCAAGTGTCATGGCCAGCGCCCCACGTAGATGCGGTGTGCGGCCTCGCGGCCGCGCCAGCTCTCCCAGCCCGCGTCACCGAGATAGCGGTGGACGCCGACGTCGCCGGTGGCGATGGTGCCTTGTGCATAGCGCGGGGCGATGAGCGCGAGGTGGCCGGCCTTCGCGATCATCGGGTTGTCCTGGTCGGTCTCGCTCTGCATGACCCAGGCGCGGGGATGCGTGTGGATGTCGGCGAGCACGCGCTCGCCGCGCTGCTCGCAGATCGACCACAGCCGCCCGAAGGCGCTCGCGTGGAGGTGGATGTGCCCCACGAGGCAGTCGTGGTCGAGGTCGTCGAAGTAGACGATTGAGGTGACGATCTTGCCGTCGCCCTTGCACGGCGATAGCAAGAACGCGCCGCTCTCACGCCGATGCTGTCCGCGCCGTTCAAGCTCGGCGAGCAGCGCTGCCCACTGCGGTCGCGACAACCGCGCGAGCGCGCGGCGGCCCCTAAACGCCCTGATAATCGTCATCGTCGAGCAACTCGTGCACGCGGTGGACGAAGAACGTGATGTCGCGCTGCTCGGTCCAGACATCGCGCGGGTACTGCGTCACCCAACCGGGGTGCCCCGCGAGCGCGACGCGGTCGTATGGCACGTAGAGCGCTCGGCCGTTTTCCCAATCCGCTCGGAACGCCACCGCGACCCGCCCGCCCTTCGGGCGCTTCTCGGAGGCGAGCATCTGGTCAGTCTCGGCGTCCCACGGCGTCGCTGTCGGCGCGAGCGTCGGGTAGTCGGTCAAGTCGATGCGCAGGAAGAACTCAGCGGGCCCGTTCGTCCGCGGAGCAGCGCTCACCGCGACGAGCGCGATCGGCCACGTGAAGCTGACAAGCCGCCAGTGGCCGCGTCCGACGCCAGCGCGGAAGGATGCGGCCTCGAAGTCGCGGCGCACGCGCAGCTCCGCCGGCGGCGGCGGAGCTGCGATGGTGGCAACGGGGACGCTCATCCCTCGAAGCGCTCCTTCGGCGCGAGGTCGAAGCAGACCGCGCAGTCCTCGCCGGCGAACTCGCCGACGTGGGCGTTCTTGTCGGCCTGCACGTCCGAGTCGCATATGGCGAGCAGGTGCTTTGCGCGCTGCGCGGGGCTGAGGTTGTGGCCATTCGGGCCCGCTGCCCAGGCGAGGACCGCGGCGATCGTCGCGCCCGGCGGGAACTCCTTGCTCAGGCGCTCGGCGCCGTAGCGGACGCTGACGCTGATCCGCCGGCAGGTGCCGGCGAAGACGTGCCCGGCATCTGCGAGACCGGCCTGCTCCACGGTCGCGTCCGCTTCGAGCGGCTTGTCCGCGTCGGGCGCGGAGATGAGCGCGGCCGGGTCGCCCGTCGCCGCCGCGAGCTCGGCCACGCTCGCCGAGGCTGGCACGGTCACGGTGCGCAGCGGCTGGCCGCGGCCATGCACGAAGAGCTCGATTTCGTTGCTGTTGTCGGAAGGCATCGGCGGCTCCTCAGTGCTCGCGGTCGCGGGGCGGCACTGGGTCAGAAGCCGGCCCGATCGTGTCGCTGGAGCGGATGCGCCCCGAGCGGTTATGGGTGATGCGCTCGCCGCCGCCGTCGTTGCGCAGGATCTCTGCGGCACGGCGGTCGGCTTCGGCCTGGGTCGGCAGGTGCGCGCTGGCGCGGCTGGCGTCGGGTTTGCGGACGTCCCACCCGCCCTCGGGATTGGGCACGACGTGGCGCTGGTTTCGGGGCATGTTGATCTCCTGGTCCTGTCGGCGCGGGGGCTTTTGCCCCTCACCTCATAAGAACCGGGGATCGCCCGAGCTTGTTCAGCGGGCCAGGCGCCCAGTGAGCTTCGCGCTCGAGACGGCGATCATCACAGCCTGGCGGCTCGCGCCGAACGTGCGCGCGAGCGCGCTGATGCTCTTGGGCTTCGCGAGCTCGACCTTGAGCAGCTTGCGCGGCACGAGCAGCTCGCTGCCGAAGGCGTTGGCCTCCGGCTCGATCTTGCCGCGCCCGAAGTGGTGGCGCAGCTCATGGTGGCCGGTCTCGTGCGCGATGACGAAGCGCTCGGCACCCGGATGACCCTCCGGCACCTTGATGGTCGTGCCGTCGAGCAGCCCGTCGTGAAGGAACATGCCGCGCACGACCGTCAGCCCGACGTGCCGCGCGATGCGCTCGACGTCGATCGGCGCCTCCATCTCGCCGACCTCCTCGCGCAGCTTCTGCGCGGCGGCGCGCGCCACCCCGAACTCCGGCTCGTCGCGAGGCGCGGGGGCGGAATCGGCGGGCTCAAGCGATTGCGAGGGCACTCCGGCCGCCTCGCAGAGTGGGCAGTCATCGTCGACGGAGAATCTCGCCTGCTCGTCGTCGTCCCAGGCGATGCGCACGCCAGCCTCGACTTCGAAGCCGCAGTTCGCGCAACGCAGCCCGCGGATCTCAGGATCGTCGTAAGCGTCGAGCTCGACGAGCTCCCGCTCACCGCATTCACGGCATTCGCCGTCGACTTCGAAGCGATCGTGCGGTACGTAGGTCTCCCCGCAGTTACTGCAGCGGACCTCGCTCATCGGCCCTCCAAGCGCGCGCGGAGTTGCTCGATGTACTCGCGTGCGCGTGCGCGACGCTCGGGCTCGGGAGCTTGCGTAGCACGAGCGCGCAGGCCGCTGCGCCGCCGCGCGGCAATCGCCGTCTGCTGTGCCGGTGGCGTGCGGTCGTTGTCGGTCGCTGCCTGTTCGGTCGCCGCGTATAGCTCGTCCGATGGTTGGACATCGAGCTCGCGCAACAGGCGTATGAAGCTGGCGACGGGGACGTGCGCGCGGAGGTCTTCCTCGTCTCGCTCGAGGCGCGCCAGACTGGCCGGAGCCAGATCCACCTCGTCCGCGACCTCGCGCAGCTCGCGCCCGCTCGCTTCGCGCGCGCCGCGCACGAGTTCGCCGAGCGTCCGCGCCAACGCGCGGTTCGGGGCGACTTGCTCGGCGACATCGCCCGGCTCGTTGTCCTCCTCTTCTTCGTCCCCGAGCAGCTGGCGGCTGTAGCGGCCGATCCGCTCGCGTTCGCGCTCACGGAAGAGGTGGCGCGGATCCGATGGGCGCTCGATAGACGGACCTTGGAGAACCTCATCGCCGGCCGGCTCCTCACCGGCCAACGCGTGGTCATACAGCGCGAGCAGACTCTCACGCAGCGGCTCAGCCGCGGTTGCCAGCTGGTCGCGTAGCTGAACTCGTGCGACCTCGCAGGTGTTCCATGCCTCGACGAGGACTGGATAGCCCAGCAGCTCGTCGTCGACGATGACATCCCAATCGCCGGCCCAGCGGGTTTCGTCGCTGATGGGAAACAGCGTCGCCTGCTCGTCGTCGAGATCGACGATGAACGCGAGCATGTAGAGGTCAAGACCGGGGGCCGCGACCGCGTGGATCGCGCCGACGGCGGCGCCGGCGTCGGGCATGCTTCGCGGCGCCCAGACAGGAGGCGCCTCGGGGATGGCTTGAGGTTCGGCGTGGTCGGTCAGGGGCTCGCGCCGCCAGGCGACAAGTAGCGCCCGGCAGCGCTCGCACTTCTCGAGGTGCTCGGCGAGCGGCGACTCACGCTCGAGGTGGGCGCTGGTCAGTTCAAGCAAGGAAGGGCAATTCATCTTTCTCCCCAACTTGTGAACAGCAGATCGCGCAAACCGTTCAACATCAGCCCGCGGCTGGCGCCTTCGGAGTCCGCGACCCGGCCAAGGATCGTGGCAATCTGGCGCTGTTCAGCATGAACGGTGCCCACGGAAACCGCAAGTTCGGGGGCAATCTCACGTACCGTCGCGCCTCCGAGCTGGCGCTTGAGGACGGCGACTTGGCGCTGGCTGAGCTCGACCAGCGCAGCAATGGCGGCGCGCTGCGCGGAGACGGCCTCGATGGCCGGCGGCTCGGCTGTGCCGAGCATCTCTTCGAAGTCGCCCAGAGGCACGAGCCCGGCAGGCTCGAGATCGAAGCGCAGCACCAGCGCCCTCATCACGTGGCGCAGCGAGAGCGCGCAGTCGCACTCCTCGAGCAGCCCGCGGATGAAGCGGAAAAGCTCTGGCGTCTCGAGCACGGGGGAGAGCTTCTTCGCGTCCTCGCGGTACTGGATCACATCGAAGTCCCCGAGCCGCCAAGCAGCCCGCAGGAGTTCGGTTTCCTCGGCGTCGAAGGGCGCGGGCGAGGTGCCTGCCAGCTTGAAGAACCCCTCGGTTTCGGAGCGTGCGAAGTCCGCGCGCTCGGCGAGCATCTCGCGGACCCGCGGGTAGAGGTTGCTCGCGTAGTTGCGCGCGAGCCGGTTGATGAGGTGGCGGCGGAGATAGAGCTCGCCGAGGCGGGCGAAAGACTCGGGCGTGGCCGCCTGATGCAGCAGCGCTGGCAGCTGGGGCTTCTCGCCGAGCAGGCGATGCGCGAACCAATCGCTCATCGCTGCGTCCTCGGCGTCGCGGTCCCATCGTCCGGTGGGCGAGTAGATCGCTGGCAGCCCGCCGAACCGGATGAGGCGCGAGGTCGCGAGCCGCAACAGCTCGAGCAACTCCGGCTCGACCTCGCCGCTCTGCAGGAAGCGCGTGCGGGCGCGCTCGTACGCAGGGCGGCTGATCAAGAGCGCCTCCGAGCAAACAGGGCCAATACCTGCGTGCGCTCGGGCTCGCGCAGCTGGCCGATGTTCGTGGCGGCGTTGGCCACCGCGAGCGGCACCGGTCGACGCCAGCGCTTGAACCGGCCGTCCCTGTCGAACTCAGCCATCGCCTCGGCCGGGCAGAAGACCGGACCGCGCGAAGTGGTCGAGCGCGGCGCCACCTGCACCATCGACCCGGTGATGCCGATCACCATGCACCAGCGCAGCTTGTTCTTATTCGAAACCTTGGTGTCGTGGTCGTGTAGGTGTAAGATGTCGCCGATCGCAGCCATGGTTTGATGCGCTGTGGAGCCTGGACTCCACCTCGTAATGGCTCAACGTACTCCCGGCTGACGATGTCACGGGACCATCGAGCGAGAGAACGCGAAGACGGCCGGGATTAACCCACCGCTCTCGGTTCCGTTCCGGAGCATGACCGGCTCTTGCTCGTCGCAGGACGAGTGCTGGTATTCGCGCAGAGCGGCAGGCCCGAACCTCGACCGAGCGCGCAGGGCGTACTCTCGATCAGATGTCGATAGACAACCGCGATGCTGGGCGCTTGGGCAAGGCGGTCGAGCACCTCATTGCCGCGACGTGCATCCTGACGAGCGAGCTCCAACTGAACGTCTCGACGAGCTTCGTCGACGACGAAGGCGTTGACCTCGTCTTCGCCCGCAGAGGACAGCCAAAGACGCTCGCGGTGCAAGTCAAGAGCCGGCGGATGTCAGGCGTATCGATGTCGCGCGGCACCTTCCGCGCCCAAGTTCGCGACGCCACATTTGACGCGCGCGATGACCTATATCTGCTCTTCGTCGCCGTCGATTCCGAGGAGGGCGTCTTCGATCTAGCGTGGCTTGTACCGTCGAGCGACTTCGCCAACGCGACCGCCGTGAACTCCCAGAGCCGACGCCGCTTCGTGGCCTCAGCAAAACCAAGCACCCAGGACCAATGGTCTGGCTATCGCTGCTCTCGAAGGAACCTCGCCGACCGAATCCTCGACGCAATCGACGGCCTCTCCTAGTTGTTGTCGCAACGCTGTTCGGCGCAGCCGTGACAACGTCGAGTTCGAGGACCAACAGGCACGAGTCCATCGCGTCGGCTGGGCCAGCTTGACCCTTGCCGTCCACGGCAGTGCCGCTCTTCGCGCAGACGAGCGGCGCGTGCCCCGCACGACGCGCTACCGAGGTTGGCGCAGACCGGCACTGGCGGGAATCATCGGTGCGCGTCGCGCGTGGACGGTGTCGACGATCTCCGCATTGTCGATCCCTTGCAGGTAGACGGACGTGATCCCGAGGTTCGCGTGTCCGAGCTGGCGCTGGATGACGTTCAGCGGCACGCCCTCGCGAGCCATCTCGACAGCGTGGGCGTGGCGCAGCTGATGCAGACCGAAGCGCCGCCGCAATCCCGCCTTCGCAGCGGTGCGGCGCAGCTGCTGGCGCACACTTGTCGTCATCAGCGGCCGCGCTCGAGCGCATCACGATGCACGAGGCTCGCCATACCTACGCGTCGCTGATGATCGCCGCGGACGTCAACGCCAAGGCGCTCTTCGACGTACGTGGGCCACGCGAACATCTCCACACGCTCGACCGGTACGGGCACCTCATGCCGGGGAACGAGGCCCGAGGCTGCCAGCGTGCTGCACTTGTATCTAGCAGCGGCGCAGGCCTTGTGGCATTCTCCGCCCACTGGAGTGCGTCGTCTTCGAAGACGGGTACGGTCCCAGCAGTGGCGAAGCCCGCCGACATCCCAACGGGCGCTGCGCCCTCGAACGATGGCGCGCAGGTCGCGCTGCTCCTCGACATCGCGAAGGACCAAGTTGCCGAGGCGTTCAATGTCGCCCAGGCGCTAGAAACGAAGGCTCGTAGCTTGCTTCAAGTCTCGACGGTGTTCTTCGCCGCCAGCCAGGCCGCCGTAGGCGTTCAGGTGGCTGTGAAGGCCGGCGAGACCCGTCCGACGTGGGTAGCACTCGTCGCGACGCTGATCGGGCTCTCGGGACTTGTCGGCATCGCGCTGGCAGCGGTTCGCACTGTCAAGTTGCAAGAGGCGCAAGATCAGCTCGCCGTTGACGTCGACACGCTCAGCACGCGTCTGATCGATTACGCTGAGCGCGACGATCCCCGGGTCTCGCGATTCATGCTCAAGGAGCTAGCCGGCATCGCCAAAGGCCGACGTGACAAGAACAAGGTCAAGATCAGCGCTCTAGATAAGGTGCAGTGCTGGGCTTACGTCGCCATCGGTGCGTCGACCTGTGCTTTGCTCTTTAGTCTTGTGACGTCCTACGCCTACCGGTGAGCACGCAACCGCCACCAGAGCCAGAGCCCGAGCCCGAGCCCGACGACGGCTTTCCTGGCCCTGGTGAGGGCACTACCGAAATCCAGTACATGGTCGGAACGCGCTTCGGCGGCGGGCCGATCACCGGCACATCGGTGCCGGGGCATCTCATCGGCGAGCTCATCACGCGTGTCTCGAAGCTGTACAGCGCGCTGCGCACGGGTGGCTCTAATCTCTCGCGCGCAGTAGACATCTATCCGTTCGCGTTTAGAGGCACCCGCTTCCAGGCGAGTGTAGATATTTTCCTAGCGGTTCCGCCTGAGCAGCCGGATCTCCTCGAGGACCACGAAGACCGAACCGTACGAGAGGCGCTAGACAAACTGAGCGCGTTGACAGCAGCTGACCCTGTCGATGTGGCGGCATTGGCCGCCGGTCACGGGGGCGCCGTCGCCATGGCATACAGGCAGCTCGTCACCGTGGTCGGGCAGCGGGAAGTATCGGTCGCTTTCTTTCGCGCCGATGACTTCGAGCCTCGATACGACACGTTTGTACGTCTCCGGCCGACTCTCGCCTCGGCAAGCGGAAGCCCTCAGCGACCGAGACGTCCTGCAAATTCAGACCGTGAGACTCGTGGGCGTGCTCGACGAGCTCGCAGGGACACGCGGGGTCTTCAAGCTCCTGAGGCCTGTCGAGCTCACCGCGTCCCAGGAGGTGGCGTGGAACGAGGCAGTCGGGCGTCCACGAAGCGTCGAAGGCGCACTTACCGATGACGCTGCGATCGATATTCGGCGCGCGAACGCCTGGTCATCACTCGTCGAAGTGGAGCTCGTCCTGACCCACATGGAAGCTCCGACGTCTACACGGGTCGAAGACGTCGAAGGCGAGCTAACGCGGCTGATCAGTGTTCAACCCGAGATCGGCGATGAGTAGCGTGCGCTGCACTCGCGCTTGCACTGGCAGCCCGATCCCAGCGGTTCCCGGCCCCTCCGCCAGCGGCCAAGCACTACAGCCGTCGCTTCATGTTGTCCGAAGTGACGTCGCGCCGATGTCGCTCATGCACCAGGGATGACGCCGCCGCGGGGTGGCACTCCGTGCCGGCGCCAGCGATGGGCCTCGGGGAACGCAATCCTCGGCTCGTCGATCCTGTCCATGATCCAATCCGGGAGCAGCACCGGAGCGTCGTAGGCGCTGTGGTCGAGCAGGTCCCACCGTTCTTCGTAGCGGCCCCATACGTCGATGCCAATGCGCGCCTGCGTGATCGGAGCGTTGCGTTGTCCGGCGGGAATGCCGGGCTCGGTCAGCCAGTGCATGTGGGCGATCCACGCCCCAGCGACGGCGTGATCGCGCGGTACAACCCAGCATCGCGGACGGTCGCGGACGTCCTTGCCGAGCAGCACGAACACGTACCACTCACGTGCCGACGCGGTGGGCGTGATGCCGTGGGCACCCATCGGCCACATCGGCTTGCGGTGATGGCGCATGGTCTTGACCTGCACCTCGATCATCGGCCGTTCGGGCTGCTCGGACCCGATGTCGGCGCGGACGGCGAGGATGTCGGCCCGCGCGACGCCTTCCCGGGTCAGTGAAGCGGCCCAGTCGAGCTGCGCCAGCATTGAGCAGACGAAGTGCTCGCCGGCGGAGCCGGTGAGCTTCTGATCTCTGGATGGCATGACGCGGCGGACCCTACGCGCCGGACGTCGCTCACTCCGGGCAGTCGATCTCCAGCTGGGGTCACCGTGTCAGCAGTTCGATGCGCCGGTGTGCTTTCCGCCTACCGCTGCTCGTCCATAGCGGTAGCCGCAGGGGGGACGGGCGGCGGCTACTCCTCACCACTGAGCAGCAGCGGCCCCCGACCCGCGTATCCCTCCCTCGCCGCAGCGACGCCGACATGGGCGACGGCCGTCTCACCTACTCGTCGGATCCCGTCAACGCTTCTAGGATCGAGCTATGGCCGACGACAAGGTTGCGAACCTCTCCGCGTTCCTCACGTGGGCGCACCGCGATCCGGGCTGGAGCAGCGCCGAGACGTCGGAGTGGCGGAACGAGGTGTACGCGTTCTGCCTCGTTCTGCGCGCGTCCGGCATCGACGTCGACATGGACCTGTTCCACCTGACCGAGCGCGGCAGCGATTGGACTCGCTACGGGCCGACGCAGATTGTGGACAGAGAGTGGGTGATTGTCGCGCTCAGCAGTGCTTGGCGCGACCGCTGGGAGGGACGCAACGATCCTAAGCTCGGCGCCGGCGCGGTTGCCGAGGCGGATGCCCTCAAGAGCATCTTCAATCGCGACCAGCAGAAGTTCCGCGACAAGGTGGTTCTGGTCACCCTCCCCTCGCGCCGGAAGGAGCACCTCGTTCCGATCGGGCTCGACGGCGTGCAGCGCTTCAGCCTGACCGACTTCTCGCCCGAGCAGGTGGAACCCTTGATCCGGCTGCTCACGGGCCAACCCGAGTACCCGGCTGGCGCTCTCGGGGAGGTTCCGTCCCTCGCCCCGGTGTCTGAGCTGGCGCTCATCCCCGACGATGCCCAGGCTCCCGCCGAGAGCGACGAGGACCAGCACAGGCGCGCCGAGAGGTCGCTGCGCGAGATCGACGAGCTGCTCGGAGCCCGGAAGGAAGCGCTCAAGAAGATCCCGTCCCCTGAGGCGGGCGAGGGGCCGCATCTGCCGTGGTGGCGAGCGTGGCACCAGCTCAATGGCGAGATCGAGTCGCTCGAGCGCGAGCGTCCGGAGGCCGAAGCGCGCGAGCGCGAGCGAGCGCAGCGGAATGAGGCGCCTCCAGCTGTGGTCGCGGAGCCGGTCCCCCTCGCGACGATCGAAGCAGCAGCGCCAGGCGGGAGTGTGCCGCCGGCGGCCAAGGAACGTGACCTCCTCGATGCGGCAATCCCAACGCCAGGAGGTCCCGACCACAGGTCGCTCTACGACGGCAGTCTGCTGCACCGTGTGATCGTGCGGACCGCGCCGGCTGACGCGCGTGGGCCACGAGGAAGCGAGATGTCAGATGTCCTCGACCGCGCGGCCGCCGCAGTCGCAGCGCACGGCGGGGCTAACTGGAAGGCGTCGCCCGACGAGGGACTCTACCGGGAACTCCGTCGTCAGTGGACCGCACCGGAACCACGCGTCTGGCACGTCGGCCGAACGACTGCGGACGCGGACGAGCTCGCCAGGCGGGCGACCGCCGCTGTGGCGATCTCCACGAAGCCGTTCGTGCTCACGTTCGAGCGCACCTATCCAACGACCGTTCAGCTCAGCGAGGGGCGCGGCACCTACTACGCCGCCCACGACCTAGAGATCGTCCGCGACACGGCGGCCGCCATTCTCTTCGCGGGCAGTGTGATAGAGGCGGCCGGCGGGATTAGCCACGTGGACGTCCTCGCTTACATTGGCGCGGCCCCGACGAATCAGCAGCTCGTGCCCTCGGACTCGTATGCCGCTCACAACGATCCATTTGACGATCCCTACGGCGGGATCACGCCGACCCCGCCGTTCGCACCGACGCGGTACATGGACGTCCTGCGCATGACGCCACACGCGATGCTCAACACGCCGGATGAGGTCGCGCTCGACCTGCTGGACGACTGGCTCGCGGCGTTCCGAACCCGAAGCGCCCTGGACGACCTGCGCTATTCGCCTCCGGCGATGACTTCGCCCTGAGGCGACTCACGGATCCGAGCCACCGGGCATCACGCCTGTCGCCGGCGTCGGGGCCTTCGAGAGCTAGTGCTTTCGCCTGCCACCGAGCGCGGCGTCCGGCGCTGGCTCGACTACTGCTTCCCATGCATCTGAGCAGCGCGGAGCCGCGCCGCCAGAGTTGCGCAACCGCGTGCTTGGAGCGCTCTGCGCCATCAGCGCTTTCAGAGTCTCGCGCTGGAAGGCTTGCGCCGAACCGGCGGCCCTTCGGCACCGCTGACGTGGCGGGGATTGCCGTTGAGGAGGTCGTCGAAGGCCTCGCCGTGCTCGCTGCGCTCGCGGTCGCGCAACGACTCGGTGTAGATCCGCAGCGATGTCGACGGGTCGGCGTGTCCGCCTTGGTCTGCGACCCAGCGTGGCGGGGCACCGGCCTCGTGGAGGAACGTGAAGTACGTCTTTCGCAGGGCGTGGGCGGTGACGCCGTCGCGCAGCGCGGGCTGGCCGCGTTCGGCCAGCACGACGTTGGTTTCCGTGATGAGCGGTCTGATGATGTGCTTGGCGGCGCTCGTGCGGTCGTAGCGCGTGTCGCTGCGCGTGGGCAGCAGCGGCGTGGACGCGCCGCGGTCGGCGGTCAGGTCCACGTAGCGCTGCAGATCGGCGACCGTGTCCGGGGTCAGCTGCACGCTGCGCACGCCCGCGTCGGTCTTCGCCTGTCCGACACGCAGGCGCTTGGCGATCAGGTCGACGTCGCTGCGACGCAGGCGGCAGGCCTCGTCGATGCGCAGCCCGGCCGCGCAGAGCAGTCGTACCCAGACGCGGATGAAGGGGATCGGATCGCGGGCTTGCTCGTAGCGCGACTGGCGGTAGTGCGCGGTCGACGTGGCGATCGAGAGGCGCTCGGCGATCTCCGGGTACGTCAGTCCCTGCCGGCGCAGGGTTGCGACTTCGACGGCCTTGTCGGTCTCGCCGGCGGCGCGGCGGTCGAGCCGGTCGGCGGCTTCGAGCATCGCGCGGACCTCGTGCGGCTCGAGGATCGGCCGCCGGGGACGGTGGTAGCGCAGCCGCTTGACCCGGCGGGCGGGGTTGTCGCGCAGGTAGCCGCGCTCGACGGCGTCGTCGAGGATCCGGCTGAGCAGCGCGAGGCACTTGTTGATCGACTCGTTGGACAGCGGTCGCAGCGGCATGTTGTGCGCGTCGCGCTCGATGACGCCGGCGTCGCGGCGCTCGGCGATGCGGCGGCTCTCCTTCAGCAGCGTCGTCTTGACGTCCGTGACGCGGGGGATGTCGAACGTCGACAGGCGGTCCTCGCCGATCAGCGGCAGCAGGTGGCTCTCCAAGCGCCACCTGACGTCGGTGACGGTGCGCGGCCGCCACTCCAGCATGTTGTCCTCAAGCCAGCTCGACGCATAGGTGCGGAACGTCGGGTCGCCGTCGTCGCCGGCCGCGGGCTGCTCGGGCGGCGCCCACGTCCCTGCCTGCACGGTCTTGATCTGCTCTTCGAGCTCGACCTGCGCGCGGGCCGCGGTCCAGCCGTCGCGGTCTGTCCCGAGACGCACGCGGTGGCGACGTCCGTCGACGGTGATGCGCACCCAGAAGGTCCGCAGTCCGTCCTTGCGGTTGACGATCTCAATGCTTCCTCGTGCCGGTCGTGGCATCTGGTCCTCCTCGTGGTTCTGTCGTCGCGCGCCGAGGGCGATCTGCCAGCGTCTGCTTGGCGGGCGGGTAGGCGATCCGGCGGCCTCGTGGCCGCGAGCTCGCCGGCGCCGCGTTCGTCACCTCGGCGGCCGCAAGGACGCCGGTCGCGACGCCTTGCGGAGAGAAGCGCCACTCGCCGCTTCCCGGCAGCCGAAAGCCGCCGAGGCGCGTGGCGTTGCGGTGCACCCAGTCGCGGCGGCGTCCGAGGATCCGCGCGACCTGGGCGGTCTTCAGCAGCCCGATCTCGCCGCCCGGGGTCCGAGCGGCCGCTCGCAGGAGCTCGACGAGATCGTCTGCGGAACCGACGACAGCCATCGCGCTGCTGTCGGTCCGGCCAGGGCGGCGACCCCCTCGCACGCAGGCCGCGACCCCGCAGCGTGGTCGACGTGCATCGACCGGCGCGGGGGTTTAGGCCATCCGATGGCCGAAACCCCCGGCCAGAACCCGCAACTTCCGGCTAAATCGCGTAGGTCGCGTCCAGCGGGGTGCTGCGTTTTACCTGCAAAACAGCATGTTCCGCGAGCCGCCCTACGCGCTTTGCAAGCAGGAGGTCGCCGGTTCGATCCCGGCTGGCTCCATGAGAGGAAACGCTGCCTGCGCTCGGAATTCGCTCGATGGCCTAATCGATATCCGAGTCCGCTTCCGCAAGACGCATCTGGTCGGCAACTGATGATGCGTCGGGCGCGCCTCGAACGTCAGTTGGACGCTACTGCGGAAACCTTGGCCCCGGTCCGTACTTGACGCCTGGCCCTCCCCGAGCGGTGCCCATCTTCTCGAGCAGGCCGCGCTCGCGAAGGTCCTTGAGCAGGTTGCGCGCGGCATAGAGGTCTCGATCAAAGAGACGCTGCAGAGTCCGGTTCGTGACGAACCCGTACTCGTGCACATGCTCGATCACCTTCTCGTCGATCTGATCGATGGTCCGCCGCCGATAGTTGACGGCCCGAGCCAACGCCGCGAGTGGTTCATTGCGCAGTCGGTAGGCCGGGAAGGGCCTTCGGAGTGTCCGGCGGGTCGGCTCGAGCAACCCAATTCCCGGGTCGGTCATGCGAGCGAGAACCTCCTGAGCGTCTCCGGATGTCCGCTGGATCGCGTGAGCCAGCCGAGGGGCTTCGATCGTGGGCGTGCTGCGAAGCAGCGCGAGGGTGATCAGCAGATCGACGTCGCCGCTCGAGGCGTCGGGCAAGTCGCGGACGAAGCGAACAAAAGCGTCGTTGCCGATCCCTCCGGTCAGGGTCGCGCGAACGCTGAACCCGTCATCCTCGATGCGCGGCGGTTCCTTGCCGACACGGAGCATCTCCCGGTAGGCGCGGTCGATGCCTTGTCCCGTTCGTTCTGCCAGGCGTAGCAACGCGACTGCTTCGCCCAGCAGACGGTGTCGTGGCGTCGAAGGGTGCGTGAGGATGTTGTCGGGCGTCACGCCAGCCACGAGCCCGCCCGGGCTCTGGGTCGTCAGACGCTCCGGTGAATGTTCGATATCGACGGTTCCCGCGCCGGGGAAGTCGCGGTGAACGAGCCCATTCACGACGACTTCACGGACCGCGCTTGACGGATAGTCTGTCAGCGACAGTTGAACCCCGCCGGCGAGATTGAGCGGCCGGGATTCTGCTCGCGCATCGACGAGGTCCAGCAGCGCTTCCACCGCCGCCGGGATCGCGCGATGACCCCGGATGAAGTACGTAGCCTCGCTCCCTGGCGAGGGTCGGTATTGGTAGGAGTAGCCGTGCGACGGGATGGCGGTGCGCAGAAGGTCCTCGCTCCCGAGCAGCAACACGCCAGCGTTGGTGACAACCCCGCGAGTTGTGATGAGCCGCATTGCCTCAAGGAGCGCTTGGTCCCGCAGCGACGCGAGCTCCTCGCGGCCTGAGGTTCGCAGCAGCCGACGCACGCGCTCGAACTCGGCCTGAGATAGCTCGCTGACCGCAACGCCCGACCCCTCCGCGGACCAATCGATCTGACCCCGCGCCCGCCTGACCTCGATCTGCTGCTCAGGCGGGAATGGGAGGCATTCGGTTCCGAGCCTTCGCGTCGCAAGTCCCTTGGCGTTGGCGTAGAGCTCGATGCCCTCTATCACCGCGACGATCACGAGCCGCACCTCGTCCTCCACATGATCTCGCGCCGACACCGTCAGGCTTGGGCTCGTGCGCTCGAAGATGCCCTTGCGAATCGCGTCGACAGACAACGCAGGCTCGACACCAACAAGGCTTGTCTCGCGCGTCGTGCCCTTGTCATCGATTCCGAGAACGATCGTGCCGCCCCGGGCGTTGGCGAAACACACCGCCGCGTCGGCGAGCAGCTCTAATGTGTGGCGGCTGTTACGTCCCGGCGCCTTGAAATCAAGCTCTTCGGATTCGAAGGATCCGGCAGGCCCGGCCGAGCCGATCAAGCGGAGAACATCTTCGAGCTGGCGCACCTACTGGAGTCTAACTGACGATTACGACGCGTGCTACGGACTATCAGTTAGCGCGCAGTTGGCCTCCCGGAGTGGTGCGAACCCAGCGGCCGTCAAGGAGCTGCTACTCGGGATGGGTGAGCAGCTGCAGCCAGGCGTGCGCGCAGGCGTCTTCGATGTCTGCGGCGCGGCGTGTGCGCGTCGCGTGACGCGCGACTCGACCTCGCGTGCGTGCGCGCGCTGGATCGCGGCGACCGTTCCAGGCGCGCGTCGGTGCACTTCATCGGGTCCTGGCGGTGGGGTTGCATGTCCTCTCCGGTTCGGGTTCTCCGCGAGGCCGTCGCGGCGCGGAACGACGAAAGGCCCGTCCGCGGGTCGCGGACGGGCCCCTCATGGGTTCATCGGGGGCGGACCTGGTTGCCGCTGGCCGCGCTTCGGCGCGAGGATCTTGGCGCCACCGGCTCGCGATCTGGTCCGTTCTAGCTAAGTTGGTGCTAGGATCGCGGCATGGTCCGTGTCGGCATGCACGAAGCCAAGAGCCAGCTCTCGCGGCTCGTTGACCTCGTCGAGCGCGGCGAGGAGGTCGTCATTCAACGCTCGGGGCGCCCTGTCGCCCGCCTCGTCGCCCTCGCGCCGCGGCGTCCGGTCGCAGACGCCTTCGGCGCGCTGCGCGGCGAGATCGCGCTGGCCGACGACTTCGACGAGCTGCCCGAGGACTTCATCGAGCACTTCCGCTGACGCTGCTGCTCGACACCCACGCGCTGCTGTGGCTGCTCGCCGGCGACGCCCGCATCGAAGGCGTGCGCGGCGCCATCACCGATCCGCGCACCCCCGTCCTGGTGAGCGCCGTCTGCGTCTGGGAGGCCGCGATCAAGAGCGCGCTCGGCAAGCTGCGCGTGCCCGACGACCTGCCCGATCGTCTCGACGAGTTTGCATTCGAGCGCTTGGCGGTCACCGACGAGCACGCGTGGGCGGTGCGGACGCTCCCGCCGCTGCACAACGACCCGTTCGACCGGCTGCTCGCGGCGCAGGCGATCTGTGAGCGCGCGACGATCGTCAGCGCCGACACGGTCTTCGACGACTACGGGCTCACGCGCATCTGGTAGCCGCGGGCGGTTCGGTGGCGGGCGTCGGTTCGGTCGCGGCGTGTGCGATCACAGGCCGTCGGCGGCCGGCAGCGGCCACGACGTCAGGCCGCAGTCCAGCACAGCCGTCGGCGCCGGGCCACGTTCCGCGCTGGAGGGCTTACGCCGAACCGGCGGGACTTCGGCGCCGCTGACGTAGCGGTGATTGTCGTTGAGGAGGTCGTCGAAGGCCTCGTCGTTGCCCGCTGCGCTCGCGGTCGCGCCACGACTCGGTGTAGATCCGCCGCGATGTCGACGGATCGGCGTGACCGCCTCGGTCTGCGACCCGGCGTGGCGGGGCGCCCGCCTCGTGGAGGAGCGTGAGTCCGTCTTTCGCAGGGTACCGGGCGACGCCTTCGCGCAACTCGGGCCGGCCGCGTTTGGCGAGCACGACGTCGAACCCCGGTTGACCATCAGGGTCAAGACGGCTATGACGTTGACGCGCGCCGTCCGGATGACGGCATGTGCTCGCCGGGCTGCTCGTGCAAGAACGCGAGGACGTCGGCGTTGAAGCGCGCGGGTCGCTCGAGCATCGTCAGATGCCCCGTGTCGTCGTAGATCAGCTTGCGCGAATCGCCGATGAGCTGCTCGAACAGCGCGGCGTCCTTGACCGGCACCAGCAGATCCCTGCGGCCCCACACGATCAGCGTCGGGCACGCGATCTCCGGTAGCCGCGCACGAATCGGGTAGCTGCACAGCGCGTCCAGGGCACCCGAGAACCCCGGCTTGCCCGAGCCGTTCACCTGCTCGAACGCGAGCTGCGACGGCAGCCGCGACGGGTGCGCCGTGAACAGCATCAACAGCACCGAGCGCAAGCGGCCGCGGCGCGCGAGCAGCGGCGAGTACGACGCGATCCGGCCGATCCCGGCGAACACGACGTTCTCGGCGCGGTGGCGCAGACCCACCCGCCGGCCCGTGCGGATGAACTCGACGCTCAGGCCCGCCGCCGCCGCCAGCACGAGCCGCTCCACGCGCGCGGGATGGCGGATCGCAAGATCGGCGCCGATGAAGCCGCCCATCGAGTTGGCCACCAGTCGAACGACATCGATCTCGAGCACGTCCAGCAGCGCGTCGAGCGTGTCCGCATATGCGCTGATCGAGATCGCCCCGTCCGGCATCTCCGACGCCCCGAACCCCGGTAGGTCGACCGCGATCACGCGGTGCTCACGAGCGAACAGCGGGATGTTCTCCAGCCAGTTCTGCCAGCAGCCCGAGATGCCGTGCACGAACATCACGACCGGCCCCTCGCCGATATCGACGAGGTTCACCCAGCGACCTCGCACCCGCACCCAGCGCAGATGCTCTCGCCAGTCGATGTCCATCCACTCCGACCGGCCGACCGGCCCATAGGCATCAAGATCCGAGGGCGGCGCCACGTTGACCGACGATAGCGCCGCGACGACGCACGCCGACGCCGCATCACCACCCCGTCGTACGCGCCTCACCGACGCCCGTTCGAAGACGATCGTCGGGAAGCGCGGAGGAACAAGGTGTTGGGATCGGGTTGCCGGATCGTGGATGCCAGGCGCGACGCGCGAGCGCGGGGGCAAGCGCGTTGAGCGTCGCTGGATGCAGAACCGGCGGTGGACGCCGCGTTTTATCCTACGGGCCGTCGGAGCTTGTGTAGCCTGCGACCGCATGCGCATTCGCCTTCTGCTGCTCAGCGTCGTGGTCACGTTCGCCGTCTGGGCGCTGATGCCCGTGTCGTCACCCGGGCAGACTTCCAAGCAACAGCAGCTCTCCGAACTGCAGCAACGCATCGGCAAGGCACGCCGGAAGATCGGTCGCAAGCGCGGCACCGAGCGGGTCCTCAGCACGCGAGTCGGGTACACGCGCACCAAGGCGG
>CAWEOF010000025.1:0-106273 GCA_963810605.1 uncultured Actinomycetes bacterium
ATCGACGCGTCCGCGCCCGAGGCCGAGCTGGCCGAGATGCTGCGGGCCGTCGACGAGGTGCTCGAGAACGTCGGCGCCGGCGACCGCCCGCGCTTGCTCGTGCTCAACAAGTCCGACGCGCTCGATGACGACCGGCGCACCGAGCTCGCGTTCACGCACCCCGACGGCATGCTGATCTCCGCGGCCACGGGGGAGGGGATCGAGGAGCTCGGCGAGCGCATCGAGGAGGAGTTCCGCCGCTCGCTGCGCTCGGTCGACCTGCTGCTGCCGTACTCCGACGGCGCGCGCCTCGCCGAGCTGCACGACGTCGCCGGCGACCTCGAGCGCACCGACACCCCGGAGGGCGTGCGCATCCACGCACGCTTGCCGGCGACGCTGGCCGAGCGTTACGCGCGCTTCTCGGTGAGCGAAGCCGGCACCGCCGCGTGACGAAGGGGGTGGATCCATCTGCGGTCCGCAGCGGACTGCAGACGACTCCACCCCTGGGCGTGCTGCGCGTTCGGCGGCTGGACTCGGCAGCACGCTTGCCGGTCCGCGCGCACGACGACGATGCCGGCTACGACCTGCACGCGCTCGAAGGCGCTCGCCTCGAGCCGGGCGCGCGCGCGAAGCTGCGCACCGGGATCGCGATCGAGCTGTCGCCCGGGCACGCCGGCCTCGTCCTCCCGCGCTCGGGCCTCGCCGCGCGCCACGGGATCGCGCTCGTCAACGCCCCCGGCCTCATCGACGCCGGCTACCGCGGCGAGCTGCAGGTGCTCCTCCTGAACACCGACCGCGACCACGCGTTCGAGATCGCCGCGGGCGACCGCATCGCCCAGCTCGTCATCGTCGCGGTCGCCGCGCCCGAGGTCGTCGAGGTCGACGCCCTCGCCGCATCGGAGCGCGGCGAGGGCGGGTTCGGCTCAAGCGGCACGTAGCCGCTGGGCCGTCGGGCGTCTAGCTCGTGAACCCGAAGTTCTTCAGGTAGTCCGCCGCGACCTTCGCCTGCTCCTGCTTGTCGATGTCGACGCGGGCGTTGAGCTCCTGCATGATCTCCGCGGTCATGTACTTCTGGACGTCCGTGATGACCTTCTGACCCTCGGCACCGAGCTTCTTCGCCGCCGCGTCGCGGATCGTGAAGCTGATGTTGTACGGCGGGAAGACGCTCTTGTCGTCGTCGAGCACGACGTACTTGCCCGACGAGAGCGGACCGTCGGTCGTGAACACGAACGCGATGTCCGCGTCGCCGTTGTCGAGGATCTGGAACTTGTTCTCGCCCGGCAGGAACTTCTTGAACTTAAAGCCGTACGCCCGCTGCACGCCCAGCAGGCAGTCGATGCGCTGGCGGCACGCCGGGAAGCCGTTGACGACCATGTCCTGCGTCTTGCCTTCGAGGTCGGAGATCTTCGTCGGGTTGCCGAGCTCCGCGGCCTTCGCCTTCGTGATCCCCATGCGGTAGGTGTTCTCGAAGGGCGTCGTCGCCAGCGACGTGATCCCGACCTTCGCGTACGCCGCCTTGGACTGCTCGTAGGCCTGCGCCGGATCCTTCGGGACGTCGGCGACCTTGACCTTGAAGAACGCCGTCAGCGCCGTGCCGGTGTACTCGGGGTAGGCGTCGACCTCGCCCTCGCGCAGCGCCTTGTAGGCGATGAGCTCCGGACCGAGATCGATGTCCTTCTTGACGTTGTAGCCCGCGGCCTTCAGCGCCTGGTAGTAGATCTCGCCGAGGATGTACTGCTCGGTGAAGTTCTTGGAGCCGACCGTGAGCGAGACGCTCGACGCGCCTTCGACGGGCTCGATCTTGTTGGCGGCCTTCTCGTCGGCCGAGATGTCCCCGGTGCTCGCGGGTGCCGTGGACTGCGCGGCAGGCGTCGACGTGCCGCCGCCCTCGTCCTCGTCGCCACATGCGGCGATGCCGATGGCGAGCACGAGGACGGCGAGTAGGGCGAACAGGGTGCGGATGCGAGTCACGGAACTTGCACTCTCCTTGTGGGTATGGGCTTCAGACGGGAGCGCCGGTCGCCGCGGGCGGCGATCTTCAGCCCCTTCGGAGTGACGAGCCGCTGCGCGAGGGCGAACCCCGCGTCGGTCGTCAGGGTCAGGAATGCGACGGCGATGGCGGCGGCGATCATGCCCTCGGTGCCGTACACCTCCGGCGAGAAGATCGGCGTGCCGAGCGAGTCCAGACCGGCGCTCGGCGAGATGATCGCCGTCGCCAGCACGGTCACGACCGAGATCCGGATGCCGCCGAAGATCGTCGGCAGCGCCAGCGGCAGCTCGACCTGTCGCACGATCTGCAGCCCGCTGAGACCCTGGCCGCGCGCGGCGTCGACGAGCTCGGGATCGACCTGGCGCATCCCGACGTACGTGTTCGTGAGGATCGGCGGGATCGCCAGCAGCAGCAGCGCGAACGCGATGTTGCGAAAGCCGGTGCCGAGGAACGCGACGCAGAAGGCGATGATCGCGAGCGCCGGAACCGCGCGCCCGACGTTCGCGACGCCGACCGCCAAGAGCTCGGCGCGGCCGAGGTGGCCGAGCCACAGCCCGATCGGCACGGTGATCGCGATCGCGATGACGATCGCCAGGAACGAGACGGAGAAGTGGTTGGCCGCGAGGTGGCCCATCTCCGACAGGCCCCCGACCTGCACCGTGCCGGCCCCGGACTCGCGCGCTTGGAAGATGAAGCCGATGGCATCGGTGAACGGCGAGAGGATCGACGCCAGCGCCGTCATGACGGCACCGCCCGCCGCCACGGCGTCAGGGAGCGCTGGACCATGAGCACGATGAAGTCCAGCGTTGCCGCGAGCAGCGTCAGCAGCAGGCCGGCGAAGAGCACGTTGCCGCGGAACTCGATGTCCTGGTCGATGTTGGTCCCCAGGCCGCCGGCGCCCGCGAGGAAGGCGAACGCGGCGAGGCCGACGGTCGTGGCCGCAGCGATTCGCAGCCCGGCCAGGATCTCGGGAAGCGCGAGCGGGAGCTCGACTGAAAACAAGAGCTGGCGGCTCGTCAGGCCCATGCCGCGCGCGGCGTCGACGGCGTGCGCGGGCACGCCGTTCAGCCCCGTGATGACGTTGCGGAAGATGATCACGAGCGTGTAGGCGGTCAGCGCGATGATCGCCGTGTCGTTGCCCCGGCCGGTGATCGGGAGCAGCAGCAAGAACGATGCGATGCTCGGGATCGTGTAGAGCGCGCTCGTGATGCCGGTGACGGGGGTGATGAGCCAGCGCTGGCGGTGGGCGAGCAAGCCGATGCTCAGCGCGATCGTGAAGCCGAGCGCGAGCGGGATGAGCGTGAGGTAGACGTGCTCGAGCAGCGGCGTCCAGTAGCGGTCCATGTGATCGAACACCCAGCCCGCGCAGATGCCGTTGTTGCCGGGACAGCCCGTCTCGCCGGCCCGGTCGCGCACAAAGCCGCCTTGGGCGAGGACGAAGCCGGACATGCTCACGGGTCGTCGGGGTCGTCGTGAGGTGGTGCCGACTCGGCGGCGACCGCGGGGCCGGCAGCCGCGATGGCCGCGGCGGCGGCCGCTCGCGCAGCGGGCCCGGCCACCTCCTCGCGGGCATGGCCGATCGCATGCGAGATCGCCTGGATCGAGAGCGCGCCGACGACGTGCCCGCGGGCATCGACCACCGGGCCGTACATCGACTCGCGCGCCAGCAGGTCCGACAGCGCGTCGCGCAGGATGTCGTCGAGCTCGACGACCGGCTCGGCCGGCGACCTCAGCTCAGGCCGGACGCGCTCGCCGGTGAGGCCGCGCTCGGACAGCCAGCCGAGCGGCCGCCGCTCCTCGTCGACGAGCAGCGCGATGTCGAGGTCGGCTTCCCCGAGACGGGCACGCACCTCGGTCGTCGACTCGCCGGCGCGGCACGTCGCGACCGTCCACAGATCGATGTCGCGCACGCGCTGCAGCGCCAGCCGCTTGAGCGCGCGGTCGGCGCCGACGAAGTCTTCGACGAACGGGTTGGCCGGCGCCGTGAGCAGCTCGGCCGGCGGCGCGTACTGCGCGAGCTTGCCGCCCACCTGCATGACCGCGATTCGATCGCCCATCTTGATCGCCTCGTCGATGTCGTGGGTGACGAACACGATCGTCTTGCGCAGCTCGGCCTGGAGGCGCAGGAACTCGTTCTGCAGCCGCTCGCGGTTGATCGGGTCGATCGCTCCGAATGGCTCGTCCATGAGCATGACCGGCGGGTCGACGGCGAGCGCCCGCGCCACGCCGACGCGCTGGCGCTGGCCGCCCGAGAGCTGTGACGGATAGCGGTCGCGGACCTCGTCAGGGTCGAGCCCGATGAGCTCGAGCAGCTCGTCGACGCGTGCGGTGATCCGCGTGCGCTTCCAGCCGAGCAGCGCCGGGACCGTCGCGATGTTCTCGCCGATCGTGCGGTGCGGAAACAGCCCGATCTGCTGGATGACGTAGCCGATGTTGCGGCGCAGATCCTCGGGCTTTCGCTCCTTGACGCTGCGCCCGCCGAGCAGGATGTCGCCGGAGGTGATGTCGATCATCCGGTTGACCATCCGCATGGCCGTCGTCTTGCCACAGCCCGACGGGCCCACGAGCACGCAGATCTCCCCGGCGGGGACCTCGAGCGACAGGCCGTCGACTGCGGGCGACGCGGTGCCGGGATAGCGCTTCGTGACGTCCCGGAACTCAAGTGGCTCAGCCGACGAGCGAGCGGACTGCGCCTGCACGGGGGCGATCCTACCCGCCAGCCCCGCCGGCAAGCTCCTCTTGCGGGCGCGGGCACGCACGGGTAGGGGTGTCCTGCACCCCGGGGCGGCCTTCCCGTACCCGGCCGCGGCTACGATCGGCTGGGTGCCGATCGACCAGCAGCGTCGGCTGCGAGATGCCGCGACCGCGGCGCACGCCGCGCAGGAGCGCGGCGATCCGTGGGCGGCGAGCGAGGCCTGGCGCCGCTACGTGCTGATCGAGGACGCGCTGCGCGACCCGCAGGAGCTGCTGGACGAGGGTGTCGCGCTCAGCAAGGTGGCCATCGACCTCTTCCAGCAACGGTGAACGACTTCGCCGCGGCGCTGCGCGACCTCAACGAGGCGGGCGTCCGCTACGTCGTCGTCGGCGGGCTCGCGGTCATCCGCCACGGTGCGGTCCGCGCGACGAAGGGCGTGGATGTTGCGGTCGCGATGAATTCCGCGAACCTCATGTGCCTGGTCGCGCTCGTCGAGCGCTGGCAGGCCACGAACCCCGACGGCACGCCGCTTCGCTGCGGCGATCTGCGCGCGGGCGGCGCGCTGGCCCTGCGCACACCGCACTGCTTCGTGGACGTCCTGTCCGAGCAGCTCCTCCCGGCTGCGTTCGCCGCCGTGCTCGCTCGCTGTGACCGCAAGCGGATCGACGGCGTGGAGGCGCCGATCTGCTCACTCGCCGATCTCGTCGCGATGAAGCGAGCAACCGGGCGCGGCAGCGACGAGGTGGATCTCGAGCGCCTGCGCGAGGCGCACGGTGAGCTGCCGGGCGATCGATCGCCAGGTGCGGACGGCTTTACGGGATCCTCGTCGCCCTTGAACGCGGGGTGGAGACCTCTTCCGATGTCCTGCCGGACGACGCCGACATCGTCATCGCAGCAATCACTGCGTCCGAGCTTCTCGTGGGCACCGAGCTCGCAGACAGCCGGCACCGGGTCACCCGGCAAGCGACGGTCGACGCGATCACGACACGCCAGCGACCGGTGGAGAAAGCCCGCCATCCAGCGATCAAAGTCACAGGCCGAGCCCGGCCCCGTCACCTTGGGAAGGCAGTTCCCAAGGTATCCGGGCTGCGTTCGTGTCGGCGACCGGCCCGGGATGACCATGCCCGGCAACGCCCGCCGTGACTGCTGGCAGACTCCCAAGGCATGCCTGATCCCTTCCAAGCCCTGTGTGAACGCGATGAGGTCGCTCTTCGGGACCGCGCCGCCGATGAGCTGCCCGATCGGACATTTCTCGATCGAGCGGCTGACGAGTTGTTCGGGCTGGCGCAAGCGGCGAAGTCGGCCGGTCCGCCGGAGGGAGCTCCACCGGGCTGGGGAGTCGCCTCGAACGGAGTGCTTGTGGCTGCGGCGATGGCGTTGCGGACAGGCCGGGCGATTGGGCTATTGGTCGGGAGTGGCTACGGCTACGAGGCGGCAGGACTGGTTCGGCGTCTCGGCGAGATCGCTCAGCACGCTGCGAGCTGTGCGCAGGACCCGTCAGGCGACTACGCCCGCCGCTGGGGTGCTGGAGCCGGAGCGGCGGGGAAACCGTCGACCGCGTACATGCGAGGCGTCAGCGATCCTGTGGCAATTCGCGAGAAGTGGGGCTGGCTCTCGAACATGGAGCACGCGACCGCCGGGCCATACCTCAGCCTGATGTGCGCGCACGACGAGGATGGAGAGGTTGTCCACCCGGTGGCCCCGGCGCGTCACGCAGCGGCCGACACGCAGGCGCTGTCCTCGGCAGCGTGGGACCTCGGACGCACGGCCGCCGCCATCTGCAAGGCGCACCCGCACGTCGACGACGGGCCGACTCTTGCGCTCGCACGGGAAATGCAGCTGCAGCAAGCGGCGAGCGAGGAGCGCGTCAACGCCTGGGTCTCCGCCCGCGAGCGAGAGATCGCCGATCACCAGCGTGAGGACGACTAGCTCGTCCTGCTCGCCCGCAGCGTGGAAGCCGGTGGCGGATCGCCGATAGACGCCGAAGCACGTCCCAAGAATCCGGCCGGTGCCCGCTGCAAATCCCTGAACGCTCCTGGTCCGGAGCACACCGGTCATGTCCGAGAAAGGGCATTCCCGGACGTGTGATCTTCCGATCCGACCCAGGGCATGTGGACCGCGGCTACGATCACGCGGAATGTCGGCGAATAGCCCCGGACGCGCGAAGGTGTTCCTGAGCTACTCCACCGTCGACAGGCTCGACGCCGACGAGGTACGAGACGGATTGGAAGCCTGCGGGTTCGAGGTCTGGACCGAGGACTTCATCCCGCTCGGCTCGAACCTGTCCGAGGTCGTCGGTGTGGCTCTCGAAGCCGCCGATGCGTATGTCGTGCTGATCACCAAGCACGCGGCCAAGAGTCAGTGGCTGCCTCTCGAGATCGGCGCCGCCATCGCGTCCGGCAAACGTGTGATCCCTGTCTTGGTCGATCCCGACGCCGACGTGCCGGCGATGCTGCGCGATCGGCAGTATCTGGACCTCACGGACCGGGCTAATCGGTCGGCTGCGATTAGGCGGCTATGCGAGGCACTTCGGGCGCGTGCTCCAGATGAGGAAGCCCACGAGCGCGAGGGTGGGAGAAGGTTCCTCAAGCGCGCGTCCTCGGCGCTCGAGTCGGAACGGGTCGCCTACGAATCGGAGGTGGGAACGCGAAGCGCGAGGTTCGCACGAATCCAGATGATTGCGTCGGTGCTGGCTGCGCTTGCCACATGCGGGGCGCTTCACACGGTCGCAGTCTCAGACACCGCCGCCGCCGGCCTGGTAACGGCGATAACCGCGCTCCTTGACGTGTGTCAGACTCAAAGCCACAGATCGCGGAGTTGATTAGCCCGCATCAGCGGCTCTCCGGCGGTTGGCTTTGACGGTGCTGCAGGCGATGGTACGCGATGCGCTGGCGGCGGGCACGCATCAGCCCGACGCGGCGAGCGCGACGGATCTTCGGGCCGCGGCCTTCGTGCTCGTCGTCGGGCGTGACGTACCCGATCCCGGCGTGCAGCCGGACCGTGTTGTACTCGACGCGGATTACGGCGAGCTCGGCCCGGAGCATGGCGGGGTCGCGGATCGCATCCAGGTGTGGCCAGTCGGCCTTGACGTGGCTGAAGAGGCTCTCGATCCAGGCCTGGTCGGTCGGGGTGCCCGGGCGCCCGAAGTGCTGCGCGATCGCGCACATCGCCATGAACTCGCGGGTCGACCCGGAGGTCATCTGCGGCCCGTTGTCGCTGACGGCACAACAGGATCGGCCGGCGAAGAGCATCATCGAGGAGAGGTTCGGTGCTGCTGTCCTGGCGTTCGGCGACGAGGCTCGTCGAGGCCCTCGCGACTCGAGGGCGTCGCAGAACGCGGCCTGGATCTGGGTGCTGGTCTCCTCGCCCGAGACGACTTCGCAGATCCACTTGCGGGTGACGAGGTCCATGATCGCGATCACCGCGGCCCGCGGGCAGCCGGCGAAATGCGTGACGTCGTAGATCCAGATCGACTGCTTGGTGTAGGTCGCCCACTCCGGAAACGGGCGGCGCTCCGACCGGCCAGCCCGGCGCGGCCGACGCAGAACGAGCCCGTTTGCAGCGAGAACACGCCGCACAGTCGCCGGCGACACCCACACCAGCTGCTCATAGGAGCCGCGGTGCGCGAGCTTGCGATGCGACCGATCGACCTCGCCCCACGAGTCGAAGAGCGCGATGATCGCGTCGCGCTCGTCGGCGAGCAGGCCGTGCACGGGCCGCCCACCGGCCGGCCGGTCTTCGAGGCGGCCGGCTTCGCGGCGCTCCCACCAGCGCCACGCGCGGCCCTCGGCGAGCTCGAGATAGCGACACGCGCGGCGGTGCTCCCAGCCCGCGGCGGTCGCCTGGTCGATCAACTCAAGGAGCCCGGCCTTGGTGGCCGCGTCGACGCGGCGCGGGACCGGGCCACTCAGTCCCAACGCCCTTTTCCCTCCGCGAGCATCACCCGACTTCCGCAGCTAATTTGACCTGCTAGGTACTGAAAAGTGCCTGTGAGCAGGGACTTTGTCCTGGCGAACAGGTGTTCGGCGTGTACCTAGGCCGTTTGGGCCTGGGACGGGGCGCCGCGGGAGGACGGCTCAGGCGGGCTGGTCGGCGTGCGCGGCGGCGTTCAGCGCCAGGAAGCGCGGCGGCTCGGGCACGTCCAGCGCGCGGAGGATCTCGTGTTGGCGGGTGGTCAGCTGGGTGCGTTGCTGGCTTGTGCCGGCGGGGCCGGTGAACGTGCCGAGGTGTAGCCGTTGCAGCTCGTCGCGCAGGTTGCGCCAGGTGTCGTCGGTCTCGTGCTCGGCGATGCGGATCAGCAGCAGCGCGAGCCAGCAGAGGATGACGTGCGCGCGGATGCGGTCTTCTTTTCGGTGGCGCACGGGCCGGAGGTCGAGCGTGGTCTTCATGTCGCGCCAGCCGCGCTCGACTTGCAGCAGCTGCTTGTAGGCCAGCGCGATGTCCTCGGCCGAGAGGGTCGGGTCTGAGGTTCTGAGCAGGTACTTGCCATCCAGGTGCGCCTCGGCTGCGACGGCCGCGCGGTCGATCCGCAGCAGTCCGGTCTTGGTGGTCCGCAGGAAGCGCTTCAGGCCGCGCTTGGTCGAGAGCTCGCCGCGAAGCTTGTCGCGCTCCGTGGCGCTCAGGCGGTCTGAGTCCTCGATCGCCTCGGTGAGCAAGTCAAGCAGCTGCTGGCGGACCTGCTGGTCGCGCAGCGCCTCGTCGGGGTTGTGCAGACGACGAAGCGGTCACGCATCACGCCGTCGTCGATGACGACTTCCTTGACCCTGAGGTTGCCCGCGACGTCGTGGTAGCGGCCCTGCCTGGAGAGCGCGGCCTTGGCCTCCTTGGACTTGCCCCTGAGCTTCTCGCCGATGACGTAGTGCCCGCCGGCGCGCTGCAGGTAGCGGCGGTTCTCGGCGGACTGAAAGCCACGGTCGGCGACCCACACGACGCGCCCGAGCTTCCACGAGCGCAGGTCGTCTTTGACCTGGCGGATGAGCTCCTGGTCGTTGGTGTTGCCCGGCCAAGACCACACACGGACCGGGATCCCCGTCCTGGTCACGGCCATCCCGATCACGACCTGCGGCAGATCGGGACGATGATCCTTGCTGTGGCCGTAAGCACGGAACGCGGGCGCGATCACGTCGCCGTCCTCGTCGAGGATGTCGGGGTCGGGCTGCTCGCGCTCGAAGTACGTCGAGGTCGTGTCGAAGAACAGCAGGTCGACCTCGAGGTTCAGCAGATCGGCGGTGGCGAAGTACACCTGCTCGGCCAGCTCGGACTCGATCTCAAGCAGCCAGTCCATCGCGCGGTAGCAGGCATCCTCATCGAGCTCTGGCAGCCCGTCGATCCACGCGCGCTCGCAGACCCACTTGCTCGCCGCCAACTTGCTCAGGGGCTCCAACGCGCGGTTGGCGACCATCGCAAACAGCACCCGCTCGGCGCGAACGTCCAGCCGCCGGCCCTCAAGCAGCCGGCCCAGCGTGCGGTCGATCCCCAGTGTCCGCCACAGCCCGTCCAGCGCCCACGCGGCGCCCAGCGGCCGCGACGCCACGAACTCAAGCTCGCCGCCCGCCGCGGCGAGCGCTTCGTCGGGCTCAAGCGCACGCTGCAGCGACCCGATCAGCCGCACGATCGCCTGACGGTCCAGCTGATCCTCGCGGCCGAAGCTGTAGAGCACCCGCACCCGCGACTGCTTCGACGGCGCATCCCACACGTTGTGCGCGAGCTGCAGATACCCGACAGCGCCGCCGCCCTTCGTCCGCCGCTGCGTCCGACGCAGATACATACCTAGTCCAATACACGAATCGCCGGTCAGAAGCCAGCTACTCGCCAGAAGCGTGTACCTAGGCGAAACGACTTGGGCACGGGCCGACAACTCGAAAACCCCCGTGAACACTACGTTTTCATCGGCCACCGGCCCCAAAACCGCCGATTAGCTGCGGAACTCGGGCATCAAGCGGACGCCCATTTCCTTCAGCGCCTCCGACAGCCGGGCGATCTCCGCGCGCGCCTCCGCCAGCTCGGGATCCACGCCGCCCGCCTTGACGCCCGGCCGCGACGCGGCGAGCGCTTCCAGCGCGCCCTGCTTGGCGACCGTGCGCAGCTTCATCACCGTCGAGCGATCGACGCCGGCGCGGTCGGCGGCCTCGCTGATCGTGCTCTCGCCTCGCAGCAGCCCGATCCAGATCTCATACTTCTGTGACGGCGACAGAAACCGCTTGCGACGACGGGCGTTCTGCGGTCCTTGCTCGGTCATTCCGGACTCCTCCTCGACGAGCCCGAGAGCCTGCCAGATGCGGTCTGATCAAACCCCGGATCTGTGGCGTTGAGTCAGACGCAAACCATGGACCGGATGGAGCATCCTCGCCTACAACCTCGACACCCTGACCATCCAAACCGCCTGAAAACATCCCTGACGCTCACGCCAGAGCACCCATCAACACCGACGGCCGCGCCCTCACCAGACGCGGCCGTCGCGCTTTCAGCGCTCAGGCGTTTATCCGCGGCAAGTAGATTAGTCGCCGTCCGCCAGTGGAGCGAGCGGCTCGCGGGGGCAGAGATGCCGACCAAGGTGGCGCCGTGCCAGCGTGGAGCGAGGCGCGCGCGGCTCCCGACCGACCCAGAGCCGTGCGAATGATCGGTCAGCCGCCCGTCGCGCCCACATGGGCCTCACGCGCTGAGGCGGCCGCAAGCGTCTGGTAGTACTGGTTTGTGCGGCTCAGCAGCCCGTGGCTGCCCGCGGCGGCGACCCGACCCTTGTCGAGCACGATGACGTGGTCCGCCGCCAGCACCGTGGAGAAGCGATGGGCGATGACGAACAGCATGCATTCCTGCGACACCTTCTCCAACGTGCTGGCGAGCTCGCGCTCGTTGATCGGGTCGAGTTGCGAGGTCGGCTCGTCGAGCAGCACCAGGCTGGGTCGGGTGATCAGGCATCGGGCGATCGCCACCCGCTGGCGCTCCCCGCCCGACAGCAGCGCCCCGTGCTCTCCGACGTTGGTGTCGAGCCCCTCGGGGAGCCGATCCAGAAGCTCCGTAAGGTTCGCGAGTTCGATGACTCGGCGGAGCTCCTCAGCTCCGGCATGTGGAGCGGCGTATGTCACGTTCTCACGCAGGGTCCCGTAGAGCACAGGAGTGTCTTGGTCGACCAGGCCGATCCGCGCGCGGTACTCGTCCGGGCCGATCACGCGCACGTCGTGACCCTCGAAGCGGATCTCGCCGCTGTCGATCTCGTAGAAGTGCTCGATGAGCGAGAAGATCGTCGTCTTGCCAGCGCCCGATCCGCCGATCAGCGCGATGTGGCCGCGCCGAGGCAACTCGAATGACACCCCGCGCAGGACCGGCTCGCGCCCGTCGTAGCTGAACCATACGTCGCGGAAGGCCAGCACGGGCGGGCGCCCACCGCGGTCGACCTCGGGCTCGAGGGTCGGCCCAGACACCGGGTCGTCCTCCCGAGGGAGCGCCAGGACCTCGTCGATGCGCTTCAGCGCCCCCGTACCCTGCTGGATCGTGCTGATTCCCTGAAACAGTGCGCCGATCGACATGCTGAGGTGCGTCATGTAGAGCAGGAACGCGACCAGGTCGCCCACCGAGTTCGTCCCGTGCGCCGTGCGGAGGCCGCCGACCAGCAGCACGATCAGGAACGCCCCGCCCACGGCCACCTCGATGCATGGCCCGACCGCCGCCTGGAACTTCGCCATCCTGACGCCGGCGTGCTGGGCCATCCGCGCCTCGTCGCCGATGCCGTTCGCCTCGAGCTCTTCAGCCTGGCTGGCGCGGACCGTACGGATCGCGCCCAAGGCGCGCTCAAGGTCGGCCGACATGGCGCCCAGCGCGGTCTGGGCGGCGAACGAGGACGCCCCGATGCCGCGAAGCACAGACGCCAAGCCAAGGCCCGCGATCGTCACGAAAGCGGCCACGAGCAGGAAGAGCTGCCAGTCGAGCCAGATCATGAAAGCGGCGGTGCCCACCACGACCACGATTCCGGCCATCAGGTCGCCGACCCCCTCCGCGACAACGAGGCGCAGGACCGAGCTGTCCGCGCCCGCACGGGAGAGCAGGTCCCCGATGCGGCGGCAGTCGTAGACCGCCATCCGCAGATGGAGCAGTTGGTCGACGAGGCCGAGCCGCACGCTGAGCACGATCCGCTCGCCGGTGCGCAGTAGCAGGTAGCGGGCCAGCGTCTTGATAACCGCTTGGCCGACGAACAGCGCCGCCAGTAGGGCGATACCGGACCAGGCGAGTGGCCCCACGCCCGCCGTGTCGATCACGTTCCTCACCACGAGCGGCTGCACCATCGCCACCGCGGAGCCCGCGATCGTCAGGGCGACGGCGGTGAGCACCCAGCGCCGGTGCCCGCGCATCATCCGTAGGACGACGCGCAGCCTGCGGTGGCGCCGTATGGCACCGCCGTCAGCGAGGGCCGAGGCGCTCACGGCGCCGAGGGCGGGACCGCGATCAGCGTCCGGAAGTAGTCGGGCGGAAGGTCCTCGCCGACGGGGCGCCCGTCGGCCTCGACCCAGGCGTGCGCGGCGAACGGCGGGAGGACCCGCACGCCCACGCACCAGGTCGGCCACATCCCGCGCGCCCGGCACAGCAGGACAACGGCCGCCGACCTTCTCAGGCAGCCTTCGCGCCCAGCGCACGGGAGGCTGACCGCCACCACGGCTTCCCGCATGGCGTTCGCCACCTCAGATGTCGCAGGCCGCGCGCCTCCGCGCAGCCATGTGAAGACCTGCCGGATCCGCGCGGGTGGCTGGCGGACCAGGATCGCGGCGAGCAGCGACGCGAGCCGGACCTCCCACCGCAGCCCGACCGCCACGCCGCGAGGGCGGTGCATGATGGCCTGGGGGAGCGTCATGACCTGATCAGACCGGCCGTGCGCAGCGCGGCGACCAGCTCGGCGACATCGGTGGCCGCGGCCGGCAGGTCGAGCTGGTACTCCTCGGCGAGCTCCCGAGCCGCGTTGTCGGGTGTGCCGCCGGCCAGCAGCGCCCGCAGCACGAGCGCGCCGGTGGGGTTCAGATTCCAGTATGCACCAGCCCGCTCATCGAGCAGCACTGACCCGTACTCAGTATCGGTTATTACCACGTTGGACTGCAGGCTGATGCTCATGTTCCGTCCTTCATGCTCGACACCCATACGTCTCCAGTGACCGCAGCCACTTCTCGCAGCCGGCCGTCGGATCGAAGACCCCCGGGTGGCATCCACGGGGGACGGGACGCGTGCAGAAGGCCCGCAGCCGGTCAACGTCAATCAGGCCCAGTTGGGCCAGCCTGGAGTCTTCGGTTAACGCGACGAGCTGGTCGGCGTGCTTGCGCAGACCCTGCTGATGGGCCACGGACCATTCGGCCTTCGTTTCGCGTTGCAACGATGCCTCGGGGACGACGCCGCGCATCGCCTCCACGATGAGCGGCTTGTATCGCCATGGTGTGACCCGCTCGTGCGGTCGCACCGCAAGACCGACCTCCACCACTCGATCGTCATAGAACGGTGAGGCCGTAGGGACGCCGATCCGGCGCGCGACCTGATCGTACTGCCGGGCGCCACGGGCTCCGGCGCGCATCGACTCGAGGTCGAAGTGTCGGCCCCGGTCGGTGCCCAGCGGCTGCGCGGCGGCGAGCTCGGCCCGGATCAGCCCGCACACCATCTCGACCGCGGCGGAACTGACCCATGGCGCGAACCGGGGCGAGCATCCCCAGTCGAGCATTGGGGTGTTCATCGCCGGCGTCACGCCGGTCAGGGTCTCCGCCGCGCCGGCGAGCCAGTCGGCGTATGGCCGCCGATCCACGAGCTGGCGGACAACTTCCCAGGCTGGCCAGCGGTGCTTGACGCGGAAGCCGCGAAGGCGGCTCAGGGCGCTCAGCGGCCGCACCCTCACCATGCGGTGCAGGTGGGCGAACGCGCCGTGGAGCAGCTCGTCGCCGCCGAACCCGTTCAGGTGGACGGCGGAGCCGCTATGCGCGATCCACTCCATCATCGAAACGAAGCGCGGCCGATCCGGCTCGGTTGGGCACGGCTCGTCGAACACATCGTCGATGTTGAGAAGGTCGTCGTAGAATAGGGGGAGGTGGTCGACGGGGATAGCCTCGTGGCGCACCGACGGAAGCCCGGTGATGCTCCGGCGCGCCCACGCGATGTCGTCGTCTCGACAGTCGGGGCTCGCGGCGGTGAACGCGGTGAGCGATGCGCATCGGCGTGCAGCGATGCTGCAGATTGCGGTGGAGTCGAGGCCCGCGAGGTCGCAGGTCGCCGCGGCGCCCGACTCGACGCGCGCGCCAACGGCCGCACTGAGCGCGTCACGCAGCGCCGGCGCGCCCTCGGCCAACGGCAGCGCGGCTTCCGGCGCCGTCCACCGGCGCAGCGTACGGGCACCGCCGGCCACGTCCAGCAGCAGGCAGTCGTCTGGTGCGACGGCGTCGACACGCCGCCACACGGGGTGATCGGTCACCGGATGCAGCACCGCCGGGAAGAGCAGGCGAACTGCCAGTCGCGGGACATCGATGCCGGCGCCGACGAGCGCGCCAAGGACGTCCGCCCGATCGCTGGCGACGGTGATGTCGCCGCAGCGCGCGCGAAACAGGCACCGCTGGCCGAGAACAGTGCCCTGGACCCGCACGGAGCCATGCGCCGACACGAGCAGGTGGAAGCTGCCGGTCAGCGCGGCGCCGACGCGATCCACATCGTTTACGGAGCGGACTCGGCCCACGACTGTGTCAAGCCGGGAGGCGCCGACGAGAGCGTGCTGGCCGAGCACCACGACAGTCACATCGCCCGCCTGTGCGCAGGCGAACTCGCGCTCCTGCCACTGTCCCACCAACCATGGCCGTCCGGAGGGATGGCCAAGCCGCTGCGTCGCGTGATGGGCCAAGACCCTGGCCACGGGAGCGCCGGCATCAGTGTCCGGCAGGACCACGAACCATCCAGTGGCCCCGAGGAGTTGCGGGAAATGCACCATAGCCTCCGTTTGTCTATATGGCGGCGACAACGGCCGAACCGCCGCCGCCGCCGCCCTTCACCGCGGCTGTTTAGCCGCTCCAGTTCCAGCCACCTGTGCCGTCAGCGAAGAAGCCAGCAAAGAACCTGCCGGTGTTCTGGCCGAAGGTGCCGCACCATGTAAGAGTCGGACGCTCATACGTCTGCATGTAAATCACCTCCTCACTGCAATGATCGGATGATCGACAATTCACCCGTCTACCCAAGAATGCGGCGCGGCAACCCGGCTCCTCGCTAGTTTGCGTGGGTGACCGAGGCATCTAGCTTACTGACCGTTAAGTAGAGCATCGCGATGTAATTGCGCGTGGAGCGGTACCCGCGCGCGCGGGGCTTGGCGGCCTGGATGAGGCTGTTGAGTCCTTCCGGCAGCCCGTTGAGCTAGCCGCACGCGACTTCCGACCCCCGTGCCGATCGCAACCTCGGCATGATGGACAGGGTCGCCCGCAGTGCGAGAGGAGGGAGCACTGCGCCACGCCGCCGCGCGACGGAACGCGCGGACCTATGAAGCCGGGATCCGCGCAGCGCGGCGCGCGGACGCGTGGGCCGCGTCTTCGAGCGCGTCGTCGAGCGGCTCGAGCTCGTCGAGGCCGGTCGCGGCGCGGATGAGCCAGTCGGCGAACCACGCGTTCTTCGGCAGCAGCGGGCCGTGCAGGTAGGTGCCGATGACGCTGCCGCGGCGCACCCCCTCGAAGCCGGACGAGCCCGTGTTGCCGTGGCCCTTGAGCACACGGCCGAGCGGCTGCTCGCCGGCGGCGAGGTGCGTGCGCCCGCCGTGGTTCTCGAAGCCTGCGAGGACGCGCGGAGGCCCATCCTCGTCGAGGCGCACCTCGATCGCGACGTTGCCGATGAGCCGCGAGCCGTCGGGCGAGCGGATCGTCTCGAGGTCGACGAGCCCGAGCCCGGGGATCTCATCGTCGCCGAGCTCGTAGCGGTGGCCGAGCAGCTGAAAGCCCCCGCAGACGCCGAGCACGATCGCGCCGCGCCCGGCCGCCTCGTGCAGCGCCTCGCGCTTGGTCGACACGAGGTCGGACGCGCACAGGCGCTGGTCGCGGTCCTGGCCCCCGCCGAGGTAGAAGAGGTCGTGCGCGTCGGGGTCGATCGCGTCGCCGAGCCCCACCGCCGTCACGCTGAAGCCGATCTCCCGCCACGCGCAGCGGCGCTCGAGCATGAGCAGGTTGCCGCGGTCGGCGTAGATGTTCATGAGGTCCGGATACAGCGAACACACGCGCAGCTCAGCCACGGAGCATCACCACCGTGGTCCCGACGTGCTCCTCGGTCGGGGGAATGACGCGCGCCGCCCGCGGCCACAGCCCGGCGGCGAGCGCCTCGGCCTCGACTTGCGCCGCGTCGACCTTGTCGAGGTGGATGACGTCGTCGCTCGACGAGCGCTCGCCCGACGCCATCACGACCGTCCGCACGCGCTCGATCGCCATCCTGTCGCCGACGTCGCGCAGGGCAACGGGCTGGCTGAAGCAGCTAACCCCGTCGATGACCGCGAAGTCCGGTGCCGGCAGGGTGCAGTTGGAGGCGTCGAACGCGTCGAGCTCGCTCGCCATCGCGCACGCGGCGAGCCCGCGCGGCGTCAGGTGCGTGCGAACCGCCCGCAGGAAGCCCGCGCGACCCGCCGCGCCGAGCAGCTGGATCGTCTGCATCGGCGCGATGATGAGGCCGAAGCGCCGCTCGCCGAGGTCGAACGAGCTCGCATCGGCGACGACGGTCTCGATCCGCAGGTCGCCGGCACGCGAGCGCAGCGCCGCCAGGAAGGCCGGCTCGCGGTCGAGCGCCACGACCTCATGGCCGAGGCGCGCGAGGTGAAGCGACACCCGGCCCGTGCCCGCCCCGAGATCGAGCACCGGCCCGTCCTCCTCGTGCGCCAGCTCGCGCCAGACGGGCAGGTCCGCCGCATAGCGGCTGCACTCGATGTCGTGCCACGCGACGTCGTTCATCCGAAACGATCCCTTCGCCGCGCCGCGCGCGACGAGCAGCCGGCGCAGCTCGAGCATCGCGGTGTACGTCGGCAGCGCGACGAGCCTGCCGTCGCCGCCCGCGAGCGCGGCGTCCAGGCCGTCGGCCAGCGCCGGCACGACGTGCAGCCGCTCGCTCGGCACGCCCGCGTACTTCAGCCGCACCGCGAGCTCGGCGGCGCGCGTGCCGCTGCACGTCACCCGTCGCACGCGGTCGGCGACCAGCTCGAAGTCGGCATCCCACACCCACGAGACGTCGTGGCCGTCCGCGGTGCGGTCGTTGAGCACGGCGAGGACGTCGTGCTCGCCGGGGTCCAGGGCGAGCGTGCGCAAGACCTCGTTGGCGCCCGCGGGGTTCTTCACGAGCAAGATCGCGAGCTCGCGGCCGGCGATCTCGACGGTCTCGGCTCTACCGAAGGCGGCTTGCGTGGCCTGCAACCCGGCCACGATCGCGTCCATGGAGGCGCCGAGCGCTTCCGCGAGCGCGGCGGCGGCGAGCGCGTTGTAGACGTTGTAGAGCCCCGGCAGCGGGAGCGCGACGGGCGCCTGCGCGCCGGCGAGGTGCAGCGTGAAGGTCGCGCCGCGCGTCCCGTCGAGGACGATGTCGCTCGCCCACACGTCGGGGTCGGGCCGGGGCCCGTCGCCGTTGGGGCAGCGGTAGCGCCCGAGGTGGCCCATGTAGACGGCGTCGTAGACGTACGCCGCGCCGCAGCGGCGGCAGTGCTTGGAGTCCGAGGCGTGCGCCATGCCCGCGAGCGCGACGCCATCGTCCTGCACGCCGAAGTACGTCACCCCGGCGCGATCGCGCCCGAGGTCGGCGACGAGCGGGTCGTCGGCGTTCAGCACGAGCCGCATGTCCGGCGCCGCCTGCACCGCGGCCGCCCAGCGGTCGGCGATCGCCTCGAGCTCGCCGTAACGGTCGAGCTGGTCGCGAAAGAGGTTGCTCAGAAGCAGCGCGCGCGGGAGCAGTTCTGGGACGACCTGGTCCAGCCAGAACTCGTCGACCTCGAACAGCCCCGTGTCGCCGTCGATCGACGACCCGCGCGCGGCATCCAGCAGCGCCGTCGTCACGCCGCCGGCCATGTTGGCCCCGGCGCGGTTGTGGACGAGCAGCGCGCCGTCGCCCTCGAGGATCGCCGCGACCATCGCCGCGGTCGTCGTCTTGCCGTTGGTCGCCGAGATGACCGAGCAGCCGTTGCGCAGGCGCGCGGCGAGTCGCGACATCGCGTGCGGCTCGAGGCGCATGAGCAGCTTGCCGGGCAGGCTCGTCCCGCCGCGCCCGCTGCGGCGCGACAACGCGCCCGCCGCGCGAGCGACGGCGATCTTCGTCTGGAGGATCACGCGAGGATCAGGGTCTCGAGGCGCTCGGCGATCGCGACGGGGCGGGGCTCGCGGGCCGCCTCGGCGATCGCGCGCGTCGACGCGCCGGTCAGCACCACCGCGCCGTCGATGCCGGCGGCGTGCGCGGCGGCGAGGTCGGCGTCGACGCGGTCGCCGATCATGAGCGCGCGGCCCGGCCCGAGCCGGTCCAGCGCGGTCTGAACGAGCGTCGGCTCGGGCTTGCCGACGGCGTGCACCGTGCGCCCCGACGCGGTCTCCACCGCCGCGATGATGGCGCCGGACCCCGGCCAGAGCCCGTCGGCGGCGGGGAACGTCGCGTCGCGGTTGGAGCCGATGAGGTACGCGCCGCGCAGCGCGGCCTGCGTCGCCTCGCGCAGCTCGGCGTAGTGGAACTCCGGATGGAACGCGACGACGACGACGTCGGCGCGGCTGGCGAACGCCGTCCCGTTGACGATGCGCAAGCCGGCGGCTTCGACGTGGCGGTGCAGCGCGGGCGAGCCGATCACGACGGCCGAGCCGCCGTTGAAGCGCTCGGCGAGCAGGTACTGCAGCGCGCCGCCGACCGTCACGACCTCCTCGAGCGACGCCTGGAAGCCCAGCCGCCAGAGCTTGCGGACGTACTCCTCCGTCGCGAGCTGCGAGTCGTTGGTCACGAACGCGACGCTCTTGCCGGCCGCGCGCAGCGCGGTGACCGCCTCCGCGGCGCCCTCGGTCGGGTCGTCGCCGACCCAGACGCAGCCGTCGAGATCGAGCAGGATGTGGTCGTAGCGGGCGACGAGCGGGGTGACCGGCACGACCGGGAGTTTGACTACCCTTCGTCGCAGTGCGGCGACTCACCGTCCCGATCGTGGTTCTGCTCGCGTGCTGGGCCGTCTCCGCGTGCGGCAAGGACGCACCGCTGAGCGCCGCAACCGCGACGACGTCCGCACCGCCCGCGGCCACCACGACGGTCCCGTTGCGCTCGGCTCGCGACGGCTGCGAGGCCGTCGCGGCACCCGAGCTCAAGGCGAACCCAACCCGGCGCCTGACGCGCAAGAAGCTCAGCCGCAAGGGGACCTACGTCGCGGTGCTGGACACGAACTGCGGCACGATCCGCATCCAGCTCGCCACGCTGCGCGCACCGAAGACGACCTCGTCGTTCGCCGGCCTCGTGCGCAACGGCTTCTACGACGGGCTGACGTTTCACCGCATCGCCAAGCCCGGCGGCAACGACTACGTCATCCAGGGCGGCGACCCGCTGCTCAACGGCAACGGCGACCCCGGCTACAGCGTCGTCGAGAAGCCCGCGAAGAAGACGCGCTACGTCAAGGGCGTCGTCGCGATGGCGAAGACCGCGGAGGATGCGCCGGGCACGTCGGGCAGCCAGTTCTTCATCGTCACGGCCGACGAGGCGCCGCTGCCGCCCGAGTACGCGGTGCTCGGGCGGGTCGTCGGCGGCGACAAGGTCGTGCGCCGGATCGCGCGCCTCGCAACCGACCCCGCGACCGAGATGCCGATCGATCCTGTCGTCATCAAGACGATCAAGATCGTGCGGCGCTAGAACAAGGAGGCCTGCTCCGGCGGGTCGAGGCAGTCGGGCGCGTCGTGGCGGGCGTCGTTGACGTTGCGGCTGACGGGCCGCGCGCGCAGCCGCGGGTCGGTGGGGGAGAGCAGCGCGAGCAGCTCGTCCGACGGCGTGGCGGGGTCCATCCAGCGCCCCTCGTCGGCGGGCGCGAGGATCACCGGCATGCGGTCGTGCAGGTCGCGCACCGACCCGGCCGCGGCCGTCGTGACGATCGTGCACGTCCGCAGCGGCTCGACGTCGTCCTCGCCGCGCGGGCGCCACGACGCCCACAGCCCGGCGAAGGCGAAGGGCTCGCCGTCGGGGCGGGTGATCCAGTGCGGCGTACCGGCGGACCACTCGTAGAAGCCGTCGGCGACGACGAGGCAGCGCCGGCGCGCGAACGCGTCGCGGTAGGCGGGGCGCTCGGCGACGGTCTCGGCCCGCGCGTTGATCGTCTTGACGCCGATCTCCTTCGGGTCGCTCGCCCAGTGCGGGACCAGCCCCCAGCGCAGCAGCGTCCCCTCCGGCGCCGCGTCGCGCGGACGCACGACCGCCAGCACGTCGTCGCCCGGCGCGACGTTGTAGCGCCGCCGCACCTCGACCCGCTCGCCGATCGGCCAGCGCACGCGCAGCTGCGCCGGATCAGGCGTCGCGAGCGTGTAGCGCCCGCACATCACTACCGGCCCACTGCACCGCCGGCGCGCCCGGAGCGCGCCTTCGCTCTCGCCTTGGCCTGCTTGCGCCGCCCGACGAGCGCGAGCACCGCCAGCGCGACGACGACGACGAACAAGCCGAGGAAGAACGTGCTCAGCGCCCCGCCGCCGCCGAACGGCAGGAGGATGAGCGTCGAGACGCCGTAGCCGATCGCCAGGAGCCCGACGACGATCGCGAAGAGAAAGAGGCCGCCGCGGATCTTCATGAGCCTGCTCGCGCCCTGCGGCGGCGAGATCAGGCCCATGAGCCGCAGCACGAAGAGCTGGCGGCTGGAGGGCGCCGTCTGGCCCATCTTCTCGACGGCCGCCTTGAGGTCGTCCGGGCGCCGCTCGGCGAGGGCCAGCGAGGCCTCGGCCATGCGCCGAAGCTGCATGCGCTCCTGGGGGCGGGCGGCCGCGATCGCCCTGCGAAAGTGCTCTCGCGCCTTGGCCGCGTCGTAGCGCTCCGAGGCCCGCGCACCGAGGATCGCCTGCGCGGCGGCACGGTGCTTGGTCTCGGCCGCAAGCTCCTCGTCGGACCGCAGTTCGAGCGCAGACATCGCGGCAAGCGCGCTCTTCTGCTCGACGCGAACCTGTCGCTGCTTCGCCATGGCCGCCGACAGTGTAGACCTGCGCCCGGCTTGGGCGGCGGCGGCTGTCGCGTCGCCGGTGGCAAGCGGGGTTGCGAGTCGACAGCGACGGCCGGCGGCGCGTAGTCTCGCGCTCGTGAACCGGATCGCCGCCCTGCTCGCCGCCGTGCTTCTGGGTCTCGCGGTCCCGGCGCTCGCGGCCGCCCAGCTCGGCCCCACGAACGTCCCCGCGCCGCTGACGCAGACCGACGACTCCGACGACGAGGTCGCCGCCGAGCAGGACCCCGGGCTGTCGACGCTGCAGCTCGTGCTGATCTTCGGCGCGGCCATCGGCGTCGTCGCCGCCATCGGCTTCGTGATCATGCGCGACGCGCGCCGGTCCGCTCCGGCGGCGGCGCGCGCGAGCGCGAAGGCGGTCGCGGCCGCCGGCGGCGATGGCAAGCCGAAGACGACGAAGAGCGCGCGCGAGCGCGAGCGCGAGCGGGCCCGCAAGCGCAGCAAGGCGAAGGCCGCGCGCAACCAGCGCAAGCGCAACCGCCCGCGCTGAGCGGCCCTGAGCCCGCGTCCATGGCGCGTTGACGTTTCTGAGAATCGGGGTACGCCCCAAGGGAGACCCGATTACGAGGAGGCCTCAAGTGGCAACCCAGGTGAACCAGAAGTTCACTGTGTCCAACCCCGATCAGGCGTGGGGCGTCGTTTCAGACATCTCCAAGCTCGTGGCATGCGTGCCGGGAGCGACGGTGAAGTCAGCCGAAGGTCCGACGAAGGCCCAGGCGGAGATCGACGTCAAGATGGGCTCGATGGGCATGAAGTTCTCCGGCCCCGTCGAGATCGTCGAGCAGGACGCCGGATCCAAGCGCGCCGTCGTCAGGGCGCAGGCCAAGGAGGCCGGCGGCCAGAGCAACGCCGACGGCACGATCACGATCACGCTCGGCGGCGACGGCGGCACGATCGACGGTTCGGCCAACGTCAGCGGCAAGGCCGCCTCGATGGGCGAGGGCACCGTGCAGGCGGTCCTCACCCAGCTCGTGCAGGGCTTCGCGGGCAATCTCGGCAAGGCCTGACCGGCCCACGGCCCCGGCCGCGCCACACCACAACGCCGGAGCCTCACCCGAGCAACGCGACGGCGCCCGCACGATCGGGCACCGTTTCGCGTTGCGGACGGCGCTCCCCGCGATATTTGGGGAGAACCCGCCCCGCCCGCGCAATCGCGCGCGGTATGGTCGACAGTCCAACCTGGGCCAGGTTTCGTTGGAGGCCGGCCTATGGGGGTAAGGAGTGCTGACCATGGAACTCGATCTCGACAGCCCACCCGCGCCACTCGCCGCACTGCTCGACAGCGGCGAGGAGCAAGGTTGCGTCAACCTCTCAGAGCTCGACGCGCTCGCGCGCCGCTTGGAGGTCGATGACGAGGATCTCCCGGCGCTGCACGAGGCGTTCGAAGCACGCGGCATCGGCGTCTCCGACGACTGCGGGCGCAGCAACGTCCCGCAGACCGACTACGGCAACGGCGGGCTCGCGAGCGCGACCACCGACGCGCTCGGCCTCTTTCTCAACGAGATCCGCCGCCACCCGCTGCTGACGGCGGCCGAGGAGGTCGAGCTCGCCAAGCGCATCGAGCAGGGCGACCCGGCCGCCAAGGAGCGGATGATCAACTCGAACCTCGCGCTCGTCGTGTCGATCGCGAAGAAGTACCCGCAGAACGAGCTGCCGCTGCTGGACCTCATCCAGGAGGGGATCTTCGGCCTCATCCGCGCCGCGGAGAAGTTCGACTGGCGTCGCGGGTTCAAGTTCTCGACGTACGCCACGTACTGGATCCGCCAGGCGATCCAGCGCGGCATCGAGAACAAGGCGCGCACGATCCGCGTCCCGACGAACATCGCCCAGCGCGAGCGCAAGATCCAGCGCGCCAACCGTGCGCTCAACACCCGCCTCGGCCGTGAGCCCACGAACGCGGAGATCGCCGCGGAGACCGAGCTGCCGCTCGCGCAGGTCGAGGCGATGGGGGACATCGCCCGCACCGTCACGAGCCTCGACCGCCCGGTCGGCGACGATGGCGACACCGCGCTCGGCGAGCTGCTCGGCGACGAGCGCGCCGGCCCGGCCGAGGAGGTCGAGGTCGCGCTGCGCGACGAGGCGCTGCGCGTCGCGCTCGCCGGGCTCCCCGACGAGGAGCGCAAGGTCGTCCAGCTGCGCTACGGCGTCAACGGCGCGGAGGGTCCGGTCGGCCTGCGCGAGGCCAGCCGGCGCCTCGGGATCACGCAGCCGGAGACGCGCAAGCTCGAGGAGCGCGCGCTCGAGCGGCTCGCGAGCCTGCGCGAGCTCGAAGCGCTGCGCGAGGCCGCGTAGAAGCTAGCCGCGAGGCGGCGTGGTCCAACCGCCGCCCCGCGCGCGGGTGGGGAGATACCCCCACAAGGCCGCCCGCGAAACCCGGCGCCCACGCGCCTACTGGACGACGGTGACGGACCCCTTCATCGTCGGATGAAACTGGCAGTAGTACGTGAACTCGCCCGGTGTCTTGAACGTCACCGAGCCGGTCGCCTTGCCGTCGATCGTGTCGCTGTCGAACGTCGGCGAGCCGCCCTCCTGCGTGAGGGTGTGCGGCGCGCTGTCGGCGTTCGTGACCGTGATCTTCCGGCCGGCCGTGACCGTGGCCGAATCGGGCTCGTAGAGGAACTCCGCGATGCGGATCGTGTCGGTGCTGGCGGCCGCCGGGGCGGCCGGTTCGTCGTCGCCGCCGCACCCGGCGAGGACCGCCGCGCCCAGCAGCGCTGCAAGGAGCGCATGTCGTCTCATGAAGGTGTCATCGTGTCCGGCGCCCCGCCGGATCACTCGCGCCCGGCGCGACGCCGCTCAGCGCGCCTCGCCGGCGACGTCGCGGTACGTGCCCGAGACGATGGTGGCCGAGTCGTAGATCGTCACCTTGTTCATGAGCTGGACGTCGGCCTGGATCGCCGGGTTGTATCCGCTCAGCATCGTCAGGATCGACACCGGGCAAAGCGCCGGAAGGCCGAGCAGGCACGACGCCGTCGGCGGATAGATGCCGACCTGTCCGCTCTTGCCGTCGGCCGCGACGCCACCTCTGACGTGTGCGCCGCGGTCGATGCGGACGACCTCGCGTGCCGGGGTCGCAGCGTCGCCAAGCGTCTCGCGCTGCTGGTTGAGCGCGTAGACGAGGCCCTTGAACGTCCCGCCGTTGTTCGTGTCGTTGCCGCGCAGCACGACGCGCCCGCTCCCGATCACGAGCGCCTTGTAGGCCTTGCCCGCTCCAGAGACGTCGAGCAGGCAGAACTGGTCGCCGGGCCCGCCGTTGGTCCCGGCGCTGCCGGTCGTCCCGACGCTGTCGATGTAGACGATCGTCGAGGGGCTCGCGGACGCGGGGATCGTGCACGCCGGCGGGTTCGACGACGAGCTCGAGCCCGCGGTCGACGCGACGTACGTCCCCGAGTTGATGGCCTGCTGCTTGAGCTGTTCGACAGACGCCCGGCTCGTCGCCATCTTCGACGTCGCCTGCACGATCTTGCCGTCCGTGACGAGCGTGTTGAAGGCCGACAGCGAGCCGAGGCTCCCCAGCGTGCCGGTCAGGCAGCCGTCGAGCGCCCCGCAGCGCACGCCCGTGACGCCCGTCGAGGCCGGCGTGGTCGGGCTCTCGGCGGGGTCGGCGGCGACGAGCGGCTGCGTGCCGAGGATGAGGTCGAGGATGGTGCCCAGCACGCCGCTCGTGACGGTGTACGTCACGCTCGTCGTGAGCTCGGAGTTCATGCGCCCGGCAATGAGGCCGTACTTCTGCGACAGCGCCGAGGTCTGCCCGACGCGCACGAGCGCCGCGAGCACCCGGCGCTGCGCGCCGACCTTCGCCTCCGAGCGCACCCAGACAAGCTGGTTGGCGTTGGCGTCATAGGGATCCTTGGAGAGCAGCGCGTCCTTCCACACCGTCGGACCGGCCGCGGAGGGATCGTCGTCGCACACGTTGATCTGCCACGTTGCGCCGTTGTACGCCGCGTCGTCATAGCTGGCGTTGAGGTTGGGCTGCAGCTTGGCCGTCGCCGAGTCCGCGTTCGTGGCCGCACCGAGCGTTGCGCCATAGCTCGCCGTGCCGCACGGCACGCCGGCGCCGGGGGGCGTGCCGGTGTTGCTCGGCGCGGAGGCGCGCGTCGCGGGCCACTGGTAGCGCGCGAGGTTGAACGCAGCGCTCGTCATCGCGCTGTCGGCGAGGTTGAACGAGCGGTCGCGCGTGCGCTCGCTGTCGGAGTTGCGCGCCTGCGTGTCGACGATCGCCAGCAGCGCCATGCCGATCGGCAGCATGATGAGGATGACCATGAGAGCGGTGATGAGCGCCGAGCCGTTCTCCCGGCGCAGCGTCGCGCGGGTCAGCATGAGATCTCCTTGACGAGTTGGCTGACGATGCCGGCACCGGTGCTCGTGATGTTGGCGATGACGGTGTTGCTTGCGCCGGTGAGCGTCACCTGGCTGCCGGCGTTCCCGGTGCCAAGCGCGTTTCCGTCGAGGTCGGTGTAGGTCACCGACAGCGGACCGACACCGCCTGCGAGCGTCAAGGTCGGCGGCCCGGAGTCGTTGCACTTCGTCGTGACGTCGTCGTCGTCGACGTCCGCCGCGGCCTGGGCCTTGGAGCGCACGAACGTGCTCGCCCGCAGCGTGCTCGTGTCCGTGCGACCGCCGTTGCCGGCGTCGAGCGCGAGGGTGAGACCGACGCTGCGCACGCTCGAGGCGGTCGCGGAGTCGTAGCGAAACAGCGGGTTGGACGTCGAGCTGGCGGCTTTCAGCGGCGTGACCTTGAAGGCTCCGCTGCCGGAGGTCGGGCAGGGCGTGCCTGCGGCGAGCGGTGCCGCGGGCGAGGCCGTGGAGACGCTCGAGCGCCACAGGTACTTCGACGTGTCGACGCAGATCCGCTCGCGCCGCGTCGCCGTGCCCGAGTCGACGACCGTGTACACGAGGTCGCTCGGGCCGGCGACCTCGATGGTCGCCGCCTGGCGCAGGTCGGCCACGACGCGATCCATCGTGCGGCGGACCTGGTCGTTGGCGTCCGTGATGCGCGTCTGCTGGGAGGCGTTGCGGCTGAACGTGTCGAGGGTCGTGAGCGTCGCGAGCAGGACGATCACGGAGATCGCCATGGCGGCGAGCAGCTCGACGAGCGTGAAGCCGGCGTCCGAGCGCAGTGCAGGGGTGTGGGGGAGGGGAGTCATCAGCCGGGTGTCGTCAGGAGGGTCGTTTGGGTGAGGGTGCCGGGGGTCCCGCCGGCCGGCGTCCAGGCGACGCGCACGCGGATGCGCCGCAGGTCGTCGGGGCGTGTGTCGAAGGCGATCTCCCCGCCGCTGGCGGAGGGGCAGACCTGTAGCTGGGCGCCGTTGCCGATGAGCGAGACGATCCCGGTGGAGCCGAGGCTCGAGACGGCCTCGAGGATCGGGTTGCCGGTGCCGACGGCGTTGCAGACCGTGTTCACGAGGCTGCCACCGGCTGCCAGCGTGACGGGCAGCCCGAGGACGTTCGGCCCGACCGCGAGCCCCGAGCCGACCGGCGCGCTGCCCGGTCCGGTCGATGACGACGGTGCGTCGCAGAACGTGGTGTCGCCGACGCCCGCGCCGTCGGAGGGGCTGTCGATCGAGCACGCCGCGACCGTCACGGCGTAGTCGACGTTGCGCCGGCGCACGGAGAACGTGCCCGCGGTGACGGTCGGGGTCTCCGGCAGCGTGGCCGCGATCGCCGCTGCCGCTGCGGTCGTCGTCGTGGAGGCGTACGGCACCTGGCGGCTGCGCTCGACGACCTCGCGGGCGAGGTTCGTGGCCTGCTCGCGAGCCGTCGTGTGGCTCGTGCTCGTCAGGCTCCCCTGGATCATGGTGAGCAGCGCGAGCACGCCGATGAGCAGCAGCCCGAGCGCGACCATGACCTCGGCGAGCGTGAAACCGTCCTCTCCGGACAGCGAGGACAGCGGCTGACGGCGATCCTCACTCACAGGAGTCGGTGGAGATCGACGGAGCGAAGACCGACAGGGAGAGCAGGCTCTTGAGCAGGCACTTCGCCGTCGGCAGCGTCGTCTTGCGAGCGGATGCCGTCGACCCGGCGACCTTCGGCAGGTGCCGGATGCCCACGACGTCGATGCGCCGGGAGACCAGTGAGCCGTTGGTGCCCACGAGCTTCAGGCGGGCATGAGCGCCCTCGGGGATGTCGACGTAGCGGCAGACGTCCTTGACCTTGCGGCAGGTGACGCCGCTGACCGCGGTGCTCGGCGCGATGGCGAACACGGCCGCGTTGCGCTTCGGGGAGTACTTCACGAACATCGCGGCGACCTTGCCGCCGGCCCGGAACGTCTGCAGGCGCGGGACGCGGTAGCGCTTCATCGTCCCCATCCGCTCGCCGAAGCGGACGTCGACGTACGTGACCCTGGACGTGGCGACGGCGCTCGAGGACGAGGTCTTCGGCACGGTCACCGTGGGCGTCGTGATCTTCGGCGTCTTGGTCTTGGTCGTGGCGTTGGTCTTGGTGGTCTTGGTGGTCGTGGTCTTCGTGGACTTCGTCGACGAGCCCGCCTGCGAGATCGTCGCGGTGGAGGTCGTCCCGTCGGAGTTCTTGATGACGATCGGAACCGACTGCGACGAGCTCGTCTTGGCCGCCCCGGCTCCAGCCGCGCTGGCGCTGGCGGAGGCGTCCTTGATGGACCCCGGCGGCGGCGCGAACGGATCCTGCGCCTTGCGCGTGGACCGCTTGGGCACGACGGGCCTGTCGGTGGACTTCAGGAGGATGTCCGCCTTCTTCGGGAGCGTGCCCGGAGCGGCGGCCTCGGGCACGGCCGGCGTGCTCGTCGGAGCCGACTTCATGAACAGAAGCGGTGCGGCGATGGCGACCAGGAGCGCGACCAGCGGGATCGGCCACAGGCGCCGCCGGATCACTTCGTCGACGAGGCTGCGGAGCATCATGACCCTCCCTGTGGTGCCGCGGCGACCGCGGCGGTTGCTGGCGGTGCGGCGGCTGCCGCGATGTAGGCGGTACCGGAGACCGAAGCCTTGATCTCCGGGGCACCGGCGTCCTCACGAGCGAAGGACACGCCCTCGATCGTCACGAGCCGGCCGTCGATCTTCAGATCGCCGGACGTGGACTTCACGGTCACGGCCTTGCGGGCCGCCTTGAGGACGCCGACGAGGTCGAAGTACTTGCCGACGTAGGTGAACGTGAACGGCAGTGCCGCGAGGCCGCCCGCGAGCGGCGTGGCGCCTGGCGTCAGGCCGCTTGCCGGGGCGGACCCACCGGCCGGCTTCAGCGCCGCGAGCCGAAGCTCGCTGTTGCGTCCGTTGGCGCCCTTCTGCAGCTGGCGCAGGAGGGCCGGGATCGCGCCGCGGGCCGGGACGGCCTTGTCGAGGCGCTTGAGCTCGGCGAGCATGTCCGGGTACTGCTTGCGTGCTGTCTCATAGCTCGCGAGCTGGGTCTTCGCGGCGGCCAGGCGCTGCTCCTGGGCGGCGACGTTCGTCTTGACCTCAGCGCTTTCCGAGCGCTTCGGCGACAGCGCCATGAGCCACAGGGCGGCGAGCAGCGCCGCGCCGGCGATGACGGTGCCGAGGATCATCCGCTGATGCGGTGAAGCCGAGCCGATCATTTCGTGCCTCCTGCGGGCGTCGGGGTCGTCTGTCCTGCGGCTGCCGGCGGCGTCGCCGCCGGGGGGGACCCGGCCGGCGGTGCCGCGGCTGACGGAGCCGCGCCGGGCACACCGGACTCGGCGGCCAAGGCCGCGAGCTCGGGGCTCTGGTCGAAGAACGTCACGAGCGTGAAGCTCGATGCCGTCGCGACGGCTCCGCACTGGCCTTGGGCGTCCTTGCTGCCCGCCTTCTCGGTGCGCTCGAAGCCGATATCGCTGACGCCGCTGATCGTGTAGAGGCGGTCCATGTACTTCGGCACGTCGCGCTCGCGCTTGCCGCAGCCCGCCAGCTCGAGCGCCGGGCCGGGGTACGAGGCGCGCTGTCCGCCGCTGCCCCCCGCGCCCTCGACCGATGCGGAGCTTGAGACCGTGCCCTTGGCCGAAGTCAGCCAGACGTCACCGGGGGCGACGCGCGCGAGCTGGACGAGCATGTTGTCCCAGTCGAAACGGGCCTTGGCGACCTTCGTGACCGCACCGCGGCGGTCCAGCGTGGCCTGCGCGAACGTCGCGTACGGCTTCAGCTCGGCGGCCTGCTGCTCGGCTTGGGTGAGCTCGCCGTTGATCGCGACGAGGCGCTCCTTGCCGGAGCTGATCTGGTTGGAGACGACGACCATGTAGACGATGGCCGCGGCCAAGACGGCGGCGACACCGCACACGACCTGCGCGACGCGGGCGTTCGGTGCGGCCTCGAGCTGCGTGTGCGGAGCCCTCCGCGCGGGGCTGAGGTCGGGCCGGTCGTCGGCGACGGCGAGTGCCAGGCCGACGGCGACGTCCAGCCGCTCGGGAGCGACCGACACCGTTCCGAGCTCCGGCCAGTTCTCGCGACCCGCCGGCAGGACCGGGAGGTTGAGCTCGTCGCGCAGCAGTTCGGCGACGCCGGGCCATGTCGTCATCGCGCCGGTGAGGACGACGCCGCCGATCTGGCGGGCGTCGGGGCGCGCGGAGTAAAACCCGCGTGAGGACTGGATCTCCGCGATGACGCGGCGCAGGCCCTCGCGGACCTGCAGCGAGACCGCGGACTCGAGCTCGGGCGTGACGGTGGCGGGCGTTCCATGATGGGGAGCCGGGCGGACGCCGAGCGCCGCGATGTGCGCCCGCGCCTCCTCGTGCGTGATCTGGGCGCGCTCCGCGAGACCCTGCGCGATGGCCTCGGAGCCGGCGGAGGCGGCGCGCACGAGCAGCGGCTCGCCGTCCTCGGCGATGACGACGTTCGTCAGCGCGCCTGCCTGCACGTAGAGGATCGCCTGCCCTGCGACCGGCGGATGCTCGAGCGCCCGCAGCATCGCGAGGCCGGAGAGCTGGATGCACTCGGCCTTGAGGTGGGCGGCCGACAGCGCCTTCATGAGGCGGTCGATGCCGTCCACGCGCGCAGCGGCCATGAGGACGCGCTGCTGCGGCGGGCCGTTGCCCGCCGGCGCGTTGCCGACGCGCCGGTAGTCGACCACAAGCTGGTCGAGCCCGACCGGCAGCAGGTCGCCTGCCAAGTGGCGCACGGCGCCGTCGAGCTCGCGCCCGGCGAGCGACGCCGGCAGCTCGACCATGCGCACCATGAGGCGCGGGTGGGCAAGCCCGACCCGCACGTCGTGCGGGAGCTTGTGCTCGGCGAAGAGCGCTCGTAGCTCAACTGCGAGCCCGTCGGCGTTCACCACCTCGCCGTCGACGACGAGGCCGACCGGCAGTGGGTGGACGATGGCGCGGCGCACACGCGCGCGCTCGGTCCCCGACGACTGCAGGACGACGATGGCGTCGGGACCGATGTCGAGGGCGACCGTCGCTGACGAGCGCCGCGTTCCGAGGCGAACTGGTCCGCCGGGAAGCAATGATGAGATCCGCACGGGATGCTTGTCGGCGCACCCCCCGGTCGCGACGACGTGACCTTGAGGCGAGTGGACGGATGGTGGAACCAGGGGTCGCGGGGGCGCGCGACCTCGATTGGCGTCCGTGCGGCCGGCGCGGGGCACGAGGCACCGCAAACCTCGCCGATCGGGGGTCGCACAGCCCGCTGTCGGAGCTGTAGCGTTCGCCGCGATCCATCCTTCGCATCTGCTCATCGCAGAAAGGACGCTCATGAGGCTCGCCCGATGCCATTGGTTGCCGTGTGTCGCGCTGTCGTTGGCGGCAACTGTCGCGCTCGCCCCGTCCGCGTCCGCCGCGACGCGCGACACGGCCGTCAAGACCTACGTCGTAGACGGCGTGCGCGACTCGCTGGACCGCTCGGCCGTCGTGGCGACGGGCGCGGCGATCGTCGAGGTCGACCACGCGTCGGTGATCGTCACGGCCGCGAAGTCCGACCTGCGCAAGCTGCGCAACCTGCGCTACCGCGTGACGCGCTACGTCGAGCCGAAGGCGTCGAAGTCCGCCGCCAAGGGCGGTCTGCGGGCACGCGCCGCCGCGTTCCCCGCCGCAGACAGCAACTTCCACGACTACACCGAGGTCACCAACGAGACGGCGTCGATCGCCGCGGCATATCCGAGCCTCGTGACGCGCCAGTCGATCGGCACGACCTACCAGGGCCGCGCGATCTGGGCGCTGAAGATCTCCGACAACGTCGCGACGGACGAGAACGAGCCCGAGGTGCTCTTCACGTCCAACCAGCACGCGCGCGAGCACCTCACCGTCGAGATGGCCATGTACTTGCTCAACGAGCTCACGAGCAAGTACGCGACCGACGCGCGGATCAAGAACGTCGTCGACACGCGCGAGATCTGGATCATCCCGACCATCAACCCCGACGGCGCGGAGTTCGACGTGTCGACGGGCTCATACGCGATGTGGCGCAAGAACCGCCAGCCCAACGCCGGCTCGAGCGCGATCGGCACCGACCTCAACCGCAACTGGGGATTCCAGTGGGGCTGCTGTGGCGGCTCGAGCGGGACGTTCTCGTCGGAGACCTACCGCGGCACCGCGCCGTTCTCGGCCCCCGAGACCGCGGTCGTGCGCAACTTCGTCCAGTCGCGGCGGATCGGTGGGGTCCAGCAGATCAAGACCGGGATCGACTTCCACACGTACTCCGAGCTCATCCTGTGGCCGTACGGCTACACGACCGCCGACACGACGCCGACGATGAGCGCCGACGTGCGCAACACGTTCGCGGCGCTCGGCCAGAACATGGCCGCCACGAACGGCTACACGCCCGAGCAGGCCTCGGATCTCTACATCGCCGACGGCGCGATCGACGACTGGCTGTGGGGCGCCGAGGGCATCTTCGGCTACACGTTCGAGCTGTACCCGACGAGCTCGAACCCGGGCTTCTACCCGCCCGACGAGGTCATCGGAGCACAGACCACGCGCAACCGCGAGGCCGTCCTGCGGCTGCTCGAGATCTCCGACTGCGCGTACCGGGCGATCGGCAAGGAGACGCAGTACTGCGGCATCCCGAGCACGACGATCTTCTCGGACGACTTCGAGACGGCCGCGGGCGGCTGGCAGCTCGTGGGAGGCGGAACCGCGACGCTCGGTCTTTGGGAGCGCGGAGACCCGGCGACGACCACCTCGAGCGGCACGAAGCAGCTCGGCACGACGGTCTCGGGCGTCAACGACCTCGTGACCGGTCGCCTGGCGGGCGCGAACGCGGGCGCCTATGACGTCGACGGCGGCCTGACGGCGATCCAGTCGGCCCCGATCACGCTCTCGGGCGGCACGAGCTACACGCTCACGTTCTCGTACTACCTCGCGCACGGCACGAACAGCACGACCGCCGACTACCTGCGCGTGAAGATCGCCGGCTCGACGACCGCGCAGGTCTTCGAGGAGCTCGGCGGAACCGAGAACGACAACGGCGTCTGGGCGACCACCACCGTCGCGATCCCGTCGACGTTCAACGGCCAGGCGGTGCGGATCGTCGTCGAGGCGGCCGACGCATCGACGGCGAGCCTCGTCGAGGCCGGCGTCGACAACGTGGTGGTCAAGCGCTGACCGCCCAAGCGTCCGCGGCCTGCCCCGGCCGCGGACGCCGGCGCGGCGGCGCGGCGGCGCGCCGCCGCGCTCGGCATGCGCTCAGGTGCCGGCCCAGACCCGCACGTAGTCGACCTGCATGTGCGTCGTCGCCCCGGTTTGCAGCTTGCGCGCGGGGCGCCGCGGGTGACGTCCTCTCACACTCCGGCGAGGGCCTCGGCCACCGCCGGATGGATGATCTGCCCGCCGGCGACGTTGACGCCGAGGCGCAGGTCGGGGCACTCCTCGATCGCGCGCGCGACGCCGAGCTCGGCGAGCTTGAGGACGAACGGCAGCGTCGCGTTCGTCAGCGCGTAGGTCGCGGTGACCGGCACGGCGCCCGGCATGTTCGTCACGCAGTAGTGGGTGATGTCGTCGACCTGGAAGGTCGGGTCGGAGTGGGTCGTCGGCCGCGAGGTCTCAAAGCAGCCGCCCTGGTCGATCGAGACGTCGACGAGCACCGCACGCGACTTCATGAGGCCGAGCTGCTCGCGCGTGACGACGTGCGGCGCCCGCGCGCCGTGGATGAGCACGGCGCCGATGACGAGGTCGGCCTCGGGGAGCATCTCCTCGATCGCGAGCGTCGAGGAGTAGACGGTCGACGCGCGCCCGCCGAAGATGAGATCGAGCTCGCGCAGGCGCGGGATCGAGCGATCGAACACGAACACGTCGGCCTGCATGCCGATCGCGATGAGCGCGGCGTTCAGGCCCACGACGCCGCCGCCGATGACGAGCACCGTCGCGGCCGCCACGCCCGGCACGCCGCCGAGCAGCACGCCGCGCCCGCCGAGCGGCTTCTCGAGCATGAACGCCCCGGCCTGCGTCGCGATCTTCCCGGCGACCTCGCTCATCGGGGCGAGCAGCGGCAGCCGTCCCGCTCCGTCCTCGACGGTCTCGTAGGCGATGCACGTCGCGCCGGATGCCTGCAGCCCGGCGGTGAGCTCCGGCGCTGCCGCGAGGTGCAGGTAGGTGAAGAGCGTCTGGCCGGGGCGCAGCAGCGCGACCTCGGCCGGCTGGGGCTCCTTGACCTTCAGCACGAGCTCCGCGCCGCCGAAGACCGCAGCCGCGCCGTCGACGATCCGCGCGCCCTGGGCCGCGTAGTCCTCGTCCTCGATGGCGCTCCCGATCCCGGCACCGGTCTGCACGAGTACCTCGTGACCGCGCGCGGTCAGCTCGCGGACGCCCGCCGGCGTCAGCGCCACGCGGAACTCGTCGGCCTTGACCTCTGTGGGAACGCCGAGGATCACCCGGCCAACGGTACGGCCTCTCGTCCGTGAGTCTCGAAGGCACAGCACGAGATGGCGCGCCCGCCTGCAGGGCTCTCCGGGCACGAAAGGCCAAGGTGGGCCATGACAACTACACAGTTATGCATCGTCAAGCGCAGACGCGTACTTGTTGCGTGGTGATCCTTTGATAGGGCGGCGTGCCCTCCGTGATCGTGGTCGTCGTAAAATCGTATCTCTTCGCCACGAGTCTGTAGATGATGACTAGAGCGCCCACCGCAGCCACCGTGCCCGCACCGACCGCGACCACGACGACAACGACGCGCGGGGTGCCGATGCGCAACGCGCCGGTACGCGAGGGCGCGCGCAGCGCGGCACGCATTCTCATGGCATGTCGCCGGAGATCTGCGGCCATCACCTGTTCACGGTCGATCCGAGCGAACTCTTCGGCGATGGTCTTTGTCCCCAGCGGGACAAAGACGGGGTCACGCTTGATTGTCGCAATCGTACGACGGGCGCGCGATTCTCCTTCCTCGGCCCGCTTGCGGATATACCGGATCTCGCGAAGGGCGCTCGCGCGGTCGCGCACGGTTGACCGGCGTACGCGCAGGATGCGGCGGAGATCGCTACGCGCAGCGCGTCGCGCCGCCGACCAGCGATCTCGTGCTTTGGCCAGGCTTGCTACAAGGGCTTGCTGAGCCGGACCCCCGGTGAGTTCTACGCCCGGCACGGGGCGCACGACTACCGGATCGTTCGGTGCTGCTTGAGCGACGGGATTCACGATCATCATCAGTGCCATTGCCGCGGTGGCCGGTACCGCGCGAAGCATGGGCCAAGTCAAGAGCCGCAGCATTCTGTCACCCCGTTGCGTGTCACACTTCAAAAACCAGCGGACGCCGGACACTCACAGCCAGAATATGTACGGGAACCTGTACCGAATGCTGACGCACGATGCGGTGCAGCATCCGCCGAGAGGATGTGCCTCTACGTCCAAGACCCCGTCTACCGCGGAGATTCCGGCGTGAGGCCGTGCAGCTGACGCGATCGGCGGATCACCTCGGTTTGAAGGAGTCGACGAAGGTCTCCTGGCACACGAGCCGAACGAGCATCCGTCGGGCGCTCCCGCCGGCGACTACGCTGGGGCCGTGAGGAACTTCGCCTCCGACAACTACGCGCCGGCGCACCCCGACGTCCTGGCCGCGATCGCCGAGGCCAACACCGGCTCGGCGAGTCCGTACGGCGCCGATCCCTGGACCGCGCGGGCCGACGAGCTCCTGCGCGACCACCTCGGCGAGCAGGCCACGTCGTTTCTCGTCTTCAACGGTACTGGCGCGAACGTCCTGTGCTTCCGGGCGCTGTGCAGGCCGTGGGAGTCCGTCGTCTGCGCCGCGACGGCGCACGCCAACGTCGACGAGGGCGGGGCGCCGGAGCGCATCGCCGGCGTCAAGCTGCACGCCCTGCCGACCCCCGACGGCAAGCTCACGCCGGACCTCGTCACGCCGCTGCTGTGGCGACTGGGCGACGAGCACGCCGTCCAGCCGCACGTCGTCTCGGTCACGCAGAGCTCGGAGCTCGGGACCCGCTACAGCCCGGACGAGCTCGCGACGCTGGCCGACTTCGCGCACGAGCGCGGCCTGCTGCTGCACGTCGACGGCGCGCGCCTGGCGAACGCCGCCGCGGGTCTCGACGTCCCGCTGCGTGCCGTCGCCACCGACGCCGGCGTGGACGCGCTGTCCTTCGGCGCGACGAAGAACGGCGTCCTGCTCGGCGAGGCCGTCGTGCTCCTGCGCCCCGAGCTCGCCGACGGCGTGGCCTACCTGCGCAAGCAGACGCTGCAGCTCGCGTCCAAGGGCCGCTACCTCGCCGCGCAGTTCATCGCCCTGCTCGAGGGCGACCTCTGGCGGCGAAACGCGGCGCACGCCAATGCGATGGCCGCCCGACTCGCCAGCGCACTGGCCGGCGTGCCCGGTGTGCGGATCACGCAGGCCGTGCAAGCCAACGCGATCTTCGCCATCATCGCCCCAGCGGCCAGAGAGGCCCTGCACCGCGACTACCGCTTCTACGTCTGGGACGAGCCGACCGGCGAGGTACGCTGGATGTGCTCATGGGACACCACACCAGAGGATGTCGATGCGTTTGCCGAGGCGATCGCCCGCGCGTGCGCCGAGACCGTCGGAGCTGGCGCCGGATGACCGCGACCGCGGGGCCATGGTGATCCGTGGAATTCTGGCCTTCCGTATGTAACGTCACACACAGCTCATGCCGATCATAGGAGTATGGGTATGAGCAATCTCATGGAACGCCACTACCGCATAGGGCGCGACGGCATCACCGTCGTCTGTGACGCGAGCGCCGTCCGCGGCGAGATCGATGCCTTCCGCGACGCCCTCGCATGGCGCCGCGACCAGCTTGCGCGCCTCGACCACGACGCCGCAGACGACGTGCTCGCCCTGCGCGCCTGGATGACGCTCGACGACATGCTCGCCGCGACGGACGTCTTCGGCGACGAGGCTCCCCTGACCTTGACCCGCGAGCAGGCGCAGATGCTGTGCGAGCTCGCCGCCTCCTACGTGACCGAGCGCGACGTGGAGAGCTACCAGCCCGTCGAGGAGCGCGAGCGGATCGCGATCCTGCGCGCGCTCGGCGGCCCGCTCATGGACTGCTGCTGCGAGTTCGTCCTGGCGCAGGAAGAGGCTCGCGCGCTGGCCGAGCCGCCGCTGCCCGTCTGAGCGTCGATCCGCGCTCAAACGGCTCTGCGCCACACCCATCGGTCGGCGCCTTTGCCTCGCTACCCTCTCGCTGAACGAGGAGGGCGGAGATGGCCGAGCAGGAGCAGGACGCGGTGGAGAAGATGCGCAACGTCGTCGACGAGGCGATCGAGCGCCAGGAGCGCCAGGTCGAGGAGCACGTCGAGGCGTTCGGGGCCGAGCACGAGGCCACCCTGTCGATGCGCGGAGAGCTCGCCTACTCCTATTGGCAGACCGGCCGTCACGACGAGGCGATGGTCATCGAGGAGGACGTCGCCGAGATCTCCGAGCGCGTGCTCGGCGCCGACTCGCCCGCAACCCTGCGCGCCCGCGTCAACCTCGCCGCGACGTACTGGTCCGATGGCCGGCACGACGAGGCGATCGCCATCGAGGAGGAGGTGCTCACGACGACCGAGCGGGTCCTCGGTGCCGACCATCTCGACACGCTTACCGCGCGCTCGAACCTCTCGTTCTCCTATGCCTCGGCTGGACGCACGGACGACGCGATCGAGGTCCTCCGGCAGGTTCTCGCGGATCGTCTCCGCGTCGTGGGGGCCGACGAGGACCAGACGCTCGAAGCACGCTCGAACCTTGCCCAGACGCTGTGGTCGGCCGAGCGCTTCGACGAGGCGATCGCCGTCGAGGAGGAGGCAGCCGCGGAGTGCGCGCGCATCCACGGCGCGGACGACACGGAGACGCTCACCGCGCGACGCGATCTCGCGTCCTCCTACCGCCAAGCCGGACATGCCGACAAGGCCCGCACGCTGCAGACGATGCTCGTCGCAGACATGGAGCGGGTGCTCGGCCTCGATCACCCCGCCACCGAAGCGGCGAAGAAGACGCTCGAGCACGACGGCTGACGGCGCGGCCTCAGCCCGTCCCGCAGAACGACGTGAGGTCGCCGGTGACGGCGACGACGCCGACCAGCTTGCCGTCGTCGTCGACGACGGGGACGCGGCGCCGGTCGGTCAGCATGGCGAGATCGCGACCGGTGGTGGCGGGCGCGTCGAGGCCGATCGTCGGACCGTCGCGGTCGGCGACGTCGGCGGCGAGGCTGTCGGGGTCGGCGCCCTCGAGGTCGTCCGGCGTCAGCGAGCCGACGTAGCGCCCGCGGTCGACGACGAAGGCCTGGCGCCGGCTCGCGCTGGCGGCGAAGTACGCCCGCACGTCCGCGATCGTCGATGTCGCCTCGAGCGCGCTGAGCTTGGCGTGGACGACGTCGCGAACCGTCAGTTGGTCGGCTTCGTGGATCTTGATCTTGGACATGGGTACAAGTCTGACGCCGTCGTCAGCCAGCCACAATACGGTGGTGTCCATGGAGCCATTCCTAATACTCGCCGCCCAGCCTGAGCCGCCGATCGACGCGCTGGCGCTTTCGCTCGCGGCGGAGTTTCGCGACGTGGATCAGTCTGCGGCCGTCGCGCTGCTCGACGAACTGGGGAAGGAGGTCGCCGACGCCCGCGGGGGGTTCTCCGGTCCCCGCGCGGGGCTCGACGCTTTGCACGAGGTCTTGGGCGTCCGCCACGGCTTCAGCGGCGACCAGCGCCGCTACGACCACCCGCAGAACTCGATGCTCGATGTCGTCCTCGCGCGCCGGCGCGGCCTGCCGATCCTGTTGTCGGTGCTGTACGTGGCGACGGCGCAGCGCGCCGGCATCGCGCTCAGCGGGGTGGGGCTGCCGGGCCACTACGTCGTCGGCGACCTGCGCACGGACCCGCCGCTGCTCATCGACCCGTTCGCGGGCGGCCAGTCCGTGATCGCGCAGTCGCGGCGCGAGGTGCGCGCCTGGGGCGCGCACGAGACGGCGCTGCGGATCCTCAACAACCTCGTCGCGTCCTTCGGCCGGCGCGCGGACCTGTCGCGCACGATCCAGGCGGCCGAACTGCGGCTCGCGCTCCCGCTCGATCCGTCGCGGATCGAAACGTTGCGGATCGAGCTCGGCGCGCTGCGCGCCCGGCTGAACTGACCGGGCGCCCAGCCGCTTCGCGGACTACGACGTCTTGACGTTCCCGACGCGACCGGCGTCGGGGTCCGAACCGGCACCCACGCGGCTCGGCGAGTCGGGGTCGGGCCCGCCGTCGCGCGTCGCGTCGGCGTTGTCGCCGCCGTCGCGCGGGACCTGATGCTCGGACTCCTCCGTCGCCCATCCGCCGAGCGTGTCGTCCTTCATCGCGAACTCGTCGGACGGAGGCGAGGCCGGCTCGTCAACCATGTCCCGCGGCACGATGCCACCGGGCGCGCCACCCTTCGCGTCCTCGGCCTCCTCGACGCCGCCACGGTAGGTCTGCGGATCTGCCATCTCTCGCTCCGACATGGGCCGTTCCTCCTCGTCTCGGTTACGTGTCTCGTCTTCGGGCTACCCGAGGCCGCTACGAGGTATGAGCGCCGCTGATCGGGCCGGGTAGCGTGTCGCGGACATGAGCCCCGAGACGACAGCGCGCGCGCGCTGGAACGAGCGCTATGACGGCGATGGCTTCGAGCCGTTCCCCGATGCCCCTGCGCAGTGGCTCGTCGAGCATGCCTCGCTCGTGCGCGAGGTGGCGGGCGCAAGCCCGCGCGCCGGCGCCGTCGACCGCCCGCGCCCGCGCGCCATCGACGTGGCATGCGGTGATGGCCGCAACGCGCGCTGGCTCGCCGAGCTCGGCTTTCAGGTCGACGCCGTCGACGTCTCCGACGTGGCGATCGCGGCACTGCGCGAGGCCGCCGCGCGGCGTGAGTTGGCCGTCGACCCGCAGGTACTGGACCTCGCGCGCGATCCGCTGCCCGAAGGGCCGTACGACGTCGTCGTCTGCATGAGCTACCTGCAGCGCGACCTCTTCGCCGCGCTGTGTCGCGCGCTGGCGCCGGGCGGCGTCGTCCTCTACGAGACGTTCGCTCGGGCCCACGTCGAGGACCTCGGCCGCGACTTCAACCCCGCCTACGTCCTGGAGCGCAACGAGCTGCTGGCGGCGTTCTCCCACCTGCACGTGCGCCACTACCGCGAGGGCATCGCCGAGCGTCGTGGCGGGCCGCGCGGCGTCGCGGGCATCGTCGCGCAGCGGCTCGATTAGCCTCCGCGCTATGGCGACCGCCTCGCCCATCTCGCTGACCGTCATCGGCGGCTTTCTCGGCGCCGGCAAGACGACGCTGCTGAACCGCGTCCTGCGCGATGCGGGAGGCCGGCGGCTGGCCGTGCTCGTCAACGACTTCGGCGCGATCAACATCGACGCCGAGCTCGTCCAGTCGCGCGACGGGGAGATGCTGACCCTGACGAACGGCTGCATCTGCTGCGGGATCGGCGGCGACTTCATCGCCGCGCTCGCGAGCTTGCGCGACGTCGACGACCCGCCCGAGCAGGTCGTCGTCGAGGCCAGCGGCGTTGCGGACCCCGCCCAGATCGCCGTCCTCGGCGACATGCCGGGCTACGTGCGCGACGCGGTCGTCGTCGTGGCCGACGCCGAGAGCGTCCGGTCGCGGGCCGAGGACGACGCGACCGGCTACGCCGTGCTTGCCCAGCTGCGCGCGGCGGACCTGCTCCTCGTCAGCAAGACGGACCTCGTCGAAGCCGGCGCGCTCGAGGATCTACGCGCATGGCTGCGCGACGTCGTCGGCCCGTCGACGGGCATCGTGGACGCCGCGTTCGGCGACGTGCCGGTCGATGTCGTCATCGGCGCGCGCACCGAGCCGCGCCATGCCGCGGACGCCCATCGCGACGACCAGCACCACCACGATCACGATCACGATCACGATCACCCGACGTTCGCGACGTGGAGCTTCAGCGGCGACGCGCCGCTCAGCGGCGCCGGGCTCGTCGAGGCGATGGCGGCCTTCCCCGAGGGCATCGTGCGGGCGAAGGGCTTCCTGCATCTGCGCGAGGACCCGGCCAGCCGCTACCTGCTGCAGCTCGTCGGCCGCCGCTACAGCATCCAGCCGGACCGGCCCTGGGGGGACGAGCCCCCCGGCTCGCGGATCGTCGTCATCGGGGTGCCCGGCTCCGTCGACGCGGCCGAGCTCGACGCGACGATGGTCAGGCTCGGCTCGCCGCAGCCCGCCGCGCCCGCCGGCGGCTGACGACGCACCCCACCGTCGCGGCGAAGGCGACGTGGTCGAGCACCTGCGGGATGAGCGGCAGGGCGCGGATGCGCGGATAGCGCCGGCCGACGACGCCGAGGTCCAGCGCCGCGATCGCGAGGCCGGCACCCGCCGACCAGGCGACCGTTCGCCGCGGCGGCAGGGTCGCGGCGAGCACGACCGCCCAGCCGAGCGAGAGCGCGCCGTGCGCAGCGAGCGCGGCCGGCAGCAACCGCGACGGGCGCTCCTCGTGCGGGAGCAGCAGCGTTCCGGCCGCAAGCGACGCCTCGAGCGGGTTGATCGCGTGCCACAGGGCGTGCAGCGTCGATGGCGCACCGCTGAGCACCGCCCCGACGCACCCCGCCACGACCGCGTCTTCGACATCGTCTCTAGCGACCACGCGGGGAAACCTAGAACAAACGTCCAGATGCAGGCCGAACGTGGTGCATGCCGAACGTGCCATCGCTACGATCAACCTTCGTCCGAAGGAGCGGGGGAGTTCTGCATGCAGATCAAGCTGGTATCGCTTGAGGATGGCATCACGTCGTGCGGCTTTCGCAAGATGGCCGCATTCGTCGCACGCATCAACGAGGACACGGAGTCCTGCTATGTGTCGACGAACCGCTACCGGAGCATCCGCAACGGCCTGCGCGGGACGCTCGGCAGCGCCGGGTCGCTCGAGCCCGAGGACATCGACCTCGCGGCACGCGACCTGATCAAGTCCGACCTCGTCGGCTTCTCCTCGATGACCGGCTACTCGGACCTCACGCGCAAGCTCATCAAGCGCGTGAAGGAGCTCGACCCCTCGACCTACGTCATCTGGGGCGGCATCCACCCGATCATCCACCCGGAGGACGCAATCCTCTCCGACGTCGATGCGATCTGCACCGGCGAGGGCGAGTTCGCCTTCCAGGAGCTCTACGCCGAGCTCATGGCGGGCAATCGCCCGACGAACATCAAGAACTTCTGGTTCAAGGAGGAGGGCGAGGAGGTCATCCGCAACCACTTCCTCCCGCTCATGTCGACCGACGAGATGGAGAGCCTGCCGTTCCCGCAGTACGGCGAGGGCGAGCTCATCTACCAGGCGGGCGACGGCTTCATCCCGATGAAGGTGTCGGACTACATCGACAACGACGGCCTGAGCTACACGACGCTGTGGTCGATCGGCTGCCCGTTTCACTGCTCGTACTGCGGCAACACGAAGTTCATCTCCAACGACCCGAAGTACAAGCGCATCCGCCACCCGAGCGCGCGCTACATCGTCGACGAGGTCAAGACGGCGCGGTCGCGGTTTCCGCACCTCAGCCAGGTCTCCTTCCACGACGACAGCTTCATGGCGATCCCCTACCGCCAGATCGAGGAGTTCGCCGAGCTGTGGAAGGCCGAGCTCGACCTCCCGTTCGCCGTCTACGGCGTCATCCCGAACTACGTCAACCGCGACAAGTTCGAGCTGCTGACGTGGGCCGGCATGAACCGCGTGCGGATGGGCATCCAGAGCGGTAGCCGCAACACGCTCGCCTTCTACAAGCGCCCGTCGCCGCCCGAGAAGATCCTCGCCGCCGGATCGGTGAACGCGTCGTTCTCGCCGAAATACCACATCCCTCCGGCCTACGACATCATCACCGACAACCCGATCGAGACGGCGCAGGACCTCAAGGACACGCTGCAGCTGCTCTACGACATGGAGCGGCCGTACACGCTGTTCATCTACTCGCTGAAGGTCATCCCGAACACCGAGCTCGAGAAGGCGATGAAGGAGCGCGGCGTCGACATCGAGGAGATCTCGGCGACGTTCATGTCGATCCCGCCGCGCGTGAACAACCTCTTGCTGTACCTCCTGTGCATCTGGCGCCCGCCGTTTTGGCTGTGGAAGCGGCTGCTGAACCGCGTGCACGCGAGCACGGAGGAGCAGAAGCTCTACCCGCGCCTCGGGCACGTCCTGCGCACCGCGTACCTGTCGCGCCGCGCGCTGAGCCATCTCGCGAAGATGGACTTCTCGGCGATCCCCGGCCGCTCCGGCTACATCGCCTGGCGGATCGGCCTCATCAGCCTCTGGCGCAAACGCGTCGTCAAGCGCATGCCGCGCCCGGCGCGCCCCGAGCGCGAGATCGCCAAGGACGTTCGCGCGGGCCGCGTCGTGGCGGTCGTGCCGGCCGAGAAGCAGCGCGGCGCAGCGTAGGAGGCCTGCGCCCGCCGGGCGTAGCTACTGGGCCGGCGACGGCGAGTCGCCGCAGAGCTTGCCGCGCGACCACGCCGCGTACGCGCGGCTGCTTGAGCGGTCCTGCTCGGCATCGGTGAGCTTGATCCCGATGCCGTTGCCCACCGCCTGGTCGATGAGCCCGACGTACTGCTCCTCGACGGAGCTCACGCCGACGAGCTGCGGCGGCGGGTCGGCCTGCCACTTCGCGAGCTGCTCGAGCGCTCGAGCGTGGACCTTGTCGCGCGTGAAGTACAGCTCGAGCTCGGCCTCGACGGCCTTCGGCGCGACGGATCGCACCCAGCCGCCCGGCCCGGCGGCCGGATCGGTGGGATCCTGCCACTCCACGCGCTCGGCGCGGATCGCGACGTACAGCGGCGCGGTGGCTCCGGAGTCGAGCACCGCGCGGATCGTCACGCCGTAGAAGGCTCCGTCGCGTCGTACCGCCAGCTCGCCCATGCGTGCAGGATACGCCTGTGTCCGCGCGCGACCGATCCGGTCCGAGCTGTCTGCCACGGGGCATGTGGTCACCGCGGCGGCGTGGTGGCGATTGCGGTGGGGGCGGCGGGTCGGGCGGCTCTGCGCCGGCGAGTGCGCGCAGCACGTCCGCGACCGCGTCGCGGACGGTGGCGCCGGCGACGAGGCCGTGGGCCCCGACCGCGGCGCGCGCGACCGGGATCTGCACGCCGGCCGCCTCGAAGAGGTGATGACGGTATGGCGAAGCAGTCTCCGCCGCCCAGCGGCCTACGCCGCGTAGGTGGCGCCGTACGCGCTCGCGAGGCCGACGGCGAAGCGGTCGACCATCTCCTCCAAGTCGTCCTCGGTGGCCACGAACGGCGGGGCGAACAGGACGTGGGCGCCGAGGGTGCCGTCGACGGTCCCCGACCCCGGGTACGTCAGCAGCCCGCGCGCCAGGCATGCCGCCTTGAGGCTCGCGACGAACGTGTCGCCGCCGGTGCACGGCGCCTTGGTCTCGCGGTCCTCGACCAACTCGACGCCGACGAACAGCCCGCGTCCGCGGATGTCGCCGACTCGCTCCTCGTCCCCGAGACGATCCGCGAGCAGCGCCTGCAGCGTCGCCCCGCGTGCTCGGACTGTCTCGAGCAGCCCCTCCTCCTCGACGATCCGCTGCACCTCGAGCGCCGCCCCACACGCAATCGGGTGGTTGACGTGCGTCTGGCCGTTGCGCCAGACGCCCGAGCCGTTGCCGATCGCCGCGTGGACGTGCGGTGCCCACAGGATCGCCGAGATCGGCTGGTAGCCGGCGGCGAGGCCCTTGCCGATCGCGCACAGGTCGGGCACGATGCCGTCCTCGTGGTAGGCGAATGCGTGGCCGGTGCGGCCCATGCCGGCCATCACCTCGTCGAGGATGAGCAGGACGCCGTGGCGCTCGCAGACCGCCTTGATCTGCTTGAAGTAGGTGGCCACCGGCGGTACCGCGCCGTTGGTCGAGCCGACGACGGTCTCGGCGACGAAGCCGGCGACGTTGTGCGCGCCGAGCTCGACGATGCGCTGGTCGAGCTCGTCGGCGAGCCGCGCGGCGTAGGCCTCCTCGCTCTCCCCGGGTGCCTGGTCGCGGTAGGCGTAGCAGGGCGCGACGAAGTGCGGCTCGCCGAGTAGAGGGTCGAACATCGCGCGCCGCTGCGCATTGCCCGTGATCGCCAGCGTCGCGAGCGTCGAGCCATGGTAGGACTGCCGGCGCGAGATGAAGATCGTCCGGCTGTGCTCGTCGCGCTCCCAGTGGTACTGATAGGCCGCCTTGAGCGTCAGCTCCATCGCTTCCGAGCCGCCGGAGAGAAACTGCACATGTGGCAGGCCGCCGGACTGCTCGGCAAGGAGGTCGGCGAGCTCCTCCGCGACGGGCGTGGTGTAGGTGCCGGCGTGCGCCCAGCCGAGCCGCCTCGCTTCGCGCTCGATGGCTTCGATGACGCGCGGGTGGTTGTGTCCGAGGCTCGACACGGCAACACCCCCGCAGGTGTCAAGGTACCGGTTGCCATCGCGGTCGTGGATCCAGACCCCGTCGCCGCCGGTCGCCCAGATGGGGGTCGAGTCGAGCACCTTGTAGATCACATGCGACATGTCTACACCCGTCCCCGGGACGCCCGCGGCGGCCACGCGCCCAGCAGGCGCCGGGGCGCATCCCACGCCGACGGCGCGAGGAAGGCGCGGCGGCCGAACGGCGAGCTCCCACGCAGTGCGCGCAGGAAGGAGATCGGCACGAGGACCGTGAGGTAGAACAGCAGCGAGGCGAGCTTGAGCAACGTGAAGTCTCCGTCCTGTGTGGTGGGATAGCCGCGCATCGATCAGTCGAGGGGGATCGACTCGCGCCAGTCGGCAGCCTCGGCGACCGGCACTTGGTGGGTGCGCTCCACCAGGTAGTTGCCGAGGGCGAGGACGTCCATCTCCGTGCGCATGAAGCAGGTGAACGCCTCTTCGGGCGTCCGCACGATCGGCTCGCCGCGGACGTTGAACGACGTGTTGACGAGCACTGGGCAGCCGGTGCGTGCTTTGAACGCCCGCAGCAGCCGGGCGAACGCGGGATGGCGCTGCTCGGTGACCGTCTGTACCCGCGCTGACATGTCGACGTGTGTGATCGCCGGTAGCTGCGACCGGGTCTCGTTGATCGTGCCAAGCCCACCGGTGCGGCCCGACTCGTCGTGGACGCGGATCGCGTCGACGACGTCCGACACGATCAGCATGTATGGGCTCTCCTCGCGCACGTCGAAGTACGTCTCGGCATCGTCGGCGAGCACGGCGGGCGCGAACGGCCGGAACGACTCCCGATACTTGATCTTGAGGTTCATCCGGCGCTGCATCTCCGGGTCGCGCGGGTCACCGAGGATCGACCGGGCGCCGAGCGCACGCGGACCGAACTCCATACGGCCCTGAAAGAAGCCTACGACCGCGCCTTCGGCGAGGCGACGGGCGAGCTCGGCGTAGAGCTCGTCGTCGCCGAGCCGCTCGGCGGGATGGCCGTTACGCCGCAGGAACTCGCCGATCTCGGCGTCGGAGTAGGCCGGGCCGAGCAGGGCGCCGGCCATGGCGTCGTCGCCGGCAAGCGGCCGCGCGCCGCGCGCCGCCGTCCGCCGGGCGCTCAGGTGCGGGCGCCCGTTGCGCGGTGCCGCGTGGTCGAGCGCGGCGCCGAGAGCGCCGCCCGCGTCGCCCGCCGCGGGCTGCACCCAGGTGGCGTCGAAGAGGCCGGACCGGCTGATGACGCCGTTGGCTACGCAGTTCAGGGCGACGCCGCCCGCAAGGCACAGCGCGCTCTCGCCCGTACGCTCGGCCGCGCGCGCCCCGAGCCCCATGACGGCCTCCTCCGTCACGAGCTGGACCGATGCCGCAAGGTCGCACTCGCGCTGCGTGAGGTCGGACTCCGGAGGCCTGATCGGCCCGCCAAACAGGCGTTCGAACGGCGCGCCCACCATCCGCACGCCCCGGAGGAAGTCGAAGTAGTCCATGTTCAGCGTGAACGAGCCGTCGGATCTCAGGTTGACGAGCTCCGCACGGATGAGATCCGCGTAGCGCGGACGCCCGTAGGGCGCGAGTCCCATGAGCTTGTACTCGCCCGAGTCGACCTTGAAGCCGCAGTAGTACGTAAAGGCCGAGTAGAGCAGCCCGAGCGAATGCGGATATGAGATCGAGTCCACGAGCTCGAGCTCCGTGCCCCGGCCGTGCCAGATCGTGGTCGTCTGCCACTCGCCGACGCCGTCGATGCAGAGTACGGCGGCGTCCTCGAATGGGGAGGGCAGGAACGCCGATGCGGCGTGGGCCCGATGGTGGCGCGTGCAGACGGTCCTCGGCGCGCTGCCGAGACCCAGCGTGGCGAGCTCCGCGTCGACGCGGAGCGGTGCGTTGCGCTTCCAGCGCAGCCAGTCAGGAAATGCGCGCCCGAACGCTGCGGCGCCGCCGACGCCCGCGCTCGCGAACGAGGACAGCACGCGCCTGAGCTTCTCGCGCGAGTCCTCGTAGAAGACGACGGCCGACAGGTCGTCGAGCGCGATCGACTCGGCATCGAGACAGTAGGTGAGCGCCTGCGCGGGGAACGACGCATCGTGGCGCACGCGTGAGAAGCGCTCCTCTTGCGCGGCGGCGACGGGCAGCCCGTCGCGGACCAGCGCGGCCGCGCTGTCGTGGTAGTACGCCGACAGCCCGAGAACGTAGTGCGGCGTCATGCGGCCACCCCCACCGAGATGTGCTGCCGCGGCTCGGCGGTCTCGCCGCGCACCGCGCCGGGGCCTCGCCGTGCCGCGCTGAAGCGAAACCGGGTGCGTCGGATGCCGGGCCGGGGCAACGGCTCCAGTGACTCGTAGCCGACGCGCACGCGCTGCCATTCGGCGGTCACGCGCGCCTCGGGGCCGCGCATCGCGACGGACTCCATGTACGCGTGGACCGAGTCGGCCGCCCAGGCCGAATGCCCCGTAGAGACGTTGTCGATCGTGTTGTGGATGTCCACGAAGCGCGTGCTGAAGCCGTAATGTGCCAGCACCGTGCGGGCTTGGCGGTAGCTCCCGCCGACGCCGGACAGCTCCATCGCGAGGTTGAGGCCGAGGATCTCCGGCTCGAGCGTCCGGGGCAGCTTGCCGAGGCACAGCCAGTACACGGGCAGCCTGAACGACTCCTCGCGCAGTCGCGGATCACGCGCGAACTCTCGCGATCCGGTCGGCGGTAGCGTGACGCCCATCTCGCGCAGCACATGGCGGTAGATCCGCGGGTGGTTGAGCTCTGCGTCGCCGTTGCCCAGCTCGTCCCAGTAGGTGTGAAACAGCGGGAAGCCCACATGCGACGAGGCCAGCCCGATGTCCGTGAAGCCCTGCAGCCAGGCGCCGTCGATGAGCGTCAGCGGCGCGAGCTGAAGCGTCGAGTCGATGACCGCTTCGCGAGCCGGGATCGTCGTCGTCGCCGACTCGAACTCGTCGCCGTGCCTGTCGTGCTGGTCAAGCAGCCACGGCCGCAATCCCGTCTCGGGCCACGCGCGTGGCAGCGAGCGCTCCGTGCGATCGAGCGAGTGCGCCGCATCCGCGAGCCACCTGCGTGCGTAGCGGATCGCGAAGTTGCGGGTGGCCGTCGGGATCGACCGGCCCTGCAGCAGGAAGTACGCGTCGCGCACGTTGCGGGGCGCGACGCCGTGATCGTCCTGGAGGGGCCGGCGCTCGGGGGCGGCCGCGTACGGTGGCGTCGTGGCGACGGCGCGCGCGGGCGGCGTCGCCTGCGCCTCCGCCGGCGCGCGTGCCGGGAGGGCGTCGATCCAGCGCTCGATGATCGACAGATCTTCCGGGGTGAAGACGCGGAACATCGGCCCTCGTGACCCGACGAGGCTGGTGGTGAGGGGACTGCGCTTGGAATCTCCCGGCCGGATCAGGCGGCTCGCGCGCAGGGCGTCGAGCAGCGGCAGGGGGTCCTCCATCGCCGTCTGCAGCCACTCCGACAGGCTGCGGCCGGCCAGCTCGAACGCGTGGTGATAGACGCGTCCCTCCCGCGCGCGCTTGCGCATCAGCGCCGCCATCTCGCGCTCCGGGTCGAGCGTGACGCCGCAGTGCGCGAGCAGCTGCTCGTGCCAGCGCGAGACCGCGCTGAGCGCCCACGCCGCGCCTTCGGCGACCTGCTGGCGGTGCTCGGCGCCCAGCGCCGCGTAGTCGTGCGCGGTGGCATCGGCGTGCGCGACCGGATTCAGTGTCGCGATCCACGAAGCCTGGCTGAGGTCCAGCCGGCTCCAGGCGACCGCGTCGGGTTCCAGCGAGCGCTGATGCGCCCACGCCGGCATGAGCCCGACGTGGCGCAGCACGAGGTCGATGCCCGCGATCTGTGTGGCGAGCACGTCTGCGCGGCGGCTGACCGCCAGCAGCGCGGCGGGCAGCGCGAAGGCCGTGTCCTCGATCGCCTGCGACGCAGCCAGGTGCGCGGGATCGGACAGGCCCGTCAGACCGTGACGGTGCAGCAGCAGGACGAACTGCGACCAGCGCGAGGAGTCCGGCCGGCCCACACCGACGTCGTCGGCCAGCGAGGCCATGACGCGCAGCTGCACAGGGTCTTCGAAGACACCTGGCGCGCTCATGCCCTGCAGCCATGCACCGAGGACCGTTGCGAGCGGAGCGGACTGCAGCAGGAGCTCGCGCACCAGTCGCTCGCGATCGTCGCCGACGACATCGTCGCCGCCGAAGATGACGCCGACGTCGCAGACTGCCCCGCGCGACCATGCGCTCGCCCTGGCGGCCGTTTGGCGGGCGGTGTCCTCAGACTCCTGAGTCGTCGTGCCGGTGGCCGACCGCAACCCGTCGATCCAGCTCATCGCCAGGGGCGCCTCCGGGTCCAGCGCCTGGCGGTACGCGTCTCGCCACCTCATCGCGCACCGTACCTGTCGTCACACCGCACGCACGCGGCCGGCGTCCGGCGGTCGCCTAGAACATTGGATAGATGGATGAGTCGCGGCGCTTCTTCTTGGGGCCGAGCTTGGACATCAGTCGCTTGAACCACTTCATGGCTGTGCTCACCTCGTGATAGGTCGTGGGACATCGTCTTAGAGTTCCGACAGCAGCAGGGACGAGACGCGGTCATAGCCGGCGTCGTTGAAATGGATGCGGTCGACGAACAGCCACTCCTCCGCAGCCACGCTGGCGGCGAGCAGCGAGCCGAGGTCGACGAAGCCCACGTCGAGACTTGCGGCGCCCGCCGCCAGGCGCTGCGCGTAGTCCTGCCCCACGCGGGGATCCGAGATGTCTCCGTAGACCTCGCTAAACCGCCCCAGCTCATCGAGCTCCTCGAACAGCGCCACCTCCTCGCGTGAGCCTTCGGGGCGCACCCAGCCGGCGAGCGGCTGCAGGACATAGGTCAGCCGCGCGCCCATGTCGTCGGCCAGCACCCGCCAGACATCGAGGTGGCGCAGCGTCAGGTCGGTCGCGTAGGAGACCTGCTCGTCCATCGACGGCACTCCTTCGCGCGGATCGTCCGAGCCGCCGCGCCCGTTCGCGGCCCCGCTCGCCAGGCGGCGCAAGAGCGAGGGCGCGCGCAGCGAGCCCAGCGCCTCGTGGAAGTCGCCGCTGTTGAAGAACTCGCCGTGATCGCCGCGACGCGACGCCGCGGCCCGCGCGAGACCGAGGTTGTTGAACCCCGAGAGCAGCACGATCTCCTCCACCCGCGGCAACAGGTAGCGGTAGAGGACGAACAGCAGCAGCTCCTGCGTCGAGTTGTAGCTGCGACCCCCGAAGTTCAGCCAGGGTGCCGTCCGCTCGTCGCGGACCGTCATCCGCGAGGGCATCGTCGCCGCGTCCGTGGACGCCCCGATGCCGAACACGGTCGAGCTGCCGGCCAGCAGCCGCACCGCGCTCGCGCCGCCGAGGTCGCCGGCCGAGGCGCGCTGGTCGTCGGCGTCGGTGTAGCGAAAGCCCACGCCGTCGGTGTTGACGGTCGGCGAGCGGTGGCCGGCCGGATGAAAGTACATGAGGTACGGCATCCAGCGGATCTCACCGGAGTCGTTGAACTTCTCCTCGTAGGCGAGCATCTGCGGCGTAAGTTCGGCTCGGGCGTTCACGGGCTCCACACTCCTGTTTGATCAGCCACCCACTATCGGCAGCTCGGAGTTGCACTTAAGTGCGATCCGTCACACACCGGATTATGGGACTAAACGCACCAGGATGCGGTTAGTGACGTAGTGTGTTCGCACAATGGCGCCGGGGTGGAGCCTCGAGGACATACCCGGACCGTGACGCTGCGCCCATCACAAAGAGGGGCGGATCGCAACCCAGATACCGGCAGTCGCGAACATGGCGCCGGCCAGCCTGTCGATCCAGAACTTGGCCCGGTTGCCGGCGATCAGCTTGCGCGTGACCTCGGCGGCGAAGCCGTAGGCGATCACCGTGAGGGTCATCACGACGACGATGATCCCGGCGAGCACGAGGTACGTGTCGAGCGTGATCTCCGAGACCTCGATGACTCCGGGCAGCAGCGCGATGTAGAAGGCGAGCGCGATCGGGTTCGACAAGGTCAGGCCGAGCCCCAGCGCGGTCTGGGTCCAGAAGCGGTCCCGGTCGTCGGTCTTGCCTTCGGCCACGGCATCCCTCGCCCGCCTCCACTTTCTGACGCCGAGATACAGCAGGTACGCGGCACCGCAGTACTGCACGACGGTGAAGACCGGTCCGAGTGCCGCGATGAGCGCGGCAAGGCCGATGATCGCGGCGCTCAGCATGAACAGCTTGCCGAGGGTTATGCCGAGCGCTAGGGGCACGCACCCGCGCAAACCGCGCGACAGGGCGCGACCGAGGACAGCGGCGATCTCCGGTCCCGGCGCGCCCGCCGACGCGGCGAAGCTCAGCGCGAAGACCGCGTACTCGCCCGGCGATGTCATTTGAAGCAGTTGTTCTCCGGGTCGGCGGCTCGCTTTTGCGCCATCCAGGCGTCCAGTGCCTTGAGCGTGTAGAGCTTGTCGCCCCACTTCTCCTCGGACGTCGGGAGCGGCCGGTCGAGCGCGATGTAGTTCGCGACGAGGTCGAGGTACTGGACCAGGGAGTAGGCACCGACATGCTGGCGCAGCGACGACGCGGTCTCGCCGGGCGCGATCGAGAAGTACCGGACGTCGATGATGTCACCGGAGTCCACCGACTTCGCCATGTGGTGGCAGGTGGTCCCGTACGTGCTGTGATGCTCGTAGATCGCGTAGTACTGCCCACCGAGACCGCGGAACCGCGGTGGCGAGGGGTGGATGTTGATCGCGCCCTTCCGCGCTCGTGAGCACACGCGCCCGGGCACGATGAGGTCGCCCCGGAAGGACACGATCCAGTCCCCGGCCCACTCCTCGACCTCGTGCGGGAACGGTGTTCCTGTTTTCCAGTAGATCGCTAGGACATCCGAAAAGAGCGTCTTTGTGTACTGCTCCGCGATCTTACACCAGCTCACCGTGTCGGCGTCCGGCGAAAGCAAGAGGAGAATCCTCTGGTCGCGCGCGGGCGCCCGCCGATTGCCCGGAATATTGGTCGTCGACTCCACCTTTATTGGCATGCTCACGACGGAGCGTAGCGCACGTGTTCTGGAGAAAGGTCAACCGACAACTACGTTGACCGCGATGAGATAGGTGGTGAGCCCGGTTCCGATGGCGACCAGCGAGTTGTTTGTGGTCCAGTACAGCCATATCGACAACAGCAGCGCGACGAGATGGGGCAGCCCATAGGGGTACACGGTGGGGTCAAGATCCTTCAGCGTGTACGTGACGAGGATGATCATGACCCCGATCGGCATCCTCACTCCCAGGTACCGCAGATACTGGTTGGAGGCCAATCGGTCGAGCGCGACGAACGGTGCCACGCGCAGACCGACCGTCACGAGGGAGATCGTCATGATCACCGCGAACGCGCGGGCGTCACCGACCACCGGCCCGCCCTCTGCGGTACATCGCGGTCAACGCGACGAGGTAGACCAGAAGTCCGGCGACGATGAAGGACTCGTCGTAGACGTAGCGGTCGACGAGCAGGGCAACGAGCGACGCCGCGCAGGCGAGGCCCACAAGGCCGAAGTCGCGGTTGGCCCGTACGGCGTCGACGGCCAGGATCACGAACATCGCCGTGAGCGCGAAGCCGAAGCCCTTGATGTCGCTCGGGATCACTCGCCCAAGCAGCGCGCCGAGCAGCGCCCCGCCGGTCCACCATAGGTGGCTGATGAGTTGCAGTGCGGTCACCTGCCGGCCGGTCATCGCTGCGCCGACGCCGGCCGACGTGATCCCGTAGGTCTCGTCCGTAAGCGCGAAGACGCCGTAGCTGCGCCGGGCGCGCCCGCGCAGGCGGTGCAGGGGGAACGTCAGCCCGTAGAAGATGTGGCGGAAGTTGACGACGAACGCGGTCAGCGCGACCTGCGCGATCGACACGCCGGAGGTTATGAGGCTGACCGCGAGAAACTCGATCGAACCGGCAAAGATCAGCAGCGCCGAGAGTGGCGCCCAGTACCAGTTGATCCCCGAGGTGACGACCAGCACGCCAAAGGCGAGGCCGAGCGGCACGTACGCCATGGCGACCGGCACCGACAGGCGGAACGCCAGCGCGAGCGATCCCCCGGCGGGAGCGGCCGGCTCGCGGTGGCCCGGCTGCGCGTCAAGCCCGGGCGCAGAGATCGGGGCCGGGAGCGCCTCGCGAGACGCCACGGGTGGTGGGAGATGGCTGATTGAATCGCTGGGCGGTGGTGTGTTGTCACACTCGCGCCTGGGGTCCCGGACGCCGCGGCGTTGGTCCGGAGTTCCGGGGATCGCGCAGTGTGCGGACCGGCCGCGACCCAGGTCGCGGCCGGTCGAAGCCTACGCTGCTTCGCGCAAGCCTGCGAGGCTGGGCTCGTCGCCGAGGCTGCGCATCGCCCGCTCCTCGAGCTGGCGGGTCTTCTCGCGGCTGACGCCGAGCTCGCGGCTCGTCGCCTCCACCGTCCGCTCGCGCCCGTCACGCAGCCCGAAGCGCAGCTCGACGACCGAGCGCTCTTCGTGCGTGAGGCGGCCCAGCGCCTGGGCGACCGTGCTCTCGAGCTCGGTCGTGACGGCCTGGGTGCTGGGGTCGGGCGCGTCGCTGGCGATGAAGTCACCGAGGTGGCTGTCGCCGTCGTCGCCGATCGGGACGTCGAGGCTCGTCACGACCTTGCGCGCCTCGCGCAGGGCGTGGACATCCTCGACCGTCATCTCGGCGGCGTCTGCGACTTCCTGATCGGACGGGTCGTGCGAGAGCTTCGCGGTCAGCTCGCGCTCGACGCGGGCGAGCTTGCGCTCGCGCTGCTCGATGTGCGCGGGCAGGCGGATCGTCCGTGACGTGTTCGCGAGGCCGCGCTGGATGCTCTGACGGATCCACAGCGTCGCGTACGTCGAGAACTTAAAGCCCTTGCGCCAGTCGAACTTCTCGGCCGCGCGGATGAGCCCGAGCGTGCCCTCCTGGACGAGATCGCCCAGCGGCAGGCCGAGGCCCTGGTAGCGGCGCGCCTGCGACACGACGAGCCGCAGGTTCGAGTTGATCATCCGGTCCTTGGCGTCGATGTCGCCGCGCTCGATGCGCTTGGCCAGCTCGATCTCCTCTGCGGCCGTCAGCAGCGCGTGGCGCGACGCCTGGTTGAGGAAGATCTGCAGCGAGTCGGAGGCCGCTTCGGCCTGCGCGCGGCGCTCGGTGCGCGCGCTGTCAGCGACCGTCGCGCGGCGCGGCGGACGCTTCGTGGGGGCGTCGTGCTCGCCGCGGCGGCGGCTTGCCGTCGGTGTGGGTGTCCTGGCCATGCGTTCCCTTTCAGATGTGTCGGCGCGACTCGATCCGCGGCGTAACCTCACCTTCGGCTAGCGCTCCGCGCGGGGCGGCATGTGCTGAGCGTGGGGGAGTGCGGTCGAGCGTACGGGCTCCAACCCGTGCGTCGCCGTGGAGAAGGATAGCAGATAGTTGCGTGAGCAACAACGGCTTGTCGTCGGCGCTCTGGACGAGCGGTAACGCGCCGGGTTCGAGTCCTGTGTCAGCCGCTACCGAGGTTGCCCGGACAGACCGGTCCGTACACCCGCGAACATGGGGTGACGCGCGCCAGATCCTTTGCTATGTTCCACGGCGTCCGGGGCATAACTCTGGTAAACGGGCCGGAAATGGCAACGTTTTCGGACGTTCCAGCGGACACTGCGAGGCCTTCGACCTAGGGAGGGCCGAGCACATGCGGCAAGCGCGGCACATTCCGGGTGCCGCGTCTGTTCATCCATCCGGAAGGGAGCGAACATTGCAGAATCCAGGTAGTGGTTCCACGGCCTCGCTGGGCAAGGTTGCGCGCGGCGGAGCGGCTGCGTTTCCGACCGTCGTCGACGCACCGTCCCAGCTCAACCCCGTCAGCGCCGCGACGATCGAGCGGCTGACGGGCGTCAAGCTGCCCACGGGCGCCATGCGCGATTTCGAGGGGTACCACAGCCGGTCATAGCCTCCCGTCGGTCGGGCGCTCGGCGCCCGGACGCGGATCGGCATGGTCTGTGCGGGCCTTGAGCCCGGCATCGAGCAGACCTCGTACCTCGCGACGCGGGGCGCCTTACGAGGCGCCCCGCGTTCGTGTGGACGACCGGCAGGAATCGAGCAGCTTGGCTTGTAGGTAGATGGGCAACGCAACCGACGCAGAGGAGACCATGTCACAGCACGAGAAGCCGGCGCAGACGGGCTCGCGCGCCCCGGCCGCCGCCCCAAGTCAAGACACCCGCCTCCCCGGCTCGCCCGCCGCTGACCCCGTCGCCGCCGCCGAGGATCACCTCGCCGGCGTGGACATGGCGGCCCAGCGCGCCATCCTCAAGCAGCTGACCAAGTAGCCGCTGTCGGCAGCGGACCGGCCCGCGATACGCGCGGCGATGTCCAGTCTGCTGCCCACATTGCCGCGTAGGCCGCGGCGTCGAAATGCTCGCGTCCGCGCCGGTGAACTCGTCGGGGCGGGAGCTCAGCGTTCGCGCTGGTTGGAGATCCCGATCAGCGCCCTCGCGACGCTTGCGGCGAGCGCGCCGGGCCTGCGGTCGTCGATCGCCACCCGCGACCGCTGCCCGCGCCGCAGGGGCACCTGCGTCGCGGACGGCGCACCGGGGCGCGTGGCGACGGTGAGGGTCGTCGCGGAGCTGCGCGGCGCGGGAGAGCCGACCCCGACGAGCAGGCGCCGGCCACCCGCGCCCCGGAACGCGTCGCTGACGGCGGCGGACGTGCTCGATGCCGGTCCGATCGGCATTGCGCCCCCCAGGTCGGCGGCACGCACGGCGGCCGATGCGCGCCCGCTGGCCGCGTCGATCAGCGTGACCCGCGTCCCCGGCGCGTGGTTCGCGTCGAGCCACGATCCGAGCGTCTGCAGCTCGCGTCGCAGCTCGGCTGGGGAATACGTGTCGTCGACGACGAGCGCGATGCGAGCCGCGGGCGGGTCGTCCGCTGCGGCCGCCAGCGCGGGCATGCCGACCCCGGGCAGGGCGATCTCGGCGCCCGAAGGCCCGGGGGATTCGCGGTCGTCGCCCGACGTGAGCAGCGCGATCGACCCGAGCCCGAGCAGGAGCGCGAGCAGCGGCAGCGCCAGCCAGCGCGGCAGGCGCACAAGCCGCAGCCAGTCAGGCCATCGAAGGCGCGGCAACCGGAGTCCCGCCTTCACCTTGTCGGTGAACCTCCGCAGGGCGTTCGCGAGCGTCGGGTCGCGCATCAGCGCGTCGAGTTGATCGAGCAGCAGGCGCAGGCCCGAGAGCTCGCCCGCTGGCGCGGGCCCTGGGGCGGCCTGCTCGCGGCGCGCGTCGCGCTCGGCAGCGCGCGTCGCACGGCTTTGCGCCCGGCGCGCTCGGAGCTCGGACCACCGGTCGCTCGCTCGGCGCGTCGCCGGCACGGCCGCACGAGTGCGTCGCCAGCCGCGATCTCGGGCTCGCCGCTGCGTCTCGCCGGATGGGTCGGCGACCACGGCGGCTTCGGCGACGCTCGGCTCGGGGATCTCCCGGGCGCCGTAGCCGAGCGCGGTCGCGCGGCGCGGGCGATGCGCGACGCCCGGGCCGCGGGCCCCCGCGCTGGAGCGCGGTGCGGGCGCCTGCCGGGGTCCGCGCGGCCCGCCGCGCGGCGCGACCGGCCGGGTCATCCCCGGCCGTCGCCGCCCGCGGACCTCGGCGTCGCCATGTTGCGCCCCAACAGCTCGGCGATGAGGGCGTCGACGTCGGCGAGCTTGTCTGGGACCGTCAGGCTGGAGTCGCGCGCGAGGTCCGCTTGTGCGTGATGCGCCTCACCGACCTCGGGCAAGGAGCGAAACGGCGACGCGCTGCGCGTGTGCCATGTGCCGTACAGGTGCGGAAGCTCGTCCGCGCGCTGAAGGAACGCGACCTCGGGATGGAGCACCGCCTCCTGGCGCATCTGGCGCTTGGCGTTCGCCACCGTCGTCGCGATCTCCGCGCGCTGGCCGACGAGCGCGCCGACCTCCGACGCGAGCTGCCCGCGGATGCGGTCGCGGTACGCGAGGGTGTCCGCGTCGCGCTCCCGGCGGCGACTTCGCGCTTCGCGCGCCGGATCGACGAGCAGGTAGGCCACGCCGATGCCGAGCAGGAACACGGCGGACGAGACGAGGAAGTACACGCCCGGCTCGGCGGCCGACGGCTGCGTGTTCTGCGCGAGCTGCCGGGCGGCGGCGCCGCGGGCGCCCGCGGCCTGGTTGGCCTGCTGGCGCGCGGCGGCCGCGTTGTTGGCCGTCGTGCGAGCGCTCTGCACGCCGTACCAGAGGGCGAGGCCGGACACGACGATCGCGAACGCGACGGCATAGCGGGCGACCGTCGACTGGTCGCGCTCGATGAGCCGCGAGCCGCCGTCCTGCGTCGGCGCCTCCTCGCGCGTGTGCGCCAGGCGCAGGTTCTTGCCGACGGCCTTCTGGCCGACCGCGATGAGCAGCGCGATGACGATGGCCGACAGCGCGGGCGCGCCCTCGCGCAGCAGCGCCGGATCGCTCTCGCGGAAGCGCGCCAGCTCGCGAAAGCCGTCGTAGGCGAACAGCGCCTCGGCGATGCCGACCGCGAAGAAGAGCGCGAGCAGACCGCCGCCGGCGGCCATCCGCGCCGAGACGCGGCCGCGCCAGCCCGAGGGAGCCTCCGGCGGCGACTCGCCGGGCTGCGTCTCGATCCGGTCGGCGGCGGCATTGGCCTCGATGAGGTCGTCGTCGAGCGCGCGCACGCGAACGGCACGCTCCATGAGCGGGCCGAGCCGGGCGCCGATGACGTAGTCGGCGTGCTGGGCGATGGTCTCGGCGACGATCTCGCCGCGTGCGCGGTCGGCGTCGTCGCGGGGGTGGCCGGCGGCGGTGCGCGTGCCGTCGGCGAGGTCGGGCGCGGCGAGGGTGCCGTCGGCGATCGGCCGCTCGGGCTGGCCGGGCGCCTCGACCGGGTCGCCGATCGGAGGGATCGCCAGCAGCGGTGGCGGGATCGTCGGGGCTTGCTCGTCGTGGTCCTTCATGGCCTGCTCCTCATAGCTCCGTCGTCATCGCGCAGCTTGTCGCGCGGGCCTGTTCGCATGCAGCCGTCCAGATCTCCACCAGCTCGTCCGTGCGCCGCGCGCTCTGGTTGACGCGCTTGGGCAGGCGCCCGAGACCGACGACCTGCATGACGTCGACGTCCGCCGCGCTCCCGAGCAGCTCGCCCAGCTCGTCGCCGAGCTCGGACGCGGGATCGCCCGTCGCGATTCGCTTTGCGAGCTCGAGCTGATCGCCGGACTGCGCGCCGTCGGACACGAGCGTCAACGCCTTCGCGCCGGACTCGCGCGCGAGCGAGCGCAGCGCGTTGCGCACGGCGCGGGCGATGTCCGACGTGCCGCCCTCAAGGAGTGCCCGCACGCGACGCGCGAGCGCCGGGTCGTCGCCGCTGACGCCGAGCGCGCTGTCGAGCGTCGATGCGAGCGCCGTACGCAGCGCCTGCTCGTCGGGGCCGCGGCGTGTCTCGTCGGACTGCTCGAGCGTCGGGACGTCGTCGTCGTAGACGACCTCGACCGAGTTCGCATCGCCGGCGAAGACGAACATCCTCAGGTGGCCGCCTGCGGTGATCGTCTGCTCGGCGGCGCGCGCCGCGGCCGCGCTCACGTCGCGGGCGAGGGCCTTGTCGAGCAGGGCGCCGGTCGCGTCGACCGCGACGACCGTGCTGACCGCGCAGTCCGACGGCGCTTGCACGGCACCCGGCGCCGAGCCGGGCTTCGCGGTGCACGCCACGTCGCTGCCACCGCAGCCCGACACGCCCAGCATCGCGAGGCCGACGAGCACGGCGCATCTGGTCCAGCGGATCGACATCGCGCGGGCGGGCTCCCTGATTCGGCTCGGACGGCGGTCCGGGGAATGGTAGATACCCCGAAGTGCCGGCAAGCACGGTCGGCGCGGGAGCGCTCTGCCCCGCAGAGCTCAGCCGCTCGTGCGAAAGGCCGCGATGACATCGGCGAAACGCCGCACGGACTCGGGCCCGTCGGCGTCACAGAGGCCGACGATCGCGGTCTGCACACCAGCATCGGCCAGCTCGCGGCAGCGCCGGACGTGCTCCTCGACGGTCGCGGCGCCCTGCCCCTCGCGGGCGGACTCGGATGCCGCGACGCGGCCGGGACCCGGGTGCGGTCGACTTGCCGGCGGCGGACGCGCCGACGAGGACGACAAGGCACGGGTCCGGCAGGCGCAGCGGCGGCTGGTCTTTCACGCCGCCGGTCTACCAGAGTCCGGCCGTGACGGGGTGAACGCGACCGTCTAGGCTGTACCGCCATGCAGGCATCGTCGAGTGGCGCGGCGGCTGTCGCAACGGAGGCTCAGCTCGAGCTTCACCGCATCGAGCTGACCGCCCATTGCTATCGGATGCTCGGCTCGCCGGTCGAGGCCGAGGACGCCGTGCAGGACACGATGGTCCGCGCCTGGCGCAGCCTTGACCGCTTCGAGGGTCGCGCCCAGCTGCGCTCGTGGCTGTACCGGATCGCGACGAACGTCTGCCTCGACGCGCTCGACGGGCGCAAGCGGCGCGCGCGGCCGATGGACCTCGGGCCGGCGCGCGACCCGCAGAGCGTGCTCGACGGCGGCCTGCCGGAGGTGACGTGGATCGAGCCGATCCCCGACCAGCTCGCCATCGCTGCCGAGGGCGATCCGGCCGACGTCGCGGTCGCGCGCGAGACGATCCGGCTCGCGTTCGTCGCCGCGCTCCAGCACCTCCCGCCGCGCCAGCGTGCGGTGCTCATCCTCCGCGAGGTCTTGCGCTGGAAGGCCGCCGAAGTCGCGACGCTGCTCGAGACGAGCGTCGCATCGGTCAACAGCGCGCTGCAGCGCGCGCGGGCGACGCTGGCCGCGGCCGACGTGAGCCTCGCGAGCACGCCGAGCTCGATCGACGCCGCCGACGCCGAGATGCTCGAGCGCTACGTCGCCGCCTTCCAGGGCTATGACATGGAGGCGCTGACGTCGCTCATCCGCGAGGACGCGACGCAGTCGATGCCGCCGTTCAAGCTGTGGCTGCGCGGGCGCGACGACATCCTCGCGTGGTGGGTCGGGCAGGGCGCGGGCTGCCGCGGCTCGCGCGTGATCCCGACGATCGCCGCGAACGGCTCGCCCGCCTTCGGCCAGTACAAGCCGAACGAGACCGGCGACGGCTACGTCCCGTGGGCGCTGCAGGTCGTCGAGATCGAGGACGGCAAGGTCGTCGAGTTCACGTTCTTCCTCGACGTCGAGCGCGTCTTCCCGCTGTTCGGCCTCCCGCTGCGCTACGACGACATCTAGAGCCGCGGTCACCCGAACGCGCCGAGCGCGGTGAGGATCTCGGTTCCGATCTCGACCCGCGCGGCGGCGTGGGCGGGCGTGGTGACGTCGAGGTTCAGCGCGAAGGTGGACACGGCGCCCGGCCGCTGCACCCAGCCGACCCACCAGCCGCGAGCGGGCGTCGTCGAGAAGACGTAGCCCGTCTTCGCGCGCAGCACGAACCCCGCGCTGTCGTCGACGACCATCATGTCGCGGACCTCGCGCATCGCATAGCGGGATACCGGCAGATCGCCGCGCCGCAGCCGCTCGAGGAACGCGACCTGCTCGCGGGCGGAGATGGCGAACGAGCCCTCCAGCCAGAACGCGTCGACAGGCGCCGTGCCGACGCGGCGGTTGCCATAGCGCATGGCGTTCACGGCCGACCGGTACGCCGCGCGACCCACCTGACGCGCGATCCCTTGATAGATCGGGATGCACGAGTTCTGGAACGCGGTGCGCAGCGTGAGATCGCCTTCGCAGACGGCCGGCAGGAACGGGGTGCCGGCGACGAGGTAGTTCGGGTTCGGTCCGGGATAGCTCTGGTCCGCGCCGGACGCGACCTGCGTGTCGATCGCGATGAGCGAGTTGGGGATCTTGAACGTCGACGACGGCAGGTAGCGCGTGCGGCTGCGCCTCGATCCGACGACGACCGTCCGCGCCGGATGACCGCTCTGCTTGACGACCATCGTTCCGATCGTCCCGCGCGCCGTGAAGTGGCTCTGCAGGTCGGGGCGCTGGACGATCCTGCTGGCGTCCGGCGTGCCCGTCCGAGCGGCTGCGACGGCCGGCGCGAGCAGCAGCCCGGCGAGGGCGAGGGAGAGCGTGCGGCGCATGGGTGAACGGCCTCCTTGGTGGGGGTGGGTTCCCGCTCGCTACCGGGCGGGCCGCCAGGTGCGCAGCGTGCTCTGCGTCTGCTCCGGCGTCAGCGCGTCTGGCTCGAGCCGGCACGGCTCGTCGCGGCGGGTGCGCAGTCCGTCGGTGACGATCCCGAGGAAGCGCCGCCAGACCTCCGGGTCGACCTCGCGCGTGAGCTCTGAGAGCGCGCCGAGCATGAGCTGCAGCAGCGGCATGTCCGTCGGCCTGACGTCCGGCCGCAGGCTGCCGTCGGCCTGGGCGCGCTCGACGAGCCGCACCACGAGCGGGAGCATGAGCTCGCGAGCGCGCGCGACGCGCTCGAGACCGTGCGTACCGGAAAGCGCGACCTCCTTGAGGCCGCGGTCGCAGGCGTGGAAGTGGCAGGCCTGCTCGAGGAAACGCACGAGCCCGTCCCACGGCTCGACGTCGCACAGGCAGCCTTCGGCCAGCGTTGCGAACGCCTGCATCTGGTCCTCGAACAGCGCGTCGATGAGCTGTTCCTTGTCAGGGAAGCGGCGGTAGACCGTGCCGACGCCGACGCCGGCGCGGCGCGCGATCTCGTCGAGCGTGACCGTCAAGCCCTCCTCGGCGAACGCGTCGCGGGCCGCCGCGAGGATCAGCTGGCGATTGCGCTCGGCGTCGCGGCGCAAGGGGCGGTCGGGAGTGGTGGGCGAGGTGGACATGAGAACAACGACTTTCAAAAGTGGAGGCAGAACCTCCACTTGTGTGGTACGGTGGCCCGCAAGAAGCTGAGAACCAGGCTCCACTTGGAGCGTAGCACTCCACTTATAGCCCCGATCGAGGACATCGACATGCAAGAGCCGCAGGCCAATCCGCATCACGCCAGGCGCTGGCTGATCCTGTTCGTCGTCGCGATCGCGCAGCTCATGGTCGTGCTCGACGCGACCGTCGTGAACATCGCGCTCCCCTCTGCACAGGAGGCGCTGGCCTTCACGAACGACCAGCGCCAGTGGGTCATCACGGCGTATGCGCTCGCGTTCGGCAGCCTGCTCTTGCTGGGCGGGCGCATCGGCGACCTCTTCGGGCGCAAGCGCGCGTTCGTCATCGGGACCGGCGGCTTCGCTGCTGCAAGCGCGATCGGCGGCTTCGCGCAGAGCTTCGAAGTCCTCGTCGCGGCCCGTGCGCTGCAGGGCGTCTTCGGCGCGCTGCTCGCCCCGGCCGCCCTGTCGCTTCTGACGACGACGTTCGTCGACCCCGAGGAGCGCGGCAAGGCGTTCGGCATCTTCGGCGCCGTCGCCGTCGGCGGCGCGGCCATCGGCCTGGTCCTCGGCGGCGTGCTGACCGAGTACCTCAACTGGCGCTGGTGTTTGTTCGTCAACCTCGCGTTCGCCGTGCCGGCGATGCTCGCGGCCATGTCGCTGCTCACCAACGAGGTCCCCGCGCAGCGGGCGCGGATCGACGTGCCGGGCACGCTCACCGCCACGACCGGCCTGTTCGCGATCGTCTACGGCCTCGCGAACGCCGAGACGCAGAGCTGGAGCGACCCGGTCACGGCCGGGATGCTCGTCGCCGGCGCTCTCCTGCTCATCGGCTTCGTCGTCGTCCAGCGGCGCAGCCCGAACCCGCTGCTTCCGCTGCGGGTCGTCCTTGACCGCGATCGCGGCGGGTCGTTCGTCGCGATGCTGCTGTCGGGGGCGGGCATGTTCGCGGTGTTCCTGTTTCTGACGTACTACACGCAGCAGACGCTCGGGTTCTCGCCCATCCAGTCGGGCTTGGCGTTCCTGCCGATGACGGTCGCGATCGTCATCAGCGCCGTCAGCGCCTCGACGATCCTGCTGCCGAAGATCGGCCCGCGGCCGCTCATCGGGGGCGGCATGCTGATCGCGTCCGTCGGCTTGCTGACGCTGACGAGCATCGGCGTCGACACGTCGTACGTCGGCCACGTCCTGCCGGGGATCATGATCATCGGCGCCGGGCTGGGCCTCGTCTTCAGCGCCGCCATGGCGACCGCGACGTTCGGCGTAAAGCCGCACGACGCCGGCGTCGCGTCGGCGATGGTCAACACGATGCAGCAGATCGGCGGCTCGATCGGGACCGCCCTGCTCAGCACGCTCGCCGCGTCTGCGGTCACGAGCAGCCTCGCGAGCGTCCCCGGTACGCCGGATCCGGCTGCGCTGGCGACCGCCGCGGTGCACGGCTACACGACCGCGTTCTGGTGGGCGGCCGGGATCTACGCCGTCGGCGCGGTCATCTGCGCCGCGCTGCTGACGAGCCGCAGCCTCGAGGCGGGCCTCGTGCCCGCCGGCGAGCCGGCGCTCGTCCACGGCTGAGCGGCTGGGCCACAGCGACGACGAGGGGCGTCCCGGTCTCCGGGACGCCCGCCCGTCGCACCGCTGCGCTGCATGTCAGGCGAGGTGCCGTACGCCGAGCGCGGCCTCGGCTCGCGCGATGAACTCCTTGACGCGCTTGCCCGCGAACATGACGGCGGTGATGTCGCGTTCGCCCATGACGCGCTCGCGCATGTCGCCCGCAAGCCCGCGCGCGTTCCAGATCGCCTTGATCGCGGCCTTCTTCGTCTTGGTCTCGGGCATCCGCTCGGCGGCCGCGGCGCTGAAGCGTCCGGTCAGCAGCGCCTGGACCGAGGGTCCCGTCCCGAGGATCGAGGCCTCCGCGGTCGCGACGTCCGCGGTGATGTCCCACAGCACGAGCATCTGCGCAGCGATCCGCTCGTCACTCATCCCGAGGCCGTGCAGGCGGTCGAGGTCGACGACGGTCGCGGTCTCGCAGTAGAGGTCGACGAGCTGGTTGGCGGTGCCGACCATCGGGCCCGCGAGCAGCGCGGTGCGCCGCGCTCGCTTGGAGCGGCGCTTGGCGGCCTTCTCGACGTCCTTGTCGGTGAGCGGCTCGTCGTCGTCGTCGCGGACGGTGCGCACGAGCGCGACGAGCGTGCGCTCGATGACGAACTCGCGCTCGTCCTCGTCGGCGAAGAGCGCCTTCAGGCCGGTGAAGGTCTCGCTGGCGGACTGGACGGGCTCGGAATCCATGACCTTCTCGACCAGCGCGGACTGGCGCACCCTGTCCGCGGCCTTGGAGTCGGCGGCGTCCCGCGCGAGATCCGCCGCGGAGTCGGCGGCGTCACGCGCGAGCTCGGATGCGCGCGCGGCGCTCTTGGCGAGGCGATCCTTGAGGCCCACGGCGCGCATCATCGCGCGTGGGGTCGTCGGAAGTCCCGGCCATTCGGCTAGGGGTGGAGTCGTCTACGCCCCGCAGCGGACTGCAGATGGATCCACCCCCCGTCAGGCGGGCGGCGCGTAGCGCGCGTGCAGCATCAGGGAGTTCCCGTCGGGGTCGGAGAAGTGCGCCATATGGCAGACGCCCGAGTCCATCGTGTCCGCGACGAACGTCACGCCCTTCGCCTCGAGCTCCTCGCGGGCCGCCGCGACGTCGTCGACGTGTAGCGCGATCGGGTGCGAGTGGCGGGCGAACTCGATGCCGAACGCGTCGGACTGCATGACCGCGATCGTCAGGCTGCCCGTCTCGAACTCGGCGGCCGGCATGGTGCCCCACTGCTTGGAACGCTCGAGCCCGAGCGTCTCGCCGTAGAACGCGCTGGCCTTGTCGAAGTCACGGGTGGGAACCGTGATGAAGTCGACCCCGGTGATCTGCATGTGCGGGCTGCCTTTCTTGGTCTTGACCGATCAGTCTTCGGTCCTCGGAGAGTCTTCATCGACGAACCGACAGAGGAGCGAGCCACACCATGTTTACGCACACGAAGGCGTTCAGCGGCTTCGCCGTCGACGATGTCGATCGCGCCCGCGAGTTCTACGGCGACACGCTGGGCCTGAAGACGTCCGAGCAGCACGGCCTGCTGTTCCTGCACATCGCCGGCGACCGCGACACTTTGGCCTATCCGAAGCCGGACCATGTGCCGGCCGACTACACGATCCTGAACTTCCCGGTCGACGACATCGACGCCGCCGTCGACGAGCTGACCGCGCGCGGCGTGAAGTTCGAGCGCTACGACGCCATGGAGCAGGACGAGAAAGGCATCATGCGCGAAGGCGGTCCGTATATCGCGTGGTTCCGCGATCCCGCCGGCAACGTCCTGTCGGTGCTCCAGGAGCGCTGAGGCGATCATGTCCACAGCAAGGCGCCGGCGCGCGCCGGGGTGACGCGCGGGCGCCGCTGTCGATCCGCTCAGGAGATCTGGAGGAACGGATCGAAGGTGTAGCCGTCCTGGCCGTCGATCTTGACGACCATCGAGTACTGCTGCTGGCCCGTCGTATCCCGAGCCTCGACACGGCCCTCCCAGTACGGGCCGCTGGGCGCGTTGACCTGCACCGGCACGCAGACGCCGTCGCTGATCATCTGCCCCTTGAAGCCGGTGATCGCGATGTCATCGTCCGGGTCGATTGGCGTGATGGTCCACTTGATCATCTGCCCGTCGCTGCACGCGGTGACCAGCTCGGACTGGCCTTCGCGGCCGGAGCCCATGTGCTGGTTCGTGTCGATGAGATAGACGTTGTTCTGAAGACCGCCCTGGTTGGGCTGCGACGCCCCGAGGGCGTCGACTGCGACGAGAACGTCCACTTCGTTGGTAGCCATGACCATGTACCGCTTTCTTGTTGTCCTGCGTTGGAGTTCGCCCCCGCCTCAGCTGTCGAGAGGCCGGCGGCACCAGCCGTCGGGGCCAGTGAGAAGAACCGTGCCGGGCGCCGGTAACACATCGGTTACACAGCGGGTGAGCCCGAATGGCGCGAGCGCGACGGTGAAGACGGCCTCCGCGGATGGCGGCGCGCCGCCGGTCGTCGCGGGAGACTTCGGAGATGGTCTCGACGTTCACCCCGTCGCACCGCGGAGGCTCCGGATCGCCGCTCGTCCTGCTGCACGGCTTCATGGACACCTGGCGGATCTGGGAGCTCGTGCTGCCGGCGCTCGAGCGCCGCCACGACGTCCTCGCGCTGACGCTGGCCGGGCATGCGGGCGGGCCGGCGTTTCCCGCCCTCATGGACGCCGACACGATCCCCGACGCCGTCGTGTGCGCCATGGACGAGGCGGGCTTCGAGACGGCCCACATCGCCGGCAACTCGCTCGGCGGGTTCGTCGCGCTCCAAGTCGCAGCGCGCGGCCGGGCGCGGTCGGTCGTCGCGTTCGCGCCCGCCGGTGGCTGGCCGCACGGCGACGACTCGTACAAGGAGATCATCGCGATGCAGGCGTCGCTGCACGAACAGGTCAAGGAGGTCGCGGCGCACGCCGAGGCGCTCGTCGCAACGCCCGCGGGACGCAGGCGGGCGACCCGCCTGCAGACGACGAACTTCGAGCACATCCCCGCGGAGCTGCTCGCCCATCAGGTGCTCGGCGTCGCGGGCTGCTCTGGCGTGCCGGCCGCCGTCGAGTACGCGACCCGCGCCGGCTGGCCGCTGGATCCCGAGCCGATCGCGTGTCCCGTGCGGATCGTGTGGGGCACGGAGGACAAGCTCCTGCCGTGGCCCGCGGCCGCGGCGCGCTATCGCGAGGACTGGTTTGCGCACGCCGACTGGGTCGAGCTCGACGGCATCGGCCACTGCCCGCAACTCGACGTCCCGCTACAAGCGGCTCAGCTCATCCTGGGATTCACGGCAGGCTGAGCACGGCGCGCGAGCCACCGCGCCGTCAGGCGCGCCGCAGGAGCAACAGGAGCAACGGCCCGCCGACGATCGCGGTCACGAGGCCGGAGGGCAGCTCGTAGGAGCCTGACAACACGCTGCGGCCGAGCAGGTCGGCGAGCAGCAGGAACGTGGCGCCGAGCACGGCGGCGACCGGCAGCAGACGGCGATGCATGGGGCCGACGAGGATGCGCGCGGCGTGCGGCGCCATGAGCCCGACGAAGACGATCGCACCGACGACGGCAACCGCGCCCGCGGCGAGGATGGCGCTCGTCGCCAGCAGGACGCCGCGGGTGCGCGCGGCCGGAACGCCGAGCGAGATCGCCGTGTCGTCGCCGGCACCGAGCGCGTCGAGGCGGCGCGCGGCGAGCCACGCGCTCGCGCCGCAGACCGCGACGAGCGGCGCGAGCACCGCGAAGTCGCTCCAGCTCTGCGCGTAGGTCGACCCGCTGACGAGGACGAGGCCCTGCGTCGTCGCGGGGCCGGCGAAGAGCAGGAGCATGTCGGCCAGCGCGGCGCACGCCGTCGCGACGGCGACCCCGATGAGCGCGATGCGCATGGGACTGAGATCTCTGGGCGCGACGGCGTAGACGAGCGCCAGCGCCGCGAGCCCGCCGGCAAAGGCCGCCGCGGAGACGCCGACCTGACCCGGCCGGAACACCACGAGCGCGGTGAGCGCGGCAAGCGTCGCCCCGCCCATGACGCCGAGGATCTCGGGACCGGCGAGCGGATTGCGCACGACGCCCTGCGACAGCACGCCGCTGACCGCGAGCGCGACCCCTGCCAGTGCCGCGACGGCGGCACGCGGGAGGCGCAGGTCCTGGACGACGAGCGTCCACTCGCCACGGCCGAGGAGCCCTTGGGCGACGTCGACCGGCCCGAGCCACAGGTCGCCCACGCCGAGCGACGCGACGAACGCGGCCAGCAGCAGGCCCGCGGCGAGCACCGTCCCCGCCCGCCGCGACGGCCCGTGCCGGGCGGCGCGAGCGGCGCTGCGCCCGCCTTCGCGCAACCGTTCGGCGGGCGCTTGGACGTCGACGCGGCGGGCGATGATCAACAGCAGCGGGGCGCCGGCGACCGCGCAGATGACGCCCGTCTTGAGCTTGTCGCCGTCGACCGCCAAGGCGAGGATGTCGGCGGCGAGCACGAGCGCCGCACCGCACGCGGCGCTCGCCAGCAGACGCGCGCGCCCGCGCGCGGCGCCCAGCCGGCGCGCGAGGTGCGGCGCCGCGAGTCCGACGAACCCGATCGGCCCCGCCAGCGCGACGGCGACGCACGCCAGGACGACGCCGATCCCGACCGCGATCAGCCGTGCCCGGCGTGCGCGTACCCCGAGCGCTTCCGCGTGCTCGTCGCCGAGCATGAGCGCGTCGAGCTCGCGGGTCAGCGCGAGTGCCGCGAGCACGAGCAGCGGGATGACCGGCGCGATCGTCCGCACGGGGGCCCAGCCCGGCTGCTCGATCGTGCCGTTGCCCCAGATCTGCAGGCCACCGCTGACATAGCCCTGCGCGAAGAGGATCTGCAGCGCGCTCGCGGCGCCCATGCACGCGAACGCCACAGCCACGCCGGCGAGGATCATCCGCACCGGATCGCCCGACCCCCGGCCGAGCCCGAGCACGATCGCCGCCGCCAGCGCGCCGCCGGCCAGCGCGAAGGGAACCGAGGTCAGTGCGCCGGCGCTGAAGCCGAGCACCGCGGCGAGCGTGACGCCGAGTGCCGCGCCCGCGCTGACGCCGAGGGTTCCCGGCTCGGCGAGCGGGTTGCGCACGCCGGCCTGCATGAGGGCGCCGGCGACCCCGAGCGCGACGCCGACCGCCAAGCCGCTGACCGCGCGCGGCAGCCGCACCGACTGCACCAGCGCGCTGTCGGCCGAGCCGTCGGGCGAGAACAAGAGCTCGAGCGCGTGCCGCGAATCGACGCCCGCCGGGCCGAGCAGGACGTCGGCGACGGTCAGCGCACCGAGCAGGACAAGCGCGAGCCCCGCCACGACCGGCACGCGCGCGGACCCCAATCGGGGCACGCGCGAGGCCGTGGCGAATCCGCTCAACTCGCGGCGGGCGCCGTGAGCGCGTCGGCGATCCGCTCGGCGAGGCGGATGGCGCTCAGCGGGCCGCCCCAGGTCCAGTTGTCGCCGCCGATATCGCGCACCCGGCCGGCCTTGACGACCGCGAGCTGCTTGTAGACCGGGTTGTCCTTCCAGGCTCCGAAGGCGTTGACCTCCTCCTTGGTGTCGCCCTGCTGCGCGAGCGTCAGCAGCCAGTCGGTTGCGCCGACCTGGCGCAGCCCCTCGAGGCCGACCTCGGTGAAGGAGTAGTCCTCGTGCTTGCCCTCAAAGCCGTTGACGAGCCCGAGGCGGCGGACGACCTCGACCATCTCCGAGCCGTCGTCGAACAGCCGCGTCGCCGGCTTGCCGCCGACGGACGTCTGCGCGATCACGACGCTGTCGCCCGCGCGTCCGGCCTCCTTGATGCGCGCCGCCTGCGCGGTCATCGTCGCATCCACGCGCGCGAGCAGCGCCTTGGCCTCGGCGTCCTTGCCGAGCAGCGTCCCGAGCTTCGTCGTCGCGTCGCGCATCGCCGCCCACTCGGTCTTCGGCGACGCCTTGCTGAGTCCGTACGCGTCGAGGCCGGCGGTCGGCGCGATCGCCTCGAGCTTGTCGAGGCCCTTCACGAGCTCGCCGCTCTCCTGCACGATGAGGTCGGGGCGCAGCGCGGCGATCTTCTCCAGGCTCGGCTCGTAGCGGGCGCCTATCTCGGCAACCGACGAGGGCAGGTCCTCGCCGGCGCCCACCCACCTGCGGTACGTGTCGCGATCGCCGACCGCGACGGGCGTCACGCCGAGCCCCAGCGCGATCTCCGCGCTGGTCCAGTCCGCGCTCACGATGCGCTGCGCAGGCTTGTCGAGCGCGATCGTGCGGCCCGTGTGATCGACGACGCTGACCGGCCCGGCGGCAGCGGAGCCCGTCGTGGACGCGGTCGTGTCGTCGTCGCCCCCACATGCCACGAGGCTCGTGGCGATCGCGCAGGCAGCCAGTGCAGCCGACATGCGCGTGCGCCCGAAGCGCCGGATGGGTGTCGTGCTCATAGTGCTCCTTGGAGAACGGGGTCGGGGATCGAGTGGTGCGGCAGGCAGACGGGCAGGCCGCTGCGAGGGTCCTCGATGACGGTGGCGTCGATGCCGAACGCGTCGCGGACGAGCTCGGCGGTCAGCAGATCGGTGGGGGAGCCCTGCGCGATCACGCGGCCGTCGCGCAGGCACACCATCACGTCGCTGTAGGCAGCGGCCGCGTTGAGGTCGTGCAGGACCCAGCAGACGGTCAGGCCGTGCTCGTCGTTCAGGCCGCGCACGAGCGCCATCACCTCAAGCTGGTGGCGGACGTCGAGGTAGGTGGTGGGCTCGTCGAGCAGCAGCACGCCGGTGCGCTGCGCCAGCGCCACGGCCAGCCAGGCCCGCTGGCGCTCGCCGCCGGAGAGCGTGTCGACCAACCGGTCGACGTGCTGTGCCGCGTTCGTGACCTCGAGCGCCCACGCGATCGCCTCGCGATCGGTAGCGCGGAGCCCTCCGAAGCGGCCGAGGTGCGGCTGACGCCCGAGCTCGACGAGGGCGCCGACCGTGACGCCGGTCATCGTCTCGGTGTGCTGCGGAAGGAGCGCGAGCCGGCGCGCGACCGCGCGCGTCGGCAGCGTCGCGATGTCCTCGCCGTCCAGGACGACGCTCCCGCTGGCGGGGCGCAGGATCCGGCTGAACGTGCGCAGCAGCGTGCTCTTGCCCGATCCGTTGGGGCCTACGAGCGCCGTGATCCGCCCCGGCGCCAGCTCGAGGTCGATCGCGTCGAGGATCGTCGTGCCGCCCAGGCGCACGCTGACGTCGAGTGCGGCGACACCGGGTGAGGCGCTCATGCGGGGCGTGCCGGTTGCGTGATGCGGTGTGGAGAAACGATCATGTGCCGTCCCGAGTTAGGGAACCCGAATTAGGGCACCCTACACTTCCTGGCGGAAGCAGTATGTTAGGGCGGCCTAATGGCAGTCCGGTGTGTCCCGAGGCATCTACACAAGGGGGGAAGACGCCCAGATGACCAACCCGTTCGAGGATCCCGACGGGACGTACGTCGTGCTCGTCAACGACGAGGGCCAGCACTCCCTGTGGCCGTCGTTCGTCGAGGTGCCGGCCGGCTGGACCATCACGCACGGCGAGTGCTCCCGCGACGCATGCCTCGAGTACGTGACCGCGAACTGGACGGACATGCGCCCCAGGAGCCTCATCAGGAGCATGAGCGATGACGCCTCGGCCCATCGCTCGTAGGCCGCGCGCCGAGCGCGTGCACGACGTTCTCGGCATCGGCTTCGGCCCGTCGAACCTGGCGCTGGCGATCGCGATCGACGAGCACAACCGCTCGTCCGCCGCCGGCTCGGAGCTCGATGCCCTCTTCGTCGAGAAGCAGGACCGCTTCGGCTGGCACCGCGGCATGCTCATCGACGACGCGACGATGCAGGTGACGTTCCTCAAGGACCTCGTCACGATGCGCGATCCGACGAGCGCGTTCAGCTTCGTGGCGTTCCTGCACGAGCGCGGACGCCTTGCGGACTTCATGAACCACAAGACGCTGTTCCCGCTGCGCATCGAGTTTCACGAGTACCTCGACTGGGCGGCCCGGCAGATGTCGCATCTCGTCGAGTACGGGCGCGAGGTCGTCGACGTGCGGCCCGTCGTCGAGGACGGAGACGTGTGGGCGTTCGACGTCGCGTTCGGCGGCGACGACCCCGTCGTGAGGCGTGCGCGCAACATCGTCATCGCCGCCGGCCTCGAGCTGCGCATGCCGGTGGGCATCGAGCCTTCGCCGCGGGTCTGGCACAACCGCGACTTCCTGCGCCGGGTCGAGGAGCTCGAGGCCGGTCCGCCTCCCCGCCGTGTCGTCGTCATCGGTGCCGGCCAGAGCGCCGCCGAGGTCACGAGCTACCTGCACAGCCGGCTCCCGCGGACCGAGGTCTGCGCGGTCTTCTCGCGCTACGGGTACTCGCCGGCCGACGACAGCCCGTTCGCCAACCGCATCTTCGATCCGGCTGCGGTGGACGAGTACTACGACGCGCCGCCGGCGGTCAAGCGGATGCTGCTCGACTACCACCGCAACACGAACTACTCGGTCGTGGACACCGAGCTCATCGAGGAGCTCTACCGGCGCGCCTACCAGGAGCAGGTGACAGGCCACCGGCGGCTGCGGATCCTGCACACGAGCAAGGTGCTCGACGTCCGCGACGGCGAGGGCCCCGTCGTGACGACGCTGGAGTGCTTGGCCAGCGGCGAGCGCACGGAGCTCACATGCGATGCGGTCGTGCTCGCGACGGGCTATCGCCCCGTCTGTCCGCTCGGGCTGCTCGGCCAGGCGCGGTCGTTGTGCATGACGTGCGTCGGCGGGATGGTCGACGTCCACCGCGACTACCGGATCGCCACGACGCCCGCCACGCGCGCCGGGATCTACCTGCAGGGCGCCACGGAGCACACGCACGGGCTCGGCTCGACGCTTTTGTCCAACACGGCCGTGCGGGCCGGCGAGATCCTCGCGTCGATCCTCGGCCACCGCATGCGCGAGCGCGGCGGCCACGGTCAGCTGGTCGGCGCGATCGAGCACGCCTAGTGCTGTCGACGTCCGTGCTCGAGCTGTCCGCGCCAGCGCCGCGCGCCGTCGACGAGCTGTCCTGGACGGCCGCCTTCGAGCGCACCGCCCGGCGCGATCCGGAGGCCGTCGCCGTCGCCTGCGAGGACGTGCGGCTGACCTACGCGCAGCTCGAGCGCCGCTCGGGCGACCTGGCGCGCCGGCTCATGGCCCGCGGCGTGCGCCACGAGGACGTCGTCGGCGTCGCGATGGAGCGCTCGGCCGACATGGTCGTCGCACTGCTGGGCGTCATGCGCGCCGGCGCCGCCTATCTGCCGCTCGACCTCGACCACCCGTCCGACCGGGTCGCGTACATGCTGCGCGACAGCGGCGCGCGCCTCGTCGTGACCGTCTCGCAGCTCGCCGGCGAACTGCCCGCGCTCGACGAGCTCGAAGCCGTGGCGCTCGACGAGGAGGAGCCCGTGCGCGGCGACGACCGCGAGCTGCCGGGTGCGCTGACGCTCGACCAGGCCGCGTACGTCATCTACACGTCCGGGTCGACGGGCCGGCCGAAGGGCGTCGTCGTGTCGCACGAGGGGATCGGGAGCCTCATCGCGACGGCCGTGGACCGGCTCGGCGTCGACGCGCGCAGCCGCGTCGCGCAGTTCGCGTCCGTCGGCTTCGACGTCGCGGTCTGGGACCTGTGCATGACGCTCGGCGTGGGCGGCTGCGCCGTCGTCGTCCCCGCCTCCAGGCGGGTCGCGGGCGCACCGCTGACGGACTACCTCGCCGAGCAGCGCGTCACCCACATGATCCTGCCGCCGTCGCTCGTCGCGGCGCTGCCGGCGGACTGCGCGCTCCCCGAGGGCGCGCTGCTCGTCGTCGGGACGGAGACGGTGCAGACCGAGCTCGTCGCGCGCTGGTCGCAGCGGATGCGGGTCGTCGCCGCCTACGGGCTGACGGAGGCGACGGTGAACTCGACCTTGTGGGACGCGCCGCCGGGCTGGAGCGAGCCCGTGCCGATCGGCGTCCCCGATCCCAACACGCGGACCTACGTGCTCGACGCGTCGCTCGAGCTCGTCCCGGTCGGCGCGACGGGCGAGCTCTACGTCGGTGGTCGCGGCCTGGCGCGCGGCTATCTCGGCCGGCAGTCGCTCTCCGCCGAGCGCTTCGTCGCCGACCCGTGGGGACCCCCCGGCAGCCGCATGTACCGCACGGGCGACCTCGCGCGCTGGCGCCCCGACGGAGCGCTGGACTTCCTCGGGCGCAGCGACGGGCAGGTCAAGATCCGCGGCCATCGCATCGAGCCCGGCGAGATCGAGGCGGTGCTCATGCGCCACGCCGGCGTCGGGCAGGCGGCGGTCATCGCGCGCGAGGACACCCCGCACGGCAAGCGGCTCATCGGCTACGTGGTGTGCAGCGGCGAGGCGCTGGACTCCTCGCGGCTGCGCGCGTTCGTCGCCGCCGAGCTTCCGGAGCACATGGTCCCGGCCGTCGTCGTCGTCCTCGACGCAGCGCTGCCGCTGACCGCGAACGGCAAGCTCGACAAGGCGGCGCTGCCGCTGCCGGACTTCACGGCGCTGACCGGGACGGACATCCCGCGCACGGCGGCCGAGGAGACCCTCGCGGGGCTGTTCGCTCAGACGCTCGGGCTGCCGCGCGTCGGCATCCACGACAACTTCTTCGGGCTCGGCGGCGACAGCATCGTCGCGATCGCGCTCGTCAGCCGGGCGCGGCAGGCCGGGCTCGTGCTGCGCCCGCGCGACGTCTTCGAGCAGCGGACGGTCGCCGCGATGGCCGCGGTCGCGCACGATCGCGAGCCGCAGCGGACCGTCAGCGCCGGCGACGGGGTCGGCACGGTCGCGCCGACGCCGATCATGCACTGGCTACGCGAGCTCGGCGGGTCGATCGACGGCTTCTACCAATCGCTGCTGCTGCAGGCCCCGGCCGGGCTCGATGAGCCGGGACTGCACGCCGTCGTCCAATCGCTGCTCGACCACCACGACCTCCTGCGCGCGCGCTTGCGCCGCGACGACGGCTGGGCGCTCGAGGTCCCGCCCGCGGGAGCGCTGCGTGCCGCGGACGTCGTCGAGGTCGTCGACGTGGGCGAGCGCGATCTCGGCGACGCGATCGCCGCGCACACGCCCGCCGCGGCGGCGAATCTGGACCCGGACGCCGGGCGGATGGTGCGGGTCGTGTGGTTTCACGCCGGCGCGTCGCGACCCGGCCGGGTGCTGGTCCTCGTGCACCACTCGGTCGTCGACGGGGTCTCGTTGCGGATCCTCATGACGGACCTGGCCGCGGCGTGGGAGGCCGTCGCGGACGGCGGGACGCCCCGGCTCGATGCGGTCGGGACGTCGTTTCGGCGCTGGTCGCAGCTGCTGACCGAGGCGGGGACGAGCGGGGCGCGCGCGGCGGAGCGCGATGGCTGGCAGGCGGCGGCGGACGCACCCGATGCGCTGCTCGGGGCGCGCGGCCTGGATCGCGATCGCGACGTCGTCGCGAGCTCGCGGACGCTGACGGTCTCGCTGCCGGCCGACGCGACGGCGACGCTCCTGACCAGCGTCCCGGCGCTCTACGGGGCGACGGTCAACGACGTGCTGCTCACCGCGCTCGCGGTCGCCGTCGGCCGCTGGCGCGACGAGCGGGGCCGCGGCGCCGGGAGCGCGGTCACCGTCGATCTCGAAGGCCACGGCCGCGAGGACGTCTTCGACGACGTCGACCTCTCGCGGACCGTCGGCTGGTTCACGACGCTCTTTCCGGTGCGCCTGGATCCCGGCGCCGTGGCATGGGACGAGCTGTGTCGCGGCGGGCCGGCCGCGGGCCGCGCGCTGCGACAGGTCAAGGAGCAGCTGCGCGCGCTGCCCGACCGCGGCCTCGGCTACGGGATCGTGCGCCACCTCGATCCGGCGAGCCGCGATCGGCTTGGCGGCACGCCGGTCCCGCAGGTGCTGTTCAACTACCTCGGCCGCTTCGCGGTGGCCGACGGGACGGCGTGGACGCCGGCTCCGGAGGCGCCGCCGCTGGGCGACGTCCGCGACCCCGGCATGCCGATGGGCCACGTACTCGACGTCGACGCCGTCGTGCGCGACGAGGACACCGGACCGCGGCTGAGCACGACGTTCGCGTGGCCGTCGGAGATCTTCGCGCAGGACGAGATCGCGGTGCTCGGACGGCTGTGGCTCGCGGCGCTCGGCGGGCTGCATCTCCACGGCGCCGAGCCGGGCGCCGGCGGCCACACGCCGTCGGACTTCCCGTTCGTGACGCTCGACCAGCCCGAGGTCGACGCGTTCGAGCTCGCGGTAGCCCGAGCTGCGGGACGTGCTCCCGGCCACGGCGCTGCAGGAGGGGCTCTTCTTCCACGCGCTCGCCGACGAGGCGGCGCAGGACGTCTACGTCGTGCAGCACCGCATGGACCTGGCGGGGCCGCTCGACGCCGCTGCGCTGCGCAGCGCCGTCGACCGGCTCTTGGAGCGTCACGCTCCGCTGCGCGCGGCGTTTTTTCAGCGTGCGGACGCGCGCGTCGTGCAGCTCATCGGCTCGGGCCTCGAGGTCCCGTGGCGCGAGCTTGACCTGCGCGACGAGCCGGCTGCGCGCGCCGAGGCCGTCGCCGTCGAGGAGCGCGCGCGGCGCTTTGACCTCGCCTGCCCGCCGCTCGTGCGCTGCACGCTCCTGCGGCTCGACGACGACCGCCACCGGCTGCTGCTGACGCTGCACCACATCCTCGCCGACGGCTGGTCGGAGCCGATCATCGTGCGCGACCTGCTGGCGCTGTACACCCCCGCAGCCGACGCCCCGCAGCTTCCCGCGCTGACGCCGTACCGGCGCTACTTCGCCTGGCGCGCCGAGCAGGACCGCGATGGCGCCGCCGCGGCGTGGCGGGCCGCGCTGGCCGACCTCGACGAACCGACGCGGGTCGTGCCCGCCGGCCCGGCGGCGATCGGTCTGCGCTTCGACGACGTGCGTGTCGCGGTGGACGAGGACGTCACGGCGCGACTCGTCGCACGCGTGCGCGAGCACGGCGTCACGCTGAGCACCGCGCTGCAGGTCGCGTGGGGGCTCGTGCTGGGCGACCTGACCGGCCGCGACGACGTCGTGTTCGGCACGACGGTCTCCGGCCGGCCGCCGGAGATCGAGGGCATCGAAGGACTTGCCGGCCTGTTCATCAACACGCTGCCCGTCCGCGTCCGCTGGCGCACGAGCCAGCCGCTCGCCGAGGTGCTCGTCGCGCATCAGCTCACGCAGGCCGACCTGCTCGACCACCAGCACCTCGGCCTCGCGGAGATCCAGCGGCTTGCCGGTCGCGGCGACCTCTTCGACTCGCTGCTCGTCTTCGAGAACCAGCCCCCGCACGACTGGGTCGGCCGCAGCGCCGGGGGCGTCGAGGTCACCGGATTTCAGGCGCTCGACTCCGACCACTATCCGCTCGCGCTCGTCGCCACCCCCGGCCCGCGGCTCGCCCTGCTGCTCAAGCACGACGTGGACCGCTTCGCGCCCGCCGCCGCTCGCGGGATCCTCGCGCGGGTCGTCGCGCTGCTGGAGGCGATGGCCGCCGAGCCGGCACGGCCTGCCGGACGCGTCGACCTGCTCGGCGAGGCACAGCGCGCGCGGTTGCTGGACGGCTGGGCGGGCCCGGCGCTTGCGATCGAGCACCCCACGGTGCATGCGGCGGTCGCGGCGCAGGCGGCGCGGACACCGGACGCGGCGGCGGTCGTCGACGGCGGCGAGACGCTGACCTACGCGGAGCTCGTCGCTCGCGCGGACGCCCTCGCCGAGCGCCTGCGCGCCGCGGGCGCGGGACCCGAGCAGCTCGTCGCGGTCGCGGTCCCGCGCTCTGCGCAGCTCGTCGTCGCGCTCCTCGGCGTCCTGAAGGCGGGCGCGGCATACCTGCCGGTCGATCTCTCGCACCCGGCCGAACGCCGGATGCTCGTGCTCGCCGGCTCCGGCGCCCGGCTGCTCGTCGCGCGCGCTGCCGACGTTGCGTCGCTGCCGGACGTCGACTCCGTGGAGCTCGTGCTGCTCGACGCCGCGGAGGGCTCGGCCCGGCGCCACGCCGCGACCATCGGCGACGAGGGTCCGCCGGAGCCGCTGGCCGGCGCCATGGCGGACGGCGGAGCGGCCCGTCCGCCGGAGCCGCTGGCCGGCGCCAAGGCAGACGCCGGCCCGTCGAACGTCGCCTACTGCATGCACACATCCGGCTCGACCGGCGTGCCGAAGGGCGTCGTCGTCGACCATCGCGCGATCCTCAGCCAGCTCGCGTGGGTGCAGGACGAGCGGGCGCTGCGCGGCGCCGATCGCGTCATGAGCAAGGCACCGACGAGCGTCGACGTCAGCCTGCTCGAGATCCTCTGGCCGCTGTGTGCGGGAGCGGCCGTCGTCGTCGCGCGCGGTGACGCCCACCGCGACCCGGCCGAGCTCGCAGAGATCGTACGGACGCAGCGCGTCACGGTCATCAGCTTCTCGCCATCGATGCTCGACGCGTTCCTGCGCGCCGGCGAGGGCGAGCGCGTCGCTGCGCACCTGCGGCTCGCCTTCAGCGGCGGCGAGGCGCTCGACGCCGGCCTCGCCGCGCGCTGGCGCGAGCGGACCGGGGTCGCGCTGCTCAACGCCTACGGGCCGACCGAGGCCGCGATCCAGGTCACCTGCCACGAGCACGCAGGCGACGAGTCCGAGCGCGTGCCGATCGGCCGCCCGGTCGCCAACACCGCCGTGCGGATCCTCGACGCGGGCCTGCGCCCGGTCGCGGCCGGGACGCCGGGCGAGCTGTACCTCGCGGGCACACAGCTCGCGCGCGGCTACCTCGGCCGCCCGGACCTCAGCGCCGAGCGCTTCGTCGCGGACCCCTTCGGCGCGCCGGGCACGCGGATGTACCGCACGGGCGACCTCGTGCGCGATCGCGGCGACGGGGCGATCGAGTACCTCGGGCGCACCGACGACCAGGTGAAGATCCGCGGCAACCGCGTCGAGCTCGGCGAGGTCGAGGCGCGGCTGCTGCGCGAGCCCGGGGTCGCGCGCGCGGCGGCGACCGTCCGCGCGGACGGTCCCGGCGACGCGCGTCTGGTCGCCTACGTCGCGGCCGTCCCCGGCGAGCGGCCCGACACAGCCGCGCTGCGCGCCGCGCTGGCGGCTTCGCTGCCCGACGCGATGGTCCCCGCCGCGATCGTCGTGCTCGACGAGCTGCCGCTCGCGCCCTCGGGCAAGGTCGATCGCGCCGCCCTGCCCGCGCCCGACGTCGAGCGGAGCGCCATCGCGCGCGCGCCCGCCGGCGACGGCGAGCGGCTGCTGTGCGAGACGTTCGCCGCGGTGCTCGGCCTGGACGAGGTCGGTCCCGACGAGGACTTCTTCGTGCTCGGGGGCGACAGCATCCTCTCGATCTCCGTGTCGATCGCAGCGCGCAAGGCCGGGCTGGCCCTGGCCCCGCGCGACGTCTTCCGCGAGCGCACGCCGGCCGCGCTCGCGCTGCTCGCCGGGGCTGCGAGTGGCGTCGATGCGCCCGGGCGCTGCGCGGACGCGGCGGGCGCGCCCGCCCGCGCCGCGGACCCCGCCCGCACCGCGGACCCCGCCCGCACCGCGGACGCCTCCGGCGCGGGCGTCGGATCGTTCGCGCCGCTGCCCGTCGTCCACCACCTGCGCGAGAGCGGCGGCCCGATCGGCCGCTTCAACCTCTCGACCCTCGTGCAGGCTCCAGCCGGCGCGACGCTGCGCGAGCTGCGCGCCGTGCTGCAGGCGCTGCTCGACGGGCACGACGGCCTGCGCATGCGCCTGCAGCGGATCGCCGAGGTGCTGTGGTCGCTCGAGACGCTGCCCGCCGGCGCGGTGCAGGCGGCGGATCTGCTGCGGCGCGTCGACGTGCGCGAGAGCGAGCCGGACGCGCTGAGCGCCGTGATCGCCGCCGAGTCCGACGCGGCGATCGCGCGGCTGGACCCCGACGGCGGGCGTGTGCTCGAGGCCGTGTGGTTCGACGCCGGCGAGCACGAGCCCGGTCGGCTGCTGCTGGCGGCGCACCATCTCGCCGTCGACGGCGTGTCCTGGCGGATCCTGCTCGCGGACCTCGCCTCGGCGTGGGACGCGGTGCGGGCCGGGCAGCCACCCGCGCTGGATGCGCCCGCGACGTCGCTGCGCACGTTCGCGGCGATCGTCGACGAGCAGGCGCGCACGCCGCAGCGCCTCGCCGAGCTCGAGCACTGGCAGCCGACGCTTGCGCCCGGCGCCGACCTCATCCCGGGCGCGCGCTTGGACGCGACGTTCGAGTACGCCGTCGCCGACACGATCGCGCTGTCGGCGCGGGAGACCGCGCCGCTGCTCACGACGGCGCCCGCCGCGGTCGGCGCCGACGTCACCGAGCTGCTGCTCGCGGCGCTGCGCCTGGCCGTGACGCGCTGGCAGGCGGGGCGCGGAGGCGACGGGACGGCGGACCTGCTCGTGGACCTCGAACGCCATGGTCGCGAGCCGCTCGCGGGCGCGGACCTGTCGCGCACCGTCGGGTGGCTGACGACGATCCAGCCGGTTCGCCTGGCTGCCGCCGACGACGCGCTCGACGTGCTGCGCGGTGTCAGCGAGCGCCTTCGCCTGGCGCCCGACGGCGGCATCGGCTACGGCATGCTGCGCTACGCGAACGCGCAGACCGCCCCGCTGCTCGCCCGCGCGGCCCGTCCGCAGATCCTCTTCAACTACTACGGCCGCGTCGCGGCGGGCCAGGGGCGCGACTGGACCGCGGCGCCGGAGGGCGACGCGCTCGCCGTCGCTCCGGACGGAGGCCTCGGCCTGCCATACCTGCTCACCCTCGACATCGTGTGCCACGACGAGCCCGCCGGTCCGCGCCTGCACGCGACCTGGACGCGAACCGAGGGCGGGCTGACGGCGCGCGACGTCGGCGAGCTGCAGCAGCTCTGGGCCGCAGCCCTGCGAGAGCTGGCGTCGATCGCGGCCGACCGCGCCAGCGCCGGCCCGGCGCCGGCGGATCTCGTCACGGTCTCGCTGACGGCGGAGCAGCTCGACCGCGTGCGGCGCGCGAGCCCGTGCGCGATCGAGGACGTCTGGCGGCTCTCCCCGCTGCAGGAGGGGCTGTACTTCCACGCGACGTTCGACGATGGCGAGCTCGACGTCTACACCGCGCAGACGTCGCTTCACTTCCTGCGCGGGATCGACGTCGACCGTCTGCGCGCGGCGTGTACGGCGCTGCTCGCGCGCCACGCGAGCCTGCGGGCCGGCTTCACGAGCGACGGGCTGGCGAAGCCCGTCCAGTTCGTCGCGCGCGAGCCGCGAACCCCGATCGAGATCGTCGACCTCTCGGCGCTCGATCCGGCCGCCCGGCGCGCGCGGCTGTCCGAGCTCATGTCGGCCGATCGCACGCGTCGCTTCGACCTCGCCCGCCCGCCGTTGCTGCGGATGCTCGTCGTGCGCCTCGGCGACGGTCGCGACCGGCTCGTGATCACCAACCATCTCGTGCTGTGGGACGGCTGGTCGCAAGGGATCTTCCGCGACCAGCTGCTCGCGCTCTACGAAGGCGGCGGCGACGACGGCGCGCTCGCACCGCCAGGCTCCTATCGCGACTACCTCGCGTGGCTGTCGGCCCAAGACGAGGCGAGCGCCGCCGCCGCCTGGGGCGAGGCGCTGGCGGGCCTCGCGGCGCCGACGCTCGTCGCGCCCGTCGACCGCGCGCCGGCACCGATGATCCCCGAGAGCTGTCGCCGCGCGCTGCCGAGCGCGCTTGCCGCGCGGCTGCGCCGTCGCGCCGCGGACGAGGGCGTGACGCTGAACACCGTCCTGACCGCGGCCTGGGGCCTCGTCTTGTCCAGCGAGCTCGGCCGCGACGACGTCGTGTACGGCGTGACCGTGACCGAGCGACCCGCCGAGGTGGCGGGCGTCCAGGACGCGATCGGGATGTTCATCAACACCGTCCCGGTGCGGGTGCGCCTGGACCCGCGCGAGCAGGTCGGCGCGCTGCTCGCGCGCATGCAGGCCGAGCGCGTGGCGCTCATGGAGCACGATCACCTCGGCCTCGGTGCCATCCAGCGCGCGGCCGGGCACGCGCAGCTCTTCGACACGCTCTACGTGCTGCAGAGCTTCGCCGGCGGCGACGACGAGGCGCTCGAGCGCGTGCGCGAGCGCCACAACGTCGAGGTGCGCGACTCGGTCGACGCGACGCACTACCCGCTGACGCTCATCGTGAGTCCGGGCGCGCGGCTGCGCGTCGCCCTCGAGTACCGCCCGGACGTGTTCACGCGCGACGGCGCCGAGGCGCTGCTGGAGCGCCTGGAGGCCGTGCTCGAGCGGATCGCCGGCGATCCCAGCGCGCTCGTCGGCGGCTTGGACCTGCTCGGGGCCGGCGACCGCCGCCGTCTGGACGCGTACGCCCCGAGCGCGTGCGCCGAGCTCGAGACCCGGAGCGTCGCCGACCTGCTCGAGGAGCAGGCGCTGCGCACGCCCGACGCGGTCGCGCTCGTCTGCGGCGAGCGGACGCTGACCTACGCGCAGCTGTCCGATCGCATCCGCCGGCTCGCTCGCGCGCTGCTGGCGCGTGGGGCGGGACCCGAGGAGATCGTCGCGCTCGCGCTGCCGCGCTCGATCGAGATGGTCGTCGCGCTCTTCGCCGTGCTCGAGACGGGCGCCGCGTACCTGCCGCTGGACCTCGACCATCCGGCGGGCCGGCTGGGGCTCATGCTCGACGATGGTGCGCCGGTCATCCTGCTGTCGACCGCCGGCAAGGCCGCATCGCTGCCCGCGACCGCCGCCGAGCTCGTGCTGCTCGACGATCCCGGCGTGGTCGCGGAGCTCACCGCGCGGCCCGGCGGCCCGCTCGCCGACGCCGAGCGGCCCGGCTTCGCGCGCTCGCTGCCGCATCGCCTCGAGCACCTCGCCTATGTCATCTACACCTCGGGCTCGACCGGGCGCCCGAAGGGCGTCGCGACGGCGCATCGCGGGCTGACGAACATGCAGCTCAACCACCGCCGCGAGATCTTCGAGCCGGTCGTCGCGGCGGCGGGCGGGCGGCGGCTGCGGATCGCGCACACGGTCTCGTTCTCCTTCGACATGTCGTGGGAGGAGCTGTTGTGGCTCGTCGAGGGCCACGAGCTTCACGTCTGCGACGAGCTGCTGCGCCGCGACGCCGAGGAGCTCGTCGCCTACTGCGACCGTCACCGCATCGACGTCGTCAACGTCACGCCGACGTACGCGCACCACCTCTTCGAGCAGGGCCTGCTCGAGGCAGGCGGCGAGCGCCATCGCCCCGCGCTCGTCCTGCTCGGCGGCGAGGCGGTGCCCGACAGCGTCTGGACGCGGCTGCGCGACACCGGCGGGACGCTGGGCTACAACCTCTACGGGCCCACGGAGTACACGATCAACGCGCTGGGGGCGGGCACGGCGGACAGCGCGACGCCGACGATCGGCCGGCCGATCCGCGGCACGCACGCGTACGTCCTCGACGGGTGCCTGCGGCGCGCGCCCGTCGGTGCCCCCGGCGAGCTCTACATCGCCGGCGTCGGGCTCGCGCGGGGCTATCACGCGAGCTTCGACCGGACGGCCGAGCGCTTCGTGGCAGATCCGCTCGCGTACGAGCCCGGCGCGCGGATGTACCGCACCGGAGACCTCGTGCGGCTGCGCGCGGACGGCAACGTCGACTTCCTGGGACGCACCGACGACCAGGTGAAGATCCGCGGCCATCGCGTCGAGCTCGGCGAGATCGAGGCCGTGCTGGACACCCACCCCGACGTGGCCCATTGCGCCGTCATCGCCGACGGCGCCGCGCCCGGAGCGGTCACCCGCCTCGTCGCGTACGTCGTCGCCGCGACCGCGGCCCGGGCGGAAGCGGGCGCCGCCGAGGCCCGCCTGCGCTCCTACCTCAAGGAGCGGTTGCCCGGCTACATGGTGCCGGCGGCGCTCGCGCTGGTCGACGAGCTGCCGCTGACCGTCAACGGCAAGCTCGACGTGGCCGCCCTCCCGCAAGCGAAGATCGTCACGGACGCCACCGGGCGCGAGCCGACAACCCGCGAGGAGCGCGTGCTCGCTGAGATCTTCGCGGGCGTGCTCGAGCTCGACCACGTCGGGCTCGACGACGGCTTCTTCGACCTCGGCGGGCACTCGCTGCTCGCGATCCTGCTCGTCGGTCGGGCGCGCAGCGCGCTCGACGCCGCGGTGTCCGCGCGCGACCTCTTCGAAGCGCCGACCGTCGCGGCGCTCGCCGCGCGCCTCGCGGAGCGGGCGTCCAACGTGGACGCCGGATGAGCGCGGCCGGGCTCGAGCGCTGGATCCGCCGTCACCGGCCCGAGTCGGCGGGCCGTCGCCCGCTCGTCTGCTTCCCGCCCGCGGGGGCCGCGGCGAGCTTCTTCCTCGCGCTCGCCGCCGAGGCTCCAGCGGGCGTGGATCCGTGGGCGCTCGTGTACCCCGGCCGCGAGGTCCGCATCGCGGAGCCGCCGATGACCGAGATGGCGCCGCTCGTCGACGCGATCGCGGCCGTGCTCGCGCCGGCGCTGTCGGAGCCGGCGATCCTGCTCGGCCACAGCATGGGCGCGTCGGTCGCCTTCGAGGTCGCGCGCGAGCTGCAGCGCCTGCGGCCCGGCTGCGTCGCGCACCTCGTCGTCTCGGGCCGCGCCGGACCGCGAGCCGGCGCCCCGCGCGGACCTGTCGCGCCGGCGACCGACGAGGAGCTCGTCGCCGGCCTGGGCGCGCTGGGCGGCATGCCGCCCGAGATCCTCGAGTCGCCCGACATGCTCGAGCTGCTGCTGCCCGGAATTCGCGCCGACTACGAGCTGCTCGCGCGCTACGAGCCGCGCTGGCTGCCGCCGCTTGCGATCGCGATGACCGCGCTCGTCGGCGACGAGGACGCCACGGTCAGACTCGACGCGGTGCGCCGCTGGGGCGAGGTCTGCGACGGCGCCTTCTCGGCGCGTGAGGTCGCCGGGGGCCATTTCTACCTGCGCTCGAGCGCCGCGCAAGCCGCCGGCGCCGTCGCGAGCGCGCTCGAAGCTGCCGGGGTCGCGGAGCTCGACGAGGCGTGAGCAGGCAGACGGCGACCGGCGTGTCGCGCCGCAACGTGCTGCGCGCGGCGATCTCGGGCCAGCGGCGCCGCGTCGCGGGCGGCTCGGCGCTGCTCGTCTGCCATCAGGCGGGCGAGGCGATGGTGCCCGTCGTCGTCGGCGCGACGATCGACCGCGCGATCGTCACCGGTGACGCAGCGGCGCTCGCGCTCTGGCTCGGGGTGCTCCTTGCGACGTTCGTGGTGCTCTCGTACTCCTACCGCTTCGGCGACCGGCTCACCGAGCGCGCTTCGGAGACCGCGGCGCATGAGCTGCGACTCGCGCTCGTGCGGCGCACCCTGCATCCGCGCGGCGGCGCCGCGGACGGCAGGCAGTCCGGCGAGCTGCTCAGCATCGCGACGTCCGACGCGTCGCGCGTGGGGGAGGTCAACACGGTCATCGGATTCGGTGCGTCGGCGGTCGCCGGGATCGTCGTCGCCGCTGCCGCGCTCCTGCAGATCTCGCTCGTGCTCGGGGCGCTCGTGCTGATCGGGCTGCCGCCGCTGCTGCTCCTCATCCAGCTGCTGGGCCGCCCGCTCGTGCGGCGAGCGGCGTCTGAGCAGGCCGAGGCCGCGGGCGCGACCGGGGTCGCCACGGACCTCATCGCCGGGCTGCGCGTGCTGAAGGGGATCGGCGCCGAGGCCGCGGCGATCGAGCGCTACCGCGTCGCGAGCCGCCTGTCGCTGGCCGCGACGCTGCGCGCGGCACGCGCCGAGGCTGTCGTCGCGGGCGTCGGCGTCGTGCTGACGGGGGCGTTCCTCGCGCTCGTCGCGCTCGTCGGTGGGCGGCTCGCCTTGGACGGTCGCATCGGCATCGGCGAGTTCATCGCCGCCGTGGGCCTGACCAGCTTCTTGACCGGTCCGCTGTCGTTGACGTCGCAGGTCGTGGCCGGGCTCGCCCGTGCGCGCGCGTCGGCCGGCCGCGTGGCCGCGGTGCTCGCCGCGCGGGAGGCCGTGCGCGGCGGCTCGCAGGCGCCGTCGCAGCCGCCGGCGGGGGCGGTCGCGCTGCGTGACGTCCGCCATCGAGGCCTGAGCGGCCTCAGCCTCGAGATCGGCTCGGGCGAGCACGTCGCGATCGTCGCGAGCGACGCGGGCGACGGCGCGGCGCTCGTCGAGCTGCTCGTCCGCGCGGCCGATCCCGAGGCCGGGGTGATCGCGCTCGACGGGGTCGCGTACACGACGCTCGATCCGGCGCTCCTGCGCTGCGCGGTTCGCGTCTCGGCGCACGACGCCGAGCTGTTCGACGGCAGCCTGAGCGACAACGTGCGCGCCGCGTCGCCTGCCGGTCGGTTCGCCGCCGAGCCGGGCGAGGGCGACCTGTGCGCGGCGTCGCCGGCGGATCGCAGCGGCGCCGAGCCGGCCGACGGCGACTTGCGCGCGGCGTCGCAGGCGGATCGCAGCGGCGCCGAGCCGGGCGACGGCGACCTGCGCGCGGCGTCGCCGGCGGAACTCATCGACGCGGCGCTCGTCGCGGCCGACGTCGCGGATGTCGCGGCGGCGCTGCCGGGCGGGCTGGGCGCGTCGCTGGGCGAGCGCGGCCGCTCGCTGTCGGGGGGCCAGCGCCAGCGCGTCGCGCTCGCCCGCGCGCTCGCCACCGACGCCGCCGTGCTCGTCCTGCACGACCCGACCACGGCGGTCGACGCGGTGACCGAGGCACGCATCGCGCGGCGCGTGCGCGAGCTGCGCGCCGGCCAGACGACGATCGTCATCACGAGCAGTCCCGCGCTGCTGGCCGCCGCCGATCGCGTCGTCCTGATCGCGGGCGGCAGCGCGGGCGCGACGGGCACGCACGCGGACCTCCTGCACGGCGACGACCGCTACCGGGCGGCGGTGCTCGCGTGAGCGTCGGCTACGAGCCGCTGCCCACGGCCACGACGACGGACACGCGCCGCGCGGCGCTCGCCCTGGCGCGCCCGCGGCGGCGCGCGCTCACCGCCGGCGCGGCGCTGCTCGTGGCGACGGCGGCCGGCCTCGCGGTCCCAGCGATCCTCGGCCACATCGTCGACGTCGTGAGAGACCCCGCGTCCCGGGGCTCCGCGCTGACCGTCCCGGCCATCTTGCTGCTCGCCGCCGCCGTCGTCCAGGGCGCCATGACCGCAGTCGGCCAGGCGCTCGTCGCCCGCCTGGGCGAAGGCGCGCTCGCCGACCTGCGCGAACGCGTCGTCGAGCGCGTGCTGACGCTGCCGCTTGAGCGCATCGAGCGCGCGGGCAGCGGCGATCTCGTCTCGCGCGTGAGCGACGACGTCGCGCAGATCGCCGAGGCCGTGCGCGAGGCGCTGCCGCGGATGGCGAGCGCCGCGCTCGTCGTCGGCCTGACGGTCGTCGGCCTCGCGGCGCTCGACTGGCGCCTCGCGCTCGCGGGGCTCGTCGCGGTGCCGATCCAGGCGCACACGCTGCGCTGGTACCTCGGACGTTCGGGAGCGCTGTACGCGGCCGAGCGCCGTGCCGCCGCGCGGCGCTCACAGCAGCTGCTGGACTCCGTCTCGGGCGCGCCGACCGTGCGGGCGTTCGGGCTCGGGCGCGACCACGTCGTCCGCGTCGAGCGGCGCTCGCTCGACGCGCTCGACCTCACGATGCGCGCCGTCAACCTCATCACGCGCTTCTTCGCGCGGCTGAACGTCGCCGAGCTGCTCGGGGTGGCCGCCATCCTGACGACCGGCTTCCTGCTCGTGCGCTCGGGGGAGATCAGCGTCGGTCAGGCGACCGCCGCCGCGCTGTACTTCATCCGGCTGTTCGACCCGATCAACGTGCTGCTCTACCTCGTCGACGACGCGCAGCGCGCCGGAGCCAGCCTCAGCCGGCTCGTCGGGATCGCCGACATGGAGGTGACGCCCGAGCCGCCGCAGCCGCCGCTGCCCGCCGACGGATCCGTCGTCCTGCAGGGCGTGCGGTACGCGTATGTCGAGGGGCACGACGTGCTCGACGGCGTCGACCTCGAGATCGCGGCGGGGGAGCGCGTCGCGCTGATCGGCGTCAGCGGCGCGGGGAAGACGACGCTCGCGCGCGCGGTCGCGGGGATCCTGCGGCCCGGCGACGGGCGGATCCTGCTGGGCGGCGTCGCGCTGGAGGATCTCGGTCGCGCGGCCACGGCACGCTCCGTCGCGCTCGTCAGCCAGGAGGTGCACGTCTTCGCGGGCACGCTCGCCGACGACCTGCGCATCGCCCGCCCCGCCGCGAGCGACGCGGAGCTCGCGGCGGCGCTCGAGCGCGTCGGCGCTCACGGATGGGCGCGCGCGCTGCCCGACGGGCTCGCGACGGTCGTCGGAGACGGCGGCCACCAGCTCACCGCCGAGCGCGCGCAGCAGCTCGCGCTCGCGCGCGTCGTGCTGGCCGACCGCCCGATCGTCATCCTCGACGAGGCGACGGCCGAGTCCGGCAGCGCGGGCGCCCGCGCGCTCGAGGCCGCGGCGGCAGCGGCGCTCGACGGCCGGACGGCGCTCGTCGTCGCGCACCGGCTGACGCAAGCGGCGTCGGCGGACAGGGTCGTCGTGCTCGAGTCGGGGCGCATCGTCGAGCAGGGCACGCATGCCGAGCTCGTCGCTCGCGGCGGACCCTACGCGGCGCTCTGGTCGGCGTGGTCGGACGGGCGCCCGTGAGCCGCCGGGACTTCGGTTGTGTACTGCCAACACATGTGTGAGGAGGGGTCATGAAGGTCGTCTTGTTCGCCTACCAGACCTGGGGGCACCGGGTCCTGCAATCGCTGGTCGAGTCGCGTCACGAGGTCGTGCTCGTCGTCACGCACCCGCCCGGCGACGACGTGTACGAGACGATCTGGACGGACTCCGTCCAGGAGCTCGCGGAGGACAACGCGATCGCGGTGGTCGTGAAGGCCGCGCCCGACGAGGAGACGGCCGCGCGCGTGCGCGACGCCGAGGCCGACGTCATGGTCGCCTGCAACTGGCGCACGTGGATCGCGCCCGAGATCTTCGCCGCGCCGCGCCTGGGGACGCTCAACGTCCATGACTCGCTGCTGCCGGCCTACGCCGGGTTCGCACCGCTCAACTGGGCGCTCATCAACGGCGAGCAGGAGGTCGGGATCACCGCCCACGTCATGGACGAGCGGCTGGATCGCGGCTCGATCATCCTGCAGCCGCGCGTGACCGTCGAGCCGACTGACACGATCGGCGACCTGTTCTCCAAGACGCTCGTGCTGTTCGGGCCGACGACCGTCCAGGCGCTGGACCACATGGAGCACGGGACGGGGGAGCGCCGGCCGCAGGACCTCTCGCGAGCGACGTTCTTTCACAAGCGCGCGGACGAGGACAACCGCATCGACTGGACCTGGCCGGCGCAGGACATCGTCAACCTCGTGCGCGCCCAGGCCGACCCGTACCCGAACGCCTACAGCTTCGACGGACCGGCGCGGCTGCGCGTCCGGTCGGCGTCCGTGTCGCACTCGCCCGCGGGCGGCACCGCCGGTCGCATCTTCGCCCGCCAGGGCGAGGGCGTCGTGATCGTGTGCGGTCCGGACGCTCGCCATGGCCACAATCACGGCCTCGTCATCGAACAGGTGCGCACCGTGGATGGCGAGGAGCTCGCGGCCGGCGAGTACTTCACCCGGCTCGGCGGCTACCTCACCGCGCGTCCCGAGGTCGACGTCGCCCCGCGCGAGCGGGCATCGCCGGCGCCCGCCATCGCGTAGGCCACGCCGTCAGTGGTCCAGCGCCCTTCGCGGGCGCGCCGGCGCCCGCGGGGCAGAAGCCCGACCTGCGGATCTCGAACGCGACCACAACCGCTCGCATCGGGAGCCGTTATCAGCCCGTACGACGTCGCGCGCGGTGACCATCGCGTCGCGAGACGTCGGCGATACTTCCGGGGTGCCCGACGAGCGCGCAGAAGCCTCCGGCTACGTCGGTCGCACGGCATGGGCGCGCAACCTCGCCGCGCCGGTTCGCGACTTCCTGAGCACCGAGACCGCGGGCGCGGTGGCGCTGGCGGCGGCGACGATCGTCGCGCTGCTGTGGGCGAACTCCCCGTTCTCTGCGTCCTACGAATCGCTGTGGACGACGAAGCTCTCGATCGAGATCGGCTCCGGCGGGCTCTCGGCGGATCTGCGCCATTGGGTCAACGAGGGCCTCATGACGTTCTTCTTTCTCGTCGTCGGCCTGGAGGCCAAGCGCGAGCTCGACATGGGCGAGCTGCGCGAGCGGCGGCGGCTGACGATCCCGGCGTTCGCCGCGATCGGCGGGATGCTCGTGCCGATCGCCATCTACCTCGCGATCAACGCCGGCGGCCCCGGCGCGGCGGGCTGGGGCGCCGCGATGTCGACCGACACCGCGTTCGCGCTCGGGGCGCTCGCGCTACTGACGCCGCGCGCGGCGACGCGCACCCGCGTCTTCCTCCTGTCGCTCGCGGTCGTCGACGACCTGTTCGCGCTGCTCGTGATCGCCACGGTCTACACCGACCACGTCTCGCTCGTGCCGCTGGTCGTCGCGGTCGCGTTCCTCGCCGGCGCTACTGGCGCTGCGATACGCCCCGCCGGCGTGGCGCCGACCGGCGTCCGTCGCATGCGGGCTCGGCCTGTGGGTGGCGATGTTCGAATCCGGCATCGACCCCGTCATCTCGGGCCTCATCATCGGCCTGGCGACGAGCGCCTACCCGCCGTCGCGCGACGACCTCGAGCGGGCGACCGCGCTGGCGCTGTCGTTTCGCGAGCAGCCGACGCCGGAGCTCGCGCGCTCGGCGCAGCTCGGGGTCCTGTCGGCGATCTCGCCGAACGAGCGTTTGCAGCACGCCCTTCACCCGTGGACGAGCTTCGTCGTCGTGCCGCTGTTCGCGCTCGCGAACGCGGGCGTCCACATGGACGGCGCGCTCCTCGCGGACGCCGCCACGTCGCCGATCACGCTCGGGATCCTCGTCGCGTACGTCGTCGGCAAGCCGGTCGGGATCACCCTCGCGGCCTGGATCGCGTCGCGGCCCGCGCTGCACGGCCCGCGCTCGCCGCTGAGCGGCCCGCTGCTGCTGGCCGGCGGCGCGGTCGCCGGCACCGGCTTCACGATCTCGCTGCTCATCTCGACGATGACCTTCAGCGGGCAGCGACTCGAGGAGGCGAAACTCGGCGCGCTCGCGACGATCGTCGTGGCGCCGATGGTCGCGTGGGTGATCCTGCGGGTCGTGCGCCACCTGCCCGCGGCGCTGCGCGCCCGCCAGATCGCCTCGACGGCGGAGGACATCCTCGACCTCGCCGACGACGTCGATCCTGAGCGCGATCACATACGCGGCCACGAGGACGCCCCGGTGACGCTCGTCGAGTACGGCGACTTCGCGTGCACGTACTGCGGCCAGGCCGAGCGCGTCATCCGCGAGCTGCTGTCGGAGCTCGACGACGACGTGCGCTATGTCTGGCGCCACCTGCCGCTCAACGACGTGCATCCCTATGCGCAGATCGCCGCGGAGGCCTCGGAGGCGGCGGCCGACCAGGGCCGCTTCTGGGAGATGTACGACGTGCTGCTCGGCCACCAGGGCGACCTGCGCCCGGAGGACGTCGCGCGCTACGCCGACGAGCTCGGCCTGGACAGCGAGCGCGTCACCGAGGAGCTGCGCCGCCGCGCGCACGTGGGGCGGGTCGCCGAGGACGTCGCGAGCGCCGACGAGAGCGGCGTCTCGGGGACGCCGACGTTCTTCGTCAACGGGCGTCGGCACTACGGCGCCTACGACATCAACACCCTCACCGCGACCGTGAGGGCGGCGCGGAGCTCGCAGCGCCGGGCGGCCGGCGCCTGAGCGGGCTGGCTCGCGCTGCGGCTCAGCAGCCCGGTGCCGCGCATGCGGCGGACACCCGCTGCCCGCGGCGCAGGAGGTGACGCCCGAGCTCCGCCGCGGCCGCGATGGCGGCTGCGAGACCGAAGCCGAGCAGCAGACCCATGACCACGTTGCCGTCAAACGCGACGCCGCCGACGAAGCCGACCAAGACCGAGTACGTACCCCATGTGAGAGCCGCCACCGCGCCGAAGCTCGCGAAGCGGCGCCATTCGTAGCCGACGGCGCCGGCAGTCATGGTCACCGCGGTCCTGGCGCCGGGGACATAGCGCGACGCGACGATGATCGCGCCACCGCGCAGCGCAAGCGCGCGCCGCGCCCGCTGCACCGCGGCGCCCCGGCGGGTGCCCGGCCGGGCGCGCAGCAGAGCGCGGGGACCCGTGCGCCGGCCCACGGCGTAAGCGATCTGGTCGCCCAAGAACGCGCCCAGCGCGGCCGCGAGGATCACCAGGGGAACGCTCGCGTCGCCCGCGGCTGCGAACACGCCGGCCGCGATGACCGAGGTCTCGCTCGGCACGACCGGGAAGAAGCCGTCGACCGCCGCCAGCGCGAAGAGCACGGCGTAGAGCCACGGCGAGGACACGACGCTCTCGACGAGGGGTATCAGGGCGTCGGTCATGGTCTTCATAGCGTGCGCGACGCCCGTACCGGATCACATGGGGCAGCCCCCCGGCCAGCGTGCGGCATACCCCCGGCCTGCCAGGACGCGGTCTGCACGGACCCGATCCGCCGGCGTTCACGCCCCGGCGGTCTGTTGCCCGCTTGGCGCAAAAGACAGGGGTTGTGGCTTGGGGTTCTCCCCATGTCCAAGCCCGAGGCGCGCTGCCAGCATCGACCGCCGGAGACGACACGCGTCAACAAGGAGAACGCTCATGCGTACGACCATCAAGAAGCGCCTTACCGTCACGTGCACCGCCGCGGCGCTGCTCGTCGGCGGCGCGAGCTTCGCGGCGACGTCGGCGAATGCGGCGGCGGCGGCGAAGCCCGCGAAGGTCGGCGGCGTGACCGCACAGGCCGTGCACGGGTGCCCCTCGGGCGCGCTGTGCGTCTATCCGGGCGTGGGCCTCAACGGCGGCCACCCGTCGCTCGTCTTCTACGCCTACGGTCCCCACAACCTGTCCAACCAGTTCGGCTACCACACGATGTACAACAACCAGACCGGCGGCGCCGGCTTCAAGATGTGCTACGGGTACAACGGCACCGGATCCTGCTCCGGCGTGGCCAGGTCCGTGGGCGAGTACGCGCCCTACAACCTCACGCCGATCAACTCGATCGTGCTGGTGCCGTAACAGCCGCCGCGCGGGCCGGGTCTCACCTGTGATCCGGCCCGCCTACGGCTTCAGCGCCCTCGGGAGCTGCATCCGAGAGCGGATCTCAAGCTTGCGGTAGGCGCCCGACAGGTGCACCTCGACCGTCTTGGCGGTGACGAACAGCGCCTGGGCGATCGCGCGGTTCGTCATCCCCGCGGCCGCCATCGTCGCGACGCGGTGCTCGCTCGGCGTCAGCGCCTGCGGTCCGCTCACGCGGGCGCGCCGAGGACGAGCGCCGGCGACGCGCAACTCCGTGCGCGCGCGCTCGGCGAGCGGCTGGGCGCCGCAGGCGTCGGCGAGATCCAAACCGCGCCGCAGGAACCCTCGCGCCTCGGCACGGTTGCCGCCGCGGCGCACCCCGGCGCCCAGCTCGACGAGCGTCTTGGCGCGCTCAAGGCGCGCCGGTGAGCGCGCGAGCACAGCGAGCGACTCGCGCATGCGCTCCAGCCCGGGCTCGCCCCCCGCGGCCGCTCCCGCGACGCGCAGCGCACGGCCGAGCGTTCGCGGCGCGCCCCAGAGGCGTGCGAGCCGGAGCTCCTCCGACGCGATCGTCCGTGCCGCGGCGCGGTCGCCCAGCTCGAGTTGGGTCAGAGCGGCTTCCGAGCGCCATGCGGCAATCGCCGGGTTCACGCGTCCGGTCGCCGCGAAGCCCCGGGACGCTTCGAGCACGAGCTCGAGGGCACCGCCCGCATCGCCCTCGGCGCGCCGCAGCCGCGCTTGGGCGAGCAGGAGGAACGGCATGTCCGCAAAGCCTCCGATCTCGTGCGCGAACCGCTCGAGCCTGTCCGCCGCGGCCTCGAGCTTGCCCTGCTCGATCAGCGCAAGCGTGAGGTACGTCAGGCCGAACGGCAGCGCCGTCGCGACGCCTCCCTCGCGGGCGGCGTCGAGCGCCGCCTCGGCGTCGGACTCGGCCTCCGCGAGCTCGCCGCGGTAGACGGCGAGCCCGCTGCGAAACGCCATGCCGAGCGCAAACGAGGTGATCGACCCCCGCGCTCGGGCCCGCTCGAGCGCACGCTCATACGCCGAGGCCGCCGCCGCGAAGCGATCGGCGACGATGAGGACTCGGCACGCGTACGCGAACGCGTTGCTCGCCTCCTCGCCCAGCAGCGCGCCTCCGGCGAGCGCGCGCTCGGCGCGATCGGCGCACGCGTTGCGCCCGCGGCCATGGCGCGCGTCGTGGTAGGCCGTCATCGCGAGCAGCATGTGCCCGCCCACGCCGTCGGCGACCGCTGCGGTGTCGCTCGTCGCGAGCTCGCGTTCGGCGATCGCATAGAGCTCCGGGCGCAGGATCGTGACGGCGAGCAGGTCGGCCTGCAGGCGGCTGCGCAGCTCGCCGCGGCCGGAGCTCAGCAGCGCGATCGCCTGAGCGAACGCGCCGACCGCTTCCTCGAGGCGACCGGCGAGAAACAGCGCCCGCGCGAGCTGAGCGCCCACCTGCGACCGGTGCTCGTCGTCGTCGAGCAGCTCCAGCGCCTCACGCAGGTGGTCGACCGCGGCGGGCAGATCGACGAGCTTCTCCGCGAGACCGAGCTCGATCAGGACGTCCGCGCGAGCGCCGGCCTCCAGCGGACCTCCAAGCGCGCACCGCAGGTAGGCGACGGCGGCCTCGGCCGAACCCTGTGCGAGCGCCAGCCGGGCTGCGTCGCGCAGGATCGCGAGCGCGAACGGCTCGTGCCGGGAGGCGTGCAGCAGGTGGGCCGCGATCTGCTCGGTCGCGGCCTGATCTCGCCACAGCAGTCGGGCGGCGTGCGCGTGCGCGATCTCGCGCTGAATCGGCGGGATCGTCTCGTAGATCGCGGCCCGCTCGAGCGGGTGCGCGAACGCCAGCGGCGCGTCGAGGCGCAGCAGCCCCGCGCGGCCGAGAACCGAGGCGGCGGTCGCCGCTTCCGCTTCGTCGAGCTGGGCCAGCGCCGCCGCGTGCGCGAGGACGCCGCTGTCGCCGAGGACGGCGGCGGCGCTCGCCAGCGACCGCGCCTGCGGCGTGAGGCGGGCGAGCCGCACGCGCACGAGCGGCGCGACCGCATGCGAGCCGATCTCGCGAACGCGCTCGCTCTGCGTCGCGTCGGGGACGACGCCCTCCTCGGCAAGCGCCGCGAGCAGCGCGCGCACGAGCAGCGGGACGCCGCCCGTCGCCTCGTGGCACGTCGCGCAGAACTCCGCGTCGGGATCGGCGGCCAGCGCGTCGCGCACGAGCAGCGCCACAGATGCGAGGCTGAGCGGGGCCGGGCGCAGCACCCGGGCCTCGGCGATGGCCTCGCTGAGCAGCGCGGGACGTGCGCCCGGGTCGTCTGCGTGGACGCCGGCGACCACGAGCAGCTTCAAGCCCTCGGTGCGCCGGACCAGGTAGGCGAGCCAGCGCAGCGAACCGGCGTCGCACCACTGCAGGTCGTCGACCGCGAGCAGCAACGGCGCGCGGCCGGCGAGATTCGCCGTCAGCCAGAACAGCCCGTGCAGCGCCTGAAACGCAGCGTCGGCACCGGCGTCGCGGGCATCGCCGGCGTGTTGCACGGCCGCTCCGACGAGCGGTGCCGCGGCTGCGGCGGCGCCTTCGAGCAGCGCATCGCGATCGGCGGGCGTCGCGCGCAGCAGCAGCGACTCGAACAGCTGGCGCGCCACCCCGAACGAGTACTCGCGCTCGAGCTGGCCTCCGCGCGCGTGGAGGACGAGCGCGCCGGCGGACGCGGCGCGCTCGCGCGCGGCCGCAAGCAGCACCGTCTTGCCGGCACCCGGCGGACCCTCGACGACGACGAGCGATCCCGCGCCCGCCCGGGCGTTCGCGATCATCCGATCGATCGTGCGCAGTTCGCTGTCGCGCTCCAGCAACCCGGGGGGTGGGGGTGTCGGCAGCGGCCGCGTCCCCTGCAGGCTCACGCCTGACACGGTACCCGCGGCTCGCGTCGCGCGGGCTCCGGCGAGCGGGGTGCCGCCCGCGGCGTGAAGACCGCTGGTAGGTCAGTCGCGCGGTCGGCGCATCGAGCCGGCGATGCCAAGCAGCGTGTCGATCGCGCGCGCGATCGCGCCGGGTCCCGGGTTGCTGTCTGGTCGCTCAGGCGACGCGACCGGGTGTCCGGTGACGGCGTACCCTGCGCCGCCCGCGTTCCAGACGACGCTGATGTGTCCGCCGTGGATGCCGCCGACCGGGTATGGCGGGTTGCGCAACACAAGCGCCGGGTCGGAGCCGATGCGGGCGCGGCGCAGCACGCGCAGGCCCACGCGCTTGCGGTCGGCCTCGGTCTGTCCCGGGATGAGGCTCGTCGATCCGATGAGCCGCAGATCCACACCGGCCCGTGCGGGAGCCGAGGTCGCCGGCCAACGGCCGTGTCGCGGGCGCATGTCCCACGGTCGGCAGGTGCCGCCGAAGAGCATGTGATCGACCGTGCCGGGCCGCCTGGCAACTCCGCGCGGTTCGAGATCGATGAGATACGTACAGGGCGCATCGCCGTAGCCGCGCGGCGACTCGAAGCCGCCGAGCGGCAGCCGCGCGGGGCACAGCACCGCGACCGAAGCGAAGCCAGCTTGCTCGGAGCACTGCTGCGCGAATCCGCTGCTCGCCGCGCGCGTATCGGGTGCGGAGGGCTCACGAGGCCCGGGCTCGGACGCGCCGCAACCCGCGAGCATCGCGACCGCCGAGAAGGTGACTATGCGTATGCGCCGGTCCATCTACTCCCCCGCGACGACGACGCTCTGCCCGCGCCAGTGCCGCGTCGCACGCGGGTCAGCGGCTGCGAGCACTACCGTGGGAGAGTGTGATGTCTGAGGACGCGCGGAGCGACGGGGACCTTCCGGACGTTTGGTCGCAGGGTCATACTCGGTGTGGGCATGAGGAAGCCGGCGCCGGCCGCGGACGCCTCGGGCTCACGAGTTGGCGGTAGGGACCCGGGCAGATCGACGAAGCTGTTCTCAGGGACATCGCTCGTATCCGACCATGAGCGAAACGAAGGAGCCCCATGCGAGCCCATCGACGAACGTGCTGCCGCGCCAGCGTCGCGGCGAGGGGCAACGCTCACCGCTGCGGCGGCGATGTAACGTGACCGTCAGAGATCTCTCGGAGCTCGACGAGATCAAGTGTCTCATCGCGCGCGGACAGCGCGTGGGCGTGCTGACGCACGCCGAGATCGCTGCGGCCATCGCCGAGGTCGCCCTGGACGAAGCCGACGCGGGGGAGCTGCACAGCCTGCTCGAGCGCGACGAGATCGAGCTGGTCGAGGACATCGACCCCGCCACTGCCGCGAGCGCGAAGATCGGGCGCTCGGCGGACAGGCCCACCCGCCGCAAAGCAGACCCGAACGCCACGGCGGACGCGACGACCGACGCGCTGGCGCTGTTTCTCAAGAGCATCGGCAAGGTACGGCTGTTGACGGCTCACGGCGAGGTCGACCTGGCCAAGCGGATCGAGCGCGGCTCGCTGGAGGCCAAGCAGACGATGGTCGAGTCCAACCTGCGCTTGGTGGTCTCCATCGCCAAGGCCTACCGCAATCAGGGGCTGCCATTTCTCGACCTCATCCAGGAGGGCACCATCGGCCTCGTGCGCGCCGCGGAGAAGTTCGACTACCGCAGGGGCTTTAAGTTCTCGACCTACGCGACGTGGTGGATCCGGCAGGCGATCGCCCGCGCGCTCGCCGACAAGGGGCGCACGATCCGCATCCCGGTCCACGTCGTCGAGAAGCTCAACAAGATCGGCCGCGCCGAGCGTGCGCTGGTGACAGCGCTGGGCCGCGAGCCGACGGTGCAGGAGATCGCCGACGCGACCGCGATCGATTGCGACGAGATCGCCTCGATCAGGCGCGTCGCTCGAGCGCCGATCTCCCTGCACCGACCCGTCGGTGACGAGGACGACTCGGAGTTCGGTCAGTTCATCGCCGACGAACACGCCGAATCGCCATACGAGCGCGCCGCGGAGAACCTCGCCAACGCGGCCGTACGCGATCTCATGGGGACTCTCGCCTACCGCGAGCGCCGCGTGATCGAGCTTCGCTACGGATTTGGCGCCGGCGAGCCGCGAACGCTCGAGGAGATTGGCCGCACGTTCGAGGTCACGCGCGAGCGCATCCGCCAGATCGAGAAGCAGGCCCTGAAAAAGCTGCGAGACCTGCCCGAGGCCCGGACGCTACGCGACGAGAGCCAGGGCGCGCCCCGCGGTGCGGGGACGCCTGTCCGATCAGGCCAAGACGGCGCGCATTAGGTGGGCCTTGTGTGTTACGCAGCCGTAGCACGCTGACGTGTTTGGCTAAACGCTGACGATCCGTTTGGACGCCGATGACCGCGCGGCGCTGGAGGCAGCGGCCCGTAGGGAAGGCAAGGGACTGAGCACGTTCGTTCGGGAGATCGCTGAGGCTGCGGCACGACGGGTGCGGCGAGAGGCCATCCGGGCGGACGGGGATCGGGTGGTGGCCCATCTGGCTGAGCACCCTGAGGCGCGAAGCGAGCTCGATGAGTTCGGGACCCCGCTCACCGATCTCCCGTGAGCCGGCACTCGGCCGGCAGCATCGTGGTGGTTGACTGGCGTGGCGGCTCCTTGCCCCGGAAGCCAGGCAGGCTCCGTCGCGCCGTGGTGGTCGAGGACCACGAGTTGTTTCCGGAGGCGTACCCCAACATGCTCGTGGTTCCCTTGACCCGGGATGAGGGACTCGCGCACAGGTCGTTCGCGGAACGGATCGAACCGACGGTCGACAACGGCGCCGATACGACGTGCTGGGCGCTGGCCCATCACGTCACCAGCGTGTCGCTGCGCCGCGTCGACCCCACCCCGTCTCGGATCACCGCTGAGCAGCTGTCGGGCATCCGGAAACGCATTGCGGTCGCGGTGGGGGCTGCCTGAGCCGTCGCCGTTCAGAATCCCGCCGGGTCGACCTACCGAACGGGATGCGATCGACGCGCCGGCTGGAGGCGCGCTATGGGTTCGAGACCCGCGGGGCCGCAAGCGCGCCCCACGGGTTCGACCTCCCCTTGGCGATCAGCCCGGCAACCTGCCGCTGCGCCCACCCGAGCCCAGGCCCGACCGCTCCGCGACACCCAGCAGCACGACAGCGGCGATGACCGCGAACACGAAGCCCAAGAAGTTGAGCTCCCAGATGGTTCCGCTGCCGATGAGGTTCGCGATCGTGCCACCCACGACAGCGCCGAGCACGCCGAGGCCGAGCGTCCACAACAGGCCGATGCTCTGCTTGCCGGGCAGCACGAGGCGGGCGAGTAGTCCGATGATGAGGCCAGCGACGATGAAACCGATCATGTGCAGCGCTCCTCGCAGACGAAAGCCGAGCCCGGACTATTCCACAGCGCGGCCGCTCTTCGCTCGCGACACCGGGTGCCGTTCGGGAAGCGGGCAGCAACCGACAAGTAGCTCGAATCCCAGTGTGCGTTCTGTAGCCCAAGCGCGCGCGAGGAGTGCGGCGGGTAGTCGACGAGGAACGCGGTGACCAGACGTCAAGGATCCGCCCGTCGTCTGCGTCGGGCAGTTGTTCGAGCGCGCCGGCCTGTATGGAGGTAGATCTGTGTCTTGACGCCGGGGGACCGCCGGCGACGCGCCGCTATGGCACCCGTGGGGTTTCTTGCCCCGAGTTCGCCCAATCTCGGCACTTCGCGCGAGCGTAGTCTGGGTTCGTGACAGCGCGACATGGCACGACACGGTGACCGTCGGACCAGCGGCGTGATGCCAGCGTGGCGAGCGGTCCGCGAAACAAGGTCCAAGCGCTGCTGCCTACCTCCGTCGGTGGCACGGCGCTCCAGCCGGTTACGCACGCGACCCCGGTGCCGCTTGTTCCGTCAACGCCGCCGTGCGCCTGAGCTGCGCGCGTACGCCGCCCCGGCCTGCGGCGGCGACGGCGAGCGCGGCGAGGATCAGGGCCGCGGCGACGAGGAAGGTGATGCGCATCGCGGTGGCGACGGCGTCCGCGGATGCGATGTTGATGTCGCTCGTGCCTGCCGCGAGCGAGAACACGGCGCCCATGACGGATGCGCCCGTGATGAGCCCAAGATTGCGCGAGAGGTTGAGCATGCCCGAGGTGACGCCGCGCTGGTCGGGGCGGACACCGGTCATGACGTTCGTGTTGTTGGCGGTCTGGAAGATCGCGTAGCCGGCGGTGATGACGACGATCGGGGCGATGTAGCCGGCGATCCCGAGGGTCGTCGGCAGCGCCGCGAGGGCGAATGAGCCCGTGGCGACGGCGGTGAGGCCGATCGTCGTCGTGCGCCGCGCGCCGAAGCGGTCGGCGAGACGACCTGCGGGCACACCGGTCAGCGCGGCGACCAGTGGCCCAATCGACATGATCAGCCCGACGAACGCGGCGTCGAGGTCCAGCGCGCCGCTGAGATAGAACGGGCCGACGACGAGCGTCGTCATCAAGACGGTGGAGACGAGCGTGCTCGTGGCGAGGCCGGACCTCAGGAGAGGCGAGCGGAACATGGCGGGCCGGATCAGCGGCGAGCGTGTGCGGGTCTGGGCGAGCGCGAAGAGGCCGAGGGCAAGAGCCGCCGCCGTCAGCAGCGCGATGTTGACCGGGCCGAAGCGTCCGCCGCCGACCGTCATCGCCAGTGTGTAGGACGCGAGCGTGAGGGCAAGCAGCAGGGTGCCGCGACCGTCGAACGCTGCCCGCTCGGTCTTCGCCACTCGCCGGTCGACGGGGAGGTGGCGGACGATCAGCACGCAGGTCAGGGCGCCCGCCGGGACGGTGGCGAGGAAGATCGCCCGCCAGCCGAGTGTGGCGATCAGCAGTCCGCCGAGCGAAGGTCCCAGAAAGGTGCCGACGGCCGACATCGTGCCGAGCAGGCCCATGGCGCTCCCGGTCCGTGCCTGCGGAACGGTCTCGCTGACCAGGGCCATCGCGAGCGCCAGCATGATCGCCGCGCCGAACCCCTGCGCGGCCCGCGCGGCGATGAGCGCCCACAGCGTGGGGGCGACGGCGCAGGCGGCCGAGGCGGTCGTGAAGAGGGCGAGACCCACGATCAGCAGCCGGCGGCGGCCGGTGAGGTCGCCCAGCCGCCCGACGCTGACGATGACCGTGGTGCTCGCCAGCAGGTAGGCGAGGACCACCCATTGCGCCTCCTGAAACGACGCGTCGAACGCCAGCGCCAGCGTGGGCAGCGCGACGTTGGCGATGCTCGTGCCCAGGGAAGCCAGCAAGATCGCCAGCGACAGGCCGGCGAGCGCGCCTCGGGCCGAGTCGCTGCGCTCACGTTTCGTGGCGTCTGTCTGCGTTGTTGTCGTCGGCATGAGCGTCCTCACCGTCTGCTTAGATATGTGTGCGCACGCACATGAGTCTCGGTGGGCGTGCCCTGAAGAAGGAGGATCGAGCCCTTACACAAGGTGCGTGCGCACGCACATACTATCCGGAAGGGATCCCATGTCAAGTCGCGAGCGCCCCACGAGCCCCCGCCAGGACCTGTTCGAGCTGATCGGCGCCCTCGCGCGCCGCCGGTACCAGACGGCTGAACGAAGCTACGGCGCGCTGGGGCTCAACCACACCGAGGCCCGGCTGCTGAAGATGCTCCTCGCCGATGGCGGCGCAACCACCCAAGACGCGCTCTCGCGCCGGCTGTTCGTCGACCGCAGCAACGCCGGGCGAGCCTTCAAGCGCCTCGAGCAGGCCGGCTACATCGCCAGGCGCAAGCACGACACCGACAACCGCGCCAACCTCGTCGACATCACCCCGAAGGGCCGCGAGGCCGCCGCCGAGGTCGACCGGCTCGGCAGCGACATGGCCCGGACCTTCTGCGGCGATCTCACCGAGGCCGAAGCCGCCACCGTCGTGAAGCTGCTGCGCAAGGCGCTATAGGCGCGCCGCGGCCGCGACTGGTCGGGGGTTGCCCTGGCTAGGGCCAATGGAGTTGTGCGGCGAGCTCGGTCAGCCCGAGTTCGATCAGTCCGCTGTGCCCGACAGGCTCATACTTCCCGTCGCGCAGGCCCAGCCAGGTGACCGTCTGCTCGGCGGAGTCGACGATCAGGACCTCATCGACGTCGTGGGCCGCGTAGAACGGCAGCTTGTGCCAGGTCTCGTCGCCAGGCGAGCGGATCTCGACGACCAGCGCGGCTGTTGCGTGCCAGATGCCGGCTACTCCGGGGCGATGTAGTCCCCCGTCGGGAACGCGAAAGTCGTGCTCGCCTTCGCCGACGTTGAACTCGTGCATCGTGGGCACAAGGCCAGCGGCGCGCGCAAGCGGCCCCAAGAGCTCGCCGAGCTGCTGGGCGATGTACGCATGCTCAAAGCTGGGGCCGGGGACTATGTGGTGGACACCCTGCCATACCTCGTCGAGGCGGTCGACGCCCGCCTGGCGGCGGCGCTCGAGCAGCGCCTCAAGCTCCGGTGGAGGGGGACCGAGGACCAGCGTTGGCATCCTCGCAGCGTACCGGCGACGCGGTCCGTCGCAAAGTGCTCGGGGAATTCCACACGGACGTGTCGGCTGGCCGTGGGGCTCGTGGGTATGGACAGGCTTGGCGAGCCGAGAGACCAGCCGACCGCGATGCTGCCGACGATCGCGCGCCTGATCGACGAGGGTGTCACCGGGCTGGTGATGGCGAACCCGATCTCCGATTGGCGGTGGGCGTCGACGTGGTTGCCCGCGACGTTCATCGAGGTGCGGTAGCGCAGTCGCTTCGTCTCGGAGCTGGACCTCGTCGCGGTCGACGCGACGCGGCGTCCGAACGTCACGCGGTGACCTCCCTGCTACAGACCCGCCAGACGCCGACGGCGAGCGGGAGCGCCATCCAGAGCGCAAGCGCGGTGCCGGCGTGCGCCCATTGCGTGGCGTCCACGACGCCCTCGGTCAGCGGGCCGAGCGCGCGCAGCGTATCCGTCCACGGGGCGATGGAGGCGAAGATCGACAGCGTGGCGACCCCCGCCCATGCGGCCGGGACCGCGAAGAGGACGACGAGCGCCGGTGCCGACTCGAGCATGATCGCGCCGAACGCGACGGCCGTGATCATGCCGCCCGTCAGGAAGACCGCCGCCTGGCCGACCATCGGCCCGAACGCAGACCACGTGTCCTCGACGCCCGGGGACGCGACGAGCACGCCGGCGGCAGCGACGGCGACGACCATCGCCAGCATCGCCACGGACAGCACGATGCTCGCCAGGAGCTTCGCGCCGAGGACGCGCGACCGCACCGGCACGAGCGCGAACGTGATCAGCCCGGTGCGCTGGGACCACTCCGAGGTGACGAGCAGGACGCCGACGACCGGCAGCAGGACAGACGCCGGCTGCAGCGCGGCGTCGAGGACCGACGCGAACGTGTGATCGGCGGCGTCGCCGACGATGGAGCGCACGGCGACGATGACCACCGTGAGCGCGACCATGGCGATCTGCAGCCAGAAGCCGGCACGGGTGTCGACCATCTTGCGCAGCTCGACGGCGACGAGGCGTCCGAGGCCGGGGCGGGCGTGGGCTCCGGAGGTGTCCACGCGTGTCGGTGCGACGAGGGTTGCGGTGCTCATGACGTGGCTCCTGCCGGTACGGGGTGGGTGAACGGGGTCTGCGGCCGCGACGCGGCGGCGCCGCTCGCGGTCAGCTCGAAGAACAGGCGCTCGAGGCCCTCGCTCTCTGCGGGCGCGAGTCGGCGCAGGACGATGCCGCCGGCCATCGCCGCGCGGGCCACGGCGTCGGGCTCCGCCTCGACCACGCGCCGGTCGCCGTCGGCGGGGTGCACCGCGAGTCCCGCGCGGTCCAGCGCGGCGTCGAGCCCGGCGAGGTCGTCCGCCTCGACGATCGTGCCGGATTCGGTCAGCAGCTCGGCGCGGGTGCCCTGCGCCTGGATCCGGCCGCCACCGATGATCATCATCCGGTCGGCGACGGCCTCGACCTCGGCAAGCAGGTGCGAGGACAGCAGCACCGTGCCGCCGCGATCGGCGAAGCGGCGCAGCAGGCCGCGCATCCAGCGCATCCCCTCGGGGTCCAGGCCGTTGGCGGGCTCGTCGAGGATGAGCACCTCGGGGTCGCCGAGCAGCGCGTGCGCGAAGCCCAGCCGCTGGCGCATGCCGAGCGAGTACTTGCCGACCCGCCGGCGCGCGGCGGTCTCGTCCAGGCCGACGAGCGCGAGGAGCTCGTCGACGCGCTCGATGCCGACGCCCATCGTCTGGGCGGACACTGCGAGCGCCTCGCGGCCGCGACGCCCGGCGTGCTGCGCTGACGCGTCGAGCAGGATGCCGACGCGCCGGCCGGGGTTCTGCAGGTCGCGGTAGCGCCCGCCGAGGATCCGGGCCTCGCCGCTGTCGGGCTCCGAGAGGCCGACGAGCATGCGCATCGTGGTGGTCTTGCCGGCGCCGTTGGGGCCGAGGAAGCCCGTGACGGTGCCCGGCTCACAGCGGAAGGTGACGTCTGTGACGACGGTGCGTCCACCGAGCTGCTTGGTGAGTGCTTGGGTTTCGATCATGCCGGCAGACTCGCGCCCGGCCGCGGTTGCGACCACGCACTCCGGGCTACGCCCGCCGAGCCCTCGGGCTACGCAACGGCGAGCCCGGGGGAGGTGACAGCCAGCGACTTTGGTAGGGGGTCGTCGCGGCGGCGCTCGCCTAGCCTTCGGGATCGATGGCAGCCCGCGTGACAGCACGCTTCGCCCATGGTCTGTCCGGCTGGATCGGCTCGGCGTTGCCCGGCGTCGCGACCGACGCCCGCGACGAGGCGCGCGGCCGCCGCGACCGCATCGTCGACGCGGTCATCTACCTGCTCGCGTTCGCGATCAGCGCCGCCACCCTCGCGGACACGTGGGCGCTGCACCCGCCGTGGCTGCGCGTCGTCGCCATCGTCGTCGGGATCGCGTCGCTCGTCTCGCTGCACTGGCGGCGGACCCATCCCGCCGCCGTCGGGATCGGCGTCGGGCTGGTCTCGGTCCTGATCATCACGGGCTCCGGCGCGAACCTGGCCGCCGCGTTCAACGTGGCGATCCGGGGTCGTGGTCGCGATCTGGCGATCGTCGCCGGGCTCCTGATCGCGTGGGCGTTCGCGAACCCGCTGCTGTACCCACCCGACCCCGACCACGCGCCCGTGGCCGGCAGCTATTCGTTCGACGTCGGCGCCAGCCTGCTGATGGCCGGCGTCGTGATCGGCTGGGGACTCTTCGTGCGCGCGCGGCGCGAGCTCGTGCGTTCGATGCGCGAGCAGGCCGACAGCGCCGGCGACGAGGCGCGCGCGGCCGAGCGGCGGCGAATCGCGCGCGAGATGCACGACGTGCTCGCCCACCGCCTCTCGCTGCTCTCAGTCCACGCCGGCGCGCTCGAGTTCAATCCCGACGCACCGGCCGAGGAGGTCGCCGCGGCGGCCGGCGTGATCCGCGAGAGCGCGCGGGCCGCGCTGGACGAGCTGCGCGGCGTCATCGGCGTCCTGCGCGAGGACGGCGGCGAGGGTCTGACCGCGCCGCCCCAGCCGACGCTCGCCGACCTCCCCGCGCTCGTCGAGGAGTCGCGCGCGGCCGGGATGCGGCTGACCGCGCGGATCGAGTCGAGCGACGCCCCGGCGCCCGCGGCGGCCGGTCGTACCGCGTACCGGATCGCGCAGGAGGGTCTGACGAACGCCCGCAAGCACGCGCCGGGAGCGGCGGTGACGCTCACGGTCCGCGCGCCCGACGGCGCGTTGGAGGTCGAGGTTCGCAGCCTCGCGGCGGTCGCGGTCGCCGGCCCCGGATCTGCGCTGCCCGGGGCAGGGACGGGTCTGATCGGGCTGACCGAGCGCGTCTCGCTCGCCGGCGGGGAGCTCGAGCACGGCGTCGACCCCGACGGCGCGTTCGTCCTGCGCGCGAGGCTGCCGCGATGATCCGCGTGCTGCTCGTCGACGACGACGCGCTTGTCCGAAGCGGCCTGCGGATGATGCTCGCCGGCGCGGCGAACCTCGAGGTCGTGGGGGAGGCCGACGACGGCCGCCACGTACTCGCCGAGGTCGACCTCCATCGCCCCGACGTGGTCCTCATGGACATCCGCATGCCGCAGCTCGACGGCATCGCGGCGACGCGCCTGCTCGTCGCGCAGCCCAACCCGCCCGCGGTGCTCGTCCTGACCACCTTCGACGCGGACGAGCTCGTCCTGCGCGCGCTGCAGGCCGGCGCGGCCGGCTTCCTGCTCAAGGACACCCCGCCGGCGGACATCGTCCGGGCGATCGAGCTCGTCCACGCCGGCGACGCGATGCTCTCGCCGGCGATCACCCGCCGGCTCATCGCGCTCGTCGCCGGCGACTCCGATGCCGGCGCGCGCACCGAGCACGCCCGCACCCGGATGGCCGCGCTGAGCCCGCGCGAGCGCGACGTCGCAATGGCCGTCGGCCGCGGCCAAGCCAACGCCGAGATCGCCGCGTCGCTGCACCTCTCGGTCGCCACGGTCAAGGCCCACGTCTCGCGCCTGCTCGACAAGCTCGAGGTCGACAACCGCGTCCAGATCGCACTGCTCGTGCAGAACGCGAGC
>CAWEOF010000026.1:0-254276 GCA_963810605.1 uncultured Actinomycetes bacterium
CTGACGCGCGACGCGACCTCAGGCATGGCGGTCGACGACCGAGTCGGCCACGAGGTTCAGCGCCATCCGCTGGCCGTTCTCGAGCTCGAGCGCGACAAGCTGCGACTTCGCGTCCACGACGATCGCCAGGGCGCGCGCCTTGGCGTCGGCGAGCGCGCCCGTCGACTCGATGCGCTCGCACAGCTCGCTGGCCTGCTCGGGCGTCGTGACCGCGCGCAGGTCCATCGCCGCGATCGCGTCGTCGCGCTCGCGCGCCAGGATCAGCGGGAGCGTCACGGTCCCGTCGAGGAGGTCGGTCCCGCGGTGCTTGCCCGTGCGCTCCGCCGGCCCCGAGACGTCGAGGATGTCGTCGAGCAGCTGGAAGGCGAGGCCGATGCGCATGCCGAACGCGCCGAGGGCCACGACGTCGTCGGACTCCCGGCCGACTGCGAGGGCGCCAAGTTTGCACGCCGCCTCAAACAGCCGCGCGGTCTTCAGCTCGCAGCGATAGAGGTAGCGCTCGACGGCGACGCCCGAGTTCCAGGCGTCCGCGCGCTGCAGCAGCTCGCCCTCCGCGAGCGCCGACGTGGCGCGCGAGAGCGCGCGCACCGATGCGAGCGTGCCGGTCGCCGCGAGCTCCGCGAAGGCGCGCGAGAACAGCAGGTCGCCGGTCGCCGTGGCGATGAGCCGCCCGCCGCGCGCCCAGACGGTCGGCTCGCCCCGGCGCAGGAGCGCGTCGTCGAGCACGTCGTCGTGGACGAGCGTCGCCGAGTGCACGAGCTCGACCGCCGCGGCGCACGCGACGAGCGCGCGGGAGTCCTCGGGCAGCCGGCCGGCCGCCAGCAGCACGAGGAGCGGGCGCAGGCGCTTGCCGCCCGCGGCGATCGTCGCGCCGGCGTGCTCGGCGAGCACCGAGCCGTGGCCTGCCGCGAGCGCCGCCAAGCGCTCTTCGACGCGCTCGAGCAGCAGCGGCACGTGCGCGCCGGCGGCCCGGACGATGGCGTCGACGTTCTCCGACTCGGTCGTCATGGCCGCCGCGTGCCGACGTGCAGAGCGATGATGCCGCCCGCCGTCAACACGTAGCGCACGTCCAAGCCGCAGCCGTCCATCTTCGCGGCGAGCTCGCGCGGGCCGGGGAAGCGCTTGACCGAGTTGGGCAGGTACTCGTAGGCCTCGGGGTCGCCGGCCAGCCGTCCGATGACAGGCACGACCCGGTCGAACCACAGGCGGTAGAACGTCGACAGCGGGGGTCGCGTCGGGGTCGTGATCTCGAGCACGACGACATGGCCGCCGGGTCGCACGACGCGGGTCATCTCGCGCAAGCCGAGATCCAGGTCGGAGAAGTTGCGCGCGCCGAAGCCGACGGTCGCCGCGGCGAACTCGCCGTCGGCGTAGGGCAGGGCCATCGCGTTCGCCCATTCGAAGGTGACGGGGGCGTGCGCCGCGGGCGCCTTGAGGCTCGCCAGCTTGAGCATCTCCTCGGAGAAGTCCGAGCCGATCACCTCGCCGTCTGGACCGACCCGCCGCGCGAGCTCGAGCGCGAGGTCACCGGTGCCCGTCGCGACGTCGAGCACGCGATCGCCGGGGACGATCTCGGCGAGGTCCGCGGCGCGGCGGCGCCACGCGTGGTGCAGGCCGGCGGTCATGACCGAGTTCATGAGGTCATAGAAGCCGGAGATGCGATCGAACATCGCCCGCACCTGCGGCTCCTGCAGGGTGCCCTTGTCTTGCTCGGTCATCGTCGTGTCGCCGAGACGCCGGGTCGCGGCGCCCGTGTCACTTCAGCTGCGCGAGGAACTCGACGAGGTCGTCGCGCTTGCCCGGCGGCAGATCGGCGTATGGCGGCATCGGCGCGGTCGGGTTGACCAGCGTGCGAGCGATGGCCACGCGCGGCAGGCGCGCCCCGATCTCCGACAGGTCCGGTCCCGGCCCCGTATTGCCGTTCTCGCCGATCTTGTGGCACGCCAGGCAGCCGGATTGCGCCACGACCTGCTTGCCCGACTCGAACGCGCGCAGCGCCTCGGGACCGTTGGCCATGACGCTCGCCGGGGGCTCCAAGTCGATCTGGTTCGGCGAGCCGGCGATCGCGCCCTCGTACGTGAGGAAGGCCATCGCGGCGATCGTGAAGAACGCGGCGGCCATCGCGATCGGGCGGCGCTCCGGGCGGCGCTCCGGGCTGCGGTCGTAGAACGGCAGCAGGAACAGCAAGATCATGCAGATCGTGGGCACGCCGATCGCCGCGAGCGGGACGAGCGACGGCGGCTTGACGATCCGCAGAACCTCGAAGAGGAAGTAGAAGTACCACTCCGGACGCGGCACGTACGTCGTCGTCGTCGGGTCGACCTTCGGGCCGAGCTCGGCGCCGAGGACGATCGACATCGCGATGATCGTGATCATCACGACGACGGCCATCCAGCTGTCCTTGGCGATCGCGTAGGGGAAGAACGGCTTGCCCTGCGACTTCAGGATCGAGTACTCGCGGAGGTAGGCCTCCTTCTCGAGCTGGTTCACGTCGGGTCCTTCCGCAGCTCGGGGTCGGAGTCGGCGCGAATCCACGGCGGGGCGGTCGTGCCGAGGCGTGCGACGAGGTAGAGGTGCGCGCCGATGAGCGCCGCGATGATGCCGGGCAGCAGCAGCATGTGGATCGCGTAGAAGCGCGCCAGCGTCGTCGCCGTGAACTCGGGTCCGGCGCGCAGGAAGTCCGACAGGTACGGGCCGACGAGCGGGCCGGTGCCGTTGATCGCCACGCCGACCGTCGTCGCCCAGAAGGAACGCTGGTCGAACGGCAGCAGGTAGCCCGTGAACGACATCATGAGCGTGAGGATCAGCAGGACGACGCCGATGACCCAGTTCAGCTCGCGCGGGTACTTGTAGGCGCCGAAGAAGAACGTCCGCGCCATGTGCAGGAAGATGAGGATGACCATGACGGTCGAGCCCCACTTGTGCATGCCGCGCACGAACTCGCCGAGGAAGACCTCGTTCGTCAAAAAGCGGATGGACTCGTAGGCACGCGTCGCCGACGGGTCGTAGTACATCGCGAGGAAGACGCCGGTCACGGCCTGCGAGAGGAAGGCGAACATCGTCGCGGAGCCGAGCGTGTAGAACCAGTTCGTCCCGCGCGGGATCTTGCGGAACATCATCCAGCGCGCGCCGGCCGAGAGCGACGTGCGCTCGTCGAGCCAGTCGATCGTGGAGACGCCGGTCTCGGCGAGCTTCTCCTTGACCTTGGAAGGAGCCGTGTCCACGTCAGCGCCGCCTCCGGCGCCCGTGTCCGCGCCCTTGCGCAGCCCTGATGTCGCTGGTGCCTTGGCCATGGTCTACGTTCCCGGGATCTTGCGGACGGTCGGGCGGGCTGGGTAGATGTACTGGCCGACGCCGTCGATCGGCATCCCCGGATCGCGCGGGGAGAAGCGGCGCAGCTCCGAGTTCAGGCTGTAGCGCGGGCCGATCTCGACCTCGCCGTTGCGCACGCGGGTGTAGAAGCGATCGAGCGGCCGGACGGGCGGGCCACCGGAGACCTTGCCCTCGAAGTCGTACACGCCGCCGTGGCACGGGCAGATGAAGCGCTCGGAGGCCTCGACGTAGCGGACCGGGCAGCCGAGGTGCATGCAGCGCGTCGAGATCGCGACGTAGTCGTTGTACTCGTCCTTGATCTCGTTGTCCTGCGCCGGGTCGTACTTGCGGACGTAGACCGTCGTCTTGCCGACCTCGCCGATGCCGCGGGCGATCGTGAGCGTCCGCGGGATGTACGTGTCCTCCGGGAAGTCGGCGATCGGACCGACGCTCTCCCAGTGGTCCTGCTGCTTCTCGAACACCGGGCCGAAAGCCATGCCGAGCGCGGGCAGCGTGAAGGCGGCCGTCGCGATTCCCCCGGCCGTATGGGCGCTGGCGGTCATGAAGCGACGGCGTGTGACGGTCTCGCCCTCGTACGCGCCGGGGATCTTCGCCTCGGCGGTCGTCTTGGGCTTCTTCTTGCGGTCGTCTGGCACGGGCACGGGAATCTACCGACCGCGCGACTTCGGCGGCCCTGTCGCGCGAGCGGCCCGACGCCGGGACTCCCGCCGGCCGGCACATGTTTGTGCGGGTCCGCTCAAGCGTTGCCGGCGATCGCGGCTACGCCGGCTTGCCAGGCGGCCTCGGCGCCCGCTTCGTCGCCGTCGGCGTGAGCTTGCGCGCTCAACGCGATGATGTCCGCGAGCTCGGCGATCGCCGTCATGTCGCCGATCGCCGCGAGCTGCGCGAGACCGAGGGCGTACATGCGGTCGCCGGCCAGCAGCGCGAGATCGGGATCGTCGATGCGCAGAGCGCGCGGGCGCGCGTAGTGCAGGCGGTAGCCCTCGTCGACCGCCGCGACGGCGATCTCGACCTCCTCGCGGTGCGCCGCGACGCGCGGTCCGCCCGCCGCGAGGAGCGCGCGCTCGTCGCCGCGGGGGTCGATGGCGCCGTCGGCGAGCGCGGCTGCGAGGGGAGTGCCCGACTCGCGCACGGCGGCGTGCAGGCGCGCGATCGTCGCGCTCATCCCGCGAGCTCCGCGAACGCGGCCGTCGCGGCGGCGACGGTCCGCGCCGACGTGCTCGGGGGTGTGGGCGAGCGACGGAAACCACGCCTCGAACTGCGAGGCGGGCGCATAGACGCCGCGCGCGAGCAGACCGCGACACCAGGCGGCGTAGGCGTCGAGGTCGCATGCCTTGGCGCCCTCGTAGTCCGTCACGGGATCGGCGCTGAAGAAGACCGTCATGAGGCCGGGCGCCGTCGCGATCTGGATGCGCTCGTAGCCGGCCGCGGCGGCGGCGCCGCGCAGCCCCTCGGCGAGTGCGGTGGTCGTCTGCGCGAGCTTGACGTACGGCTGCTCGCCGTCGAGCAGCGCGAGCGTGACGAGCCCGGCGGCGACCGCGAGCGGGTTGCCCGACAGCGTTCCCGCCTGGTAGACGTCGCCGGCCGGCGCGATCCGGCGCATGAGCTCGCGCGGGCCGCCGTACGCCGCGGCCGGCAGGCCGCCGCCGATGATCTTGCCCATGACCGTGAGGTCGGGGAGGACGCCCGTGAGTCCCTGCGCGCCGCCCGGGCCGACGCGAAAGCCGGAGATGACCTCGTCGAAGATCAGCAGGGCGCCGGTGTCGTCGGCGCGTGCGCGCAGCAGCTCGAGGAAGTCGTCGGCCGGCGCGACGAGGCCCATGTTCGCCGGGTAGGGCTCGGCGAGGATCGCGGCCACCTCGTGCTCGGCCAGCGCCCTGTCGACCGCCGCGGGGTCGTTCCATCCGACGACGATCGTGCTCGCCGCGACCTCGGCCGGCACGCCGGGCGAGGCGGGGATGCCCTGGGTCGCGAGGCCGCTGCCGGCGTCGGCGAGCAGGCCGTCGACGTGGCCATGGTAGGCGCCGGCGAACTTCAGGAGCTTCGTGCGTCCGGTCGCCGCGCGGGCGAGGCGGATCGCGCTCATCGAGGCCTCTGTGCCCGACGAGGTCATGCGCAGCATCTGGACGCCAGGCATCCGCTTGGAGACCTCGACCGCGAGATCGACCTCGCCGCTCGTCGGCGCGCCGTAGGTCGTCCCGCGCTGCGCGGCTTCGCAGATGGCGGCGACGATCTCGGGGTGCGCGTGGCCGTGGATGAGCGGGCCCCACGAGCAGACCCAGTCGACGTAGCGGTTGTGGTCGACGTCGACGAGCTCGGCCCCCTCCGCACGGTCGACGAAGATCGGGTCGCGGCCGATCGAGCGCATCGCGCGTACGGGCGAGTTCACGCCGCCTGGCAGGTAGGTGAGCGCCCGCGCGTAGTGCTCTGCGGAGCGCGTGTCGGTGAGGGAAGCTGTCATCTGAGAGCGCGGCAGCCTAAACGGCCCCGTGCTCCCGTTCCCAGTTGGTGAAGTCGTCCGTGAAGTAGAGGAGGCGGATCTTCTTGAACTCGGTCGAGGAGTACAGCGTGGCGCGCTCGGTGATGTCGAACTCGTCGGCGATCGCGTCGAGGATCGCGTCGCACTCCTCCTTCGAGCGGCCGTGGGCCATCGTGAAGACGGAGTAGGGCCAGTCCTCGTAGGTCGGACGCTGGTAGCAGTGCGAGATGCCGCGGAAGGACGCCATCCGCGGGCCGAGCTCCTCGATCTTCTCGTCGGGGACCTTCCAGACGCCCATGCCGTTGGCCGAGAAGCCGGCGCGGCGGTGGTAGAGGATCGCGGCGACGCGGCGCAGGATCCCGCGCTCCTTCATGCCCGTGAGGTGCTCGAGCAGCTCGTCGACGGTCATTCCGAGCTTCGCCGCGGCGTCCACGTACGGCTCCGGGACGACCGGCAGGTCGCCCTGCGTCGCGCGGATGATCTCGCGGTCGCGCTCGTCGTAGTCGACGCCCTCGAGATCGACGGGCGCCTGCGCTTCGCCCTCGGTCGACAGCGACTTCGTGTCGCCGTCCATCTCGAGCTCCATGCGGATCTTGAAGAGCTTGAGCGTCGGGAGCTGGCGGATCGAGGTGGCGCCCGTGAGCTCCTGCATGAGGTCCAGGGTGCCTTGCAGGCCGAGCTTGGAGTCGCCCTCCACGGCGAGCGTGAACCACATGTTGAACTCGTGGTTGCGCAGGTAGTTGTGGCTCACGCCGGGGTGTGAGTTGATGATCTTCGCGGCGCGCCACGGGTGCTCGGGATCGACCTTCGCGGCGACGAGCATCGAGCCGTAGCCCAGGGCGCGCGTGTCGAAGATCGGCGTGACCTGGCGGATGATCCGCTGGTCGAGCAGGCGCTGGACGCGGCGCATGACCTCGTCCTCGGAGATCTCGGCGAGCGCCGCGACGGCGGCGTAGGGCCTCGGAGCGATCGGAAACTGGCCCTGCATGAGGTTCAGCAGGCGGCGATCGATGTCGTCCATCGCGACCGCGGCCCCGCCCTTGCGAGAGCGGATCTTCGGGACGGCTGTCACGTCTGAAGCCACAGGGCTGCGTCCTTGGAGTGGTAGCTGATGATGATGTCGGCGCCCGCTCGGCGGATGGAGGTCAAGGTCTCCAGCACCACGGCACGCTCGTCGAGCCCGCCGGCGGCAGCGCCCGCCTTCACCATCGCATACTCGCCGCTGACGTTATAGGCGGCGACCGGCATGTGCGTGATCGATTTCACACGATGGATGATGTCGAGGTAGGCCAGCGCGGGCTTGACCATGACGACGTCGGCGCCCTCTTGGACGTCGAGCAGCGCCTCGCGGACGGCCTCGTCGCCGTTGGCCGGATCCATCTGGTAGGCCCGGCGATCGCCGAACGCGGGGACCGACCCGGCGGCTTCGCGAAACGGTCCGTAGAACGCGGAGGCGAACTTGGCGCTGTAGGCGACGATCGGCGTGTCGGCGAAGCCCTCCTCGTCGAGCGCGGCGCGGACGGCGCCGATGCGCCCGTCCATCATGTCGCTCGGCGCCACGATGTCGGCGCCGGCGCGCGCCTGCGAGACGGCGGCGCGCGCGATGAGCTGCACGCTCGCGTCGTTGTCGACCGTCCCGCGCGCGTCGATCAGGCCGCAGTGGCCGTGGTCGGTGTACTCGCAGAGGCAGACGTCGGTCATGACGAGCAGGTCGGGGTGCGCCTCCTTGATCGCGCGCGTCGCGAGCTGGACGATCCCCTCGTCGTCGTAGGCGCCGGTGCCCTCGGGGTCCTTGCGATCGGGGATCCCGAAGAGCAGGACGGCGGGCAGGCCGAGCGCCTGCGCGGCGCCCGCCTCCTCGACGGCCGCGGAGATGCTCAGGCGATCGACGCCGGGCAGCGAGGCGATGGGCTCGCGACCGGCTTTGGACTGCACGAACAGCGGCAGGACGAGGTCGGACGCGTGCAGCCGCGTCTCGCGCACGAGGTCGCGCAGGACGGGCGTGGAGCGGAGCCTGCGCAGGCGAGTGGCGGGGAAGGCCATCCGGGCTAAAGGGTAGCTCGCAGCGACCGCCGTCACTCGGGCTTGATCGGCGGCTTGGACTCGGCCAGCCGGCGCTTCTGGGACTCGATGTAGGCCTCCGAGCGGAAGTGCAGCACCGGGTCGTCGGAGAGCTCGATGCCCGGCGGCACCTTGGTCGGGTCGAACATCGAGCGGTCGACGAGGTCCTGGTCCTCGTGGAGACGATCGAGGACGAGCCGGCCGGCGGTGACCTTCGGCCGGCTGTCGGGCCAGTGCTTGGTCATGTCGTCGGTGGGGTCGCCCGGCTCGGCCATCTGCAAGACGAGGTCCCATGCCACGGGCTCGCGCGCGATGCGCTGCCTCAGCTCGCCGACGAGGTACTGAGGCGGCAGGAAGCGGGCCTCGTCGCGCGTGAGGTCCGCCGGCTCGGCGAGCGCGACCCAGCGGTAGCGAAACGCCCGCCGCGTGCCCGCGGCGTCGACGAGGAAGTACGCGTGCAGCCCGTTGAAGGTCACGCGGGCCCAGCTCTGCGTCGTCGGGGCCTTGAGGATCGCGAGCAGTCCGGGCAGGGAATGCCGGTGCGTGGCGATGAACGCGCCGAGCCGCAGGGGGTTGGGCTTGCCCTTCTTGTTCTTGCGCTGCGCGCTCGCGAGGTCGGCGAAGTCATCGGGCTTGCGCGCCGGGAAGTCCGTGATGTTCAGCGCCGCCCACTCCGACGTGTCGCCGGCGGGCAGCGCGAAGCGGACGGCGAGGCCGAGAACGGCGTTGCGGTCCTTCGCGTACGGGTTGCCGTCGCCGTTGGAGAGCCGCACGGTGACGCCGATCGGGTCGCCCTGCATGTGCTCGGCGATCGTCAGCGCGGCCGCCTCGGGGCTCGCGACGAACTCCCCGCGCAACGCGATGCCGCGCCCGTGCGCCCTGCGGAAGCCCGGCACGTAGCCGATGTGCGCCTCCATGTTGGCGAGCGTGCGCTCGACGCGCACAGGACCTCCAAGTCGCTGCGGATCGACGCTCACCGGGCGGTGAATGGTAACGGCCCTAAGCTTGCCGCATGACGAATGCCCGCGACTGGCGTCGAGACGGCGTGCGCGTCGTGCGCGCGGGCGAGCTTGATGCCAACACGCCGCAGACGCCCGGCATGAGCCGCGCCGCCGCGATCACGACGGCGCGCGCGGGGGCCGAGAAGCTCTGGGCGGGCACGGTCGTCATCGAGCCCGACGCGAAGACCGGCGCCCATCACCATGGTCCCGTCGAGAGCGTCATCTACGTCGTCTCGGGCCGCGCGCGGATGCGCTGGGGCGAGCGCCTGGAGTACGTCGCCGAGGCCGGGCCGGGCGACTTCATCTTCGTCCCGCCGTACGTGCCGCACCAGGAGATCAACGGGTCGGGTGCGCCCCTGTCCTGCGTGCTCGTGCGCAGCGGCCAAGAGCCGGTCGTCGTCAACCTCGACCTGCCTGAGGTCGAGCCCAACCCCGAGCGCGTGCGCTGGGTCGACGACCTGCACGGCTAACGCGCCCGAGCCTCAGCGCGCGACGGTCTCGGCCTCGTCGTCGCGCTCGGCCTGCACGCCGGGCTGCGCTTCGGCAGCGCGCTGCACCTCGAGCGCGGCGACCTCGGGCGGCAGCATCGGCGGCGGCGTCTGCGCGACGATGAGCGGCGACGAGGTGCCCCACGGCTCGAAGACGAGGTGCTCGGAGAGATAGACGACGGTCTCGCGCAGGATCGCCGCGATCGGCAGGGCGACGAGCGCGCCGACGAACCCGTAGATCTCCCCGCCGAGCAGCAGCGCGAAGATCACGAGCAGCGGGTTCAGGCGCAGTGAGCGCCCGAAGACGTTCGGTGCGACGATGTGGCCCTCGAGCTGCTGCAGCGCGAGGAACAGCAGCGCGACCCAGACGGCCATGAGCGGGTCTTGCGCGAGCGCGACGATGATCGGCGGCAGCGCGCCCAGCAGCGGGCCGACGTACGGCACGAGCTCCATGAGGCCGAAGAACGCGCCGAAGGCGAAGGCGTACGTCCGGCCGTCCGGGAAGATCCCGAGCACGCCGAAGATCCACAGTGCGACCCCCGCGCTCGTCCCCATGATGAGGCTGAAGAGCAGCTGCCCGCGGACGTATCCGAACACCGCCCGCTGCACGCGCGTCGGGAAGTCGTCCTCGGGCGTGCCGTCGCCGGGCGGCATGGCTTTGCGCACGAGGCGCCCGATCTGCGGCCCGTAGATGAGCATGTAGATCGAGAGGACGATGACGAGGACGACGTAGAACGACAGCTCCACGAGCGCGCGCAAGAGCTCGCCGGTGACCGCGACGATCTCACCCGATCCCTCGACGACGCTCGATTGCAGCGACGCCAGCGCGCTATCGGTCTGGCCCTTGATCTGCACGTCGATGCCCTTGTCGTTGAAGAACTCCTGCAAGTCGTCGAGCGAGCTGGAGGCGTCATCGACGAGTCCCGGTACGTCGTTGGCGAACGACGTCGCCTGGTCGGAGACGGGACCCGACAGCAGGAACCCTGCGACCGGGATCGCCGTGAAGAAGGCGGCGTAGACGACGATGACGGCGAGCGCCCGCGGCATGCGCGCCCGCTGGACGAGCTGCACGAGTGGGTTGAGGATCAGCGCGACGACGGCGGCGACGATGAACAGCAGCAGGACGACGCCCGCCGCGTGCGCGAGGGCGTAGAGCGCGAGCACGCCGAGCGGCAGCATGACGAGCTGCACCCAGCGCGCGATGACGACCGGCGCGGCCGGTGGCGGCGCCTGCGCTTCCGGGGTCACGGCCTCCTCAGCCATCCCGCGTCAGAGTATGCGGCGTGCCCGACGCTTCCGCGACCATCCTGTTCGTCGGAGACGTCGTCGGGTCGCTGGGCAAGCACACGTTGCTTGGCCTGTTGCCCGCACTGCGCGAACGGCATGCTCCGACGTTCGTCGTCGTCAACGGCGAGAACGTTGCGGGCGGTCTCGGGATCACGCCGAAGATCGCCGACGAGCTGTTCGCGGCGGGCGTCGACGTCATCACGCTCGGCAACCACGCCTACCACCGGCGCGAGATCTTCGCCTACCTCGACGACCACGACCCGATCCTGCGGCCGTACAACTACCTCCGCAACCAGCCGGGCCATGGCGTGTGCGTCGTCGAGCGCGACGGGGTGCGGCTCGGCGTCGTGAACCTCTCAGGCAACCTCTTCGTACGCGCGGGCTACCCGGCGTTCGTCTCGATCGACCAGGCCATGGGGGAGCTGAAGGGCCGCGTCGACCATGTGCTCGTCGACTTCCATGCCGAGGCGACGAGCGAGAAGGTCGCGCTGGGCTGGCACCTCGACGGCCGGGTGACGGCGGTCGTCGGGACGCACACCCATGTGCCGACCGCGGACGCGCGGGTCCTGCCCGGCGGCACGGCATACATCACCGACGTCGGGATGACGGGCCCGCGCGGCGGCGTCATCGGCGTGGTCAAGGAGCAGTCGATCCGCGGCTTCGTCACCCATATGCACGAGCGCTACGAGACCGCCGACGAGGACCCGTGGCTCATGGGCGCCCTCATCCGCTGCTCCTCCGAGCCGCTGCGCGCGGACGCGATCGAGCAGGTCCTGCTGCCCGCGGCGTGAGACTGCGAACCGTCACGCATCGGGCGATCCTTCCGCGAGCGCGGGCGCCGAGGCTCGCCTCGCCGGGTCGCGCACGGTGTGGCAGCTCGAGCAGTTGCTCGACGTTGCGCGCGGATGACGGCCGCACTCTGGCGAGTTGACTCCGCTATCCGGCATCAACTCGCCACGATCGCGCGACGAGGCGTGAGCGCCCCGAGGAGCACGACGAGCGCCGCGAGCAGGAGGACGTTGCGGGCGGCGATGACGAGGATGACGCCGGTCTGCTCGTTGATGAGGTCGAAGTAGCGGCTCGGGAACTCGACGTGGGTCAGGACGATCGCGGCCGTCACGAGCACCGCGACGGCCCGCGCGCCCCAGACCCACGCGAGCGCCGCGAACGGGGCCAGCCAGATGACGTACTGCGGCGAGAAGACCTTGCCGAGCGTGACGAACGCCAGCAGCGCGGCGAAGCCGCACAAGACGAGCCGGCGCGGGTCGGGTCCTCGCGCGGCGAGCGCGACGATCCAGGCGATCGTCCCGGCGAGCAGCAGTGCGAAGAGGAGCTGCGCCTGGGGAGCGAAGCCGCCGTCGAGGCCGTTTGACTTGAAGCGGTCCGGGCGCAGGTTCGTGCCGGTGACGTCCGAGCCGCCGAGGGCGAACAGCACGGTCGCCGGCGTCGACTCGATCTGGACCGGGCGGTCGAGGTGAAACGTGAAGGACTCGACGTAGCCCGCGCCCGCGAACGGCAGCGAGATCGCGAGGACGACCGCGGTGAAGATCGCTGCGCCCCGCAGCGCCGCTCGCCGCTCGCCGCGACCGAGTAGCCACGCGAACGCGACGACCGCGAGCAGCCCGGGGAAGAGCTTCGTCATCGTCCCGACGCCGAGCAGCGCGAAGCCGAGCGCCGGACGCTCGCGGGCGAAGGCGAGCAGCGCGCCGAGCGCGATCGCGATCGGCATGGCATCGAAGTGCGTGCGCACCGACGCGCCGATGAGGATCGGCGTGAACGCGAGCAGCCACGCGACGACGACGGCCTCGCGACCCGGCGCCACCCAGCGCGCCGCACGCCAGGACTGCGCGGAGCGCGCCGCACGCCAGGACTGCGCGGAGCGCGCCGCGCGCCCGGCTGCGGCTGCCGCGCCCGCCGCGCCGGCCCTGCCCGTCGTGCCCGTCGTGCCCGCCGTGCCCGCCGTGCCGCGCGCCGCTGCCCGCCGTGCCCGCCGTGCCCGCCGCGCCCGCCGTGCCCGCCGCGCTGCCGCGCTTGCCGCGCTTGCCAGCTGCGCCGCGAGCTGCTGGCCGGCCACGGCGCAGGCCCCCATGAGCACGGCGAACGACACCGCGTATGACCCGTCGCTCGTGCCAGGCAGGCCGGCCAGCCACAGCGCGACCGCCGCCAGCGGCGGGTACTCAAAGCCGAAGTCCAGGTACGGCAGCTGCCCGCCGACGAGCAGGTCGGCGTACGTGCGGTAGACGTAGAGGTCGTTGACGGTGGTGTCGGAGAACGGGCCGACCGTCGTCGCGACCGCCCACAGCACCGCGAGCGTGAACCCCGCCAAGACGAGGTGGACCCGCGGGGAACGACCGGCCACCGCGGGCGCGGGACGGGTGTCGGCGGCCGTGCTCACGCTCGCAGCGGGACCCGCACGGGCGGCCCTAGACGGCCGAGCAGCGCGATCATCACGAGCGGGAAGAACCACGGGATGTAGAGGTAGAACCAGTGCGTCACCCCGAGCTGCAGCGCGATGAGGATCGCCGCGCTCAGCGCTGCCAGGCCGACGACGTCCCGGCGCCGGGGAACGAACGCGAGCACCACGGCGCCGAGCACCGCCAGCAGCTGCACCCCGTGCTGGACGGTGTCGATCCAGCCGCCCTCGTACAGGCCCCAGACCGAGAACGGCGACCCGCGCTCGGCCTGAAACGCGATCGACGCGTCCCAGAAGCTGCGCAGCGAGTTGTGCGCGACCAGCGGGACGAACGCGAGCGCGGCGAAAAGCACGAAGCCGGCCGAGAACAGCACGACCGATCGCGGCCGGGGCCGCGGCGTACACGCGAACAGCGGCACGAGCAGGAGCGGCGCGAACTTCGTCAGCCCCGCCAGCGCCATCAGCGCCCCCCGGGTGAACGGGCGCAACGCGGCCCACACCGCCGCCAGCACCAGGGCCGCGACCAGCGCGTCGTTGGAGTTCGTCATCGACGCGTACAGCGTGAACGGGAACGTCACCCAGCAGTACGCGAGCACGACCCCCAGATCGGGTCCGCGCACGCGCCGACCGATCAAGAAGCACAACAAGCAGGCCAGCAGGTCGAACGCGATCGACGCGGCGTGCGCGGCGGGCAGGTCGTCCCACTTCCCGCTCCACGGCAGCACCTGCTCGAACGGCACGTACGCCTCGTAGACGACCGGCCCGTACGTGTCGCCGTTCTGGTTGTCCGTCGGAAACTCCCCGTAGAGCGCGCGACCGTCGGCGAAGCGGTCCGCGCCGATGACCCCGGCGTAGCCGACGTCGATGACGTTCGAGCGCGTGACGTTCAGCGCGACGCGAAACCCGAGCAGGAACACGACGGCGACCGCGAGCCACGTCACCGGCACGAGCAGCTCGAGCGGGCGCGCCGGCGCACCCGAGTCCGAACGCCGCAGCCCGATCCACAGCATCCGTCCGAGCAGGTAGACGAGCAGCGGGTACACGAGCGGCACCGACCAGTCGATCCGCGCCGCGTTGAAGCACGCCAGCGAGATCGAGAAGGCGCTCAGCACGAGCAGGTCGAGATGCAGGAGCGTCAGCCGGCGACGTGGCACGAAGAACGGCACGACGAACAGCACCGCGAGCGGGATCCAGACGATCGGCGAGTTGACGATCCGGCCGAACGCGCCCGGGTAGCCGCGCGCCATCGTCCACGCGACCTTGTAGTTCGTGTACGCCTCGAGGACCGCGCCGCTGCGGTCGTCGACGACGATCTGTGCGATCTCCTTGCGCGCAGCGCCGACCGGGACCTTCGCGAAGTACGAGACCTGCCAGCGGTCGGTCCCCTTCTGGAAGACCTCGCGCGCCGAGCCGGGGTAGCGGCGCAGCTCGCGTCGCACCTCGTCGAGCTTCCCCGCGATCGCGCCGGCCTGGTCGGCCGACAGCCGGTGGCCGGGCGGCGCGACGGTCTGGCTCGGCGGGGCCACGAGCTGGTCGCCGGGCACCGCCACGGCGCTCAGCGCGCTCAGCGGGTTCGTCGTCGCCGTGGACTCGACCGCCGTGCCGAGCGCGGGCTCGGTCGTCGCGGACTGCGCCGCGCCGGCGGCCGGCGCCGCAGCCGCAGCAGTGGCCAGGAGGATCGTCAGCAGCGCGGCGCAGCACGCCGCGCGCATCACGTCCGGAAGCTCCAGAGCTTGTTACCGAGGAAGTTCAGCGGCGTCGCGGCGATGATCGCGATCGCCTGCGCCGGCACCTTCTGGACGCCCGCGACCTCGACCATCGTGAACAGCACGAGCAGGCTGAAGCCGAACGCCGCCAGCGACACGATGACGAAGCGCGCCGCCTGGAAGCCGGCGTGGCCGTCGCCGGCCTTGAATGTCCAGGCGCGGTTCCAGACGAAGTTGTTGGCGAGCGCGACGAGGAACGCCATGACCGCCGCGGCGCCGTAGCCGAACCCGGCGCCGTGCACGGCGGCCGTGAAGACGGCGAGGTTGACGACGTAGCCGCTCGCGCCGACGGCCCCGAAGCGGATGAGCTGCAGCCAGTTGCGGCGCTGGCGCAAGGCTCGGCGCACGCGCATGCGCTTTCGCCGGCGGGGCGGCGCCTCTGCGACCGGCACCACGAATGCCTCGTCGGTCATGGCCTCGAAATCTACCCGGCGTCGAAGTGCGCGAGCACCATCGGCGCGATGTCGTCCAGCGACCACGGCCCCTCCGTGCGGCAGTCCAGGCCGCAGAACAGCAGCGCGCCCAGCGAGTCGACGCGGTGCAGCGATCCATGGCTGCCGCCGCGCACATGCGCGCGCTTGCCCCAGTCGGGGAACTCGTAGGCGGGCTCGGCCGACAGGAGCACGTCGCCCGACGTCGGACACGACAGCGCCGACCAGACACGCCGCAGCGCGTCCGGGTAGTGCTCGCTGACGAAGCGGCCGTCCTCGATCGTCGCGAGCAGCGCATCGAGCTCGCCGTCGACGTCCCAGGCCAGGGCACGGTCGTCGGTGACGCCGTCGCCCGGGTGAAACGACAGCTCGCCACGCTCGCCGGCGATGTGCGCGCGCCCATCCTCCAGCCACATGACGAGGTCCACGCCCTCGATCTCGCGCGCCGTCGCGACCACGCGCTCCAGCGCGTCGCCGCGCGCCTGATGCAGGAGGTAGACCATCGCCGATCGCTGCGCGGGGCACAGCGCGATCTCCGCCGCGCTCGCGTTCGTGCCCGATGGCCGCAGCACCTTCCAGTCCGCGAACGCCTCCGTGAACCCCACGACCCGCTCGATGTGCGAGTGCGAGTGGTCGGCCATGACGATCATCGCGTGCTCGTCGAGGAACTGCTCGGCACCGCCGCCGGCCTCCATCACGCGCCACAGCTCGGCGTCGGCCGCCGCGATCGAGGCGATCTGGGCGTGCGGGCCGTTCTTGTGCGAGTGCGCGTCGTTGTCGGGCAGCGACAGGAGCAGGAAGTCGAAGAGATCGTGCTCGACGAGGTACGAGCCGACGCAGCCGGCGTGCTGGTCGCGCATCCCGGGGATCCCCATCCGCGACCAGCAGCCGGTCTTGCGGCTCGCGAAGATGTCGGCGTAGAAGAGCTCCGCCGGCCCCATGACCGAGCGCTTGAAGAGCTGCGACGCGACGCGCGTCAGCGCCCAGTCCTTGGAGACCTCGTGCTCGTGGCGCCCGCGGAAGATGAGATACGACGTGCAGGCCGTCCGCACGCCGGCGTCGTCGAGCGTCTCGAAGATCGTCGGGACGTCCGCAGCGAGGTGCTCGGAGTTCATGTTGAAGATCGTGTCGACGAGCTGGCGGTTGAGGCCGAACTTGCGCGACGCCGAGAACGACGAGCCGTACTCGACGTAGCGCTCCTCCTCCCGCGAGTACCAGTTCATCGACGGGACGCGGTGCTCGTCCTGCATGCGGCCGGTCGCGATGACCCCCGCGCAGACGGGCGTCACCGAGGGGAACGCCGCGACGCAGTCGTCGACGTACGTCCCGCGGTCGCGGATCGCCTTCAGCGCGGGCGCGGTCCCCGCGGCGATGGCGCGCTGGAGCATCGTCGGCTTCATGCCGTCGATGACGGTCAGGATGAGCTTCGGGGGCTTGTTCACCTGAGGATGCGCAGGCCCGCGTACTTCTCGCCCTCGCGGCGGCGCGAGCGGCGCAGGAACTCCGCGAAGAAGCCGAGGGCGAGGACCGTGATCGGTGCGGCCACGACGGCCAGCGCGGCGAGCGCCACGGCGGCGCCTTCGAGATAGACCGGGAGCGCGGCGCGCGCCTCGGCGTCGAGGCGCGCGCGGGTGCGCCCGACGAGCGACTGGGTTGCCGCGCCCGCGAGCGCGGCGGACAGCGCGCCGCCGAGGAGCCCCGGCCACCAGACGTAGCCGTGGTCGGCGAGCGCGCCGGCGCACAGCAGCGCGCCGAGCCCGATGCCGATCCCGGCGAGCGACGAGTCCAGCACCCGTTCGGGCACGCCGCGGCGCTGCGCCGCGACCGCGGCGATGACGGCGAGCACGACGGCGAGCAGCCAGCCGGGGGCTTCGAGGAACGCAAACGGCGTGCCCTCGTAGTCGATGCCGACATCGGCGGTGGCCAGCGCGCCGGCCACGAGCGCAGGCAGAAACGGGCGGATACCCGCCGCGCCGGCCAGCCCGGCGCCCTGGAGAATGTCGATCAGCAGTCGCACAGCGTCCGGTAGCGTGAGGGCGCATGACGATAGACGACAGGGACTCGCGGCCCGGAGGCGAACACCGCCGGATCACACCTTCGTCACACGCGCGGCGGACATCCCGCGACCTCGAGCGCTACGCAAGCCTGTTCGCGGCGCGCACGCAGGTCATGCGCTCGTCGGCGATGCGCGACCTCATGGCGCTCACCGAGCGCAAGGACATCATCTCTCTCGCGGGCGGGCTGCCCGACACGGCGTCGTTCCCCGCCGAGTCGTTCGCGGCGATCATGAGCCGCGTCGCCGTCGACTCGTGCGCGCGCTCGCTGCAGTACGGGCCGACCGAGGGCCTCGCCGTCCTGAAGTCCTGCATCGCCGAGGTCATGGAGGAGGAGGGCACCCTCATCGACCCCGACGACGTCCTCGTCACGACGGGCGGCCAGCAGGTCATCGACCTCGTCTGCAAGACGCTCATCGATCCCGGCGACGTCATCATCGCCGAGGCTCCGACGTACCCCGGCGCCGTGCCGACGTTCTGCTCCTACCAGGCCGAGGTCATCCAGATCGAGGGCGACGCGGACGGCATGCGCATCGACCTCCTGGAGGAGACGCTCGAGGCCTTGGCGCGCGAGGGCCGGCGGCCGAAGTTCATCTACACGGTCCCGACGTTCCAGAACCCGTCGGGGACGACGCTGTCGCTGCCGCGCCGCAAGCGCCTCGTCGAGGTCATCCGCGAGCGCGAGCTGCTCGTGCTCGAGGACAACCCGTACGGCCTGCTGCGCTACGAGGGCGATCCGCTGCCGTCGCTGTACGCGCTGGACGGCGGCGACTATGTCATCTACCTCGGGACGTTCTCGAAGATCCTCTCGCCGGGCGTGCGCCTGGGCTGGTCCGTGGGACCGCGGCCGGTGCTCGAGAAGATGAACATCGGCAAGCAGGCGGCCGATCTGTGCTCGTCGTCGCTGACGCAGTTCTTCGTCGCCGCGTACTTCGCGAGCGGGCGCTGGCAGGACTACGTCCACTCGCTGAAGGAGATCTACCGCCGCCGGCGCGACGTCATGCTCGACTCGCTCGCGGAGTGCTTCGGGCCCGAGTGCTCGTGGACGCACCCGGAGGGCGGGCTCTTCATCTGGGCGACGCTGCCCGACTACATCGACACGACGGACCTCCTCGCGCGCGCGCTCGACGAGCACGTCGCGTTCGTGCCGGGGCGCGCGGCGTTCCTCGACGGGCGCGGGGCGCACTCGATGCGGCTGAACTTCTCCGGGGTCGGCGAGGCGGACATCCGCGAGGGGGTACGGCGGATCGGCGAGGTCGTGCGCGAGCAGACCGAGCTCTATGGCGCGCTCACCGGCAGCCACCAGACGGTCGCCCCGCTCGCAGAGCCGGCGCCCGCGGAGCCCGACGCCGAGCTCGCGAACGTGCTGCACCTGCCGGCGCCCGAGCGGCGCAGGCGGGCCGGCGGGTCCGAGCTGCGCGAGGGATGACCAACCGGGTGCGCCCGTGAAGGTCGCGGTGCTGAAGGGCGGGCGCTCGCTGGAGCGCCAGATCTCGCTGAAGTCCGGCGCGCGCGTGCAGGACGCGCTCGAGCGCCTCGGCCACGAGGTCGTCGCGATCGACGTCGGCCACGACCTCGTCGAGCGCCTACGCGAGTGCGCGCCGGACGTCGCGTTCGTCGCGCTGCACGGGCGCGACGGCGAGGACGGCACGGTCCAGGAGCTGCTCGAGGCCGTCGGGATCCCGTACACCGGCTCGGGCGTGTCGGCGTGCATCCGCTGCGCCGACAAGGTCATCGCCAAGCACGAGCTGCGCGACGCCGGCATCCCGACGCCCGACTTCTTCGCGTTCAACGAGACGGCGTTCAAGGAGCTCGGCGCCGCCGACGTGCTGCCGGAGATCGAGGAGCGCCTGCGCTTCCCGATCGTCGTCAAGCCGTCCAACCAGGGCTCGGCGCTCGGGATCAAGATGGCCCGCGCCGCCAAGGAGGTGCCGGGCGCGCTCGTCGCCGCCTTCTCCTACGGCGACAAGGTCCTGCTCGAGGAGTACGTCGACGGGCGCGACCTCGCCATCTCGCTGCTCGAGCGCGAGGGCGGCGGCGAGCCGCTCGTGCTGCCGGTCGTCGAGGCGATCCCGCACGAGGACGACCGCTACGAGGCGCGCTACGAGATCGGTCGCACCGAGTTCGTCTGCCCCGCCGAGCTGCCCGACGGCGTGACCGAGCGCGCGCAGCGCCTCGCGCTCGACGTCTGGAACACGCTCGGGTGCGCCGGCTTCGTCCGCGTGGACCTCATGCTCGACCGCGCGTCCGGGGAGCTCACCGTGCTCGAGGCGAACACGGTTCCCGGCATGACCGACACGTCGCTGCTGCCGCAGGCCGCCGACGCGGCGGGGATCGGCTTCGACGAGCTCATCGAGCGCGTCGTCGCGCTCGCGGTCGCGCGCTGAGCGGCCGGCAGCGCCTCGATCCGCGTCCGCCGGCAGCGCCTCGATCCGCGTCCGCCGGCAGCGCCTCGATCCGCGTCCGCAGGTCGTCGGCTGCCGGGGACGCTAGCCGTCGTCGCCGGCGAAGTCCTCGGGGGACACCTGGTCGAGGAAGTCCTTGAACTTCTCGACGACCTCCTCGGTGTCCTCGACGTCGTGCTCGAACTCGATCGCCGACTCGGCGATGACCTCCTCGGCTGCGAAGATCGGCGCGCCGGAGCGGACGGCGAGCGCGAGCGCGTCGGAGGGACGCGAGTCGATCTCCATCTCCTTGCCGTCGACGGCGAGCGTGATGGAGGCGAAGAACGTGTTGTCGCGCAGCTCGGTGACGGCGACCTGCGTGCACTTCACGTCGAGCTCGCCGAGCATGTCGACGAGCAGGTCGTGGGTCATCGGCCGCGGCGTCGTCGCGCCCTGCAGCTTCATGAGGATCGCGGCAGCCTCGGGATGCCCGATCCAGATCGGGAGGAACTTGTTGCTGTCGACGGTCTTCAGCAGCACGATCGGCTGCTTGCCGACCATGTCGAAGCTGACCCCGTAGATGACCATCTCCTGCATTGCTGGAGCATAGCTGCGGCCCGGGGCGGGGACCCGGGCCCCGGCGGCCCGATCTGGTGTCGACGCTCGCTGCGAGGGAATTCGGGTCAAGCTTCCCAAGTAGGCCGCGACCATCCCTATAGTCGGGCGCATGGCTGTACCTGATACGCACACGCTCGTCAAGCCCCCAACTGGCCGCGAGCGTATTCTCGACGCCGCATACGACCTCTTCAGCCGCGCCGGCGTGCGCGCGGTGGGCGTCGACACGATCACCGCTGAAGCCGACGTCGCGAAGATGACGCTGTATCGGAACTTCGCGTCCAAGAACGATCTCGCGCTCGCGTTCCTGGAGCTGCGCGAGGAGCGCTGGACCGTCGGCTGGGTCCAGGACGAGGTCTTGCGCCGCGCCGCGACGCCGGCCGCGCGGCTGCTCACGATCTTCGAGATCTTCACGGAGTGGTTCGAGCGCGACGACTTCGAGGGCTGCGCGTTCGTGACGTCGCTGCTGGAGTTCGAAGATCGCGCGGACCCCGTGCGCCAGGCGTGCATCACGCACCTCGCCACCATCCGCGCGTTCGTCTGCGGGCTGGCGACCGAGGCCGGCGTCGAGGATCCCGCCCGCTTCGCGGCGCAGTGGCACATCCTCATGAAGGGCTCGATCGTCGCGGCCCACGAGGGCGACCGCGACGCCGCGATGAAGGCGCGCGAGCTCGGCGCGCTGCTGCTCGAGCGCGACGGCGTCGCGCTGACGGCCTGACCACGGCGCGGCGAACTTCGCGCGGGCCGTCACATCGCTTTCCGCGGGTAACCGCTTGTGGCGCGTTCGCGTTGCGCTCGGACCGGCCTGAGAGGAAGCTGACGGCGCATGCTCGACCCCGTCTCCCAGGAGTACCTGCTCGAAGCGCGCCAGATGCAGGCGCTGTCGTTCGCCGTGCACATCCCGCTCGTGTGCTTTGGCATCGCGTTCCCGGCGATGGTGCTGCGGGCGGAGTGGCTGTGGATGCGCACCGGCGACGAGGTCTACCGCACCATCGCGATGCGCTGGACGAAGGTCATGGTCGCGCTGTTCGCCTGCGGCGTCGTGACCGGGACGATCCTGAGCTTCGAGATGGGCCTGCTGTGGCCGAACTTCATGGGCACGTTCGGCGCGGTCTTCGGCCTCGGCTTCGCGCTCGAGGGGTTCTCCTTCTTCCTCGAGGCGATCTTCATCGGGATCTACGTCTACGGCTGGAACCGGATGTCGCCGCGCGCGCACTTCGCATGCGGCTTTCCGATCGTCCTGGCGGGCATGACCGGCTCGCTGTTCGTGCTCGCGGTGAACGCGTGGATGAACGACCCCGGCGGCTTCACGCTGCGGCCCGACGGCACGGTCACGGACATCGAGCCCCTGAAGGCGCTGTTCGGCAACGGGCACGTCGGCTACGAGCTCGTGCACATGTACCTCGCCGGGTTCATCGTCACGGGCTTCCTCGTGGCGGGCGCGTACGCGGTCGGTCGGTTGCGCGGTCGCTGGGGGCGCTACGAGCGGATCGCCCTGACGATCCCGCTGACGGTCGCGGCGCTCGCGGCGCCCGTCCAGGTCATCGTCGGCGACTGGGCCGCGCGCGAGGTCGCCAAGACGCAGCCGGTGAAGCTCGCGGCGCTCGAGGGGCTCGGCCACACCGAGCGCGGCGCCGCGCTGCACCTCGGCGGCTGGTATGTCGACGGCGAGGTCAAGGGCGGGATCGCCGTGCCCAAGGGGCTCTCGCTGCTCGCCTTCCACGACCCGAATGCGAGGGTGGTCGGGCTCGACAGCGTGCCCGCCGGCGATCGGCCGCCGGTCAACGTCGTGCGGATCTCGTTTCAGCTCATGGTGTCGATCGGGACGTTCCTCGCGGCGCTGAGCGCGTTCTACCTCTACATGCGCGTACGGCGAAAGCGCCTGCCGGCGGGGGCCTGGTTCTACCGCGCACTCGTGGTCGCGGGGCCGCTGTCGGTCGTCGCGCTCATCGCCGGCTGGGTGACGACCGAGGTCGGCAGGCAGCCGTGGGTCGTCTACGAGGTCATGCGGACGACCGAGGCGGTGACCGCCGCCGACGGCATCCCGCTCGGCTACGCGACGCTCGCGGCGTTCTACGCGTGCCTCGTCGTCGCCGTCGCGTGGATCCTGCGGCGCCTGGCCCGCGTGCCGATGCCCGCCACAGAGTCCGAGGAGGTGGCCTGAGGTGCTCGGCCTCGAGCTCTACGAGCTGCCGATGTTCTTCGCGCTGCAGGGGGTCGCGCTCTACGCGATCCTCGCGGGCGCTGACTTCGGGGCGGGGATCTGGCAGCTCGCGGCCGGGCGCGGCGAGCGGGCCAAGCGCATCCGCGAGCACGCGCACCACTCGATGGCGCCGGTCTGGGAGGCCAACCACGTCTGGCTCATCTTCGTGCTCGTCGTCGTCTGGACGGGCTACCCGGTCGCGTTCGCGTCGATGGCTTCGACGCTCGCTGTCGCGCTGACCGCCGCCGGCCTGGGGATCATCCTGCGCGGCGTCGCGTACGCGCTGCGCTCGGCGACGAGCAGCGATGCAGAGGCGCGCGCGGTCGACACGCTGACGTCGATCGGCTCGGTGCTCGCGCCCTTCTCGCTCGCCGCCGCCGCGGGCGGGATCGCCTCGCTGCGCGTGCCGGTCGGCAACGCGGCCGGCGACCTGTGGTCGAGCTGGCTGAACCCGACGTCGCTGATGGCGGGCACGCTCGCGCTGCTGTCGAGCGCGTACCTCGCCGCCGTCTACCTCGCCGCCGACGCGCGCCGCGAGGGCGACGAGGAGATGTCCGAGGCGTTCCGCTCGCGGGCGCTCGTGGTCGGCGCGCTGTCGGGCGGGGCGGCGATCGCGGGAGCGCTCGTCGTCCGCTCGGATGCGCGCTGGATCTTCGACCGGCTCGTCGACACCCCCGCGGTGCTGAGCGTCGCCGTATCGATGACGGCGGGCGTCGCGACGCTGGCGCTCGTGTGGCGCCGGCGCCTTGAGGCCGCGCGGGTCGGCGCGGCGGTCGCGGTCGCGGCGCTCGTCGGCGGGTGGGCGCTCGCCCAGAGCCCGGTGCTGCTGCCGGGCCTGACGGTGCGGGAGGCCGCGGCGCCCGACAACGTCATGGTCCTGCTCGTCATCGTCATCCTCGCGGGCGGCGCGGTGCTGTTTCCATCGCTGGCGCTGCTGTTTCGCCTGGCGCTGCGCGGGGGCTTCAGCGCCGAGCCGGTCATCGTGCGCGGCGCTCCCGCACCCGGTCCGACGGGCGGCTTCACGGCCGCGCTGACGGCGACGCGTCTGGCTGGAGCGTGCTTCGTCGTCGGGGCGGCCCTGCTCGTCCTGGGCAACAGCGCGCTGCCGCACGCGCTCGGCGTCGCCGCGCTCGGCGGGTTCATCGTCCTCGGCCTGTCGGCGCTCGCGGGCGACGACGCGGCGCAGTGACCCGATCTGTGGCCCGCCGCGGCACACTGCCCGTCGTGCCCGACGAACTACCGAGCACCGCGATGCGCTCATCACCCAGGCGGTCACCGGCCACCTCGATGCTGGTGCCGTGTCCGATGGGCACATGGCCGAGCGCATGCACGAGGCTCTCGAAACTCCGAGCGGCGTGAGCGATCTCGAGTACCTCGTCTTCTCGCTACACGCGCTAGAACGGATGACCCTGCGCTGCATCTCGGTCGCCGATGTGCAGCGCGTGCTCGACCAAAACGGGCCGACGTCGTACGACCTCGACGGCAACCACCGCTATGACCATGACATCGACGGGCGTAGCATCCGGGTCGTGATGTCTGCCGACAACCCGCTGTTCGTCATCACCGTCTACACACCGAAGGCAGGATCGTGAGTCTCGTACCGACCTACGACCCGGCCGTCGACGCGCTGTATCTCTGCGCCCGCCCGGGCGTCGCGATTGGCGAGACGGTCGAGCTGGATCCGCGCGTGATCGTCGATCGCGACGCCGACGGAGTCGCGATCGGTGTCGAGCTTCTCGGCGCGGCACGACATGGCATCCCGACCGGGCTGCTGGCGCGGGCTCTCGGCGGCGTTGTGGCCGGCGAGCAGGAGATCGCAGACGCGGCGCTGAGCGCCATCCGCGGCCGCCCGGGAGCAGCCGGGCCCGGCTGACACATCAGCTCGCTGCGGTCGGGAGACTGAACGCACCGAGGTCGTACCCCGCGCGATGTCCACCGCCGCCCACACCTAGGGTGAACGCCCGGGAGTGAGGGTTGCGGGGCATCGGGTAGCCCGACGAGCATGACCGCGATCACAAGCCCCCCACTGGACGTCCTCGCCGAGCGCGCCTCCGAGGCCGCGGCGCTCGACGGCCCCGCCGAGCAGATCGGCAAGACCGTCCGCAAGAACATCTCCGGTCCGCTCAAGGACGCGCTGTCCGGCACCTGGATGGGCCACGCGCTGCATCCGCTGCTGACCGACGTCGTCATCGGCAGCTGGACGAGCGCGTCGCTGCTCGATCTCCTCGGCGGCGAGGAGTCCGATCGCGCCGCGCAGCGCTTGATCGGGATCGGCATGGCCGCCTACGGCCCGACCGCGCTGACCGGCTGGAGCGACTGGGCCGACAGCGAGTCCGTCGACGACGACGTGCGTCGCGTCGGGCTCGTCCATGCGGCGGTCAACGGCGTCGCGTTCTCGCTGTACGCGGCGTCGCTCGCCAGCCGTCGCCGCGGCCAGCGCACGGCCGGGGTCGCGCTCGCGCTCGCCGGCGCGGGCGTCATGGGCGCGGGCGGGTTCCTCGGCGGGCACCTCGCGTTCCGGCTCGGCGTCGGCGTCGACCAGACGGTCTTCGACCGCGGCCCGTCGGACTGGACGCAGGCGCTGCCGATCGACGAGCTCGACGGCTCCGCGCCGGTGGCCGTGCAGGTCGGCGACACGCCGGTCCTGCTCGTCCGCGACGGCGACGACGTGCTCGCGCTGCACGATCGCTGCTCGCACCGCGGCTGCTCGCTAGCTGATGGCGAGGTCGAGGACGGCGCCATCGTCTGCCCCTGCCACGGCAGCCGGTTCGACCTGCGCAGCGGCGAGATCCGGCGCGGCCCCGCGACCGCGCCGCAGCCGGTGCTCGAAACCCGCACCCGCGCCGGGCGCGTCGAGGTGCGGCGGGCCCCGTAGCCGGGTATCCGGCGATCCAAGCAAGCGACGATCCCGGGAGGACACGACATGGCAACCAAGCCGCCGCCGATGGACCCGAACACCGACGAGGCCGACGCCAAGCAGCTTGACCTCGCACGCCAGCAGGGCGAGTCGTATCGCCGCGCGCTGGAGCACATGGCCAACGACGTCGCTCACGACGGCGGGATGCAGGAGGCCGGCGAGTACCTCATCGGCTACGCCGTCGAGGAGGCCGAGGGGATGTACGAGTGGGAGGACGGCGAGCTCGTCTGGCGCGACCCCGACGGCGAGAACCTCCACGTCGAGATCGCGGTCTGCGACGGCGCCGACGGGCGCTTCGTCCCCGGCGTGAAGGTCACCGGCACGCTCGTCGATCCCGATGGCAAGGAGGTCGGCTCGCACGAGCACCCGCTGCTGTGGCACCCGATGCTCTACCACTACGGCCGCAACTGGACGGTGCCGGCGGACGGGACCTACACCCTCCGCGTCCGCGTCGAGCCGCCGACGTTCATGCGCCACGACGAGGTCAACGGACGGCGCTTTGAGGAGGTCGTCGAGACGACGTTCGACAACGTGCAGGTGCAGCGCGGCTCGGACTGACGGGCTCGCCCGCGCTCAGCGAGCATCGTCCGGCGCGACTCGGGAGTTCGACTCGTGAACGTCGCCGCGCGAGCTGTTCTTCGGAGATTGCGGTCACGCGAGCCCGACCGCGGTCCCAGGCGCCCTGACGCTGCGTAGCCTGCGGACGATGTCCCCCGGCAAACGAACCCGCCGCCAGGGCGGGCACCCCGCGAAGGTCGCCGAGCGCCGCGCGCGCGAGCGCGACCGCGCGCAAGCCGATCCACTACGGCGAGCGGCACGCGCCGCATGTCGCGACGGCGCGTCTCTCGAGACCGCGCTGGAAGCCGAGCTGATGGCGTCGGCGCTGCTCGGATCGTGGTGGCCGAGCCCGCTCGAGCTCGGCGCCGACGACCCCGACCTCCAGATCGGCGGCCCGCTCGTCGCCGCGATCGAGCGCTGCGGCGGGCCGGGAGCGCTTGCGGCGCTCATCGCGATCGGCGAGGTCAGCGACGGCGAGCTCGGGGTCGATGCCCGCGAGCGCGCCGAGCGGCTGCGCGCCGCCGACGTCCGCGCGCCGCGTTGGGCCGACGCGATCACGGAGTGCGAGGTGCTGCGCACCGCCGTCCTGCGCGACGAGATCTTCGACGACGGGATCACGATCTTCGTCGAGTGCGTCCATGCCGGCGAGCAGCCGCACGCGGTCGGCATCTACATCGACCACAACCTCGGGTTGATCGCGAAGGACATCCTCCTGGCGGAGTCGATCGACGAGGTGGCGGAGATCGTGAGCACCAATCCCGAAGCGGGCGGGGCGCTGGTGATCGACCCGATCGACCCCGCCGAGGCGTGCGCGCGCCTGAACGCCGCACTCGATCTCACCGATATGACGTTGATGGCGCCGGTCGGGGAGGAGTACGCGTCGCTGCGTGCCCTCGCGCGCCTGCGCGCCGACGAACTGCCGTACGCCATGGTCGACGTCGAGCCGCCGGAGGTGGCGCCGGAGGAGCGCAAGCGCCTGCTGACCGAGTTCCTGGCGTCGCCGGACGGCGCCGGATTTGAGCCCGACGGCGATGAGGCGTTCGCGGTCTCGCTCGCGATCGACTTCTGCGCGGACTACGTGGACGGCCGCCCGCTGCGCTGGAGCCCGGTGACCGTCGAGCTGTTCATGACCAGCTGGCTGCCGCGCAAAGTGCTCGCCGAGGGCTCGGAGTTCGAAGCGGTACCGGCCGCGCTTGCGTCGTGGGTGCGCTTTGCGGGGCGTCGGCGCGGTACCCCCGAGTGGGCGATCACGGAGACGATCGAGGCGATCGCGCCCTTGACCGAGGAGATGCTCGATCTCGCGAACGACCCGGAGGCCGCGGGGCCCGGGAAGGGGTTCCTCGTGGCGGCGAGGAACGCGGGTATCGATCTCGCCGACCGGCAGGCCGTGGCGTCGTTCATCGCCGCCTGGAACGCACGCAGCGACGGAGGGTGAGCACGACGAAGAAGCCGGCTGCCGCGATTCCGCGGTTCATGGAGCGCGCGGCGCAGCTCCTCGCCTCCCGCGGCGATCGACCCCGCGTGTCAGGCGCTGATCGTGGTGTTCGCGCTGCAGACCAGGTCCTTGTTCTCCGGCACGAACTTCGATGCGATGAACGTGGCGCCCTGCGGGTCGGCGATCACGGCCATCCGCACCCATGGTGCGTCGAAGGGCGCGACGACGACCGTGCCGCCGAGCTCGGCGGCACGCTGGGCGATCTCGTCGGCGTCGGCGACCGCGAACGTCACGCCCCAGTGCGCCGGCGTGTCGGTCGCGTCTGCTCCGATCGGGCTGATGCTGGCGACGACGTTCTCGAAGCCGGCCGGCGCGCCCATATCCGCCATGCCGGCGCGCATGCCAGGGGTGCGGGCCTCGAGGAAGTCCCCGTAGGCGGGCAGCGCCCACATCTGCGCTGCGCCGACATCGAGGGCCTCCCAGCCGAACACCGCGCCGTAGAACGCCTTCGCGCGCTCGGGGTCGCGGGTGTTGAGGTCGTTGAAGTTGAGGCTGCCGGGTTCGTTGACGACCGTTGCGCCTCGGTGCGCGCGCGCCTGCCAGACGCAGAACACGGCGCCTTCGGGGTCGGCGAACACGGCCAGGCGGCCCGCGTCGAAGATGTCGAACGGCTCGGTCAGCACGGTGCCGCCGGCGGCGCGCACCCGGTCGGCGGTCTCGTCGGCGCTGTCGACCCACACGTAGGTGTTCCACATGGCCGTCGGTGGCGCGCCCTCGGGCACCGAGCCGACAGCGGCGACGTCGCCGCCGTTCAGTCGTGCCGTGAGGTACGTCGCGGGGGAGCCGGGTGGCATCGCATCGACAAGCTCCCAGCCGAAGAGCCCGCGATAGAAGTCGGCAGCGGCGGCGGGGTCGGGCTGGCTGGTGTCCACCCAGCACGGCACGCCCGGGATGTAGCGATCTTGGTCGGTCATCTGCGTTCCTCCCTCTTGACTGGCGGCTTGAACGCTCACCGTACGGGTGGTGCAGGTCAGTCTCTGTCCGCAACCCACCGCGGTGCGATGAAGTCGCGGTGGAGCCGGTCTGCGCTCGCTTGTCGCAGTTGCTACGCGAAGTCCGGACAGGTCCCGCTAACCTCGTCGTGGGGCCATCGCAGATTTCGGTCCCGTCGAGCTGACCGACTCGAGTGTCGATTTCCGATCGGTCCGCGCCTCGACGAACCGGCCCCACAACGAGGGAGCACCGTATGGCATCCAGCGGCAAGAAGAAGACCACGATGGCAAAGCTCGACCGCGAGCGCCGGATGCGCGAGAAGCGGATGGACAAGCAGGCCCGCAAGGACGCCCGCAAGTACGCTGCGGCGAACCCCAGCGAGACCGACGAGACCCTGGTCGACCAAGAGGTCGAAGACCCGGATCTCGTCCGCGCCTGACCGGCAGCGCTGGCGGCGCGACGTTCGCCGCCGGCTTACGTCCCGATTGAAGTGCCCAGCAGCGCTGACGGCTCGCCCACGTACCCGACCCACAGCGTGTCGCGGGCGCGCGTCATGGCCACGAACAGCTCGCGGCGGGTGCGGTCGAGGCGCTCCTCATGCGCCGGACCGTCCTCTCCGCCGAAGGCCGCGTCGTAGAGCACCCCGGGCTCGGCGCGCGGCAGCAGGACGTGCTTGAACTCCAGGCCCTTCGCGCGCTTGAACGTGCCCACCTTCACCTCGCTCGACGGCGTTCCGTCGTACGTGTCGAGGGTGCGGCACGCAAGCCCGAGCCCGGCGATGCGATCGGCGTAGTCCCCGGCGAGCCGGTTGTTGGGGACGAGGACCGCGATGTCGCCGAGGTCTGTGTCGGCGCGCGACGACAGGTCGGAGATCGCGAGCGTCAGCGCCTCGTCGTGGTCGTCGCGCGTCTCGAACGACGACACGATCGGGGCCGGCCCACGGCGCGCCATGTCAAGCCGCAACGACGGGTCGGCGTGCTGCAGCTCGTCATCGCCGTCGTCGAACGGCCGTCCGGCGACGATGCGGTCCGCGGCGAGCAGGATCTCCCTGGTGTTGCGGTAGTTGAGGCGCAGGATGGCGGCCCGGCCGCGGACGTCGATACCGATCGACCGGAGGCTGTGGCCGCCGGGGTACAGCGACTGCTGGCCGTCGCCGAGCAGGAGCAGTCCGTCCTCGCGCTCGCCGGCGATCGCTGCCACGAACTCGAGCCCGACGCGCGTGAGATCCTGCGCCTCGTCGACGATGACGGCGTCGAACGCGTCGGGATCGCCATGCGTCCGCACATGGTCGCGGGCGATGCGGATGACGTCGTCGAAGTCGATCGTGTCGTGCCACCGCAGACGCTGCTCGTAGAGAACGTAGAGCTCCCAGATCTGCTCGCGGATCTCCTGTGAGAAGGGCGTCCCGCGGCCCGTGCGCGGCGCCGCGAGGTACGTCGCTCGATCGGCGATCGTCAGCCCCCGGCCCTTGATGATCCAGGCGATCTCGGCGCGGACGTACTGCTTGCCGAGCCCGAGCTTGCGCAACCGGTTCCCCGGCAGCCCGGTCACCTTCCAAGCGTCGTCGAGCGCCGCGTCGACCCGCTTGACGTCCAGTCGGGGGCCGTGCTTGCGAGCGATGCTCAAGGCGAGTGAATGCACGCCGGTGAACGTGACCCGGTTCGCGGTCTCGGGCGCCAACCGGCGATACAGCGTCTCGAGCACCTTGGGGAGCGTTCGGATGTACGTGGTGAACAGCACCTTGCGCCCCTCGCCGGCGAGCCGTGCGGCGCGATGCACGCCGACGACGGTCTTGCCGGTGCCGGCACCACCCGAGATCCGTGCCGGCCCGTTGAAGCGGCGGTCGACGAGACGGCGCTGGTCGGGGTGCAGGAAGACCATCCAGTCCTCGATCGGCCGCGTGAGCACGGACTCGATGTCCTCCGCGGCGAGCAGCGCGAAGCGCCCTTCGCCGCCTGCGAGCACGCGCTCCTCGACCTGCTCGGCGAAGCGCGTCTCGTCCGGCGCCGGCTTGTCCGGCGCGGCGGCGGGCTTGGCGAGCGCGCGAACGTCGTCCTCGGATGCGGCCAGCGCGACCTGCAGCGCGCACTCGAAGCTTGCCGGCGCGAGGTAGCGCTGGAGCGCGAGGACGCCGTCGTCGTCGCGTACCTCACGGAGGAGGTTGATCTCGTGCGCGGCGAATCCCGCGGCGACGAGCAGCGCGTCGTCCCACGGATCGAACGGCGATGGCGCGGTCTGCGCCGGCCGCGCGCCGGCGAAGACGTCGCGGGGGCCGGCGGCCGGCAGCTCGACGACCCGGACGCCGTCCTCGCCTTCGAGGTCGACGCGCCGCTTGACCGCGCGGCGGTACGCCTCGTCGTGGCGGTCGAACAGCAGGAGGAACGCGGTCTGGTTCGCCTTGAACCAGATGACGCGGTGCTGCTGGTTGCCGACGTAGCTCGTCATGACCCCCGCCTGCGCGCCGCGGACGCGGTGCGTCTGGAGCTGAGGGTTCTGAAACGGCTGGCGCGAGATCTCGCCCACGGTCAGGCACAGGTCGGCCAGTAGCTGGTGATCCTTGACGAACCGCCGCTGGTCCTTGACGAAGGAGTCCGTGTAGACGAGCCGGTAGGCGATGTCGAACCCGCTCATGTGCTGACCCGCCGATCGTCGGCACGTACGAGGGTCCCGCGTGTCATGAGCCTGCGCACGTGTGCTTCGAGCTCGGCGGCGAGGTCCGGATCCTCGACGAGGACACCGGCTTCGAGGTTGGCCGTCAGCGCTCGCGCGGTGAGGTTCGCGGACCCGACGAGCGCCCGGCGGCCATCGACGACGAGGAGCTTGGCGTGCAAGGCCGCGCCGGGCGTGCGCTGATCGGCCGGCCAGCGCCAGCGTCGTGCGCCGAGCAGGGCACCGAACGCCTTCGAGTGCGGCCCGGAGTACGCGCCGGCGCTGTCCTGCATGGTCTCGAAGACGACATCGACCTCGCAGCCGCGGGCCGACGCCGCTTCGAGATCGCTCGCGAGCTCGACGAGCGTGTAGGCCGCGTAGCTCACGAGGAGCACGCGCTCGCGCGCGCCCGAGACGAGGTCGTGCAGCACGGCCGCCGTGAGGCGCTGCTCGCCGCTCGCCGCGGGTCCTGTCCAGACGGGTCGGCAGCGGCGCGCCGATGCGTCGCGCCGCGCGCGAAGGCCGACGCGCAACGCCAGCGCGACACCATCGCCTCCGAGTGCCGGCGAGGCTGCCCACCCGACGGCCAGCGAGGCGACCGCATCGTGGGCTCCCGGCGACGCGCCGGCCGTGACCCGCGCGAGCGCGCCGCCGGGGCGCTCGCGTCCCTCGCAGGCTGCGGCCAGCGCCTCGACCTGCGCGTCGCTGAGCCGCGCCAGCACGTCCTCGACCGCGCGCTCGACGCTCACGGCACGGCGAAGTAGGACACGTCGTCGCGCGCCAGCGTGGTCGCGATGGTCGCGCGGTCGAGGTAGCGGTTGCCGCGCTCGCACGACGTCTCGGAGGCGAACTGGCAGGCGTGGCATGCGGCCGCGTGGATGCTCGAGTCCACCCGCGGGTCGTGCTCTGAGCACAGCGGGTCCGACGAGCACAGCTGCGCGCGCTCGAGCGCCTGGCGCAGCAGCGGGCCGAAATGCTCAGGCTCGCCGAGCGACACGAGCCCGCCGAGCGTGCCCTCGCTGTCGGGCGCGGCCGTGTACAGCAGCACTCCCGCCATCGGCTCGGCGTCCGGGCCGCAGGCCGCGTACAGGCGCTCGCGGATCGACGACGCCGTGTACCCGCACTCCAGCGCGAGCTCGCGGATGAGCGCGTGCGAGAACGAGTGCAGCAGGACGTAGCGCTCGCCCGGCCAGCCATCCGCTTCGGGCAGGTCGCGGCGATTGCGCCACCCGCGGTGCGCGGCGCGCAGGATCGCCGCCGCGCCGCTGTCGCGATACGCCTGCTCCCACTCGAGGATCGCCGGCTCCGGGAAGCGGATGAAGATCCCCTCGCCGCGGACCTCGCTGCAGGGCAGCCAGCGCGGCGGCTCGCGCGACAGCCGCACGACCGACCCTCCGCGCGCATCGAGGTCGTCGGGTGCGTTGAGACGCGTGAAGCCGCGCAGCGCGCTCACTTCGCGCAGGCGCTCGACGAGCACGACGTCGGCGATGCGACCGGCGAGCCGGGCCGGTGGCCCGACGCTGCGCAGCTTGAAGTCGGGCGTCTCCGGGGCTTCGTCCGGGGTCGACAGCACCTGCCACTCCGGGGTGCGCAGGTCGCCCGGGTCGCCGTCGCCGAGGTCGCCTCGACGGTCCGCTATCGCCTCCTCGACGGCGTCCAGCCCGATGTGCTCGGCAAGCGCTTGCAGCTTCGGGAGCTTGGAGTTCGTCTTCAGCGTGTAGTCGAGGAACTCGCGACCGGCCGGCAGGCCGTCGAGGATCGCCCAGGCCTCGTCGAGCGCCTGGCCGAGCTCTGAGGCCTCCGACGGGATCGACAGCGCGGAGCTCTGGACCGGAAACCACGCGTTGCTCGCGCCGAGGATCAGCGTCTCCGGGGACTGCTCGCAGGGCTCGCTGATGCCGAGATGCGGGTGGCGGCCGCGGCAGCGCGGCGGCAGGAACGGTCCCGACTCGGTTCCGAAGGCCTGCGAGAGACGCCGCCGCCGCCGGCACTTGTCGCAGGACACCTGCACGTCGGCGGGGCCGCCACCGGCGCCGAACTCGACGAGGCGCAGCGTGCCGCGGCACGGCACGCCACCGTGCAGGAACCCGACCCACGGGAAGTCGTCGAGGTGGCCGTTCTGGCAGGCCATGAGGTAGCGCGCGGGGAACGCGGTCGGCGGCCTGCGCCCGCCACCCCTCGGGCAGCCCTCGTGCACGTATGTCGTGCGCTCGGGCCGCCAGGCGTTGACACTCAGCGTGAACACGCCGTCGTCGATGGGCGCGAGCAGCGTGCACAGCGGGCAGCGCAGCCAGCGAGGGAAGGGGGCGACCGGGACGCCTGCGTTGTCGCCGTCGGCCACGACGGGCGGGGTGAGCAGCTGCTCGACCTGCCGGCCTGCGACCGAACGGACAGCCGCGAGCAACCGCGGCTCGGACACGAGCTTGCCGAGCACCCGAGGCCAGTCGTCGAGGCCGAGCACGAGCGTCGTCATCTCCGGCAGCTCGACCGTCGCGCCGACGCCGTAGGTGTGCAGCAGCTGCGATGGCCGCAGCTCGCCGACGTGGTCGCGCGACCTCACGCCGGCGCCTCCGGCCGGGGCACCGGCGCCGAGCGCTCGGGCGCCTCCCATGGATCGACCGGCGCGATGCCGTCCACGCGCAGCGCGAGCGGCACGGCGTTCTCGACGTTGCGCATCGACGTGGGCACCGTCCAGTCGTCCCAGCCCTCGGCCCCCGGCACCTGCAGCAGCGGGACGTCGGCTCCGCCGCGGCCACGGCGCCCGTAGACGAGCGTGCGCTGGCCCTTGTCGGCTTCGCTCTTCCAGGCGTCCAAGCGCTTGGTGATCTTCTCGGCGAGCTCCTCGGCGGCGCGCGGTCCGATCTGATCGCCGGCGCGCGCCCGGATCGCCTCGAGCGCCCGCCGAGCCCTCGGATCGGCGGGATCGACGAGCGCCGCGCCGTGATTGGGATTCCACTCGGCCCCGGCAAGGCGCAGCAGCGAGGCCAGCACGCCGGTGAGTCCGCGGTCAAGCGCGCGCGGGGCGAACGGCGTCACGGACAGCGCCTCGACCTGGCGATAGAGCGTGCGGTGGTAGTGGCCGAACGTCTCGTAGTGCGAGAGGTCGCGCGGGCGGGCCCAGTTGTAGACCGTCAAGACGAGGCCGGGGTGGGCGCGGCCGACGCGCGACGTCGCCTGGATGTACTCGCTCGTGCTCTTCGGCTGCCCGGCGACGACCATCGCGCCGAGGCGCGGGACGTCGACCCCGACGGAGATCATGTTCGTCGCCAAGAGGACGTCGATCGACGGCGGGTCCGCGCCGCGCTGCGCCGGCTTGCGCTTCTCGTGCGACAGCCGCCGGACGCCGAGCTGGTCGAGGGTCTGCGGGATGTCCGCCGCCGACTTGCGCGACGTCAGCTCCTCGATGATGAGCCGTCCGCGGTTCTCGCCCCCGGCGCGGAAGATGCGGCTGTTGACGTCGTCCTCGACGAGCCGGCGCATGCCGCCGAGCTCACGCAGGGAGTTGAAGTAGCCGACGAGCGTCATGTAGGCGTCGGCCTCCTCGCCGGGCTGACGGCCGAGCACCTCCCACGCGGCGCGAAGCTGCGCGACGTACACGCGGATCAGCACATGCTTGTAGCGGCGCCCCGGCGCGCACACCCCGAGGTAGCGGCGGCCCGGCTTGGCGTCCTGCTCCTCGGGCCGGTCGCGCTGGAGCGCGAAGAACGAGTCGCGCGCATCGAGGCCGGGCGGCGGGAAGACGCTGAGCTCGCGATCGAACAGCTTCTTGACCTGATCGCCGGCGCGGCGGATCGTCGCGGTCGAGGCGATGACCTTCGGCCGTACGCCAACGCCGCCCACCGGCCATGTGCAGAGCGCGTCGACCGCCGTCTCGTAGAGCCCGACGAGGCTGCCGAGCGGCCCGGAGATGAGGTGCAGCTCGTCCTGGATGATGAGGTCGGGCGGGCGCAGCGGTGCGCACGCCACGATCGCCGCGGCAGGCAGCGCGCCGCGCTTGACGTGGTGCCCCTTGTGCTCCTCGCCGGGCGTGAGGTAGCCATGGCGCTCGCAGCGGCGCGAGACCTGGCCGAAGAGCGACTGCACGCGCCCCTCCCAGGGCATGCGAGCGAGCTTGTCGACCGTGGCGATGACGAGCGCCGGAAGCTGGCGGTAGACCTCCTCGTCGACGACGACGACCGGCAGCCCCTCGTCGCGACTGTTGCGCGGCGTGAACGCGCACTGCCCCGAGGTGTCCGAGCACATCAGCAGCGTGCGACCTTGCCCATGATCGATGTCGATGTCGCGCCCGCCGTCGAGCTTGCAGCCGCACCACGGGCAGCGCGCGAGCTGCATCGGCGACGAGCCGCGACCCCCGCCGCTGCGCTGACGGGCCTGCTTGACCCAGTTCTCGGCTTCCTCGGTGCTGTTCGGCGTCGATGTCTGCCCGACCCAGAGCCCGATCCGCATCGGCGTCGACCCCCAGCGGCGCTGCGGCGCCGTCTTCCCGGAGCCGTATAGCGCCCGCCTGCGCAGCTCGCACGCGCACAGCAGCGCCGCGGCGCGCTGGAACTGCTGGAGCGTCAGCAGCCGCAGGGTGTAGCGCATGAGGACCGCGACGCCGTCGCGCCCGTCGCGCCCGTCGACGGTGCCCTGCAGGCGGCGGATCGCGATCGCGAACGCCGTCAGGCCGAGGTACGCCTCGGTCTTGCCGCCGCCGGTCGGGAAGAACAGGAGGTCGACGAGCCCGCGTTCGGCGGTTCGCTCGGGATGCGACGGGTCGGCGAGCGACGGGAGGTTCAGCAGGACGAACGCGAGCTGAAACGGGCGCCACGAGCGGTTGCGCGGGATGTCGGCCGCGATGACGGCGTCGTGCAGGCGCAGCGCGTCGTCGCGGCGGCGCGACTCGGCGGCGATCGTGTGGACGCGCTGCTGCCACATCGCGTGGTTGGCGAACCGAAACGCTTCGGCGACGTCGGGATCGGCGAGGGTGGCGATCCCGGCGCGGATGCGGCCGGCCGTCGTGCGGGCGGTCTTGAGGTGGCGTTGCGCGTCGCCGGCGAAGCCTTCGAGCCGGGCATCCGGTTCGCCGATCCGCCGGTCCTGCGCCGCGATCCACGCTTCGTAGGCGTCGGCGAGCGGCGTCAGCAGCAGCGCGAGCCGCGCTTCGTCGGCCTCGGCGAGCGTCTGCATGTCCAGTGCCGCGGACGCCGATTCGAAGTGCGCGCGGATCGCAGCGTCGGCGAAGTCGCGGGGCTCGGGCGCCTCGGTCAGCGGGACCTCCGCCGCGGGCATGACCTCGGTCTGCAGGCGCTTGCCGTGCCCCGGCTCGCCCGGCGCCTCGGTGACGTGCACCCCGACGCCGTGCCCCACCGCGAGCTCGACGCTCGCGCGGTACTGCATCTCGAGGCCGGCGATCTCCTCCCGGTCGACCGCGGGAGCGAGGCCGATCGCGTCGATCCGGCGGCGAACGAAGACCGGGGACTCGTCGATGGCGGCCACCGAGAGCGCGGACTGGCACAGCCAGAGCGCGACCGCGCGCCTGCCGGGCGATACCTGCTCGTTGACGAGAAACAGCGACACGAGCCGGTGGCCTTCGCGCTCGCGCACGATGCCGCGCACGACGACCTGTGGCTCGTTGGCGTCGGGCCGCAGCGCCTTGATCGCGCCGGGCCGCCCGACCTTGACGACGACGCGGCCACCGCACGGCCGCCGGCGCCAGACGCGCGCGGGGCGGTCGTTGTGGTCGCGCTTCTCTTCGCTTGTCTGCTGCGAGTACGCGCCCCAGGATGCGTCGACCGCGAGCTCGACGCAGTCCGCGGCGACCGCGAACGTCAGCCCGAACGCGGACGGCACGAGCTGCTCGGCGGACGGCGGCCGGTCCTCCGCCGTGCCTTCGGCGCCGGTGTCCCACTTGATCGTGCCGCCGGCGAGGTCGTCGTCGGGGAGGGCGTCGGCCGCGATCGGATCGTCGTCGTCAGTGGGCGCCGCGCCATTGGCGCGTGAGGTCCGCGGGTCCGCGGGGAGCGCGCGGCGTGGCGAGAGCAGCCCCAGCAGATACTGGTCGACGGGTGGGTCGCGCAGCTCCTCCTCGGGACCGCCGAGCGGGCCGATGAGGTCGTCGCGCATGAGCTGCTCGACCTCCGCGCGCAGCTGGCGCGGGGTCTTGCGCACGACGGTCTCAGACATCGTCGAACCCGCCGAGCGTCATCGCACCGGCCGGGGCGGCCTTGCTGCGCTTGCCTTTGGGCTTGGCCTTGGCGTGCAGCCCTTGCCGGACCTCCTCGGCATAGCGCTCGTGGTTGAGCTCCAGCAGCCGGTCGAGCACCTCCTGGCGCGGCACGGGCGCGAACGTGTACCGCGTCCCGAACTTCGTGTCGTGGAAGTCGTGGCCGAGGTCGAGATCATCCCAACCGTATGCGTCGCGAACCGCATAGTCGAGCACGACATGAATCTCCCGCAGCCGGACGATGTCGTCGGCGTGCTCGTCGGGGTCGTGGACGCGGTTGTAGGTCTTGGTGAGACCCTCTTGGCGATCGAGCATGAGGGCGGAGCGGTGAGAGTGCAACTCACCGCCGAGATCGCCGATCGCGGGTGTGAGGTCGGGTTGGACGAGGGTCTCGAAGCAGTCCGTCGGGGTGTAGCGGACTCGGTCCGCATCGTCGAGCCTCGTGTCGATGGCCCACTCCCAGTGAACGCCGCTCGACAACACGGCCAACATCGCCGTCAGTGTCGTAGGCGAAGATCGACGAGCTTGTGGCCAAAGACGGCGCCCGTTGGCACGAACATCGGCTGGACTCACTACTTGCTGATCGTGTGATCGCGACGCAACGTCCGAGGGTCGCAATGGCGCGGTATAGCTCGGCGCACGTTCGGCGAACTGCCACCACCGCGAGCGGCGAGCGTCGCGATATGGTTCGAGCCCGTTCCGGGCGAACGAGGCGTCTGCCACGCGAGCGAAAGGCGGCGTCGTACCGACGCGCCAGCTCCTCTGGCCAGTCGCGGAAATCAATAACGAAACGCGACGGTGAACCGTCGGGCGCCGTTGAGATCCTCGCCGACGAGGTATGGCCGGACGACCTCAGCGTTGCGCGGATCGGCCGCGAGCATTCCTCGGCCTCGATCGGTCGAGAGCACGAAGCCCATGCCCGTAGACGTACGAGCCATGAAACGATCGGTCCGTTGTTGGCGGCAAGCCGTTCGAGGTTGCCCTCGACGCGGCTCGCGATCGCCAGGGCCGGCGTGATCCCGCCGACCGCAGCCCGTCGAGAAGCGTCGTGCGCCATCCATCTCCGGCGCCGTGCCCATACCGTCGCCATCTCAAGGCTCGCACCGCCAGGCCATGGCTCGCTTGCAACCGCCCGGTGCAACGCCCAGCCCTACGTCGCGAGCTGGTCCAGCCCAACTTCGCGAGTGTCGCCCTGCGCAAGCGTGTTCGTCGCGATCAGCCCGAATCCGCCAACGCGCCGCAGCAGCCGAGCGGCACGAAGAAAGAAGTACGCCACGAGGTCCGCGTTTCCGCGCACTGCCGACCTGCAAGCCATGTGACGAGATAAGTCGCGGTACTGCCTCCCGAGTGCACCACTGATCTTCGTGCCTCCCTGGAACGGCGGGTTGCCGACGATCGCATCGAACCCGCCCCGCTCCCACACCTCGGGGAACTCCAGCGCCCAGTGAAACGGATCGCGGTCGGCCCACTCGACCGCCTTCACCTCGCCGACCGCCCGGCGATGCTCGACGAGCCAGTCGTCCGCGAGGTCGCGCAGCTCCGTCCGCGCCGCGCCGCGAGCGACCTCGGCGGCGTTGCTGTCGAGCATCGTCCGCACCCGGCCCGCGACCTCGGACGCGTAGAGCGGGTCGGCGTCGTCGAGTTGGGCGAGCGCGGCGCCGACGATGAGGTCGCCGAGCAGGCGCGCATCGCCCAGCGCGATGTCGGCCTCGCGCAGCAGCACGGCCTTGCGCTCGGCGTCGCCGACGTCGAGCACGACGAAGGACTCGAGGTCACGGCGCAAGGTCAGCGACCGATCTACCGCCGACTCGATCTCGTCGAAGCCGAGGTCGAGGCTTGCCTGGCGCGGCCACTTCGGGTCGAGGTGAGCGACGCGGAGCTGCGCGATGTCGGTGATCCCGAGCAGCGAGTCGCCTGCCCGCAGCGCGTGGTCGACGAAGGAGAACGGCTGGTTCTTCGCGAGCGTGATGAGCCACAGCGAGAGCTTCGCCATCTCGACGGCCATGGGGTTCTTGTCGACGCCGTACAGGCAGCGCTCGGCGACGAGCCGGCGGGCGAGCTGCTCGCGTTCCAGCGGGTCGGCGGGCACCGGCGGCTCGTCGGGCGCCTCGTCGCGGCGCGTGCCGAACGCCGTCCACTCGCCGGCACCCAGTCCGGTCCACGCCTCCTGTAGCCGCTCGGCGAGGTAGCGGCACGCGGCCACGAGGAACGCGCCGGAGCCCATCGCGATGTCGGCGACCTTGAGGTCGAGCAGCTCACTCGCCGGCCGCAGGCGCCATTGCGCGGCGTCGCGCTCCTGCGCCGGGCCGGGGCTGTAGACGACCGGATCCAGCGCGTGGTGGACGACCTCCTCGGCGAGGTGGCGCGGCGTGTAGTACGTCCCCGACGTCCGGCGGTCGAGCGCCTGGGTGACGTACAGCGAGCCGGGCAGGAAGACGAGCGGGTCGCCGCGCAGGTCGTCGCGCAGCAGCGCGTGGTACGGCTCCACCCGCTCAAGCAGTGCGTCGTCGGCGCCGCACGCGGCACGCAGACGAGAGCGGCGCTCGTCGGGCAGCTCGGCCGCGAGCAGCTTGCGGATCGCGCCCGCGGAGCGGCCGGTCTGTTTCGCAAGACGCTCGACCAGCACCTCCTCACCGGCCTCGGCCCAGCCCGCGATCTCGCCCAACGCAAGCTCGGGTTCGTGCTTGCCGCCGAGCGCGAGCGCCGCATCGGTGATGCGGATCGCGGTGTGGTCGAGCAACCCCTCGTAGACGTGGCCGATCTGCTCGACGTCCAGCGCGCGGTAGGACAGCAGCACGCGCGCGCCGCCCTGGTCGAGCGTCTGGAGCGCGTCGAGCAGGTGCAGCATCGTGCGGTCGTCGACCGGCAGCGGATGGGCCGCCGCGTCGCGCCACGCCGTGCCCGGCGCCCGACCCTCGAGGAACGGATAGCGGTCGGGATCGAAGAGGCCGCCGCCGTAGGCGAGCAGCCGCAGCGCGTCGTGCTCGATGCCGCCGTGCACGGCGCGAAAGAGCGCGAGTACCCGGTGCCACGCCGCCGTGGAGCGCTCCAGCGGATCCTCGCCGTCGCGATCGGCGCGCTCCTGGAGCTGCGCGCGCAGCGTGCTCGCGGCGAGCGTCTCGGCGTAGAACGGGTCGTCGATCGGCAGCAGCCGGCGCTCTTCGGCGACGAACAGGAAGACGAGCCGCATCATTACCGTCGTCGCGCCGCGGTAGACCTCGGCGTCTTCGAGGTGTCGCAGCAGCTCGTTGTGGCGGTCGCGGTCCTCGCGATCGAGCGTGCCCACGAGCAGCTCGACGGCGCGGCGGACCTGGCCGCCGAGCTGGTCGGCGACCTCCTGCTGCTTGCTCGCGCTCTCCTGCAGGAGCTGCGCGAGGCCCTCCTCGACGGGGACCGTGAAGAAGCGCCGGGCGCCGAGCAGCGTGACGAACGCGCGCAGCGTGATCGGCTCCTCGAGCCACAGCTCGGTGCGCCAGGTGCAGGTGCCCGTCGTCTCGCCCTCGCGCGCCCACACGAGCGTCCAGCGTGCCCCGTCGGTGACGAGCGCGAGCGCGACGTTCGACGCGCGCGCGAGCTCGGCCGCGCGATCGATCGGGCTCGCCGCCCAGGCCTGCCCTCCGATCGGGCGATCGAGCGCGGTCCCGGACTCGACGCGATGCACGAGCAGGACCGCGGGCGTGCCGTCGCGGGTGTGGTCGCGCACGACATGCGACGGGCGCAGCGTGACCGCGTGCTCGGCGAGGCGATGGCTCGGGTCGGCCTCGGTCGCCTCGGTGACAGCGTCGCCCAGCCCGAGCAGCTCTTCGAGCACCCACTGGATCCAGCGCCGCTGCAAGCCGGCGTCCTCCTGCCACTCGGCATGCGCGACCCGCAGGTCGCGTAGCGCGGCGGGTGGTGCTTCGAGTCCTTCGGGCAGCGCGCGCTTGAGCGCGGGGACGCTGAGAAACGGGCCGCTCGTCTCCACGAGCGACAGCCACTCGGCGTGGTGATCCTCGATGCGGGTCCGGGCGCGAGCCACCTACGCCATCCCCTGGTCCGACGGCAAGAGGCGGTGCGCGTGAAATGACATGACCCGCTGGAGCGTTTCGAAGTGCCGATCCTCGTGCACGACCACAAGACCGTTCTCTTGCGCGACCGCGGCGATCAGCAGATCGGGCAACGGCAGCCGGTGGTGAAGCGGACCGAGCTCGGCCAGATCGCGCTGCGCAGCCATGGCAGCTCGCTGAACGGACGCGGTCAGCGGGACATCGCGCAGCGCGGCGAGTTGACCCTCCAGCGCGATGAACGACGTTGCGTCGCGGGTCGAGAAGAGAAGCTCGTAGCGAACCGGCAAGCAGGTGACGATCCGCGCGGCCAGCACCGTCTCCGCCCACTCCTCGCGCACCAGCGGATCAGCCGCCCGCTGCCACGCGGATGTATCGGCCAGCAGCAGGCCTTCGGGAAAGGTCACCCGGCCGATAGCTCGTCGATGGACGCCAGCACGTCGCGATCCCATGGCGGGTCGTCGCTCGTCGACCGGGCCGCGAGCTCCCGCAGCAGCTCGTTGCGTCCGTCTCGGTCATCAAGAAGCGCGCGGGCACCTCGGATCGCGAGATCGTGCACGAGCGTCGCCGCGGGCGTGGCCACATCTACGACTGACGTCACGCTCTCCAGCGCTTCCGCGAGCGCGTCGTCCTTCACGACTCCGATGCGTTCGTACTTGGTCGGCACGGTGACACACCGCAGTGTAGTACCACCGGCTTGGCCAGTTGCACGCGCTCGTCCTGCGTCTCGGCTGGATCATCGGTCGCCAGCGTCTCGACGAGCGCTTGTGCGGACGCGGTCAGGGGCTCGACCCGGGCGATCGAGCATCATCCGCCGCCGGTATCGAGAACGGTCTGGGGCGTCTGGGGTTCACTGACCGAGAACGCCAAGTGTCCGTTCCATGCCTGGATCTTGTGGTCGTACGTGTGGAGTTCGGCAACGGCCATGTGCTGGGCGGTTGCGACGTGGATCGCGTCGATGGGCTTCAGACGTCAGCCGTTCGGGCACTGCGTTGAGGTAGGACAGCAGCACGTTCGCGTCCCAGTAGACGCGCGGTACGCTCATACAGCGTCACGCAACCGCCGGAGCACGACCTCGGGTAGCGGTTCCTCGCCTCCCCGGGGTATCGCCCCGCGAGCGCGCTTGTACGCGTCGGGTTCGCGCTCCGAGACCGGCGTGATGTTCGATACCCGGCGGATCGTCAGCGGTCGGCCGGACTCGGGGTCGCGACTTACCCACCCCTCCACGATCGCCACGCGATCCCACATCTCGCGCATCATGGCCTGGCCACCTTCGACGAGGTAGCACGACACCGCCCGATCGTGGATGTGGTCGTACAGCGCGAAGCGCAGAGACTTACGGCTGGTCAAGGTCTGGATTCGGCCCGTGACAGCGCCATATGAGGCGCTTCTCGTGTGTGCCGCGCCGGCCCCGGGCATCTCCCGGGTGGGTGGCTTGCGGATGATCGCGTCATCATCGGCGGTCTCGAATCGAATCGCCTCGATCGTGGGTCCCGAGAGCAATCCCACAAGCGCTTCGGCGCTCTGCCTGACGACTGGTGAAAACGGGATCGTTCCTCCCGATTCCAGAGCCTGTCCAACCTCAAGATAGGCGCGAACCACCCGATCGATGCGCTCGGGTACCGCGCCGTTCGTGGACACACCGCGGGCCGTGGTGATCGCGCTGCTGAACTCCAGCGCGTCGATCTGCCACGCGATACCCCCGCCATCAGACTCGGCGGTCAGGGCGGTGAGCAATGCATCGAATCGGGCGACTGCGGTAGAGAACTCCGAGAGCGAGACGGCCCCATCCAGCGCGAGCGTTACGGTGTCGGCCATCGCCAAAACCCCATCTTTCCAGCCGTTTTTCGTCTCCAGTGGGTCCGGTAGGTTGTCGTCCTCAGAGTGTATGGGCTTGGCGAGCGCTGTGCCGACCCTCACCCGAACCCCAGGACGCGCTACAGCCGCGCCCCCTCGGGGACGAGCAGCGTGACGGCGGCCGGGAAGAGGCGGTACGCGGGCTCCGCGTAGCGGCGCGCGATGGCCTCCTGCTCGGCTGCGATCTCTTGGGGGATCGCGTCCAGGCGCGCGCGCAGCGACTGCACGTCGCGCTCGACCTGGCGGCGGTCGCCCGCGTCGAGGTCGATCCCGCGGATGAGCTTGAGCTGGTCTCCGTCCTCGCCGAACGCATCCCGGCGAATAGTTGCGGCCAACTCGGTAAGCGTCGCCTCGACCTTCTCTTGCTCGTCGCGGGCGCGGGTCGCGAGGGTCGCGGTGAGCTGCCGGGCGCGGTCGCCGGCGCGGGCTTGCAACGCCGCGCGCAGTGCGCCGGCGTTCTGCTGCAACACCGGCATGAGACGATCGGCGAGCGTCGGCGGGATTGCTCGGTCGCGGCCAGTGGCCATCGCGGCGTCCGTCGCTTCGACACCAAGGCGTTCGGGGCGGTCGGGGACCATGCGCAGCCCGGCAAAGATGAGCTGCTCGTGCAGGCGGTGGCCGGTCGCGCCCGTGATGACGAGCCGACCGTGCGCCACCGCGACCGGCACGGGGCCGAGCGCTGCGCTGGCGTAACGCGCTGCGACGCGGTGCAGGTGGTTGCCGGTGCCCCATACCTCGGCGCGCATGAGCGCGAGCGCCATCCGCACGAGCGGATGGCCGAGATGGGCAAGGACGACATCGGTGCGGTTGCGCGCGATGTCGTGATCGAAGGTGATCGGCCGTCGCTCGTCTGGACGAGCAGGGTGCTCGAGGCCGATCGTCGCGCGCGACCAGCTCGCGGTCAGCGCCGGAACCACCCATGTGCCGGCCTCGGCCCCACGGGTCAGCGGTGGCTGGCGAGCGAGCGCGAGTGCGGTGGCGACGACGCGATGCACGCGCTCGGGCTCTAGCTGCAGGGTCGTGCGGCTCTCTTGGAGGTCATCGCGTAGGGCGGCGAGGCGCTCGCGCATGCGGCGCTCGGATTCGAGCAGCGCGCGCGAGGCGGCGGCACCGCCGCGCAGCCGTGCGTCGTCGAGCGTGGCGCGACGACCGAGCATGGCCTCCTCGATCTGCGCGGCGATCACGGGGCCGGCGCTGCCGAGGTCCTCGCGGATCTGCTCGACCTTGGACACGACGCGCGCGAGGAAGTCCAGGTCGCCCTCGAGCGACCCGCGCTGCGCGTGCTCCCAGCCGGCGCTCACGCAGTGATGGACGAGCACCTCGGCGGCGGGCTGGCCATGGCGGTCGATGCGGCCGTTGCGCTGCTCGAGTCTGTTGGGGTTCCACGGGATCTCCGCGTGGGCGAGCAGGTGGCAGTGGCGTTGCAGTGAGATGCCCTCCGACGCCGCGTCGGTCGCCAGCAGCACGCGGACGGGGTAGTCGGCAGGCGGCTCCTGCCACTGACTCTTGATCCGCTCGCGCTTGTCGTCGTCGGTCGTGCCGTCGAGCAGCTCGACGCGCTTGCCGGCGATGCCGCGAGCCGCGAGACGCTCCTGCAGGTAGCGCTGCGTGGCGCGGTATTCGGAGAAGACGATGACGCGCTCAGTGCAGAACCGGCCGCTCGGCTTGACGCTGGACTCGACCCAGTCGAGCAGCGTGCTCGTGCGCGCGTCCTCGGTTACGGCGGCGCGGGTGGCCCAGTTCGTCATCGCGTCGAGGATGCGCAGCTCCTCGGCGGTCGGTCGGCTCTGCTCCGCGCTGGTAGCCGCTTCGATCGCCTCGCGTGCCGCGTCTCCGACGCCGTCGTCGCTCGACTCTTCGTCGTGAGCGCCGGCGGCGTCCTCGAAGAGCCGCTGCAGGACGTTGGGCGGTGGCGCGGGTACCGGCCGGCGCTCGCGCAGCAGCGTCTCGCGGTGGACCTCAAGCGTTCGCAGGAAGGCGGCTGGGGAGGAGAACAGGCGTTTCTTGAGCAGCGTGACGATGAAGTCGGCGGCGGTCTTGCCGGATGGATCGCCTCCGAGGCGCCGGGCGCGCGCCGCGCCGTAGGCGACGAGGTCGCCGTGAACGTGTCGCTCGGCATCGGGGTGCTCGACCTCGAGCATCACGACCCGGCGACGTGCGAACCGGGGCTTGCCGCCCTCGTCGAGGAGATCCTGTTTGAGCCGGCGCACGGTGACCTCGCGCGTGGCTTCCTTCGTCGGCTTGATCCCGCGAGCGAAGCGGTGCGGGTCGAGCAGCTCGAGCAGCGCCGCGAAGGAGTTGTCGTAACCGTTGTGCGGCGTCGCGGAGAGAAACAGCCGGTGCTCGCAGTTCGGGGCGAGCGTGCGGATCGCGGCCGTTCTGAGCGTGTCGCGGGCATAGCGCCCGCCGGCACCGGCCGGGGCGCAGTTGTGCACCTCGTCGACGATGAGGATGTCGTAGCGGCGGGGAATCTGAGGGCGCGCAGGCAGCACCTCGCGCAGGAGTCGCATGCCAAGCGGGCCCTTGAGCCAGTCGATCGAGACGATGAGGCGGGGGAAGTGGGCGAAGGGGTTGGCGCCGACACCGCGGGAGCGTCGGATCTGTCCGAGGAGCTCGCGGCCCACGATCCGGAACTCGAGGCCGAACTTCTCGCGCAGCTCGTCGCGCCACTGAAGCTGGAGCGATGCCGGGCAAACGACGAGGGCCGTCCGGGCGCGATGGCGCAGGAGGAGCTCTTGCACGACGAGTCCGGCCTCGATCGTCTTGCCAAGGCCGACGTCGTCGGCGATGAGCAGCGCCGTGCGCGGCATCCGCAACGCCCGAACGAGCGGCTCGAGCTGGTAGTCCTCGATGGTGATGCCGCTGCGAAACGGCGCCTGCAGCGAGCGCTGGTCGGCGCTCGTTACAGCGCCCCAGCGGACGGCGTCGAGGTAAGCGTCGAGCTCGGCGGGATCGTCGAGCCGGTCGGCTGCGATGGGCGGCAGCTCAGCGCGCTCGACCACGATCGTGCCCGGCTCGATCTCCCACACGACGCTGAGCTCCTCGCCTGTGGCGTCGTCCTCGATGGAGATCAGCGAGACGAGGTGCTGAACCGGGCGTCCGTCGAGCGAAGCTTGCGAGTCACGGGCGACGTCGCCGACGACCCACGGGCGGCCGCGGACATGTGCGAGCTGACCGGGCTCGGGAGGCGCGGACGGAGCGACGACTTCGGTCTCAGCGACGATCACGCGGCTACGGGTCGCGTTGCCCGCGCACGGCTTGAATCGTTGTTGCGGCGGATCCGCATGTGCATGCGCGCCGACAGTAACGAACCCCGGATGTCGTCGGGGCCACCGCGTCAGGGCGGTGCTCGATCTCAGGTCCGGCTGCTCGGTTACGCCCACTCGGCGAGTTGCCACCCGATGTCCAGTTGCGGACCTGCCGCTCCGCCACGCCGACAACACGCGCGACGTCCGCCGTGCTGAGCCCGCCGTCGCGGACCTCGTCGCCCATCCGCGCGTACAGATTTTCAGTCGTGTGCTCATGCGATTGAAACATGCGCATATGCAGGAGGAACGCGCTCGACGAGAGTGCTTGCCGGGCACCTAGTGGTGCCTCGTGCATTGACGTAGTCGAAGGTAGCGGCACGAGCGTACGCGTCCCGTGTCTTTTCACGCAGGCACTCGAGACCCCGGATTCTTGGCTGTCGCTCGACTGCGGGTCATGCTCGCTGCTCGCGGGCTGGGTCGCCGAACGCCCGCTCGATCGAGCTCGCGTGCCTTCGTCCAAGCGCCAGACCATCACCGCGAGCGAGATGCTCGAACAGGACGCGACGGAGCGGCGCACACGATTCGCGACGCACCTCGCGTCGCTGCTGCGCGGGGCATCAAGCACGCCGCCGGCGCCAATCCTCCATCCGATTCTCGAAGCGGCACCCGTGGTAGTCGGGAGGCCCGGCAGGGGAGGGCGCAAGCGGTGCCCCGTGCGTAACACCGTCGAGGGGGTGCTCAATGAGCTCGACGCCCGCTATGGACCGGGCAAGGAACTGCGAAAGCACCGCCACATCCTGCGCTACTTCGAGATCGACCCCGAAGGCGACGGCGCTCTCATGGCGCGCCTGTCGGGAACGACATCAGTGCCGGCGAGACGGTCGCCGTGCATCTCGATGTGCAGCACTCCATGGCGGAACGGCTCGGACTACGCCCGCGCTGGGTCATCGTCGAGCTCAACGCCGACCGCAACGTCACCTATGAGGAGCGCAGGAGACCATCCGCGAGCCGGTCATCAAGCAGCGCTTGGAGATGGCTGAGGTGCGCGCCGCGCACCTGGTCTGCTGTCATGCCGAGTCCGGCCCCCACAGTTCTACATAACACGGCTGATTCCTTCACAAACTCAGTCGCGAGCCCTATCGGGGCCTGGGGCTCAATGCTCTCCGAGAAGCGCCGAGCCGTCACCGGGCGCGCCCTCGATGGGTTCGTGAGCGCGGGCACCCTCGTCCGCCGCGGCAATGCCTTCTGCCTGCCCAAGCAGCCGACAGGCCTCGTGCGTGTGCCCCAGGAGGGCGACGAGCGCACTGAGCGCGAGGTCAAGCATGTGCCCGACGTTGAGCTCGCCGAGGCCGTCGCGCGGCTCGTCGCGGAGGGCCGGGTTGAGCTACAGGGCGGCGAGCTTCGAAGCGAACCCCGGCATCAGGAGCGGCTGTAGGTACAGAAACTTGCGAAGCCGGCGAGAGTCGAGAGGTGCTGGCGCAGCTGCCTCGCCACCTGCCGCCACAGGTTCTCGGCCTCGTCGGTTCGCCTGGGCACACGGCGGCATGCAGGCGGTCCTGCGCCTCGCGCTTCACGCGCCTCCCTTCCGGGGGCGAACGTGGAGTTCGACGACGAATCCGTCGATCTCCGATGCTCGCGGTGCAAGCACGATGGGCCGCTTGAGCGACCTGCGCCAATCAAGACTCGCGGTCGCCAGCGCGATGCCGCCTACGTGGGGCGACGCTTGCCGCCACCCCAATGACCGCAGTTGCGGCGACGGCGTCGGCTGGCACCTTGCCGGTCTCTGTCCGTCGGCGCGAGTGTCGCGGGCGCTCAGCGTGCGCTGCCGACGCGACTGGCGAGCCAGGTCGGCACTTGCGTTGCGCTGCCGCGCCTCGCTGGCGCCGACGCGTGCCGCCGGCGCGCGACCCACTCGAAGACGTTGGCGAACAGCTCGCCCTGCTCGATGGCGTCGTCGAGCGCGTTGTGAGTGTGCGGAGAGGCTGGCAGGAGAGCGGCCGGCATCGAGTCTTGCCCCGACTCGCCGTGGACCGTGCCCGCGGATGCCTGATAGAGCGTGCGGATGTCGAGGCACGACGAGAATCCGAACGGCGAGCCGCTCGCCGCGAATCGCTCGAAGTACCAGTACAAGAACGACCAGTCGAACGCGACGGGATACGCCACCAGAACGGCCTTGTGATCGCCGGCCTGCTGGCGAACCCATTGCGCCGCATCCTCCATCGCCGTCGCGGGCGCCACCGCCGCGCCGGACGAGTTCGTCGCGGTCAAGGCCGTTGATCGCGAGCGCCTCCTCCTGGAAGTGATCGGAGATCGGCTGCAACTCGCGGTAGAACGTCTCGCTTCCCGACATACGTCGTTCGAAGCGATGGCCGTCGTACGAACCCACGACCGCGAGCCCGAAGGACAGCATCGAGTATGGCCCCGGGATCGGGCCGTCGGTCTCGACGTCCGCGGAGATGTAGAGGTCGGATTTCGCTGTGCTCATCGTTGCCATGCTCTGCGTCGCGTCGGACGGTGCCGGGTCCGCAGGCTGCCGATCTCAGCCTATGCTGAGCGCGTGATCCCGACGCGACGAGACTACTCGCTGGGCCGTCTCAGGACGCTCGGTGAGCGCCTCGATCCCGTGCGTCCGCTGCTGCGTGGCAAGCCGATCTGCCTGTACGCGACCGGCTCGTACGGCCGGCTCGAGGGATGGAGTGGGTCCGACGTTGATCTGTTCTTCCTCTACGACGGGGAAGACGAGTCCGACCGCTTCCCGTGGACGACGTTCACGCAGCTCGCGTCTTGCCTCATCACGGTCACCGAGACAATGGGGTTCCCGCCGTTCTCCGGGGATGGCAAGTACCTGGAGGTGCTCTACGTCCGCGACATCGAGCGCGTGCTTGGCAGCCCCGAGGACGACTCGACGAACGCGTTCACGGCGCGGATGCTGCTTCTTCTGGAGAGCCAGCCGATCTACGACGATGTGCTGTATGGGTCGCTGCTCGAGCGCATCATCGGCTTCTATTACCGCGACTTCAGCAAGAACGCCGCCAGCTTCGTTCCGGGCTTTCTGATCAACGACATTCTGCGGTTCTGGCGCACGCTGACGCTGAATTACGAGCACAGCCGCCTGGAGCTGCGAGAGCTGGCTGGTGAGGAACTACGGCGCAAGAAGGCCAAGAGCGCGCTCAAGAACTACAAGCTCAAGGTCAGCAGGATGTCGACGTGCTTCTCGATGGTCGCGAACCTGAGCTCCGAGCCGAGGCCGGTGACGGCCGACACCGTGCACGAGCTGTGTCGCATGACCCCGTCTGAGCGCCTCGCCCGGTTGGGCGACCACGGCGATCGGGCGACCGAGATCGTCACCTCGCTCGGTGCCGCGTACGAAGCGTTCCTGCAGTGCGTCCAACGTCCCGAGGACGACGTGCTCGCGGAGTTCGCCACGGACGACGTTCGTCGCGAGAGGCTGGACAGCGCTGCCACTTACGGGACGCTGATCTATGAACTCCTCGTATCCGTGGTCCCCGAAGAGCGCCTGCGCTACCTCGTGGTGTAGCGCCACGATTCGCGGGCGCGCGGCCGTCGATTGCGGAGGCTGCGAGCGTCAGGCAGAGTAGGCCCTGACTCCGTGTGGGTCCCTTCCCACCAACACAAACGACACGAAAGGGGACGAGCACCCGACACGCCACCCACGCGGCACCGGCCTCCAAAGCCGCGAACCCCAGCACTTGCAGGGGTACTTCGATGGCGAGACCCGGACTCGAACCGGGGACACCACGATTTTCAGTCGTGTGGTCGGACTATCCCGACGCCTCGACTTCAGATCGCGGCTCGCTGGTGGTGCTGCGCTCCGCTGGGAGCGGGCTGGTGACTCCGAGTTGGGCAAGCCGTGAAATCCGAAATTATCGGCAGGTCTATTCCGAGACAATCGGAGCGTCTACTCCGAATCGGTCGACCACAAGGCTAGACCCCGCAGATGGAGTTGTTCGCTCGTGGCATCGAAGCCGAACTGCGCGACATCCTCTCGGTCAGTCGCGCGGCGGCGATCACCGGCCCGCGGCAGGCGGGCAAGAGCACGCTCGCGAGGCAGCTACAGCTCGCCGGAGTCGTCCCGAACTACTTCAGCCTCGACGACGCGGCGACGAGGGAGGCAGCGCTCGCAGATCCGGATGGGTTCGCGCTCTCGCTGTCGCGGCCCGCCGTGATCGACGAGGTGCAACGCGCACCTGATCTGATGCTGGCCGTCAAGCAGATCCTCGACCAGGACCCCAGCCCAGGCCAGTTCCTGCTGACGGGATCGGCCGATCTCCTGACGGCACGGGTCATCGCCGACGCGCTGCCCGGACGTGTGGAGTACGTCAACCTCTGGCCTCTCTCGCAGGCAGAGATCAGCGGGAACCCGGTGTCGGTCATCGACGCTCTGCTGGCGGGCGTCGCGCCACAGGTCACGGGTGCGCCGAAGGGCCGCACCGCGAGCGCTGAGCTCGTCGTCTCCGGAGGGTTCCCGGGCGCGTTGGGTCGCACAGCCCGACAGCGCGCACGGTACTTCCGCTCTTACGTGCAGACGGTGGTCGGCCGCGACCTGCCGGAGATCGGCCAGATCCGTGTCGATCGCTCGAAGCTCGAGCAGCTGCTGCGGCTGCTGGCCGCCCGTACGAGCGGCCTTGCGAACTACTCGGCGCTGGGGCGAGAGCTTGCGCTCGACGACAAGACCGTCAAGGCGCACATCGAGCTGCTCGGCCAGCTCTTCATGCTCTACCGGCTAAAGCCATGGTCGGTGAACCTCGGTGCCCGGCAGGTCAAGACACCGAAGCTTCTGCTCGCCGACAGCGCGATGGCCGCTGCGCTCGTGGGGGCTGATGCGGCACGCTACGGGGCGCCCGACCAGGGCGGCCTCGCGGGGATGCTGCTGGAGACCTTCGTCGTCATGGAACTCGTCAAGCAGGCCACATGGAGCTCGACCGCCGTGGAGCTGTACTTCTACCGCGACACCGAGAAGCGCGAGGTCGATGTCGTGATCGAGTCGGCAGCCGGTGATGTCGTCGCTATCGAGACGAAGGCGGCGGCGAGCGCGGGGAGCTCCGACATCCGAGGCCTCGAACTCCTGCGAGCAAAGCTCGGCGATCGCTTCAAGGCCGGGATCGTCGTCTACTCGGGCGCACACACGCTGCCGATGGCAGACCGCATCTGGGCCGTTCCGCTCTCCGGGCTCTGGCAGTGAGCAGAGGCGACCTGCGGCGAGACGCGAGCATCCGGTTCGAACCCACGGCGTGACATCGTGCATTGTCGCGGTCGCCGCCGTCTCGCATCAGGTCCGAAAGCGGTCCGGGGCGAGGGGTACGTTACGGCTCGTGTCAGGTGGCGCATTTGCAGGGATACTTCGATGGCGAGACCCGGACTCGAACCGGGGACACCACGATTTTCAGTCGTGTGCTCTACCAACTGAGCTATCTCGCCGCGGCGCGGAGGATATCGACGCCGGGCGGGGCGCTCGGCTAGGGGGTCCAGGCGCGCAGCTCGGGCAGGGGGTCGATCGGGTAGCCGCCCTTGATCCGCCAGCCGACGATCCAGATCTCGAAGTGCAGGTGCGGGCCGCTTGCGGTGCCTGTGGCGCCGACCTGGCAGAGCGGTGCGCCTGCCCCGAGCACGGCGCCTGCTGCCACGGTCGTCGAGCCGCGGATGCAGTGCGCGAAGAAGTAGTCGCGGCCGTCGAGCGCGTCGAGGACGACGTACTCGCCCGCTCCCGAAGCCTGGTAGCTCGTGCTCGACACCGTCCCGCCGTACGGTGCGACGACGGGGGTGCCCGCCGCGGCCGCGATGTCTTGGCCCTCGTGGATGTGGTCGTCGCGACCGGCTCCGAAGCGCGAGTCCGCGCCGCCGAAGGAGAAGGCGCCCGCCACCGGGAAGACGCCGCGGCCTGCCGGCGACGCAACGGGCGCGGGCAGCGCGGGCAGCGCGGGCGCCAAGACGGGCGGCGGCGCCGGACGGTGGTGGACGACCAGTCGCGTGCGACCCGGCGCCCGTGCGGTGCGCCGCAGGTTGTGGCCGCGCGAGTCCTTGGCATGCAGCCGGATGACGTAGCGGCCCGCGTTCAGCTCGACGCCCCTCGGCCAGCGCACGTCGACGTCGCCACCGGTCCTGACCCAGCCGACCGAGATCCGCGCCACCGGCACGTTGTGCGGCAGCCGCACCACGACGATCCGCGCCTGCACCCGCTCGATCCCGCGCTGGACCACCCGAAAGCGCAGCCGGGTCGGCACATCGCCCGCGACGACCGACCGTGGCGACACCGATAGGTTGCTCGCAATGGGTCGCACGGCCGGTCGCGGCCCGCCCGCGCCATAGGCTGCGCCGCCGCTGGACGGCGCCGGCGCGCCGCCGGCCGCCGCCGGTGCCGAGCCGCACCAGATCAAGATGAGCGCCGCAAGCGCAGCCGGCCCGGCGGGGGCGTTTCGGCGCATGCGATCAGCGTCGGGCATCGACCTGGCGCGCTCAAGTGCTGCAACGCGTCGCGCACGCCGGCGCACGGAGAATCTGCACCCGCGCCGCCGGCTGGCCGATACTCCGCACATGGAGATCGATCAGCGACCCGTCGAGCTCATCCTCGCCCGCGGGCTCATGGCGAACCTCACGACGCCGGCCTTCCTCGTCGACGTCGACGGGACCCTCGTCTTCTTCAACGACGCCGCCGGCGAGCTGCTCGGTCTGCGCTACGAGGAGGCCGGGCCGATGGCCCTCCCCGAGTGGGGCACGCGCTTCTCCCCGCTGACCGAAGATGGGCAGCCGATCCCCATCGAGGACCTACCGCTTGCCGTCGCGATACGAGAGCGGCGTCCCGTCCACGTCCACTTCACGGTCCGCTCGCTGCGCGGCGACGAGCGGAAGATCGAGGTCAGCGCGTTTCCGATCGTCGGAAATCAGGGGCTGAGGGGAGCGATGGCCATTTTCTGGGACACGGACGCGAGCTGATGCGCGTCAAGCTCTGGGGCACGCGCGGCTCGATCCCCTGCCCGGGTCCGGACACCGTCCGCTACGGCGGCAACACCTCCTGCGTCGAGGTCACGCTCGCCGACGGCGGGCTGCTCGTGCTCGACGCCGGCACGGGCATCCGCAACCTCAAGCTCCCGGATGACGACGAGCCCCGCCACATCGACATCCTCCTCACCCACCTGCACCTCGACCACATCCAGGGCCTGCTCTTCTTCGCGCCGCTCTTTCACTCCCAGAACGAGGTCACGATCTGGGGACCGTCGATGGAGGGCGTCACCCTGCGCGACCGCATCGCGCGCTACCTCTCCGCCCCGCTGACGCCCGTCGAGCTGCGCGAGGTCCCCTGCCGGCTCGACTTTCGCGAGTGCCCCGAGGGCGAGTTTCAGATCCGCTCGGCCACCGTCCGCGCCGAGTTCGTCAACCACCGCGGGCCCACGCTCGGCTACGCCATCAGCGAGCCGCGCGGCGCGTCGTTCTGCTACCTCCCCGACCACGAGCCCGCGCTCATCGGCCCGCTCGACGAGCTCGACACGCCGTGGATCTCGGGCTACGCGCTCGCGGCCGACGCCGACCTGCTCCTGCACGACTGCCAGTACACGGACGCCGAGTACCCCGAGCACTTCGGCTGGGGCCACTCCTCGCTCACGGACGCGCTGACGTTCGCCCGCCGCACCCGCGCCAAGCACACGCTGCTCGCCCACCACGACCCCGACCACTCCGACGACGACCTCGACGCCATCCGCGACGTCGCACGCGATACCTGGCGCGAGCTGGGCGGCGAACCGGGCGCGACGGAGCTGGCAACCGAGTGCGCCGAGCTCGAGGTCGGGGCCGGGTCGGTCAGCGCTCCAGCATCCGCGCCATGACCTCCAGCGCGCCCGTCTTATGTAGCGGCTCGTTGAGGTTGCCGCACTTCGGCGACTGCACGCACGACGGGCAGCCGCGCTCGCACGGGCACTCGCCGATGAGCCGGTAGGCGTCGGCGACGAGGGTCTCGAACGCGAGATAGCCCTGGCGCGTGATGCCGACGCCGCCCGGGTGCCCGTCGTAGATGAAGATCGTCGGCCGGCCCGTCTGCGGGTGGTAGTTCGTCGACAGCCCGCCGATGTCCCAGCGGTCGCACATCGCCAGCAGCGGAAGCACGGCGATCTGCGCGTGCTCGGCGGCGTGCAGCGAGCCGAGCAGCACCTCCAGCGGGAAGTCGTCGGCGAGCAGGTCGTCGTCGATCTCATACCAGAGCGCCTGGGTCTGGAACGTCGTCTCGGGCAGGTCGAGCGCCTGCAGGTCGACGATCTCGTGGGTCGGGAGCTTCTTGCGCTGATAGGCGAGCACCTGGTCGGTGACGTGGACTCGCCCGAACGAGAGCGTGACGCCGAGCGTGCAGCGCCGATCCAGCAGCGCCTCGATGTCCGTCATCGTCTCCTTCTTGGGCTGCGTGTAGAAATCGCCCGTGAACGGCTCGACGAGCGCGCGGCGCGTGTCGAGATCCAGGCCGCGGACGATGTACGGGCGCGCCTGGTGCAGGTAGACGGCACCGTCGTGGACGGTCATGTGCGAGCGCGACGCCTCGACGGTCCCGAGCAGCTCGCCGTTTAGGACATCGACGATCGCGACGGTGTCCGGGGAAGCCGAGCGCAGCGAGACGCGAGCGGCCGGATAGTCCTCGGGGTGGCGCAGCGTGTACTCGCCACCGCGCTGGATGAGCTCCCCGGCAGCGACCAGCGCCTGCGCGTGCAGCTCCCAGCGCGGGCCGAGCGTCTCGGCGTCGCTCGCGGCGAGCGGGCCCTCGTGCGCCGCGCACAACAGGTGTGCGAGGTGGATCTCCTCGTTCTCGTACTCGAGGATCGCCGCCTCGACGGCGCGGTCGAGGAACTCGTCGGGATGGCGGCAGAAGAACTGGTCCAGCGCGTCCTCGCCGGCGACGTACACCGCGAGCCCGCGGCCGCGGCGACCTGCCCGGCCCCACATCTGCCGCAGCGACGCGACGGTCCCGGGGAACGTGACGACGACCGCGGCATCGAGGGCACCGATGTCGATCCCGAGCTCGAGCGCGTCGGTCGTGATGACCGCCAGCAGCTCCCCGCGCATGAGCTTGCCTTCGAGCTCGCGGCGCTGCTGGGCCGTGTAGCCGGCGCGGTAGGGGACGACGAGGTCCTTGAGGTCGGGGTCGGCGAGGGCCACGAGCCGAGCCACGAGCTCGACGGCCTTGCGCGACTTGATGAAGCAGATCGTCCGCGCGCCCTTGTGCGCGAGCTCGGTGACGATCTCGGCGGCCTCGCCCAAGGCGGATGCCCGCGTGCCCAGCGCCTCGTCGGTCAGCGGCGGGTTCCACATCGCGATCTGGCGACGCGCGCCCGGCGACCCGTCGCGGTCCACCAACGCGATCTCGTCGAGCCCGGTCAGCCGCTCGGCGAGCTCGACGGGGTTGGCGATCGTCGCGCTCGCGAGCAGGAAGCGCGGCGTCGTGCCGTACGCGTTGGCGATCCGGCGCAGCCTGCGCAGGACGTTCGCGACATGCGATCCGAACACGCCGCGGTAGACGTGCGCCTCGTCGACGACGACGACCGCGAGGTTCGAGAAGAAGTCGCCCCACGCACGGTGATGGGGCAGGATCCCCATGTGCAGCATGTCTGGGTTCGTGAGCACGAGGTTCGCGCGCCGGCGGATCTGCGTGCGCTGCTCGCGCGCCGTGTCGCCGTCGTAGATCGCGGGGCGCACCTGCTTGACCAGGCCGAACGCGTTGATCGCGCGCGCCTGGTCCTGGGCGAGCGCCTTCGTCGGATAGAGGTACAGCGCGCGGGCCTTCGCATCGCGGCACAGGACGTCGAGCGTGGGCAGGTTGAAGCACAGCGACTTTCCCGAGGCGGTGCCGGTCGTGACGATCGTCGGGCCTGCCCAGGCGGCTTGCAGCGCATCGGCCTGATGGCTGTAGAGCGTGTCGATGCTCGCGCTCCGCAGCGCCTCGATCAGGGCGGGGTGCAGCGTGTCGGGCAGCGGTGTCGTGATCGCCGTTCGCGCACCTTCGAACGCTTCGCGGACGAGTCGCTCGTCGGCGCGGCCGGCGTCCAGCAGGGCACTCCACGGCTGGGTGTCGGGGGCGACGGACAAGGGCCGCTTGAGATAGTACGAGCGGGGTGTCGCTGCGCAGCTTCCATCATTCGGACTTTCCGGCCGATCGTTTGCGGGTCGAACGCGAGGAGTCGATCTCGGTGTGTGTCCCGGCGCGCGAGGAGGCGGCGACGATCGCCGGCATCGTCGAGCCGCTGCTCGCGCTGCGTGAGCGCGGCGTCATCGACCAGGTCGTCGTCGTCGACGCGTCGTCGGCCGACGGGACGGCGGGGATCGCCGCCGCGGCGGGCGCGGAGGTCTTCGACCAGGCGACCCTTGCACCCGAGTTCGGGCCCGTCATCGGCAAGGGCGACGCGATGTGGCGGGCGCTCACCGTGCTCACCGGCGACCTCGTCTGCTTCGTCGACGGCGACACCGAGGAGTTCCACGAGCGCTTCGCCTGCGGCCTGCTCGGGCCGCTCGTCTGCGAGCCCGGCGTGCACTATGTGAAGGGGTTCTACCGCCGCCCGTTTCGCGACGCCGGCGGCGACACCGCGCCGACGGGCGGCGGCCGCGTCACCGAGCTGACGGCGCGCCCGCTGCTGAAGGCGTTCTATCCCGAGCTCGCCCAGGTACGCCAGCCGCTCGCGGGCGAGATGGCGGGGCGCCGCGAGCTGCTCGAGCGCGTCGCCTTCTGCACCGGCTACGCGATCGAGACGGGCCTGCTGCTCGACGTCTACGCCGAGGTCGGCCTCGACGGCCTCGCCCAGGTCGATCTCTGCGTGCGCCAGAACCGCCACCAGTCGATCGAGGACCTCGCCCCGATGGCCGCGGCCGTGCTGTCGGCGGTCACGAGCCGCCTGCACCGCGAGGGCCGCCTGCTCGCGCCGGCCGCCGGCGAGCTGCTCGAACGCCCGCCGCTGGCCGAGCTGCGCGCGCTGCGCGCCGCCGGCTGAGGCCAGCGCGGGACTCGATGGCTCCAAACGGACGCTATGCGTCGGTCTTGAACCACTGAGCGGCGATCGGCAGCTCAGGAGGCGCTGACGGGTCGCTTCGAGCGCCTTGGTCGCGCGGCGGCGCGCGAATCGCCGTCGCCGAACGTAACAATCGGGTCACACCGGGCCGAGGCGGCCCGTACGACAGGATGTCGGGCATGCGCGCCCTCTACGTCGATCTCGACGGAACCCTGCTCGGCCCCGACGGCGCGCTCCTGCGCGGCGGCGATCACGGCTTCACCCTCGCCGGCGTCCGCGCGCTCGAGGCCTGCCACCGCGCCGACGTCGAGGTCGTGCTCATGTCCGGGCGCCGCCAGGCGACGGTCAAGGAGGCCGCACGCCTGTTCACGCAGCCGTCCTACATCTTCGAAGCCGGCTCGTGCCTCGTCATCGACGGCGAGGAGATGTGGCTCACGGGCGACTACCAGCCGAGGCCGGACGCGTCGATCCACGACCAGATCGAATCGTCGGGCGCCCCGAAGATGCTGCTCGAGATGTACGCCGGACGCCTCGAGTACCACGACCCATGGCACCGCGAACGCGAGGTCTCGCACCTCTTCCGCGGGCTCGTCGACGCGCGCGAGGTCGACGAGCTGCTCGAGCGCGAGGGCCACGGCGGGCTGCGGCTCGTCGACAACGGCGGCGTGCACCGCCGCTCGCCCGCGCTCGTGGGACTCGCCGACGTGCGGGCCTACCACCTCGTCCCGCGGGGTGCCTCGAAGGGCAACGCCGTCGCCCGCCACATGCGCGCCCGGATGATCGCCCCCGAGGACGCCATCGCGGTCGGCGACTCGCGCGAGGACCTCGAGACGTGCAATTACGTCGGCGCGTTCTGGTTCGTCGCAAACGCCGTGCAGCGCGACCCGACGCTGCGCGACGTCATCGCCGGGCGGCGCAACGTCCGCGTCGCCGAAGCGTCGCACGGCGCCGGGGTCTACGAGGCCGTCGTCACCACGCTCGCCAACCGCGGCGGCTAGTCCCCTCAGGCGGGGGCGTCGCGCCCCAACAGGCCGCGGCCGCGCGCGAACGTCCGCGGCCAGAAGCCCGGCGCGACTCGCCGCCAGCGCGTCGGCGACGGCGGGACCGTCGTGCGCACGAGCGCGACCCAATCGTCCAGCGGCAGCTCGCCGGAGATGAGCTTCGCGAGGCCATCGGTGACAGGCGCCTCAAGGCCCGCGTGGTTCAGCGCGCGCGCGAGCAGCGGGACCGACTCCAGCGACTCGACGGCCTGGCCGATGCGCTGCGGGATCTCCGACGCGGGCACGCCGGCCGCGAGCAGCTCGCCCGCCCGCCGGTTGCGCGACTGCGGCGCGAGCACGGTCGCGACGAGGTCGCCCGTCCCCGCGAGGCCGAGCAGCGACTCGGGCCGCGCGCCCTGCGCGTCGGCATAGCGCCAGACCTCGGCGAAGATGTGCCCGGCCGCCGCGCCGGCCGCGTTGAGGCCCTGCGCCTCGGTCGCGCCGGCCGCCAGGCCGGCCGCGTTCTTCGCGGCGCCGGCAAGCTCGACGCCGATCGGGTCGTTTGACTGCTCGCACACGACGCCGGCACGGATGAAGACGCCGGCCAGCGCCCGCGCGAGGTCCTCGTTGGTCGAGGCGGCGACGAGGCCCGCGCCTTCGGACACCATCTCGCGGGCATGCGACGGCCCGCCGATGCAGGCGACCCGCCCCTCGCCGAAGCGCTCGCGCAGGAGGATCGTCGGCGCGAGGCCGTGCGGCGGCGTCAACCCCTTGGCGAGCGAGATGACCGCGCTGCGACCGGTCAGCCCGGCCTTCGTGAGCCCGGCGATGGTCTCGCCGACGCCGGTCGACGGCACGCCGAGGAAGACGTAATCCGCGCGCCCGAGGCCCGCGACGACGCTCTCGATCCGCAGCTCCTTGGGCAGCTCGACGCCCGGCAGGTAGTTGCGGTTCTCGCGATCCTCGAGCAGCGTCTGCGCCTGCTCGGAGGTGCGCGTCTGCAGCGTCGTGCGAAACCCGCCGCGCGCGAGCAGCACGGCGACCGCGGTGCCGAACGAGCCCGCGCCGACAACGATCGCGCGCTTGGTCGGCAACGACAGACTGGGGCGAGAACGCACGTCAGGCACGCCGCCGAGCGTACGGGACCCCGGGGGATGGGATCATCGTCGTCGTGGACGGACCCCGCCTTCGCCATGCCGACCCCGAGCGCGACGGCGCCGCGTGCGCCGCGATCTATGCGCCGTTCGTGGCCGGCAGCGCGGTCTCCTTCGAGGAGGAGGTCCCCGACGCACAAGGCTTCGCCGAGCGCATCGCGAGGACGATGCGCACGCATCCGTGGCTCGTGCTCGAGGACGGCGGCCGGGTGATCGGCTTCGCGTACGCCTCGCAGCACCGCACGCGGGCCGCGTACCGCTGGGCGGCCGACGTCGGGATCTACGTCGACCCCGCGCACCAGGGCAAGGGCGCCGGCCGCCGCCTCTACGAGGCGCTGTTTGTGCTCATGCGCCGCCAGCACCTGCGCGTCGCCTGCGCCGGCATCACGCTGCCCAACGACGCGAGCCTCGCCTTGCACGAAGCGCTGGGGTTCGAAGAGGTGGGGGTCTACCGCGACATCGGCTACAAGGCCGGTGCGTGGCACGACGTCGTGTGGCTGCAGCTCGCGCTGAACGGCGACGACGACGGGGCGCCGCCCCCCGAGCCGCTGGCCCCGGAGCGCCGCCCCGCGTGACCGCGCGGATCGACGACACGCGCACCAGCGCCGTTTTTTTCAGTTCCCGGCCGCACGCCGGTAGCGCGCCACGGCCAGCGGGGCGAAGATCACGAGGATCACGGCGGACCAGACGAACGCGCCCCAGACGTAGTTGCCCGCCGGCGCGCCGATCCACAGCGACCGCATGGCCTCGACGACGACCGTGAAGGGGTTGATCTCCGCGAACCACCGCAGCCCGGCCGGCATCGACTCGACCGGCACGAACGCCGACGAGATGAACGTCAGCGGGAAGACCGCCAAGAAGCCGAGCGAGTTCGCCGCCTCGGGCGACGAGACGAGGATGCCGAGCAGCGCGAAGATCCACGAGAACGCGTAGCCGAAGAACAGCAGCAGCACGATCCCGACGACGATCTCGACGAAGCTCGCGTCGAACGAGAAGCCGATGATGAGGCCGGTGCCGAGCAGCACCATGACCGATACGCAGTTCGTGAAGACGTCCGACAGCGTGCGCCCGGCGAGCACCGCCGAGCGCGTCATCGGCAGCGAGCGGAAGCGGTCGATGAGGCCCTTCTTGAGGTCCTCGTTGAGCCCGAGCGCCGTGACGAACCCGCCGAACGCGATGTTCTGGACGATGATGCCGGGGAGGAGGAAGTCCTTGTAGTCGAACCCTGGCGTGTCGATCGCGCCGCCGAAGACGTAGACGAACAGCAGCAGGAACATGACCGGCTGGATCGTGAACGCCATGACGAGGTCGGGCGCGCGCGTGAGCCGAACGAGGTTGCGCTCGGTGATGACCATCGTGTCCGACACAAGCTGCCTCATGCGCCCGTCTCCTCGTCGTCGTCGGCCGCCGCGGCCGCGTGGCCGGTGAGCGCCAGGAACACGTCGTCGAGCGTCGGGCGCCGCGTGGCGAGATCCTCGACCTCGATCCCCGCCTCGTCGAGCCGGCGCACGGCCGCGACGATCGCGCCGCTGCGCTGGCGGACCGCGACGCGGACGACGGCATTCTCGACGACCGGTGGCTCGTCGGACATCGCCGCGAGCGCGCCCGCGGCTTCCTGCGCGGCGCTTGCGTCGGCCAGCGTCACCTCGAGGCGCTCACCACCGACGCGGTTCTTGAGCTCGTCGGGCGTCCCGTGGGCGATCACTCGCCCGTGGTCGATGACCGCGATCCGGTCGGCGAGGCGGTCGGCCTCGTCGAGGTACTGCGTCGTCAGCAGGACGGTCGTGCCGTCGGCGACGAGGGACTCGATCGTCTCCCACAGACCGATTCGGCTGCGGGGATCGAGGCCCGTCGTCGGCTCGTCGAGGAACAGGATCGGCGGCTTCGCGACGAGCGCGTCGGCGAGGTCCAAGCGCCGGCGCATGCCGCCGGAGTAGGTCTTCGCGGGTCGGTCGGCGGCATCGAGGAGGTCGAACGCGGCCAGCAGCTCGCGTCCGCGCGCCTTGGCCTTCGCGCGCGGCATCCCGTACAGGCGGCCGACCATGACGAGGTTCTCGAGGCCCGTGAGGTTCTCGTCGATCGCCGCGTACTGGCCGGCGAGGCCGATCCGGTGGCGCAGCTTCGTAGCGTCCTCGACGACGTCCAGGCCGGCGACGCGCGCCGTGCCGGCGTCGGGCTTCAGCAGCGTCGCGAGCACGCGCACCGCCGTGGTCTTGCCGGCGCCGTTGGGGCCGAGCAGCCCGAGCACGGTGCCCGGCGCGGCCTCGAACGTCACGCCGTCGAGCGCGCGGACGTCGCCGAAGGACTTGGTGAGGCCCTCGACGGCGATCGCCGGCTCGCCCGGCGGCGCCGGCCCGCCGGCGTGTGCGTCTCTGACCTGAGCTGTCGAAGGCATGCGAATCCCCTGGGTTCGGTTGCAGCTACAGACGGCGTGCGGCGGCGGATCTCATCGGTGGACGCAGGCTAGGATAGGTCCAGGCCAGTTACTGTCCGCAATAGGTGCAACCGTGTAGCTGCGATGCACGGAACCTCCGGACGGCTGCTCAAGCTCCTCTCCCTGCTGCAGACGCGCCGCGACTGGCCGGGCGCGGAGCTCGCCGACCGCCTCGAGGTCTCGCCGCGGACGATCCGGCGCGACGTCGAGCGGTTGCGCGACCTCGGCTATCCCGTCGAGGCGTCGACCGGGCCGTTCGGCGGCTACCGCCTGCGTGCCGGGACGGCGATGCCGCCGCTGCTGCTCGACGACGACGAGGCCGTCGCGATCGCCGTCGGCCTGCGCACGGCCGCCGGCGCGTCGGTGACCGGGATCGAGGAGACGGCGATCCGCGCGCTGGTCAAGCTCGAGCAGGTGCTCCCGGCGCACCTTCGCCGGCGCGTGAACGCGCTGCAGTCGGTGACGTCGACGCTGCCCGCGACCGGGCCGCGCGTGGATCCCGAGGCGCTCACGACGATCGCCGGCGCGTGCCGCGACCGCGAGCGCCTGCGCTTTGACTACAGCGCGCGCGACGCGATGCAGTCGCGCCGGCTCGTCGAGCCGCATAGCCTCGTCAACCTCGGCCGCCGCTGGTACCTCGTCGCCTGGGACTGCGACCGCGAGGACTGGCGGACATTCCGCGTCGACCGGATCGAGCGCCCGTCCTCGGCCGGCGCCCGCTTCACGGCGCGCACGCTGCCCGGCGACGGCGAAGCGGCGGCGTACGTTGCCGCGAACCTCCGCCAGTCGCCCAGCCGCTTCACGGCGCGCATCACGATCCACGCTCCGCCCGCGGCGCTCGCCGAGCGCTGGCCGTGGATGCGCGACAGCCTCACGCCGCTCGGCAGCGACCGCAGCGAGTACCGCACGAGCGACGACTCGCTGGAGTGGCTCGCGATGCGCGTCGGGATGGTCGGCGTCGACTTCGAGGTCCACGAGCCGCCCGAGCTCGTCGACGCCATGCGAGCGCTGTCCGAGCGCTTGCGCCGCGCGGCGCCGACGAGCTGACGGACCTACCTCCTCGAGACGAGGATCGACTTCATCATGCCCAGATCCTCGTGGCCGAGGATGTGGCAGTGGAAGACGAACTTGCCGGTGAACTTCTCGAACGGGACACGCACGACCATCGACGTCGGCGGGGCGCCATTCGGGCGTCGCGGGATCACGAACGTGTCCACCCGGCTGTGCGCCTTGTAGGGCTTGCCGTTGATGCTCATGATCTGGTACGCGTTCTGGTGCATGTGGAACGGGTGAACGCCCGTCTCGTTGATCAGCGTCCACTCCTCGACGGTGCCGAGCTTCGCGCGCACGTCGATGCGGTCCTCGTCGAAGATCTCGCCGTCGATCGTGAACTTCGGGAAGCCGGTGTCGGCGTGGATGCCGTTGCGCCCGAACGTGAACGTGCGGCGGGCCGCGATCGGCGCGTCGTCGAGCGGGATGAACTTCCCGATGCCCCGTCTCGGCATCCGCGGCGTCTTCATCCGCTTGCCCGAGCTGATCACGGACGCCAGCACGCGCGTCGGAGCGACGATGCCGTTGTCGGGCGTGAAGCCGATGGTCCGCAGCTTGATCACGCCGCTCGGCGGCCCGGTTACGAGGACGTCGAAGCGCTGGCCGCCACCCATAAAGAGCTGCTTCATCTTCTGCGGCTTGTCGAGCGCGTTGGCGTCTTGGGCGATAACGGTGAAGCTCGACTTCTCGAGCTCGACCTTGTAGAGAACGTTCGCACCGGTGTTCGCGATGTGCCAGAGCTGCACCTCCCCCGGGCGGATCCTGATCTTCGGCTGCAGCTGCTCGCCTAGGGTGCGCGTGTTCGGCGGGACCTTCGGCTGGTCCTTGAGCGGCGGGCTGTCGGCCACGTCCCACACGCCGAGGTGGTCCTCCGTGATCTTGTCGTCCATGACCTGCGCGCTCTTCAGCGAGAGCACGCGCTCCTTGATGTTGCGAAACGCCTTCGGCAGGGCCTCGCGCTGCCCTTCGACGATGATCACGCCGGACAGCCCGTTGACGAGCTGGGCCTCGGAGTAGCCGTGCATGTGGCTGTGGTACCAGTACGTGCCGGGGAAGTTGCCCTCGCCCAGCGTCACGTTGTACTTGCGGCTGTGGCCGGGCTCGACGTGCACGAAGATGTTGTCGTGCGGCACGTTCGGGGACACGTGCAACCCGTGGAAGTGCAGGTTCGTCGGCTGATTGTCGGGGATGCCGGCGGTGTTGACGAGCTTGACGTTGATGGTGTCGCCGAGCTTGACGCGCATCGTCGGCCCGGCGTAGCTGCCGTTGTACGTGGTGGCCGTCACGGTCTGCCCGCCCAGCCGCACCTTGTTGCGCTGGACGTTGAGCGTCACGTTGAGGACGCCGTTTGAGCTGCGCAGCTCGGGCGGGTTGCGGAACTCCTGACCGGTGATCCACTTCGGCTGCCGCGGTCGTGCGAACGCGGCCTGCGCTTGCGCTCCGCCCGACGCCGACCGCGCCGCCGCGGTCCGGCTGGCGGCTGGGCTCTTGCCCTTGTGAAGCGTGCAGTAGAACGGGTCAGTGGCGTCCGACTTGACCGGCGACGGCGCAGCCGACGCCTGCGGCGCGGCGATCGCCAACGCCCCGATCGCGACGGTCCCGAGCCGTCGAGCACATCGTCCATGACGTCCAATTCGCATCTGCCCCACTCCCCGATTCGCGTTCCCCCGCCGGTATACGGCATGCTGCTTGCGGATGCAAGTGCCAGGTGAGAACCTGGCGCTCGCCGGGGCAGACGTCCAACTGACCACGAAGTAAGGAGAGATCGTCGTGGACCTTTCGAGCTGGTTGGTGCACGTTCTGCGCGCCCTGCTGCGCGTCACCGTCGTCGCGGTCGCGCTGGCCGGCGTCTCATTCGGTGCGACGGCGTGCGGCGAGGACGAGGAGTCCAAGCCGGCGGCTACCGTCGCCGCGCCCGCGGTCTCCGTCGCGAAGACCCCGGTGCAGGTGGCGGACACGACGCGCGGCGCCGTGGGGTACCGCACGGTCGGCAGCGGGTCGCCGCTCGTCCTCGTCATGGGCTTCGGCTCGAGCATGGAGGACTGGGAGCCGACGTTCGTCGATGCGCTGGCGAAGACGCACAAGGTCGTCATCCTCGACAACGCGGGGATCGGCAAGTCCGACGCGGTCGCGTCCAAGCTCTCGATCTCGAAGATGGCGGACCAGACCAGCGCCCTGATCGATGCGTTGAAGCTCGGCAAGACCGACGTGCTCGGCTGGTCGATGGGCGGGATGATCTCCCAGGCGCTGACGGCGCGTCACCCCGACCAGGTGCGCAAGCTCGTGCTGGCCGCGACGTGGCCGGGCAACGGCGAGGCGCGCGAGGATCGCAGCAAGGCGCCGCCGGCCGATGCCACCGCGGAGGAGTTCATCGCCGCGCTGTTCCCCGACAACCAGACGGCGGCGGTGAAGCTCTACTCCGACGGGCTCGCCAGCTACACGGACCGCTCCACGTTGCCGGACACGATCTACGGCGAGCAGCGCGCTGCGATCAACGGCTGGCTTGCCGGCGACGAGCCTGCCGGCAAGGAGTTCACGGACACGTCGGTCCAGACGCTGGTGGCGGGCGGCGCGGAGGACCGCTTCAACCCGATCTTCAACACGCGTCTGCTCGCGACGCTCATCGAGAACTCCGAGCTCGAGGTGTACGACAACGGCGGCCACGGGTTCCTGTTCCAGCCCGACACGAACTACACGGACCGTGTCAACGCCTTCTTGTCGAAGGGCTGACCGGGCGGCGCGGCACGCGCACAACGATGACGTCGCGGCGGCTGGCTTGAAGGGTCAGGCCGGCTCGTCGGGATCGCGGCGCCGCTCGCCGCCCATACGAGCAAGCAGCGGGCGCGCGCCAAGCAGGAGTAGCACGACCGCCAGCGGCGCGATGAACACCAGCGGCGAGGTAGCGCCCGACGGATCGCGGTCTGCGGTCGAGCGGGGCGCGACGGCGGGCGCTCCCGCATGCCCGCCGAAGGCGCCGCGGTGCGGGCGCCGTCCGCGCTCGCTCGTGTCGATGCTCGGCACGACGAGCGGGTGCCCCGCCTCGCGTGCGAGCCGCGCCACCGCGGTCAGGGCCTGGCGCTCGAGCCGGTCCTCACCCGGCGCGACCGGCGCGAGCGCGGCGAGCGCGCTGTCCACGCCGTCGCCGAGCTTCTGTCCGGCGAAGCCGACGGGCGTCACGACCAGCAGGCGCGGATCCCCGATCTCCCGCGTGAGCTGATCGGCGTAGAGCTGTGGCGTCGTGAAGAGCCGTGCGGCGTTGCCGAGGTCGGTCGGCGTCGCGAAGATCGCGACCTTGAGCGGCCAGCCGCTCGCCCGAGCGCGCTCGGTGATCGTCAGCAGCGCCTGCGCGACGCCCTCGGAGGTCGGCGGCGTGGCCGGGAAGTAGACGTCCTGCGCGAGGAGGACGTGGCTTGCGGGACCGTTGGCGCCGGCGGACGCCGCAAACGCCAGCGCGAGGACGGCGACGAGTGCGCTCGCGCCCCGACCGCGCGCCGCGATACGGCGTGAGGAGGTCCGTGCGATATCGGGAGCCGTGTCGCGTCCGCGGATGGTCTCGCGGGTGGCCGACTCGGGCGCCGCGCCGACTGGCGGCCGGCTCGGGAGCTCCCGAGCCGGCCCGCCGTCGAGGTGCGGTGCGCGAGCGGCGCTTAGCGGCGGCGCGTCGCCGCCTTGCGATCCTTCGCGAACATCAGAGCCTTCTCGCAATTCCTCGCCTGCTTGCGCGCGCTCGCCCTGGCGCGGCGAGACGCCGACCGGCTCACCTGCTGCCGGCAGGCGGCCCTCACGGCCGCCGTGGCCTTGGTCGTGACCGGCGCGACAGGGGACAGGTTGTAGGAGAAGTTGGCGCCGAAGAACAGATGCTGGATGGTCCCCGGCGGGACCACGCCGTTCGGGACAGAGCAGCCGAGAACCTGGCCGAAAACGGGGAGCTTGATGGGGGGGTCGACCGCCAGGTACATCCAGTTCGGGCTGTTGTTGAACACCATGTGCACTCCGGCGTTCGTGCTTCGGCACTTGCTCCCCGGGTTGCGGTCGGCGGAGACCTGGCCATCGGGGGTGGGCATGAAGTACAGCGAGGCATTCGGAACAGGCGTCAGTCCGGTTTCGAGCTGCGTTCCGGTGAGCACCCCCACGACGGCGGCGACGCCCGTGCCGATGCCGCCGAGGATGTTGGCATCGGCTCCTGGTGGGACCAAGCGGAGGCTGTTGGCGAAGTCGATGTGAATCCCCTGGTTCGGCGTCGCGACGAAGGGGAAGCCGAGCGTCGGAGCCGGGAGGCCGTCGCAGTTGTTGCCCGTGTATCCGATCACGGTGGCATTCGACGTCAGGTTGAGGAGGTTGTGACCTCCCACGTCGATGCTCTCGCGGGGAATCGGCAGGCAGCCAAACTCCGGCCGGTCGTAGACGATCGCCTTCGCGGGATCCAGGGGCACGATGTCGTAGTAGATATTCAGCGTGTGGTGATTCTTGTAGATGACGAGCTTCCCATCGACGCGCTCCTGCGCCCGGGCGTCCGCGGCTGCGAAGACAGCAGCGACCAGTAGCGCGCCGGCGGTGGCGAGGGGTAGCAGTAACCGGGCACGGGCAATCGACATGGTCTGGCATCCCCTTTTTGGTCGAGCAGCGCAACACGCTCGACGGAGGTAGCCCCAGTCCGGTCACCCGGCCCCGGCCGCCGCATCTCACATCCCCCGTCGCCGGCTGAAGATAAGCACATCGGGTCCGCCATGTGTGAGAAGTTTCCTGGCGATTCTCTGTTCGCCGGTGCGTCGACACATTCACGACGCAAACCCCGACTCGGGGAGCGCTGGATCCCCGCGTGGTCGAGACGATGCGTTCGCGCGCCGGTCGCGTTCCCGGCTGACTCGAGGCAGTGTCGGATTGTGAGCGATATCCGCTCACTAGTCGACATTGAGGCCGTTACAACGACCGTGACAGGCGCTCGCCCGCGTCCTCAAGCGCGGCGATCGTCGTCGCCTCGACGATCGCTTGGACGTCGAGGATCCGCGCGTCGAAGCCGTCGATGCCGTTCGAGCCGACGATCGCGTGGCACGGCACGCCCGCCTGCCGCGAGCGGATCGCGGCCTCGCCGGCGACGCGGCCGCCGAGTGTCCAGCGGTCCAAGCGCGCTTCGCCGACGATCACCGCGCGCGCCGCGCGCATCCGCGCGTCGAAGCCGAGCTGCTCGAGGACGAACGCGGGCCCGGGGACGAGCGTGGCCTTGTAGCGCGCCTGCAGAACGCGGGCGAACGTCCCGGCAGCGGACGTTCGTGGCTCGCTGAGCACGACGAGGGCGGCGCCGCCCAGCCCGCCGCCGTCCTCGATCGCCTCGACCGTGGCGGCGCCGTCGTCGGGATCGCCCGCCTCGACGCCGCGCTCGGGCTGCGCCTCCGCGCGTGCACCGCCGAGCCGCGCGCCCGCGGCGCACAGCAGCACGACCTCCACGCCCGCGGCCACCGCCGCGACCACCCGCCGTCCGGTCTGCTCCGGGGTCGCGCCGAGCTCGACGAGCGCCGTCCCGCCGTCCTCGACGAGCGCGAACCCGTCGCCGGTCTCGCCGCCGAGCACGGGCAGGAGCACCTCGATCGTGCCGCGGCCACCGCCGGAGACCGGGCAGAGGTCCGGCAGGGGCGAGACGCCGGCGCGCTCGAGGCCGCGGCCGATCGCGGCCGCGACGACGGGCGCGCGCAGCGTCGCCGAGAAGGCGTCGGGTGCGACGAGGACTGGCATGCTCTGCGCCATGGCCGCACACCAGTACACACCCGGCCGGCTCGCGATGCCCGCGCGCCTCGCTCGCACGCGCGTCGTGTGGCTGCTCATGCGCGTCGTGCCGCACGAGCGCATGTCGCGCTGGGCGGCTCGCGGCCTGCTCAAGCCGCTGGCGCTCTTCACGGGCCGCGGCGAGCTGTCGATCCTCGGCGGCCTGGCCGCCCGGCTGCGGATCGAGGCGCGGTCGTTCGCGCCGTGGGGCGCCCAGGCGTACGCGGTGCTCACCGGCACGCACGAGCTCCAGGTCCAGCAGGCGATCGTCCGCTCGGCCCGCGCCGGCGACCACGTCTGGGACGTCGGCGCGAACATCGGCTACCTCGCGCTCGTCGCCGCACGCATCGTCGGCCCGACCGGGCGGGTCGTCGCGTTCGAGCCCGACGCGCAGTGCGCCGCGGCGATCCGCGCGAACGCGGCGCTGAACGGGCTCGGCCAGGTCGAGGTCGTCGAGGCCGCCGCGGCGCGCGACAGCGGCACGGCGCAGCTCGTCGTCGTCCGCGACCGGCTCTGGAGCCGGCTCGCAAGCGTCGGCGATCACCACGAGTCAGAACGCCACGTCGAGGTGCGGACGGTCGCGCTGGACGACGTCGAAGGTCCGCCGCCGACGCTCGTGAAGATCGACGTCGAGGGCGCGGAGCTCGAGGTGCTCGCGGGGATGTCTCGACTGTTGCGCGAGGCGCGGCCGCTCGTCGTCTGCGAGATGCACGGGCTCAACGCCGAGTTCTGCGCGGCGATGCGCGCCGCCGGCTACGTCGTCTCGAACCTCGACGGCCCCGAGAGGGTCGAGGACGCGGGCGAGAACGTGCACGCGCTGTGCACGCCCCTGACCTCCTGACCGCGGCGCGCGCGGCTCATCCGTTCCCAACGACTCCGCCGCGACGGTCTGCTGGAGAAACGTAGCGACGGCGCGAGCTCCCCGCCCGCGCCGCGCTCCGTTTGCGCTCGTCCACGTCGTAGAACCCCACCCCCGGCACGCAGCAAGCCGGCGATGGGGTCTGACTACGACCGTCTATCCCGTTCACACTTCGGATCCGCATGGGGGAATGCGGTGGTCCATGGGCGTGTGCGGCGAATCTTGCCGGCACGCCACGCGCCGCGCACTAGGGCGGCCCCCCGGGGTTTTTCACACGGACGCGCCCGCCATCGGCAGCGGGATCCCGGTCTGCTCGGAGCCCGGCAGGTCGGTCTTGCAGACGTCCTTGCAGGACTTCTCGAGCGTGCAGCACAGCGAGCAGATCGGCCCCCTGTGAAACGGGCAGAGCGCGACGTCCGGCATCTCGAAGTGCTCGGTGCACACGCTGCACTGCACCTGCACCGTCGAGCGCTCGGCCGGCGGCACGGTCGGTTCGCGAGCGATGTACACGTCGCGGTTGCGGAACGCGATCGACAGCACGACCGAGACGAACATCGCGATCGTGATCGCGAGGAACCGCGACCAGGCGTCGAGCTCCGGGCCGAAGGCGCCGAAGTACGCGGCGATCGAGATGAACATGCCGGCCTCCATCAGCACGAGCGCGACGCCCACGTTGAAGAAGACGAAGTACACGCGGCCGGGTACCACTTGAACGCCGTCGAGAAGAAGTTGGTCCAGCGCAGCGAGCCCGAGTAGGAGCATCTCGCGGCACGCTGAGCGGGCCGGTCGAGAGCCGCCGCGGCGGCCCGAGCGGCGCCCGGTCGGGGGGTGTGGCGAGAAACGACGACATGCTGGACGTTTTTCGCCACACCCTCCGGTGACCGCCCGCTCACGCGGGCGGTCACACTTGACGATGTGGACGACCTGTTGCCGGGCGAGAGCTTCGCCGGCTGCCGCATCGAGGCGGTGGCGGGCCGCGGCGGCATGGGCGTCGTCTACCGGGCGACGCAGCTCGCGCTGTCGCGCCGGGTCGCGCTGAAGGTCGTCGCGCCCGAGGGCGTCGCCGATCGCGATTTCACCGATCGCTTCGGGCGCGAGGTCCGGATGGCGGCCTCGATCGATCATCCCAACATCGTCCCGGTCTACGGAGCGGGCGAGGAGGCGGGCCGGCTGTACCTCGTCATGCGCTACGTCGACGGGACCGATCTGCAGGCGCTGGTTCGCCGGGCCGGCCGTCTCGATCCGGCGCGCGCAGCGGGGATCGTCGCGCAGGTCGCGGCGGGGTTGGACGCGGCGCACGCGAGCGGCCTCGTCCACCGCGACGTCAAGCCGGCGAACGTCCTGCTGACGACCTCCTCCGGCGTCGACCACATCTACCTGACGGACTTCGGGCTGACTGTCGAAGTCTCGTCGGGCACGAGGATGACGACGACCGGCCAATGGATCGGCAGCGTGGACTACATGGCGCCCGAGCAGCTACGCGCCGAACCCGTCGACGCCCGCACCGATGTCTACGCCCTTGGGGGCGTGCTGTACGCGGCGCTCACCGGCGAGGCGCCCTTCAGCCGCGGGACCGTGCCGCAGACGATCGCCGCGCACCTCAGCGATCCGCCGCCGCGGCCCACCGCGCTCGCGCCCGTGGATGCGGCGTTCGACGCGGTCATCGCCCGCGCGCTTGCGAAGGACCCCGCGGACCGCTACCGCTCCGCCGGCGATCTCGGGCGCGCGGCGCAGGCCGCGGCGCGCGGCGAGCGCGTGACGATCGGCGAGCGGACGGTCGCGCGCGGCCCCGCGGCGCCGAGCGAGGATCCGACCCGCCGGCTGCCGTCGCCCGCGGACCCGCCCGACGCAAACGGCGCCGAGCCGCAGCCGCGCAAGCCGTCGCGCGCGCGCAAGGTCATCGTGCCGACGCCGCCCCCGTCGCGCCGCATCGCACCGGCCGTGCCGGCGGCGCCCCCGTCGCGCCGCATCGCACCGGCCGTGCCGGCGGCGCCCCCGTCGCGCCGCAACGCGCCGGCGGTGCCGGCGGCGCCCCCGTCGCGCCGAGGCCCTTTCGCGGCACGCCACCGCGCGCGGCGACCCGTCCTGCTGGCGCTCGCCGGCTTGCTCGGCCTCGCCGCCGCCGGAGCCGCCGTGGGCGTCGCGCTCGACGCGGGCGAGCAGCCGCGCACGGTCTCGGCCTATCTCTCCGCCGGCGAGGTGCGCCGCGCGGCGGAGGAGTTCGCCGCGGCATACGGCGCCGAAGACGCAAGCGCGCTGCGATCGACGCTCGCCCGCGACGTCCAGCGCGTCGCGCCCGACGGCGCCCAGCGCGGGCGCCAAGCCGTCGTCGGCGTCTACAGCCGCCAGTTCGCGGGAGCCGACATCGACGCCTACGAGCTCGACGACCTCGAGGTCCTGGCCGGCGCTGCGGGTCGCGCGGCCGGCCGCTACACCGTGCGACGCGCGGACCGCGACGACATCGAAGGCCGCGTCGCGTTCGGCGTGGTGCGCGAGGACGGCCGGCCGAAGATCGCGCTCCTCTCCACGCAGCCGGACTGACGCCGGCGGGTCGCGGGCGACGCGGTCGCTCGCCGTGCTCTCGCCTTGCGCGATGTCCTACGACAGGTCTAGGCTCGCGGGCAAGGCATGAGCGCTGACGACTCACACGCGCGGCAGGGGTCGCCGGTCGACCGTTCAGCAGCGTCGCGCGAGGCACTCAGCCGGTGGCTGTTCGGCATCGACCGCGTGCATCGATTCACCCAGGACTCGCCGATCCTGCCGAAGGTCTGGTTCGCGTACGGAGATACCGCGGGCGGTCCCGTCGACCTGCTCCTGATTCCCGAGGCGCGAGCCACCGCCGCGGAGCTGACCCGCGGGCTACACGACGAGCTGGGCGCATCGCACGCGCGTAAGGCGCGTCTGGCCTACAACGAGTCCTACGTGGCGGTCACCCTCACGTTCGCAGAGCTCATCCGCCACGTCCTGCCGCTGTCTGTCTGGTGGCAGACACGCGGCTGGACGCAGGACGCCGGCGACATGGCTGGCCAGGTGGAGCGCCACCGGGACGCGATCATGAAGCACCTCAACAGCGAGGTCGGCATCGACCGTCGCCGCGGGGACGAGATCGGCGAGTTCGCATGGTTCCTCGGCACGGTGGGCCGGATCCTGCTCGCGCACGACGCGACGCCCGATCCCGAGGCCATCGCCACGGCCGCCATGGGCCTGCTGCAGGACGTCCCCGGGGCAGATCCGCAGACCCCGGCTTCCGGGACGCTGTGGACGATCAACATGAACCGGTCGGCGCGAACGGCGGTGTCGCGCTCTCGCAAGGCGATCAAGGCGGACGCCGCGCAGCGCGTCTTCGACGTGAGCTGCGCCGACCTGTGCTGGGCGGTCATCGACACCGGCATCGACGCGACCCACCCCGCCTTCCGGCGCCGCGACCCCACGGGTGCGATGACCTCCGAAGAGCCGACCGAGGCGCTGGCGCACACGCGCGTCCGCGCGACATACGACTTCACCCGGCTGCGCGACCTGCTGACGGGCGACCTGCCGCCAGGGGTGCCCGACGATCTCGCCGACGAGCTCGATCACCTCCGAGAACGCCTGAAGAGCGGCCGGGCGATCGACTGGGATCGCATCGAGCCGCTGCTGCGCGTCGAGCACGTGCCCCCGCCCGGCGACACGGAGCAGCCAGGGTTCTACGAGCAGCCGGTCGGCGAGCACGGCACCCATGTGGCCGGGATCCTCGGGGGCGACTGGCGCGCGGACGACGAGGGGATGCCCTCCGACGACGATCTGCGTGGTATCTGCCCCGACATCGCGCTCTATGACCTGCGCGTCTTCGACGAGCGCGGAGTGGGCGAGGAGTTCGTCATCACGGCCGCGCTGCAGTTCGTCCGTCACCTCAACGTGCACAGCGATCTGCAGGTGATTCACGGGGTGAACCTGAGCCTGTCGATCGACCACGACGTGACCAACTACGCCTGCGGTCGCACGCCGGTCTGCGACGAGGCGGAGCGCCTGATGGCCAGCGGCGTGGTCGTGGTCACCGTGGCGGGCAACGAGGGGCGGGCCGAGTACGCCTCCGAGCGCGGTCCCGTGGACGGCTACCGCACCGCGTCGATCACCGACCCCGGCAACGCGGAGCGCATCATCACCGTCGGCGCGACCCACCGCTACGAAGCGCACACCTACGGCGTCAGCTACTTCTCGAGCCGAGGACCCACGGGCGACGGCCGCTGCAAGCCCGATCTCGTCGCGCCCGGCGAGAAGATCGAGGCGCCCGTGCCGGGCGCCGACGCCAAGATCAAGGACGGCACCAGCCAGGCCGCGCCGCACGTCAGCGGCGCCGCCGCGCTCCTCATGGCCCGTCATGAGGAGCTGCGAGGACAGCCCTCGCGCATCAAGCAGATTCTCTGCGAAGCCGCGACCGATCTCGGTCGCGAGCGCTACTACCAGGGGGCAGGCATGCTCGACGTCCTACGCGCGATGCAGGTGGTGTGACGTGATCTTCACGCTCGAGGCGCTGCGCGCCAAGAAGGGTGACAGCCTCATCCTGCACTTCGGCGATCCGGCGCAGCCGCAGTTCATCGTCATCGACGGCGGACCGTCCGGCGTCTACAAGGACGCGTTTCGGCCGCGACTGGACGCGCTCGCCACGCGGTGGTCGGTGAACGGGAGGCTGCCCATCGAGGTACTGATGGTCAGCCACCTCGACGACGACCACATCCGCGGTGTTCTCGACCTCACCGACGCACTGCTGGAGACCAAGAAGACGCAGGCGCTTCCGTTTGACGTCCGCACGCTCTGGCACAACGCGTTCGACGACATCGTCGGCGCCAGCGCGATGTCGGTCGCCGGGGCGCTCGCCGACGCCCCGGCTCGCATCGCCTCCGCCGACGGCCCTACGCCGGCGTGGAGCGGGCAGTCCGACGCGATCATCGCGAGCGTCGGCCAGGGCCAACGGCTGCGCAACAACGCGAGCGCGCTGAGCTGGGAGCCCAACAAGCAGTTCGCGGGAGCGCCCATCATCGCCCCGGAGTCCGGCCTGCGAACCGCATCGTTCGGCCCGCTGACGCTCACGGTGATCGGTCCCGCGCAAGGCGAGGTCGACAAGCTTCAGGCCGACTGGGACGTGGTGATCCAGAAGCTCGCGGACGCGAAAGATGCCAAGGAGGCCGCCCGCATCGCCGAGTACCTCGACGACTCGGTCTACAACCTGTCCTCGATCGTCGTCCTGGCCGAGCTGGACTCCAAGCGGATGCTGCTCACCGGTGACGCGCGCGGCGACCTCATCCTCCAAGGACTGCGCAACGCCGGCCTGCTGCCCGCAGCCGGCGGGCAGCTGTCGCTCGACGTGCTCAAGCTCCCGCACCACGGCAGCGACCGCAACGTCGAGCAGGACTTCTTCGATCGGATCCACGCGCGCCACTACGTCGCCTCGGGCGACGGCGCGCACGACAACCCGTCACCGTCGACGTTCGCGATGATCGCGAAGTCGCGACCCGACGACGACTTCACGCTGCACCTCACGTACCCGACGTTCAGGGGCAAGATCGACGAGGAGCTGAAGGACCAGTTCGCTGCAGACAAGGCCACCGGGCGCACCTACGCGGTCGTCCACCGCGACCCCGACAAGCGCTCCATGAACGTCGACCTGCTGGACGAGGTGACGTACTGACGTCCCGGCGCGACGCCCCCGACGACTAGTGGACCCGTCCGCAAGTTCTGCGGGTTTTCCCGGCGCCCGATCCGCGCCTGACGGCCGCTGGCGCCCGCCCTCGTGCCACCAGCACGAAGGCGGGACACCATCGACCGTCAGCCACGGCCGGGCATCCGGGGAAACCTCGCAGAACTTCCGGCCGGATCCACTAGCGGCAGGTCTTCGAGACGACGATCTCGACGGCGGCGCCCGGTCGCAGCTCCGCGCCGGCCGCCGGATCGGTGTCGCACACGATTCGCGGGCCGCGACGGAACGCGTCGAGCAGATCGTCGTCCTCGACGACGCGGACGTCGAGCTCGAGCGCCTCGAGCGCGGCGCGGGCCGCGTCCTCCTCGCGCCCTGCGACGTCCGGCATCGTGACCATCGAGCGCCGCGTCACGCGCACCGCGCGCCAGACGGCGCGCCGGCCCGGTGCCGACGCCCCCACGTCGATGATGTTCGGACCCTCGCGCAGGTCGACGCTTGTCGAGAAGCGTCCGCCCCCGACCGCCACCTGCGTGCCGAGGACGAGGACCCGCGCGGTTTGAGGCGTGACGCTCCCGCTGACGAGCACCGTCGCCGCGCGCGTCGTCTCCGCATCGCGCGGCTCGGTGAGCAGGAGCGCGACAGGCGGCCGTGGCGGCGGCGCGGACTCCTCGCCGCAGCCGGCAGCGGCGGCCGCGGTCGCGGTCGCGGCGAGTACCGCCGGCAGGAGCAGGAGCGCGCGCCGCACGGCCGTGCCGGGTCAGGACTCGAGCTGGTCGAGCGTGCAGTCCGCGGCAGGCTTGTCGTCGCGCCAGCGCACGACCTTCGTGCCGTGGCGGATGCGCCCGTCGGAGACGTGGTCGTATGTGATCTCCACGACGAGCTCGGGCCGCAGCGCGACCCACTCGAGATCGCGACCGGCGGTCCAGCGCGACGGGTCGCCGCTGCCGCGCTCGCCGGTCTCGTAGGGCCGCAGCTCGTCGACGAGCTCGCGCTTGCGCTTGGCGGTGAAGCCGCTCGAGTGGCCGACCTCGCGCAGCCGGCCGTCCTCGCGGTAGAGGCCGAGGATGATCGCCCCGACGGTGTTCTCCGCCTTGCCGGGCCGCCAGCCCATGACGACGGCGTCGATCGTCCGCACGCGCTTGACCTTGACCATCCCGCGCCGCTCGCCGGGCAGGTACGCGCACGCGACCTCCTTGGCGATGACGCCCTCCTCGTCGCGCAGCCACTGCTGCGCGTCGGCCGGGTCGTAGACGACGGGGGTGAGCTCGAGCCCCGCGATTCCCTCCAGCACGCGACGGCGCTCGGAGTACGGCCGCTCGACGAGGACGTCGTCGCCGAGCGCCAGGACGTCGAACGCGACGAAGCGGGCGGGCGTCTGGATCGCCAGCCGCGCGATCCGCGACGCCGCCGGGTGGATGCGCTGGCCGAGCGTGCCGAACGTCGCCGCCACGAGCTCGCCATCGACGACGTAGCGGCCGAACGGGAACGCGACCTCGGGGAAGTAGCGCGACATCGGCTTGCCGTTGCGCGACTGCAGGTAGGCCTCGTCGCCGTCGACGAACGCGATCGTCCGGAAGCCGTCCCACTTGGGCTCGTAGGCCCAGCCGTCGCCCTCAGGCAGCGCTGCGCGCGGGCGCGCGAGCTGCGGCAAGATCGGCGGTGCGAGCGGAAGCGCCATGGCCCGCAACGCTAACGACCTCCGCGGCGCGTCGCGACTGCAGCGCCAGCACCGCGCCGAGCACGAGCACCGCGCCGAGCGCCTGCGCCGGGCCGAAGCCCTCGTCGAAGATCACGATGGCGAGCGACACGGTGACCACGGGCTCCACGGTCGAGACGATCGAGGCGGTCGGCGCGCCGACGCGCTCCAGCCCGAGGAGGAAGGCGCCGATCGGGGCGACCGTCGACAGCAGGGCGATCGCCGCGATCCAGATCCAGGCGGTCGCGGCCGGCAGCTCGAGCGCGCCGGTCAGCGCCCCGGTGACGACGAGCGTCGCGGCGGCCCCGGTCGCGATGAGCGCGCTCATGTGCCAGGGATCGATGCGGCCGACCATGCCCTCGGCGATGAGGATGTAGGCGGCGTACGTCACCGCGGCGGCGAGCCCGAAGAGCACGCCGGTTGCCTCAAGACCCCCGCTCCCGCCGCCGAGCAGCACGAGCGCCGTGCCGGCCGTCGCCAGCGCGAGCGCCATCGCCTTCCACGGCGTGACGTGCTCGCGCCCGAGCGCGACGGCGCCGCAGCAGACGAGCGCGGGGAACGTGTAGAGCAGCAGCGAGGCCAGCGACGCGTCGATGTGGCGCAGCGCCGAGAAGAAACAGGCCGACTGGATGCTGTAGCCGATGCCCCCGAGCGCCAGCGCGGTGAGGATCGTGGCGCGTGGCGGTCGACCGGCGGCGCTCGAACCGGCGGCGCGCGGCGCTGGCGCGGCCGCGCTCGAACCGGCGGCGCGCGGCGCTGGCGCGACCGCGCTCGAACCGGCGGCGCGCGGCGCTGGCGCGGCCGCGCTCGAACTGACGGCGCGCGGCGCTGGCGCGACCGCGCTCGGGCCGGTGGCGCGTGGCGCACGCGCCCGCGTGCCCGACCGCACGGCTCGGCGCACGCCGAGGATCGCCCAGAAGACCGCGGCGGCCAGCACGAAGCGCGCCGCGAGCAGCGCCGTGACGCCGATCCCCTCGCGGTAGGCCTGCTTGGCGAAGATCGCCATGAGGCCGAACCCGCACGCGGACGCGACGCACAGCGCGATGCCCGCGCTGCGCCGATCAGAGGTTGCGGCGGTGGGCACGCACGGGGCGCTCGTCGAACACGGGCCGGGAATCGGCGCCGTAGCGGAGGGCAAGCACCTCGAAGAGCCCGAAGGCGGTGATGAGGGAGGCAAGAAGGACCATGTCAAGCATTGTGTGTCTTTGTGCGGTCCAGCGGTAGCCTTGATTGTCTTGACTATCTCAAGGCATAGCCTATGACTCTCCAGCAGCTGCAGTACGTCCTCGCGGCGATCGAGCACGGCTCGTTCTCCGCGGCCGCGGAGGCGCTGCACCTCGCCCAGCCGTCGCTGTCCGAGCAGGTCCGCCGGCTCGAAGCGGAGCTCGGCGTGATGCTGTTTCAGCGCGTCGGCCGCGGGCTCGTGCTCACCGAGGCGGGGCGCGCGCTGCGCCCGCACGCCGAGGCCGCGCTGGCGGCGGTCGACCGGGTCCGCGAATCGGTCGGCGCGATCCGCGAGCTGCGCGGCGGCCTCGCGGCGTTCGGCACGTTCGGCACCGCGCGCACGTACCTCGGCGCCGACCTCGTCGAGGACTTCCGCGCCAGCCATCCCGACGTGCGGGTGCGGATCGTGGGCCAGAACTCCTCGGAGACCGTCGACGCGATCCGCGAGGGCGAGCTCGAAGCGGGCCTCGTCGTCCTGCCGATCGACGATCGCGGGCTCGTCGTGCGGCCCGCGATGCGCGACGAGATCCTCTACGTGTCCGCGTCCGCCGAGCGCCTGCGACGCCCGATGACGGTCGCGCGCCTGGCGACCGCGCCGCTCATCCTCTCCGAAGCGAGCTGGGGGTCCGACGACCCGACGCGCCGCCAGCTCTCCGAGCTCGCCCAGCGCGAAGGTGTCGCGATCGAGCCGCAGATCGACGTCGAGGACGTCGAGGTCGCGCTCGCCCTCACCGCGCGCGGGCTCGGCGACACGATCGCCGCGCGCGGGATGCTGCGCCAGCTCGCGCCGCGGCGCGTCGGCTGGGTCCCGTTCGCCGAGCCGATCTACGAGACGTTCGCCTTCACCTGGCGCCGCGGCGCGCAGCTGTCGCCGGCGACGCGCGAGTTCATGACGTTCGCGGAGCGCCGGCTCGAGGCCCTCGCGGAGCGGCTTCAGACGCAGCCGCCGCGCCGTCGCGCGCCGGGTGGCGCGTAGCCGCGCTCAAGCGCGAAGCCGGCGCGCCGATACAGGACGGGAGCCTCGCATGGCCACCCCCATCCCCATCCGTCCTCCCGCTGCGCCGCCGGTCGCCTCGAGCGCGCGCCTGGAGACCGCGGTCAAGCTTCCGGCGCGGCTCTCGGCGCTCATCGCCGAGGGCCTGCTCGACGGCGGGCCCGAGCCGATCTTCGACCGCTTCGCGCGCGTCGCGTCGCACGCGGCGAACGTGCCGGTCGCGCTCGTTTCGCTCGTGACCGACGACCGCCAGTACTTCGCCGGGATGTGGGGCGTCGCGCAGCCGATGGCCGATGCCCGCGGGACCCCGCTGTCGCACTCCTTCTGCCAGCACGTCGTCGCCAACGAGGCGCCGCTCGTCGTCTCCGACGCCCGCCTGGACCCGGTGCTGTGCTCGAACCTCGCGATCGTCGAGCTCGACGTCATCGCCTACGCGGGCTTTCCCATCATCACGCCGGAGGGCCACGTCGTCGGCAGCCTCTGCGCGATCGACGACGCGCCGCGCGAGTGGGACCCCTCGCAACTCGACGCGCTCGCCGACATCTCGGTCCTCGTCGGCAACGAGCTCGAGCGCCGCCGCCTTGTCAGCCGCCTGGCGGCCGACGCGTCGACCGATGCGCTCACCGGTCTTGCCAACCGGCGAGCGTGGGACGAGCAGCTCCCGCTCGCGGTCCAGCACGCCGATCGCCTGGGCCACCCGTTGACCGTCGCGCTGCTCGACCTCGATCACTTCAAGGCATACAACGACACCCGGGGCCACCCCGCCGGCGACCTCGCGCTCCGCGAGCTCGGCGCCCGCTGGGGCGCGGAGGTCCGCACGATCGACGTCCTCGCGCGCATCGGCGGCGAGGAGTTCGGCCTGATCCTGCCCGGCTGCGACGGCGCGGCGGCGCTGCGCGTGGTCGAGCGCCTGCGCCGCGACATGCCGAGCGGCCTGACCGCGTCCGCCGGCATCGCCGTCTGGAGCGCCGTGACCGCCAACGAGCTCGTCGCCGCCGCCGACCGTGAGCTCTACCGAGCCAAGAGCGAGGGCCGCGACCGCGCGTGCGTCGCGCCCGCGCCGTCAGACCCGCGGCAGGGCTGAGGCCAAGGCCGCCCGCCCGCCGTCGCGAAGCGCCGCCGCCGTCAGTTGCGGCGCGGCGCGGCGCTTGCGCCCCGCAACCGCCGCAAGACCGCGTCGGCAAGCCGCGGCGAAACGCCGTGCAGGAGGCCCATCCCGCGGACCGAGCCCTTCCAGTACAGGTCGCGGCTGTCGCGTTCGACGGCCTTGACGACGCGCGCCGCCAGCGCCGCCGCGGGTGCCGCCTCCTCGCCGCCGCGGTACCAGGCGGGCAGCGCGCCCTGGCCCTGGTGGTCGTGCAGGGATGTGGCGATCTCGCTGGGAAAGACGCTCGTCAGCGACACGCCGCTGCCCGCGAGCTCGTGGCGCAGGGCCTCGGCGAACATCCGCTGCGCGCCCTTCGTCGCCGAGTAGGCGGCCGCGCCCGGAAACGACCGCAGGCCGGCGCCCGACGACATGACGACGATGTGACCGTGGCCCGCGGTCAGCATGTGCGGCAGCGCCGCCTTGATCGTGTAGACGGTCCCGAGCCAGTTGACCTCGGTCATGCGCTCGATCTTCTCGATGTGCTGGGTCGCGATCGGCTCGTAGTGCGCGACCCCGGCGTTGACGACGAGCAGGTCGAGCCCGCCCGTCGCCGCGACGAAGTCCTCGACCGCCTCGAGGATGGACTCGCGCAGCGCGACGTCGCAGACGAGCACATGGTGGGCACCGGGCAGCTCCGCCGCGACCGCCTCGAGATCGCCGACCGAGCGGGCCGCGAGGCCGACCGTCGCGCCGTGCGCCGCAAGCTCGTGCGCGAGCGCGCGACCGATCCCGCGCGAAGCGCCGGTGACCAGCGCCCGCGTACCCGACCGGATCTCCAAGGCCGCGATGCTAGTCGGCCTTGCGGCAACGCTGCGGTCACCCGGGACCCGTCGAACTGGCTGCCGTTTCCGCCTGCCGATACCATCGCTGGAAGATGACGACCGAGCACGCGACCGTCGCGGAGGAGGAGTACCTGCAGACGCTGTTCTGGCTGCAGGAGGCGAGGCTTCCGATGACCGGCGCCAACGTCGCGCGCGCCATGCGCTTGTCGGCCCCGACCGTGCACGAGATGGTCGGCCGGTTGGAGCGCGACGGCTACATCACGCGCTCGAGCGACAAGGCGATCAGCTTCACGGAGTCGGGGCTCGACCACGCCGAGGGCGTCGTCCGCCGCCACCGGCTCATCGAGCGCTTCCTCACGGACGTCCTCGGCATCCCGTGGGACGAGGTCCACGAGGAGGCCGAGCGCCTCGAGCATGCGATGAGCCCGGTGCTCGAAGAGCGCATGCTCGCCGCGATCGGCGATGCGAAGACCTGCCCGCACGGCCACCCGATCGTCGGCGGCGCGCGCCTGGAGGGCGTCCCGCTCGCCGATGTCAAGGAGGGCGCGACGGTCACCATCTTGCGCTTCGAGAACGAGGCCGAGGATCTCCTGCACTACCTCAAGGACGCCGGCATCGAGCCGGGCCTGAAGGGCACGCTCGCAAGCTCGACGCCGGAGGAGATCACGATCGCGACGGACGGCGGCGAGCTGACGGTGACGTTCTCCGTCGCCGAGACCGTCTCGGTCATCGCAGATCCGTCGCCGCCGCCGCGGACGGCGCTGCCCGAGCAGCTCGTGCTGGCGCGCGAGCGCTACGGGCGCTGAGAACACAAGGGAGCACGAATGCGAACCCAGATGGTCTGTCTCGAGGATGGCATCACGTCGTGCGGCTTTCGCAAGATGGCCGCGTACGTGGCGCAGCTCGAGCCCGAAACGGAATCCGTGTACATCTCGACCGAGCGCTACCGCTCCGTCAAGGCCGCCGTCCGCGGGATGGGCGACAAGGGCCGGATGCCCGACGAGCAGGTCGACGAGATCGCACAGGGGCTGAAGCACTCAGACCTCGTCGGGTTCTCGTCGATGACCGGCTACGCGGACCTCACGCATCGCGTCATCAAGCGGTTGCGCGAGCTCAACCCCTCGACGTACATCGTCTGGGGCGGCATCCATCCGATCATCCAGCCCGAGGACGCGATCCTCGGAGACGTCGACGCGGTCTGCACGGGCGAGGGCGAGTTCGCGTTCGAGGAGCTGCACCAGCACCTCGAGGGCGGCCGCGACCACACTGCCACGAAGAACTTCTGGTTCAAGCCGTCGGGCGGCAACGGCGGCCAGGAGATCGTCAAGAACCACTTCCTGCCGCTCATGACCGTGCAGGAGATGGAGAAGCTGCCGTTCCCGCAGTACGGCGCGCCGAACGAGAAGATCTACCTCCCCGGCAAGGGCTTCGTGAAGACGAGCGTCGAGGACTATCTCCTCAACGACGGCCTCGGCTACACGACGCTGTGGTCGATCGGCTGCCCGTTTCACTGCGCGTACTGCGGCAACACGAAGTTCATCGCCAACGACAAGACCTACAAGCGCATCCGCCACCCGAGCGCGCGTTACATGGTCGACCAGGTCAAGGACGCCCGCGCGCGCTTCCCGCACCTCAGCCAGGTCTCCTTCCACGACGACAGCTTCATGGCGATCCCGTACGGCCAGCTCGAGGAGTTCGCCGAGCTGTGGCACGACGAGCTGAAGCTGCCGTTCGCCGTCTACGGCGTCATCCCGAACTACGTGCGCCAGGACAAGTTCGAGCTCCTGTCATGGGCGGGGATGAACCGCATCCGCATGGGCATCCAGTCGGGCTCGAAGAACATGCTCGACTTCTACAAGCGCCCGACGCCGCCGGAGAAGATCCTGCGCGCGGGCGAGGTCATCGCGTCGTTCGCGCCGAAGTACCACATCCCCGCGGCCTACGACATCATCATGGACAACCCGATCGAGACTCGGGACGACGTGAAGTCGACGCTGCAGCTGCTGTACATGATGGATCGGCCGTACACGCTGTTCATCTACTCGCTGAAGGTCATCCCGAACACGGGCCTCGCGACGGCGATGCAGGAGCGCGGCGTCGACCTCGACGAGATCGACGACAGCTACCTCGCGATCCCGCCGAAGTGGGCGAACCTCATGCTCTACGTCATCGCCCTGTGGCGCCCGCCGCCGTGGTTGTGGAACCGATTGATGGGCCGCGTCCGCGCGAGCCACGAGGAGCAGAAGGTCTATCCGCGCCTGGGGGTGTTCCTGCGGACGCTGTACCTCACGAAGCGCGTGCTGTGCCACGTCCGTGTCATGGACTTCTCGATCACGCCCGGCAAGACCGGTTACTTCGCCTGGAAGGTCGGCCTCGTCGGCTTCTGGCAGAAGCACCTCACGCGCCGGCCGCCGCGCCCGGCGCGCACGGTGGTCAACAAGCCGGAGGTCAAGGTCGGGTTCACGGTGATCGCGCCGCCGGACCTGCTCGCCGACTGACCTTCACCGCTCCCGGCGCGCCATCTCCTGCAACCTCACTCCCAATCGGCGAGCTGGCCTATCCGGGTGGCTAACCTGGGTGAGCCCGGAAAGAGGGGCGCGTCGTAGACGCGCCGGGGCCATCGTCTTATGACTCGCATCGCCATCATCGTTGCCGTCGTGCTGGGGACTCTCGCCGCCGCGAGCGTCGGCGCGCTGGCCTGGGCCGACGGGAGCGCCGCCGACAAGCTGCCCGCCGGCGCGAAGGTGTCGGGCGTCGACGTCGGGGGCCTCACGAAGGAAGAGGCCCTGTACCGCGCGAACCGTCGCGTCGCCGAGCTCATCATGCGGCCGGTCTACGTCCGGCTCGGCGACAAGCGCTACACGCTCACCGCGGAGCGGGCGCGGGTGCGCGTCGATGTCAGCCGCCCGGTCGACCGCCTCTACGCGGAGGGGCGCAAGGGCTCGTTCCTCGAGCGCGGCCTGCGCAAGATCACGGGCGAGAAGGTCAAGGAGAACCTGCCGGCGAACGTCACGATCGACCGCTCCGCGATCGGCAGGTTCATCGGGCGGATCGAGAAGGAGCAGGCGCTTTCGCCCGTCGATGCCGGGCTCACGCTCACGCTGACGAGCGTCACGGTGGCGCCGGCCAAGGCCGGCCGCCGGCTGGCTGCGCGCGATGCGCTCATGGCGCGCCTCGGCCGGCGGCTGACGACGAGCACGGACGACCGCACGATCCGCGCGAGGACCGTCGAGGTCGAGGCCAAGCTCACCGAGGACAAGGTCTTCGACGCGAACCCCGTCGCGGTGACCGTGTCGCGCGACGAGACGAAGGTGCGGCTGTTTCGCCGCGGCAAGGTCGTGAAGTCCTACACCGTCGCGGTCGGGTCGTCGGAGTTCCCGACGCCGACCGGGCAGTTCGTCGTGCAGTCGATGCAGGTCAACCCCGCCTGGAACGTGCCGAACTCGGCGTGGGCGGGCTCGCTCGCCGGCGAGACGATCCCCGGCGGCGCACCGAACAACCCGCTGGTCGCGCGCTGGATCGGGTTCAACGGGTCTGTCGGCTTCCACGGGACGGCCAGCGCGGGCTCGCTCGGCTCGGCCGCGTCGCACGGCTGCATCCGCATGGCTCCGAGCGACGTCATCGACCTCTTCAAGCGCGTGAAGCTCGGCACGCCCGTGCTCGTCGCGTAGCGACGTAGGATTCGCGGCGGGGGCGGCCCGCGCGGGTCGCCTGGTCGATTTCGAGCGGAGGTTGAGATGGGGATCTCGGGTGGACGTAGCCGGCGCGTGCTCGCGCTGGCAGTCGTATCGATGCTGCTGCCGGCATGGGGCGCGGCGGAGGGCCAGGCGGCGACCAAGCGCACGACGTGCTCGACAGCCGACTTTCGGGGTGACGCCCGGCTCGGGCCCAAGCGCCTACCGAACTCAGGACCGCTGAAGACGGTGCTGAGGGGCTATGACCGTCTGGATGGCATGACGGCGAACAGGTACCTCGCGACGTACTACGACGACGCCGGCAAGACGTGGCGCTACCCGCCGCAGGGCGGCTATCTGCTCACGCCCGAGGGCGCCCCGGTGAAGATGCAGCTGACGATCTTCACGGGCCAGCGGATCGACCGCTTCGGGTCGGAGTTCGGGAGCTACCTGTCGCCCGAGGGCACGCCGTATGGCGCGCGCGGGATCCCGCCGCAGAGCCTCGACAACACGACGACGCCGGCGACGTGCAACTACTCGCGCTACAAGGTCCTCAAGGACATCCCGGTCTACTCCGGGCCGATCGCGCCCGCCCTCGGGCAGCCGGGGTTCGGCTTGCAGTACGTCCTGGACGCGGCGATCTTCCCCGGCAGCCCGGCGAACTTCAACGTCGGCTACCTGGTGACGAACGGCTTCTTGGAGCGCGTCACGGGTTAGCAGTCGCCCGCGCGAGCGTCGATGTCGAATAGTGAGCGCATACCGCTCACTATTCGACACGCTCGTGGCTGGCTATGCGGGTGCGGGCGCTCCCGAGACTGCGCGGTAGGCGTCGGCGAGGCGCGCGACGCCCTCGTCGATGCGGTCCGCGGTGACCCCCGAGTAGGCGAGGCGCAGCATGTTGTGGCCGCCCTCGAGCAGGAAGTCCGAGCCCTTGACGAACTGCACGCCACGCTCCTTGCAGGCCTCGAACATCGCGTCGACGTCGGCCTCCTCGGGCAGCGTGACCCACATGAAGTAGCCGCCCTCCGGCGCCTGGTACTCCGCCTCCGGAAGGTGCTGGGCAAGCGCGGTGGTCAGGACGTCGACGCGCTCGGCGAGCGCCGCCTTGACCGTGGCGATCGAGGTGTCGATCTTGCCCGACACGCAGAACTCGTGGACGATCGCCTGCGAGACCATGCTCGGCGAGATGTACGTGTTCGTCGCGAGCGTCTGGATCCGCTTGATGAGGTTCTTCGGCCCGACGAGGTAGCCGACCCGGATGCCGGGACACACCGTCTTCGAGAACGAGGACGCATAGACGACCGTGTCCGCGTCGTCGAGCTCGATCATCGTCGGGATGTCCTCGCCCGAGAAGCGGATGTGGCGGTACGGGTCGTCCTCGAAGATCACGAAGCCGTGATCCTTGGCGAGCGCGAGGAGCGCCTCGCGCTTGGCGAGCGACAGCGTGTAGCCGGCCGGGTTCTGGAAGTTCGGGATGACGTGCACGAGCTTCGGCTTGACACCCTCGTTCAGGAGCGCTTCGAGCTCGTCCGTGTCGATGCCGTCGGTCTGCAGCGAGACCATCCGCACGTCGGCGCCGAGGCTGCGGAGGTTCAGCAGCGTGCGGTCGTAGGTCGGCTTCTCGACGACGACGGGATCGCCCGCCGAGACGAGCGTCGCGAACAGGAACGCGTCGGCTTGCATCGAGCCGTTGGTGACGAGGACGTTCGCCTCGTCGACGCCGTGCTGGGCTGCGATCCAGCGGCGCAGGGGCGGGTAGCCGATGCTCGTGCCGTAGCCGGTCACGCCGCCGGGGTCGTTGGTGAACGCCGCCACGGCGCTGTCGCGAAGACCGTCGACGTCGACGATGTCCAGCGACGGCGCGCCGCGGGCGAAGGAGATGGTGTCGGTAGGGGCCATGCCCCGAGGGTAGCTGCGGACGCCGCCGTTCCGCGTTGCGCGCAGCAGGTCAGTCGACCCAGGGACGCGCCTGCTTGACGACGAGCTTGCCGGCGACGTCGATCTTGAACTCGATGTCCATCGCGAACGCCGGGTTGCGCTGGGCACCGTAGATGACCCTGAAGCGCCGCTGGATGATCTCCATCGCGTCGGTCAGGAGGTCGATCTGCGCATCGGTCATCACGCTGTCGCCGTCGGTCGTCAGCGTCGAGCGGCGGATGTACTGGGTCTCGTACTCGCCGTTGGGGCCGATCGCCGAGACGAGCAGCTCGTCGGGCGTCGCGTTGGGATCGGGGTTCGTGACGAGCGACTCGCCGACCTGGACGTTGACGTAGAAGCCGTCCCAGTTGGGGTCGAACGGGTTCTTCGTCACGGCCACGCCGTTGGCGACCTCGTCGTCGAAGTTCGGGTGCACGAGGACGCCCATCGCGGCCGCGAGGTGGTCGATGCGGTGAAACTCGCGCTCGTCGAACGCGCGCAGGTTCCAGAGCGACGCCCACACCTGCTTGACGGTCTTCGCGAGGTCGCCCTCGTCGGCGCGGTGGGTGAACGAGTCGTACAGGCCCGCGCCGTTGAAGCCCTCGAGGTCTTCGTTGTTCGTCGACGAGCGGCAGCGAATGCCCGGGCCCGCTTCGAACTTCGCCTGCAGGTCGGCGATCTTGGCCGCGATGTCCGCTGGCACGTCGGCCTTCTTGATCTGCTTGCGCAGCTTGGCGAGCGCCTCGTCGCGCTTGATCGGGTCGGCGGCGATCTCGGGGTCGGCGATGATCGCGCGCGCCTGGTCGTAGAAGCCGCCGGCGGCCATGAACGCGTCGTAGAGCGCGAACGGGATCGCGTAGCCGTCGGGAACCGTGCCGGCGGGCAGCATCCTGCGCAGCTCGGCGACGTTCGCACCCTTCGCGCCGTAGCGTTTGGTGTCGCCGTGACGGAGCTCGTCGAGGTCGCGGATCTCGGTTGCCGTGAGGTCGCGCGGCGGCGTCTGCGGCTGGGTCGGGCGGATCCTCGCGAGCCACGCCTCGACCTCCTCGGGCGTCGCCTCGGCGAGCTCGAAGTCGTCCGGGGTCACGGCGTAGCGCACGACCTTGCCGAGCAGCGCGATGATCCGCGGGTCGCTGGCGGCGTCGCGGGCGTAGGCGTTGGGCGTGTCGTTCTGCTTGGCCTTGAGGTTGATGTGCGACAGCGGCGTCTGCGGGGTCGCGCTGATCACGCCGGCGACGTGCCCGAGGTCGTTGGGCAGCGTCGTGAAGAGCGCGACGTCGCGGATCGTCGGCGGGCGCGACCCGGCCGGGTCGATCGCCGACAGGACGCCGTAGCCCTCGCCGAGGTTCAGCGCGACGTACGTGACGTTCGCGAAGAGCTCGGAGGTGAGGATCGCGCGCACGCCCGCCTCGCGCAGCGCGCCCCCGTCCTGCGCGAAGAGCGCCTCCTGCGTGTCGCCGGCGGGGTGGTAGGCGATCTGGCCCTTCGCGAACGGCATCGCGGTCGTCACGAGGTCGTAGGCGAGCGCCACATGTTTAGCGCGCACCGGGTCCGTCGGCCAGAACTCGAGCGCGTAGAGCCCCTGCTCGCCGTCGGACTCGAAGCGGTCGTGGGCGATGATCGTGCCCGCGAGGTTCGAGCGGTCGTCGCGGAAGTACGTGACGCTGTTGAACGCGTTGCGCCCGACGGCGATCTGGAGCGCCCCCGTCGCGAAGTCGAAGTGAAACTGAAACGCCTTCGTGTTGAGGAAGTAGAGCTCCGGCGCGTCGGTGTCGACGCCCATGATGAGGATCTTCATCTCCTCGGCCTCGAGCTGGCCGGGCACGTCATCCGAGCGCGCGAGCGTCTCGAACGTGGCGCGGTCGGGCACGAGCCGCGCGCCCTGGGCGATCGGCAGGTCGCGGCCGGGCGGGTCGAAGGGCGGCTGCTCGTCGACGGGCGGGGGGTCGGCCGGCGGGGGTACCGCGGGCGGATCGACGGGCGGGTCGAGCGGCGGCGCGGGGGGCTCGCCATAGGGCGTGCTCTCGTCGCGGGACATGCAAGCGACTTTAGATCGCGCCCGGTGGCGTTGTGTGCACTTGCGCACGCCGCACGCGCCCGGGGTTGGCGAGGCGATTCGTCGGACCCGCCGCCGGCGCTTGAGGCTCGTCATCAGCTCGGCGCGCTGGAGGTCGATCCTGCCGTCGTGCGGCCGGCGGTCGAGTGTGAGGGCCGCCGCTCGCCGTCAGAACGCGGTCGCGAGGACCAGCGGGAAGACCGGGCCGGACCCGCGCCGTCGTAGCTGGCCGCCCGTCATCGCCTGCGTCCATCCGCTGAAGCGCAGGTCGTCGACGAGCAGGCAGCCGCCCGGCGGCGGGTCGGTCGTGACCGCGAACGCGCCGCGGACGTTCGCGACCTGCTGGACGCTGTTGGCCATCTCGCGCTGTGACGGCCGGTCGTCGGCGCGTTCGAGGGTCGGGCGGTACTCGAGCCCGAGCGCGTCCGCGAGCCGCCGCGCGAAGTCGGGGACGAGCTCGCCGCTGCGGTGCGACGGCACGGCGGCGATCCACGTCACCGGCGGCGCCCAGTCGCGCACGAGCGCCGCGGCGGCGCGGAGGAGCTCGTCGCCGAAGCGGCCGTCGCGGCGCCCGGCCTGCACGACCGGGTCCCAGCCGCCGTCCCCGATCCGCGCGAGGGCCCTGCCCACCTCGACCTGCACATCCCCGCCGATCTTGCGCATCCGCCCGTCGGTGTCGGGCGACATCTTCTTGGGCTCGAGCGTCAGCGGCCGCGAGCGCAGGTGCTCGAGCGCCGCGCGGACGAGCTCGCCCGCGGGCGGCACGTCGTAGCGCGGTCCCGCGCAGACCGAGCAGCGACCGCAATCGCGCGGATCGGGGTCGTCGAGCTCCTCTTGCAGCGCGCGCATGAGGCAGCGTCCGTCGGCGCCGAAGTTCGCCATCGTGGCCTGCTCGCGACGGCGCAGCTCGGTGACCTTCGCGTAGCGCTCGGCGTCGTATGCCCAGTCCGAGCCGTGCGCGCGCACCCAGCGCGTGCCCGCGCGCGCGACCGCGCCCTCGACGTCGAGCACCTTGAGCATCGCCTCGATCCGCCCGCGGCCGAGGTTGACCTGCGCCGTGAGCTCGGCGGTGCTCGCGCCCGCGTCGCCGACGAAGTCCAGCTGGGCGAGCACCGTGTCGACGATCTCGCGGCGCGGGAACGCCTGCTCGATGAAGAAGTCCTGGATCCGGCGGTCCTCGCGGCCGCGCAGCAGGACGACCTCGGCGCGCTCGATCGCGCGCCCGGCTCGCCCGACCTGCTGGTAGTAGGCGATGACCGAGCCGGGCGCCTGGTAGTGCACGACGAAGCCGAGGTCCGGCTTGTCGTAGCCCATGCCGAGCGCGCTCGTCGCGACGACGCACTTCAGGTCGTTGGCGAGCAGGCGATCTTCGACGCCGATCCGGCGCTCCGTCTCGCTTTCGCCCGTGTAGGCCTCGGCGGCGATCCCGCGTCCGCTCAGCCACGCGGCGACCTGCTCGGCGTCGCGCTTGGTGAGCGTGTAGACGATCCCGGAGCCGGGCAGCTCGGGCAGCCACGTCGCGAGCCACGCGAGGCGCTCGGCCTGGCCGGGCAGCTCGACGACCTCCAGGCGCAGGCTCGATCGCTGCAGCGGTCCGCGGTAGGCGCGCAGCGGCGCGCCGGCGTGCCCCGTGCGTAGCTGCTCCTCGACGTCGGCGACGACGCGGTCGTTCGCGGTCGCGGTCGTGCAGAGCACCCCGACCCCTTGGGGGAGCCTTTCGAGCATCTCCGCGATGCGCCGGTAGTCGGGTCGGAAGTCGTGCCCCCAGTCTGAGATGCAATGCGCCTCGTCGACCACCAGCAGGCCGACGCGCTCGGCGAAGGCGGGCAACATGCTCGCCCGGAACTGCGGGTTGTTCAGGCGCTCGGGGCTGATGAGCAGCAGGTCGACCGCGTCGGCGTCGAGCAGCCGCTGAATCTCGTGCCACCCGTCGCGGTTGGTCGAGTTGACGGTGTGGGCGCGGATGCCGATCCTGCGCGCCGCGGCGATCTGGTTGCGCATGAGCGCGAGCAGCGGCGAGACGATGAGCGTCGGGCCGTGGCGGCGCTCGCGCAGGAGCGCCGTCGCGATGAAGTACACGGCGGACTTGCCCCAGCCCGTGCGCTGGACGCACAGAACCCGGGCGCGGTCGTCGACAAGATCGCGGATCGCCTCGAGCTGATGCTCGCGAAAGCCCGCCTCGGGGCCGGCCAGCTCGCGCAGCAGCTCACCCGCGCGGGTCGCGATGTCGGTCGTCGCAGGCATCTACTCACCATAGGCGCGAGCGGCCGATTCTCGCCCCCCTCGGGGGGCGAACTTCTGTCGCTCGCGCCTATAGGAGATATGGACGATGCTGCGAAGGAGGCTTACGATGGACGCCGTGACCGCGACCGCGCAGATGACGGCAGCGGAGTTCCTTGCCCTCGGGGAGGCTCCCTACGGGCGCCGAGCCCAGCTGATCGACGGTGAGCTCGTGATGAACGAACCGTCGAGACCTCACAACGGCTCCCAAGGCGAGGTGTTCCTTGCGTTGAAGCGGTGGGCGGAGGTGCCGGGCCGCGGCTGGGCGGGCTTCCCGCTCGACGTGCAGATCGACGATCGCAATGTCCACGCGCCGGATGTCGTCTGGTACCGCGATGGTCGTGCACCCAGCCGCCGCGATCCGGCGCCGTATCCCGCGCCAGATCTGGCGGTCGAGGTGCGCTCGCCATCAACATGGCGCTTCGTCATCGGCCGCAAGAAGGAGAACTACGAGCGCTACGGCGTCGGCGAGCTATGGCTCGTCGACACCGCAGCGGACGTCGTGTTCGTCTTCCGCCGCTCGTCGCCGCAGACGGCGCGCTTCGACATCAGCCTCGACTTCAGCCCGGGCCAGACGCTGACCTCGCGACAGCTGCCCGGCTTCGCACTCAGCGTCGCCCGGGTCTTCGAACTCGATTAGCCGCCGAGCACCTCGACCGCGATCGCGGCAACCTGCGTCGGCGTGCGACCCACCCGCACGCCCACGGCTTCCAGCGCGGCGATCTTCGCCGGGGCGCCACCGCTTGAGCCCGAGACGATCGCGCCGGCGTGGCCCATCGTCTTGCCCGGCGGGGCGCTGACGCCGGCGATGTAGCCGACCACCGGCTTCGTCACATGCTCGGAGATGTAGGCCGCGGCCTCCTCCTCGGCGCTGCCGCCGATCTCGCCGCTCATGACGATGAGCTCGGTCTGCGGGTCCGCTTCGAACAGCGCGATGACGTCGATGAAGCTCGAGCCCGGTACCGGGTCGCCGCCGATGCCGACGATCGTCGAGTTGCCGAAGCCGCGCTGGGCCAGCTCGTTGCCGATCTGGTAGGTCAGCGTCCCCGACCGCGACACGACCCCGACGTTGCCGCGCTTGAAGAACTGCGCCGGGATGATCCCGACGTTCGCCTCGCCGGGCGAAAGGACGCCCGGGCAGTTCGGCCCGATCAGGCGCACCCCGGCGTTGCGGGCCAGCGCGTTGAAGACGAGCAGCTCGTCGTGCGCGGGGATCCCCTCGGTGATCGCGATGATCGTCGCGATTCCGGCGTCCGCGGCTTCGAGGATCGAGTCCGCCGCGAAGCGCGCCGGGACGAAGACCATCGCGGTGTTCGCGTCGGTCTCGGCGACCGCCTCGCGGAACGTGTTGAAGACCGGGATGCCCTCAAGCTCCCGGCCGCCCTTGCCCGGCGTCACGCCCGACACGACGTTCGTGCCGTAGCGGCGGTTGTTCAGCGTGTGGAACGAGCCCTCGCCGCCCGTGATGCCCGAGACGCAGAGCCGCGTGGCGCTGCCGACGATGATGCTCATGCGGGCGAAGCCTCCGCGGCCAGCTCGACGACGCGCGCCGCGGCGCTGTCCATCGTCGCCTCGGCGAACACGCCCGGCAGCGCCGCGGCGGCGAGCAGCTCGCGCGCCTCGACGTCGTTCGTGCCGTCCAGCCGTACGACGAACGGCACCGTCGGCGACAACAACCGCGTCGCCTCGATGATCCCGCGCGCGACCTCGTCGCAGCGCGTGATCCCGCCGAAGACGTTGAACAGCACGGCGCGCACCTTCGGATCGGACAGGATGACCTCGACCGCCGCCGCGATCGTCTCGGCCTTCGCGCCGCCGCCGGCATCGAGGAAGTTCGCGGGCGAGCCCCCGGCCTGCGTGACGACATCCAGCGTGCTCATCACGAGCCCGGCGCCGTTGCCGAACACGCCGATGTCGCCGTCGAGCTTGACGTACGTGAGCCCGCGCTCGGCGGCCATCGCCTCCTGCTCGTCGATCGCGCTGACGTCCTTCAGCGCGGCGTTCTCCGGGTGGCGGTACAGCGCATTGTTGTCGAGCGTGACCTTCGCATCCAGCGCGATGACCTCGCGGTCGGGCGTGATGACGACGGGGTTGACCTCGATGAGCATCGCCTCCTCGCCGCGGAAGGCCGCGTACATCTGGCCGAGCAGCGCGGCGATCCCGCGAACCACATCGTCGGCGACCCCTGCCTCATACGCGAGCCGCCGGCCGTGGAAGGGCATGAACCCGACGAGCGGGTCGACGTGCAGCGTCGCGATCGCCTCGGGCGTCTCGGCGGCGACGGCCTCGATGTCGATCCCGCCGCGCGTCGAGAGCATGACGAGCGGCATCTTCGCCGAGCGGTCGAAGACGACCGCCGCGTAGTACTCCTCCGCGATCTGCGTCGCGCGCTGGACGAGCACCTCGTGAACGGTGAAGCCGCGGATGTCCATCCCGAGGATCGCGCCGGCATGCGCGCGCGCCTCGTCGACGTCGGCGGCGATCTTGATCCCGCCGGCCTTGCCGCGCCCGCCGATCTTGACCTGCGCCTTGATGGCGCACGGGTAGCCGACCTCGTCCGCGAGGGCGGCCGCAGCGTCCGCGGTGCCCGCGGCTCGGCCGGGCAGCGTGGGCATGCCGTGGCGCTCGAAGAGCTGCTTGCCCTGGTACTCGAGGAGGTCCATCGGCGGCCTGACAATAGTCCACTGCCACTCGCCGGCGCGGCTCGTGCCGCCAGCTCGCCGGTCGTCGAGGCCGCCAGCCGAGCCGAACTCCTATCATGGCGCCGCAATGGCGCTACCGAAGCAGATCAATCTCGTCACCTTCGATGTCTATGGAACGCTCATCGATTGGGAACAGGGCATCGTCGATGCCTTTGCTACGGAAGCTGCCCGCGACGGCTTCACGATCGACCGCGAGGAGCTGGTCCGCAACTTCCACGAGATCGAGCGCGAGATCGAGGGCGGCTCCTACGAGCTCTATGCCGAGGTGCTGCGTCGCACGGCGGTCGAGATCTCCAAGCGCGTGGACTGGCCGCTGGAGCCTTCGCGCTCGGGCTTTCTCCCCGACAGCGTGCAGCGCTGGCCGCCGTTCAAGGAGACCAACGTGCAGCTCAAGAAGGTCGTCAGCAAGTTCCAGACGGGCCTCATCTCGAACATCGACGACAAGCTCCTCGGGCAGACGCGGCGCCACATCCCGCACGACTTCGACCTCGTCGTCACCGCGCAGCAGGTGCGCTCCTACAAGCCCGACCTGGCGCACTTCACCGAGTGCGCGCGGCGGATGGGGACGAAGAAGGGCTGGGTGCACGTCTCGGCGAGCTACTACCACGACGTCGAGCCCGCGGCGAAGAACAAGATCCCGGTGATCTGGGTGAACCGCAACAAGGAGACCCTCGAGCCGGGTCAGAAGAAGCCGACCGCCGAGGTCAAGAGCCTGGCCGAAGCGGTCAAGCTGCTCGGCATCTAGGTCAGCGAGCACGAGGAACGAGTGCGATGCGGGTCGTGAGCCTGCATCGCGACGTGCTCGTGGCAACGAGCCGCGTCTGGCAGACGACGTGCACGATGGTGCGCAGCGGCGACGAGGGCTTTGTCATCGACTCGCCGGTCCTGCCCGACGAGCTCGAGATCCTGCCCGCCGTGCTCGAGCAGGCGGGCTTTCACTTCACCGGCCTGCTCGCGACACACGCCGACTGGGACCACCTGCTCGGGCGCTTGGCGTTCGGCGGGCAGGCAGCGCTCGGCGTCGCCGAGACGACCGCCGCGCGGCTGGCCGCCGAGCCGGGCGCCGCGGCGCGCGAGCTGCGCGCGTTTGACGACGAGTGGTACCTGCGCCGCGACGCGCCGCTATCGCTCGGCCAGGTGCAGGCGCTGCCGGTGCCCGGCCATTGCGCGATCGGCGACGACGCCGAGCTCGAGCTGCACCCCGCCGACGGGCACACGCCCGACGGCATGGCGGTCTGGATCGGCTGGGCGCATGTGCTCGTCTGCGGCGACTACCTCTCGCCGGTCGAGATCCCGTGGATAGCCGACGGCGGCTCGCGCGACGCGTACCTCGCGACGCTGCGCCGCCTGGAGGCGCTCGTCGCGCAGGCCGAGCACGTCGTGCCGGGCCACGGCGAGATCCTCGACGCCGTCCGGGCCGCCGCGATCCTCCGCGAGGACGTCGCCTATCTCGAGGCGCTCCCGGACGCCGACCTGCCGATCGCCCGCCGCTCGCCGGCGCAGCGCGCGATCCACGCGGGCAACGTGATGCGCGTGCGCCCCGCAGCCGACGACGGCTAGCGTGTCACGCGCAGTCGTGATGCAACCGCGCCCACGACCTGCGGTTCCCGCGGTCAGACCGGCCAGCGTGGCGCCCGCCCGCTCGCGTAACTGGACCGGCTGGCCGAAGCTCTTATGCCGGTCTTACGCACGACGGCTGCCAACTTAAGGATCATTGACGAATCCGACCTAACGTGAACGCGTGACCAACGATCCCACGCCCGGACGCCGGCCCGGGCTCGGCCGCCTTTGGACCGATGGCCGCGAGAGCGAGGAGCACACGCCCTGGCTTGAGCCCAAGCAGGCGTCCAGCCCGCCTGGGGGTCCCCCGCTCGGACGCAACGGCTACGAGCCCCGGGACCCGGGAGACGGAGGCGACGACCGCGCCACCTACCGCCGCCGGCGCCTGCTCGGCATCCTCGTGGGCACCCTCGTCGCCGCACTGCTCGTCGCCATCGGCGTGCTTGGCGCGGGCCTGCTCGGCGGCGACGACAACGCGTCGCAGCCCGCCGGGCTTGCGGTGGTCCCCGGCGCCGCGCCGGCCGACCAGCGCAGCCGCTCGATCCGCGCGATCTACGCGAGCACGAAGAACAGCGTCGTCCCCGTGCGCGTGCGCGGCTTGACGAGCGGCGGCAGCGGCACGGGCTTCGTCATCGACCGGGGCGGCGTCATCGTCACGAACGCGCACGTCGTCAAGGACGCGCAGGAGGTGCAGGTGCGCCTCAGCGACAAGGCGGGCTACGTCGACGCGGACGTCGTCGGGACCGACCTCTCCTCCGACCTCGCGGTGCTGCGCGTCGACTCGTCGGCGGCATCCAAGCTGCGCCCGCTGCAGCTCGCGGACTCCGACGAGGTCCGCGTCGGCGACCAGACGCTCGCGATCGGCTACCCGCTCGGGATCAACCGCTCGGCGTCCGCGTCGTCGGGGATCGTCTCCGGCCTCGGGCGCTCGATCGACGCGCAGAACCAGTTCTCGATCGACAAGGTCATCCAGACCGACGCAGCGATCAACCCCGGCAACTCCGGCGGGCCGCTGCTCGACTCGCTGGGCCGTGTCATCGGCGTCACCACCGCGATCCTCACGGCGGGCGGCGGCGGCAGCGTCGGCGTCGGGTTCGCCGTGCCCTCGAACATGGTGCGCCAGGTCGTGCCGCGGCTGGAGCTCGGCCGCAAGATCGACCGTGCGTACCTCGGCGTGAGGACCGGCGAGAGCCAGACGGTCCCCGGCGCCATCGTCGTCGAGGTCACCCCTGGTGCTCCGGCCGCTTCCGGCGGCGTGCAGGCGGGGGACATCATCGTCGGCGTCGCCGGCCGGACGGTCACGGCATCCGACGACGTGAGCCTCGCGATTCAGACCCGCAAGCCGGGCCAGCGGGTCGAGGTCGAGGTCGAGCGGCGCGGCGCGCGCACGACGCTGAGCGTGATCCTCGGGACGCGCCCCGAGGGTGCTGGCTCGGCCACTTCGGGCACGCCCTGATCGCATGTCCTTCGCGCAGCCGGTCTTCCTCGTCGCCCTCGCGCTCGTGCCGCTCGCCCTCGCCGCGTACGTCCGCTACGAGCACGTGCGCCGCCTCGCGGCGGATTCGTTCGCGTCGCCTGCCGTGCGCGCCTCGGTCGTGGCCGGCACGCCGGGCTGGCGCCGCCACGCACCGCACGCCGTCTACGGGCTCGCGCTGATCGTGCTGCTCGTCGCGCTCGCCAAGCCGCAGCGGACCGTCGCCGTCGCGGTCGAGCGCGCCTCGATCATGCTGACCACGGACTTCTCGGGCTCGATGCAGTCGACCGACGTCGCGCCGACCCGGCTGCGCGCCGCCCGCGCCGCCGCCGAGCGCTTCCTCGACGAGGTCCCCGACACGGTGCGCGTCGGGCTCGTCTCCTTCAACCAGGCGGCGCGGCTCGTCTCGAGCCCGACGGTCGACCGCGCGAAGCTGCGCTCGGCGCTCGCCACGCTGGAGCCCAGCGGCGGCACGGCGACGGGCGAGGCGCTCGCCGTCTCGCTGACCGCGCTCGCGTCACAGGTCGACGACTTCGGTGAGCGCGTGCCGTCGGCGATCGTCCTGCTCTCCGACGGCAAGTCGACGCGCGGGCGCGCGCCGCAGGATCTCGCCCGGCGCGCGAAGGAGCTGAAGATCCCGATCTACACCGTGACGCTCGGCACCGCCGCCGGCACGATCACCGTGCAGAAGTCCGATGGCAGCACCGAGACGCGCCCCGTCCCGCCCGACCCCGCGGAGATGCGCGACGTCGCCGCGATCTCCGAGGGGCGCGCGTTCACCGCCGACAACCTCGAGGCGCTCAGCACGGTCTACGAGCGCCTCGGCTCGCGCATCGGCTACCGCGACGAGGAGCGCGAGCTCACCGCGGCCTTCAGCGGCGGCGCGCTCGTGCTCATGGCCGCGGGCGCGCTTCTGTCCCTGCTCTGGTTTCGCCGACTTGTCTGACATCTTGGCCCACGAAAGGACCCCCTCCCGATGAGCACCATGCACCCCTATCCGTCTGACGAGGACGACGCCGGTCGCGCGCCGCGCCAGGCGCTCGAGGAGGCGCTGTACGAGATCAAGCGCGTCATCGTCGGGCAGGACGCGATGCTCGAGCGGCTGCTCGTCGCGCTGCTCGCCGGCGGCCATGTGCTGCTCGAAGGCGTCCCCGGCCTCGCGAAGACGCTGACGATCCGCACGCTCGCCGACGTCATGGGCGGCACGTTCCGGCGCATCCAGTTCACGCCGGATCTCGTGCCCGCCGACCTCGTCGGCACGCGCATCTACCGCCCCGACTCCGGGCGCTTTGACGTCGAGCTCGGGCCGGTCTTCGGCAACTTCCTGCTCGCCGACGAGATCAACCGCGCGCCGGCGAAGGTCCAGTCCGCGCTGCTTGAGGTCATGCAGGAGCACCAGGTCACGATCGGCACCGAGAGCTTCCGCGTGCCCGACCCGTTCCTCGTCATGGCGACGCAGAACCCGATCGAGTCCGAGGGCACCTACCCGCTCCCCGAGGCGCAGATCGACCGCTTCCTCTTCAAGGTGCTCGTCGACTACCCGACGCTCGGCGAGGAGGCCTCGATCGTCGGCCGGTCGCTGCGCCCGCCCGAGGACATCCAGGTGCGCCTCTCGATGGCCGAGCTCTCGCGCTTCCAGCGCGCGGCGCAGGAGATCTTCGTCGACCGCGAGGTCGTCGCGTACGCCGTCCAGCTCGTCGACGGGACCCGCAACCCCGAGCGCTACGGGCTCGGCGACCTGAGCCATCTCATCCAGTACGGGGCCAGCCCGCGCGGCGCGATCGGGATGGTCCAGGCCGCGCGCGCGCTCGCGCTGCTGCGCGGCCGGCGCCACGCGCTCTGCGACGACGTCCGCGACCTCGCCGCCGACGTCCTGCGCCACCGCATCGTGCTGTCCTACGACGCGCTGTCAGACGGCGTGACGACGGACGACATTCTCGTGCGCATCCTCGGCGCGCTCGCCGACGGTCGCGCGACGCCGCTGCCCGTGGACCACGAGGCCGCGTAACTCCATGAGCTCGTCGCTGCATGTGCCGCCCGCGCGCCAGGGGCCGGGTCCGATCCCGGCCCCGCTCGTCGACGCGCTCGCGCTGTCGCTCGCGCGGCGCGGCTCCGGCACGCTTCCGGGCGACCGGCTCGCGCCCGGCGTGGGCAGCGGCACCGAGCTGGCGCAGCTGCGGCCCTACCAGCTCGGCGACGACGTGCGCCAGCTCGATCCGGCCGCCAGCGCGCGCACCGGGACGCCGCACGTCCGCCTCCAGATCCCCGAGCGGATCCTCACGACGTGGCTCGTGGTCGACATCTCGGCCTCGATGGCGTTCGGCACGGCGGACCGCTTGAAGTCCGACGTGGCGGAGGGCGTCGCCCAGGTCGTCGCTCGCGCGGCAACCCGGCACGGCGGCCGGCTGGCCGTCTTCACGGCCGGCATCGAGCGGATGCTGCCGCCGCGCGGCGGCCCGCACGCGAAGCTCGGGCTACGCAAGCTGCTCGAGGAGGGCGTCGCCGTCGACGGCGCCGACGACCGCGGCATCGCGCCGGTCCTGCACCGCGTCGGACGGCTGGCACGCCAGCCCGGGCTCGTGGTCGTCGTGTCGGACTTCCGCGGCCCGCTGGACTGGCAGCGCGCGCTGCGGTCGCTCGCGGCCCGCCACCACGCCTTCGCCGTCGAGGTCCGCGACCCGCGCGAGGAGCGCCTGGAGCCTGTCGGCCGGCTCGCGCTCGTCGATCCGGAGACCGGTGGGCTCATCGAGGTCGACACGTCGCGGCGCCGGCTGCGCGAGCGCTTCGCGGCCGCGGCGCAGGAGGAGCGCGCCGGCGTCGCCACGGCGCTGCGGCGCGCGGGCGCCGAGCACATCGTGCTCTCGACGCGCGGCGACTGGCTGCGCGCGCTCGGACGGGCGCTGCGGTGAGCTTCGCCTCCCCGCTCGCGCTGCTCGCGCTGGCGATCGTGCCGCTGGCCGTGCTCATGCACATCGCCGCGCAACGCCGTCGCCGCCGCTACGCCGTGCGCTACACGGCGCTCTCGGTCCTCGCCGCCGTCGCGAGCGAGGAGCCGCGCTGGCGCCGGCACCTGCCGTTCGCGCTGCTCGCGCTCGCGCTCGCCGCGCTGACGTTCTCGCTCGCTCGCCCCGAGCGCACGGTCGCCGTGCCGGTCGAGCGCGCGTCGGTCGTGCTCGTCACCGACGTGTCGCGCTCGATGTCGGCCACCGACGTCAGCCCGACGCGGTTGGAGGCCGCTCGCCGCGCGGCACAGAGCTTCGTCGACCAGGTCCCCGGCGCGATGCGCGTCGGGCTCGTCGCGTTCTCCGACGCGCCGCAGACGCTGCAGGCGCCGACGAACGACCACAAGCTCGTCTCGAACGCGCTGGCGACGCTGCAGACGATCGGCGGCACGGCCACCGGCGGCGGGCTGCAGGCCGCGCTCGACTCGCTTGAGCTGCCGCCCGACGCGACGACGTCGCGACCGCCGGCGGCGATCCTGCTGCTGTCCGACGGCAAGGCGACGGACGGCACGCTCGCCTACGAGGTTGCGACGGCCGCGCGACGGATGCGCGTCCCGATCTTCACCGTCGCGCTCGGGACGCCGGACGGCGTCATCCTCGACCGCTCCGGCCCCGTCCGCGTGCCGCCCGATCCCGAGGCGCTGCGGCGGATCGCGTCGCTGTCGGGCGGCACGGCCTTCCAGGCCGAGGACGCCGACCAGCTCGGCGACATCTACCAGCGGCTCGGCTCGCAGCTCGGCACCGAGCCCGAGCAGCGCGAGATCACGGTGTTGTTCGCGGGCGCCGCGCTGCTGCTGCTCGCCGGCGCGATGGCCGCGTCGCTGGGCCTCAACGGCCGCCTGCCGTAGCCTCGCGCCCGAGGCGCCGAGACCAAGGCGTCCCGAACATCCCTGCCACGCTGACGACGCCCGCCGCCGACTGACCGCATGAGCACCCGATATCCGGTGTGCCGCAAGCAAGCGGCCGATCCCCGACCGGACATGCGCTGGCGCCGGCATAGCGTCGAGATGCGCGAGACCGAGCAGGTCGTGATCACCCGATCGACAACGCTCCTTTCACGCGAACGCGAAACTCGCTCGCCGCGCCGGGTGCCAAGGGGAAGGTCTGCCGCGACCCGTGTCGAGAAGTGAGCGGATACCGCTCACAATCCGACATTCGGCCCGCGGGGGCCACTTGGCCGAGTCGGGCAGACGCCCCCATTGCGCGAGAGGGGGGCTCTGCAGCGACGCGATGGTGCGTCCGTCGGGCCGTCCCGGTAGACCATGCGGCGTGGTCCGGATCACGATCTCCCAGCTGTTGGCAACCGATGTCGCGCTGGACAAGCTCGGGGCACGCGCCATCTCGGCGAGCGAAGTGCAGCAGATCGTCGGCAATGATCACCTCGTCGTGCGCAACCCGGGCCACGGTGGGTCCGATGCTCGCCGTCTATTGCTCGGCTTGACCGACGGCGGCCGCACGCTGACAATCGTGATCGAGCGGACCGTCGATCCGACGACCTGGGTGGTCGTGACCGGCTGGAACTCGACCAGTGCCGAGCGTAACCTGCTTGCACGGCCATGACCTCAACCCCGTGGACAGTCCCAGATCCGCAGCCCGGCGATTTCGACGCCGAACTGGCCAAGCTGGATCCGCGATACGTCGAACGTCGCGATGGTGATCGCGACGCCAGGGTCATCGTTCTCGTTGGCGTCGACGGCGAGGACGCGAGGCGGCTGCAGCGCATCGCCGAGGCACGCGGACAGACAGCTGCCGATGTCGTCTCCGGGTTGCTTCGAGATGCGGAGCGCTCCATCGCGTAGCCAGGGCGTCCTGACGCTCAGTGCGCGGGATTGCGCGAGAAGGGGCGGTCTCTGCTCCGGGCCACAACGATGGACAGTGGTTCATAACGGTCCCCATAGTTCCGTTTCGAACCACGGAGACCCTTCCGACGGCGGGCGGTCGGGCGGAGCGCCGCTTTCGACGGTAGGAGCGCTCTCGAGCGGCCACCCGTCGCGGGAACCGGCTACCGACTCGGCTGGCGCGGTGGGCCGGCGTCTCCAGGATTGGGGGCGTGCCGCTCCCCGTCTGATGCCCTCCGGTTCCTGGAGCCGATTCGCGAGAACCCGAGAGTGGTCGTGGACGGATTGACGACGGCTGGCGCGAGGCGCCCGTCGCCGACCGCGAGCTTCGTGGCGATACACCCGCGCCATGGCCCGATCCGGCTACCCCTTCCAATCGGCCACGCGGCCGTGATCGGGACCGCCGCACGTCGTGCTGGCGCACCGCGCCGCGACGTCGGTGCACGCGATCGCCGAGCGGTCGCGCGGCTCGGCGCTCGACGGCTGGACGGCGTCGGTCGCCATCGCGCAGTGAGACGGGGAGGAGAGCGCCGACAGCGTCTCTACCCCAGCTCGCGGATCGCCTGCACGACGACCTTCGCTGCCAGCGCCGTGCCGGCGACGTTGAGGTGCACGCCGTCGGACTCGCGCACGCGCACCTGACGGCCGCGATAGGCGATGACGTCCTGATAGCCGTTGGGCGAGAACAGCCTGTCGATGCGGACGACCTTGACGCCCTTCAAGCCGGCCGCCGCCCGCTCGACCGCGATGTTGACCGCGTGCGTGATCTCCGCGCGCGGCTCCCAGCGCGGCTCGGGCGGCGTGAGCCACACCACGCGGCCGCGACCCGAGCGCAGGAAGGTCTGCATGACGCCGCGCACGCGGATCGCGTACTGCGCGATCCAGGGCTCGCCGCAGCAGACCTGCGGCACGCCGATCGCCGGCGAGAGCGGGAGGCCGTCGGACGCCGCGCCCACCGACATCACCGTGACGCGCTGGCGCAGGCGCTTGGTCTGCGACTTCGCGTGGAACTCCCAGTAGTTGCCGCGGCTGATGCCGGTGCCGGGCCGCACGTCGCTGCGGACGTACGCCGAATCCGCGAGCTCGTCCGCGAGGAAGGTGTCGATCCCCTGCATCGTCGAGTCGCCGGCCGCGAGCACGATCGGCGGCGGCTTCTGGGCCTTGCCGCCCTCGCCGACAACGATGGCCGTGCGGATGCGCTCGCCGCGCACGCGCAGCTCGACGCGCCAGCGCCCGCGCTCGGTTGCCTTGAAGCGGCGGCTGGCGAGCGAGACGGCGCGCGGGAACGCGAGCTGCTTGCAGCGCGACTTGCCGCCGACGGGGCCGATGCAGAGCTCCGTCTGGATGTCGCCGGTGCCCCAGCGATCGGCGACGCGCACGCTGGCCTTCGCGCCGGGCTTCATGCGGGCCGGGGCGCGCAGCGAAAAGCGGGTCGCGCAGGATGCGGTGTGCACGCCGTAGGAGCCGAACGCGACGCTGCCATCCGGCAGGGTCGCCACTGCGGCGAAGCGCCTCGACCGGCGGTCGCACGACCATGTGGCGGCGTCGGTGAAGAACGTCGGCGAGGACGCGTCGGCGGCGCGCCTCGCGCCGAGCCGCTTGAGCCGCTTGCCGATGCACTCGTAGAACACGACGCGCGCGCCGCGGGAGTTGTAGAAGACGAGGTCGATGCTGCCGGCCCGGGTGGCGACGGCGGCGATCGAGTTGTTGTTGACCCTGGTCTTGCACGGGTCGACGGGCGGCGGCTTCACGGTCCCGGCGGTTGCGGGCCCCCCGCCGCCGCCACAGGCGAGCGCGAGCGCGGTCGCTCCGGCGACCTTCCAGCCGCGCGCGCGCGCCGTGGTGAGCCTGAAGAAGTCCGTAGCTAGCCGCATCCCTCTGGCACATGTCGGTCGGATGCGCACGGACCTTGAGGGGTCCTACTCGATTGGGCGGCCCAGGAAGAGGTCGCGGCCCGCGCTGCCCTTCGAGCGGGCGGAGAAGCCATGGCGCTCGTAGAGGGCGAGCGCGGCGGTGTTGTCCTCGTTCGCGTCGAGCTCGATGCGCTTGGCGCCGCGCTGCGCGGCGGTCTCGGTCGCGAGCGTCAGCAGCGCGTCGCCGACGCCGCCGCGGCGCGCTTCCGCGCGGACGAACAGGTCCTCGACCCACGCGTCGGGCGCGGCCTTCCAGACGCTGAAGCGAAACCGCAGCTGTAGGACGCCCGCGGGCGGCGAGTCGTCGTCGGGCGTCGCGAGCAGGAACTCGGCGTCGGCATCCTCGAAGAGGCGCTCGACGGAGCCGAGGAACGCGTTCGCCGACGGCCAGTCGTGGCCCATGTGGTCGCGAAACTCGACGAGCAGGCCGGCGACGACCTCGGCCTCCTCGGGCTGGGCGACCCACGCGCGTGCGCTCATTCGGCGTCCTTGATGACCGCGAGGACGTCGCCGTTGCGCACGAGGTCGCCCGCGGAGATCGGCAGCTCGGCGATGACGCCGGACTTGTGGGCCGTGATCTCGTTCTCCATCTTCATCGCCTCGATGATCGTCACGAGCTCGCCCTCCTGGATCCTCTGGCCCGCGCTGACCGGGACCTTCCAGATGTTGCCCTGCATCGGCGACGCCAGCGTGTCGCTGCCGTGCGCCTTGCGGCCCTGCTTGGCCGGCGGCTTGCGCGTGGGCTTCTGCGACCCGGCCGGCGGCGCGCCGTTGCCCTGCGGCGCGGCCCCGATGACGCGCACGTCGAACCTGCGCCCGGAGACCTCGACGGTGTAGGTGTGCTCCGCCTGCTCGGCTTCGTCCGCGTCGCGATCCCTGGCCTTCGCCGGCGGCTGCGCGGCGGTCGCCTTGAGCCACGCCCGGTCCTCGAGCAGGTCGCGGCAGGTCTCGCCGCGCGCCCATTGCTCGCTCGCCAGCAGCGCCCGGTGAAACGGGATCAGCGTCGTGAGGCCTTCGATCTGAAACTCGGCGAGCGCGCGCAGCATGCGCGCAGTTGCCTGCTCGCGGTCGGCGTCCCAGACGATGAGCTTGGCGACCATCGGGTCGTACGTCGGCGAGACGACGCTGCCCGCGCGCACGCCCGAGTCGACGCGCACGCCGGGGCCGGAAGGCTCGATGTACGACCCGATCGTCCCCGGCGCGGGCGCGAAGTTCTTCGCGGCGCTCTCGGCGTTGATGCGGCACTCGATCGCGTGCCCGCGCAGCACGACGTCGGACTGCCCAAGCGACAGCGGCTCGCCCGCGGCGACGCGGATGCCCTCCTTGACGATGTCGACGCCGCTCGTCATCTCGGTCACGCAGTGCTCGACCTGGACCCGCGTGTTCATCTCGAGGAAGTAGTAGTCGCTCGTCTGCTCGCGCTCCGAGTGCGCGAGGAGCCCCTCCACCGTCCCCGCCCCGCGGTAGCCGACCGCCTCGGCTGCCTCCACCGCGATCTTCCCGATCCGCTCGCGCAGCGCCTCGTCGACGATCCACGACGGGGCCGGCGACTCCTCGACGAGCTTCTGATGGCGGCGCTGGATCGAGCAGTCGCGCTCGCCGAGGTGGATCGTCGCGCCGTGTGAGTCGGCCAGGATCTGGACCTCGACGTGGCGCGGGTCGGGCAGGTAGCGCTCGAGATAGACGGTCGCGTCGGCGAAGAACTTCTCGCCCTCGCGCGCGGCGCCCTCGAACGCCGCCTCGAGCTCCTGCGGGCCGAGCGCGACGCGAAAGCCCTTCCCGCCGCCGCCGCCTGTGGCCTTTACCGCGACGGGATAGCCGATGTCGTCGTCGATGATCTTCCGCGCGGCCGCGATGTCGGCGACCGGCTCGACGGTGCCCGGCACGATCGGCACGCCCGCGTCGCGCATGAGCTCGCGCGCCCGCGTCTTCGAGCCCATCGCATCGATGGCGTCGGCCGGCGGCCCGATGAAGACGACGCCGGCGCGCTCGCACGCGCGGGCGAACGGTGCGTTCTCGGCGAGAAAGCCGTAGCCCGGATGGACGGCCTCGGCGCCCGACGCGCGTACGACCTCGAGGATCCGCTCGACGTTGAGGTAGGAGTCAGCCGGCGCGGCGCCGCCGAGCAGATGCGCCTCGCCCGCCCGCGCGACGTGCGGCGCGTCGCGATCGAGCTCGGAGTAGACCGCTACCGAGGCGATCCCGAGCTCGTCGCAGGCGCGGACGATCCGAACCGCGATCTCGCCGCGATTGGCGATGAGGATCTTCGAGAACACGCGCTCAGAATACGACGGGCCTCGATTCATGAGGCTTGCGTGAGAGCGACGGTGCATCGCCGCCGCCGTGGCGCAACAATCGGACCGGCCTTCCTTGAGGAATCAACGGACCCCGCCGACGCAGGCTCGGACGCTGGCGGCGGCGGACGCGGGGCCGGCCGGCCACGTCATGGGCAACGTCCCGGTGACGTGGCCGCGCTGCGCTCGGCTGTCGAACGACGCAACGCCGGGGGAGTCCGCCGCGCTCAGGCGGCGCGCGGCGGCGACACGTCCTGCACGCCTGCGGGCCGGACGGCCTGGTGGTGCCCTTCGGCGAGCCATCGGGCCGGCGGCCCCGCCGCGCGGTCCGGCCCCGCGCGCCTTGCCGAGTGGGGCGACCCCCGTATCCTGCGGGCGATGGCAGGTCCGTTGACAGGCAAGGTGGCGCTCGTGGCGGGCGCGACCCGCGGCGGCGGACGCGGGATCGCCGTCTCGCTCGGCGAGGCCGGCGCCACGGTCTACTGCACCGGGCGCACGACCCGCGAGCACCGGTCCGAATACGACCGGCCCGAGACCATCGAGGAGACCGCCGAGCTTGTCGACGCGGCCGGCGGCGAGGGGATCGCCGTGGAGGTCGACCACCTCCAGGCGCCGCAGGTGAAGGCGCTCGTAGCCCGCATCGAGGCCGAGCAGGGCCGCCTCGACCTGCTCGTCAACGACATCTGGGGCGGCGAGAAGCTCATCGAATGGGACTCGTCGCTTTGGGAGCACGACCTCGACGCCGGCCTGCGCATGCTCCGGCTCGCGATCGACACGCACCTCATCACGAGCCACTTCGCGCTGCCGCTGCTCATCCGCCGGCCGGGCGGGCTCGTCGTCGAGATGACCGACGGCACCCGCGAGTACAACGCCGAGAACTACCGGCTGTCGGCGTTCTATGACCTCGCGAAGACCGCGGTGCTGCGCCTCGCCTTCGGGCAGGCCAAGGAGCTCGAGCCGCACGGCTGCACCGCGGTCGCGCTCACGCCGGGCTGGATGCGCTCGGAGATGATGCTCGACATCTATCAGGTCACCGAGGAGACCTGGCGCGAGGCGGAGATCGGCAGCCCGCACTTCGTCGCGATCTCCGAGAGCCCGCGCTTCGTCGGGCGCGCGGTCGCCGCGCTCGCCGCCGACCCGAACCTCGCCGAGCGCAACGGCGGCTCGTTCTCCTCCGGCGGCCTGGCGCGGGACTACGGCTTCACGGACATCGACGGCTCCCGGCCCGACTGCTGGCGCTACATGGTCGAGGTTCAAGACCCCGGCCTGCCGCCGGACCCGACCGGCTACCGCTGACGCCATCCGTGACCGGCGCAACGGATGTCGAATAGTTCACGCATGGCGTGAACTATTCGACACAGTTCGCTCCGACGGAGAGCACGCGGGCTGGACCGACTCGTTCGCTGGTCAGCTCCACGGCGTCCGCTCGCCGAGCGCGTGGCCCGTGCCTTCGAGCAGCCCGGCTCGCGCCCACGGCGCAGGCCGGGAAGGCGGCGCCGGAGCGGGCGGCGGCGCGGTGTCGCGCATGAACTGCTCAAGCGCCGCGACGATCGCCGCGGCCTCCTCGGGCGACGCGGCCGGGGCGACGATGCGCAGCTTCGGACGGCGGTTCATCGCTCGCAAACGCTAGCGCTCCGCGGCCAGCCGGTGTGACCGGAGCCGCGAGGTCAGCGGATCATGCCTGCGCCGACGGTGTCGTTCGTGGCCTCGTCGATGAGGATGAACGATCCGGTGGCGCGGTTGCGCGCATAGGCGTCGAACGCGAGCGGCTTGGATGTGCGCAGGCGCACGCGGCCGATGTCGTTGAGCGCGAGCTCGCGAGCGCCGGAGTCGGGCTGCAACGTGTGCACGTCCACGCGGTCGATGACCTCGTCGACGACCGCGCGCGCGGCATGCGTCGAGTGCTTGATCGCGTACTTCGTCCCGGCGCGCAGCGGCGCGTCGGTCATCCAGCAGACCGTCGCCTCGACCTCGCGGGCGAGCTCCGGCGCGCCGCCGACGGCGCAGATGAGATCGCCGCGCGAGATGTCGATCTCGTCCTCGAGCACGAGCGTCACGGACATCGGCGCGAACGCCTCCTCGACCGGCCCGTCGAAGGTGTCGATGCGCGCGATCCGGGAGACCGCGCCCGACGGCAGCACCTGCACCTCGTCGCCCGGCCGCAGCACGCCGCCCGCGACCTGGCCCGCGTAGCCGCGGTAGTCGGTCTCGTGGTCGCGGATGACCCACTGCACGGGGAAGCGGACGTCGTCGAGGTTGCGGTCGTCCGCGACGTGCACGGACTCGAGGTGCTCGAGCAGCGGCACGCCGCCGTACCACGGCATCCGCTCGGATCTGTCGACGACGTTGTCGCCGTGCTTGGCGCTGATCGGCAGGTACGCGATGTCGCGGACACCCACAAGGCCCCGCGCGAACTCCGAGAACTCGCGCACGATCTCGTCGAACACCTCCTCGGAGAAGTCGACGAGGTCCATCTTGTTGACGGCGACCGCCATATGCGGGATCCCGAGCAGCGAGGAGATGTACGCGTGGCGCTTTGACTGCTCCAGCACGCCCTTGCGCGCGTCCACCAAGATGACGGCGAGGTCGGCCGTCGACGCGCCCGTGACCATGTTGCGCGTGTACTGCACGTGCCCGGGGGTGTCGGCGATGATGAACGTCCGCCGCGCGGTCGCGAAGTAGCGGTACGCGACGTCGATCGTGATCCCCTGCTCGCGCTCGGCGCGCAGGCCGTCGACGAGCAGCGAGAGGTCGACCATGCCGTCGCCGCCGCGGCGCTTGGACGCCTCCTCGACGTGCTCGAGCTGGTCCGTGAGCACTTGCTTTGAGTCAAACAGCAACCGCCCGATGAGCGTCGACTTGCCGTCGTCGACGGAGCCGGCCGTGGCGAGGCGCATGAGATCGGCAGCGGCGAGACCCATTAGAAGTACCCCGCGATCTTGCGGTCTTCCATCGCCGCTTCGGAGACCCGGTCGTCCGCGCGCGTCTCGCCACGCTCGGTGATCCGCGTCTTGGCGATCTCCGCGACGACGGAACCCAGGTCGATCGCGGTCGACTGCACGGCGCCCGTGCAGCTCATGTCACCGACGGTCCGGTAGCGCACCCACGCCGCAAACGGCTTCTCGGACGCCGACAGCTCGACGGCATCAGACACCGCGTAGAGCATGTTGTCGCGCGCGAACACCTCGCGCTCGTGCGCGAAGTAGATCGACGGGACCTCAAGGCCCTCCTCGGCGATGTACTCCCACACATCCAGCTCGGTCCAGTTTGAGATCGGAAACACGCGCACGCTCTCGCCGCGGCGGATACGCCCGTTGTAGATCGACCACAGCTCGGGCCGCTGGTTCTTGGGGTCCCAGCCGCCGAAGTCGTCGCGGAAGGAGAAGATCCGCTCCTTCGCGCGGGCACGCTCCTCGTCGCGGCGCGCGCCGCCGAACGCGGCGTCAAAGCCGTGCTCCTCGATCGCGTCGAGCAGCGTCGTCGTCTGCAGGCGGTTGCGCGACGCGCGCGGCCCGGTCTCCTCTTGCACGCGCCCCGTGTCGATCGATTCCTGCACCGACGCGACGATGAGCCGCTCGCCGATCTCGGCCACCCGGCGGTCGCGAAACTCGATGACCTCGGGGAAGTTGTGGCCGGTATCGATGTGCATGAGCGGAAACGGGAAGCGGCCGGGCCGAAACGCCTTCTCCGCCAGGCGCAGCAGCACGATCGAGTCCTTGCCGCCGCTGAACAGCAGCACCGGCTTGGACAGCTCGGCGGCGACCTCGCGCATGACGTGAATCGCCTCGGACTCGAGCTCCTGCAGGTGTGTGAGTCGAGCGGTCATGCCGGCACCACCTCCACGTCGTTCGGGGATAACGGGGCCCGTCGCGCGCGCTGCAGCCGCCACGCGACGAGTCCGACGGTCAGCGGCAGGCCGATGAGCGCCGCGGGCGGCACCGCGACGCCGGCCTTCGACAGCACGCCGAGCGCCGAACCGAGCAGCACGCAGCCGAGCGCGGGCCGCAGGCCGGCGGCGGGCACGCGCGTGATCAGGGCCGTCCCGATCAGCACGCCGGGCAGCGATCCGGCGAGGATCGTCGCCATCAGCAGGAAGTCGACGTTGCCGCTGACGATGTGCGCCAGTCCGGCGGCCCACAGCAGGATTGCGGCGTGGAAGACGTCGGTGCCGACCACGCGGTGCGGCGTGAGCTTGAAGACGAGGATCAGCGCCAGGCCGATGAGCGCGCCGCTACCCACGGACGTGATGCCGAGGATCAGGCCGAGGAAGGCGCCGATCGATACGGCGGTGATCTTCGTGCGCCGCGTCTGCACGATCGCGCGCTTCTCGCGCGCGACGAGCTTGGGCATGAACAGCGCGCGTCCGAGGACCGTCAGCGAGACGATCAGCAGCGCGACAGCGATCGCGACCAGCAGCGTCGGCTCGAAGCTCTTGCCGTACGCGGCGTGCAAGCGGTCGAGCAGCCAGACGCCGACGAGCGCGCCCGGCACGCTGCCGACCGCCAGCCACTTCGACACGCCGAGGTCGACGGTGCCCTTGCGCAGGTGCCGCCAGCCGCCGAGCGTCTTCGTCACCGCGCCGTAGGCGAGGTCGGTGCCGATCGCGACCACCGGCGGGACGCCCGCGAACAGGACGAGCAGCGGCGTCATCAGCGACCCGCCGCCGATGCCCGTCAGCCCGATGAGGATGCCCACGCCGAACCCGAAGGCGATGACCATCGGGTCCATCAGGCGACCCCGAGCGGGAGACGCGCGCCGCAGGACGCCATCAGACGTGCAGCCCGCACTCGGTCTTGTCGGTGCCCGCCCAGCGCCCGTCGCGGCCGTTGCCGGGGTTCGTGCAGGGCGCGCAGCCGATCGACTCGTAGCCGGCGTCGTGCAGCGGGTGATACGGCAGGTCGCGCTGGTGGATGCGCTTGAACAGGTCGCGCTCGGTCCAGTGCGCGAGGGGCGAGTACTTCGCGATGGCGCCGCCCGCTTCGCGCTCGTGCACCGCCACGCACTCGGTGGCGGCGCGCGTCGGACCCTGCTCGCGACGCAGCCCCGTGATCCACGCGTCCGCGCCGGCCAGCGCGCGGCCCAGCGCCGCGACCTTCCGCGGCCCGCAGCAGTGCTCGGGACCCGTCCACGGCGGCGTGCCGAACGCCTCCTCGACCTCGATACGCACGCCGAAGCGCTCCTCGAACGCGCGCCATGTCGCCAGGGTCTCCTTGAAGAGCACGCCGGTGTCGATCGTCACCACGCGCACGTGCGGCGCGATCGCGAGCAGCTCGTCGAGGATGACCGACTCCTCCTTCTGAAACGAGCACAGGAAGACGAGCCGCTCGTGCGCGGCGGCCAGCTGCAGCGTCTCGGTCAGGGAGGCCCCGATATCGGTCGTCGTCAGACCGCGCACTCGCCCTCGCCGCGCTCGACTGCAAACGGCACGTCCTTCGTCCAGTCGATGAACGTGTTCATCGAGTCGAGGCTGAACTGCGCCGGCAGCGACAGGTCGCGGACGAGGTCCTCGAACGCCTTCGCCCCGACCCGCGACGCGAAGTCGTTGAACGTCTCGCGCTCAAGGCGATCGGCCTCATACCAGCGCAGCCAGCGCTCGACCGCGTCGGGGATGCGCTTGGCTGGCAGGCGCACCTTCAGCCGCGTCCCGTAGACGATGTCGCCGCCTTCGAAGTTGCCGGCGATGTGCGCGACGTACGCGGGGATCGTGTGCTCGCCGACCTTGATCGACGCGCCGTAGAAGCCGATGTTCGCGATGTGGTGCTGGCTGCATCCGTTCGGGCAGCCGCTCATCTTGATGTGGATCGCGCGCGTCAGCGGATCGGTGATCTGCATCTCCTCGAGGCGCTGCGCCAGTGCGGCGTTCAGGCCCATCGAGGAGGTGATGCCGAGCTTGCAGGAGTCCGTGCCCGGGCACGAGACGACGTCCGTGATCGTGTCCGGCCCGAGGCCGGAGAGGCCCAGCGCGTCCAGCGCCTGCCAGACCTCGTAGACCGTCTCGTCGCGTACCCAGCGCAGGAGGAAGTTCTGGTGCACGGTCGTGCGCATGAACCCACCCGAGTACGTTCGCATGATCTCGGCGATCCCGCGCAGCTGCTCGGGCGTGAGGTCGCCGCGGGTGACCTTGACGTGGACGGAGCAAAAGCCGTTCTGGCGCTGGGCCTGGACGTTGTCGGAGCAGAAGCGCTCGAACGCCGAGAGGTCGCCCACCAAACGGCCGTTGCCGTTGGCGTGGCGTGCCGACCCGTTTGTGCCGTTCGGTGCCGGAGATGCGTACGCGGGCCGGGCCTCCGGCGCCAGTGCCTCCTCGTCGATGTCGAAGCGCAGGCCGTCGACGTCGAAGTCGCGCTCGGCGACCCAGTCGCCCTGAAGCTCCTCCTCGACCATCTCGCGGAAGCGGTCCATGCCGACCTTGTCGATGAGGACCTTGATGCGGGCGCGGGCGCGGTTGACGCGCAGGAAGTCCGTGCGGTCGAAGATCCGGAAGCACGCCTCGGCGACCTTGAGGTACTCGCCGTCGTCGAGGCCGACGAACTCGTACAGCGTCGGGGCGACGCGCGGCATGATCGACGTGCCGCCGCCGACGCGCACCTCGACGCCGCGGACGCCGTCGCGCTCGCGGGCGAGGAAGGCGATGTCGTGGATGCCGGTCAGCGTGCGATCGGCGTCGGGCGTGCCGTCGAACGCGGTCTTGATCTTGCGCGGCATCATCTGCGTCGTAGGGTGGCGCACGAAGTAGCGGACGTAGGCGCCCGCGTAGGGCGTGAGGTCGAAGAGCTCGTCGGGTGCGACGCCGGCCCACGGGTCGCCGGTGACGTTGCGCACCGTGTTGCCGCAGCCCTCGCGCGAGGAGAGGCCGGCGTCCGACAGCTCGCGGATCGCCGCGGCGGCGTCGGGCAGCGGGACGTGGTGCAGCTGGATGTTCTGGCGCGTCGTGATGTGCCCCTTGTTCAGCGGCACGTACTTCTCGATGACCTCGGCGAAGGCGTCGAGCTGGTCGGGCGTGACGCCGCCCCACGGGAGCTTGACGCGGATCATCTGCACCGCCGGCTGGCGCTGGCCGTAGACGCCCTGCTTGAGGCGGAACTTGATGAACTCCGGCTCCTCGATGTCGCCACGCAGAAAGCGCTGGGACTCCGTGTCGAAGTCGTCGAACTCGCGCTCGATGATCGGGATGATATGGCCGGGAACATCCTCGCGAACCTCGGGGTTCTCGAGTGTTCCCGGGCGGCCGGCAGTGCTGCTGGGCTCCATGGGCGTCAGGACTCCGTGGTGGCGTGCAGGGGCGACGGACTATACAGCCAAATCTCGGTCCACATTCAGGCCTTTTGTTGGGCCGATCGCGATGTTCCAGCGCGGGGTTGTCTGCAATCGGTAGCCCACTAGGCTCCCGCTCGTGGTGCGCCTTGCAAGCTGGATCAGGCCGGCGGGTGGGAGTCCCGTCCGGGTAAGCGCCGGAGCGCCCGGTACCGGCAACGCCGCCGACACGTTCGTCCAGATCGACCGCCACGTCGCGTGGCGGCTCAAGCGCCTGCTCGTCAAGCGCAAGGGCCGCAACCTACGCGCCGGAGAGGCCGAGCAATGGAGGGCACTGCGCCCCTGACTACCAATGCCGGAGCTCACTATCCTCGATCACGAGTGCGTCCTCGCCGCGGTCTCGGCCGGCGCGGCGATCGCGGCCACCCGCGAGGCGTTCCTGCACCACCACCGCGGCGACTGGACGATGCCCGCGAAGGTCTACGTGCAGAGCCCGCCCTACGGGGACTTCCGCGCGATGCCCGCCCTCGGGGGCGGCTTCGCACTCCTGAAGTGGATCACGTCGTTTCCCGGCAACCCGGCGCGCGGACTGCCGACGGTCAACGGCGTCGTCTGCCTGTCGGACGCTGAGACCGGGCTGCCGCTCGCGCTGCTCGACGCCCCGGCCGTCACGGCGCTGCGCACGGGCGCCGTCGCGGCGGTCGCGTCGCTGGCGCTCGCGCGTCCCGAGGCCCGCACCGTCGGTCTCGTCGGCTGCGGGCTGAACGGCGCGTGGGTCGCGCGCTGCATGGCCGCCGCCGGGTACGGGCCGGGGATCTGCTGCGATCCGCGAGGCGAGGTCGCGCAGGCGCTGGCCGACGAGCTCGGCTGGGAGGTCGGCGACCGCGCCGTGGCGCTCGCCTGCGACATCGTCTGCTGCGTGACGCCCGGCGCGGAGCTCGTCGTCGACGAGGCGAACCTGTGCATCGGCCAGCACCTCAACATGCTCGGCGCCGACGGCTCGGGCAAGGCCGAGGCGAGCCTCGACGCGATCAGCCGCTGCGAGCTGTACTGCGACGAGTGGGAGCAGGCCTCGCACGGCGGCGAGCTTGCGGGCGCGGTGGCGTCGGGCCTCGTCGCGCGCGAGCAGGTGACAGCGCTCGGGGCGGTCTTGGCGGGCGAGGCGCCGGGGCGCGCGACGCCAGACGCGGTCACGCTCTTTGACTCGACGGGTCTCGCGATCCAGGATCTCGCCGTCTCGATCGCAGCGCTCCAGGCCGCTCGGGACGGGGCGGTTCAGGCGGGAACCCTGCGGCTGTAGTCCTGTCAGCCCGCCTCCGCCGTGTTGAGTAAAACGGGCGGCAGGATGCTGCGACCACGGTACATGACAGAACTGTCACATGACACTTGTCAGACTGTCTTACGCGAGTGGGCGAGTCAGCGCCGGACGGTGAAGCGCCGCGACAGCGTGGCCTGCTTGCCGCCCGGATAGTGCAGCTCGGCACGGACCTCCAGCCGGGCTCGCGTGCGCCGCTGCAGCGCCGCCCGACGCGCCGGGCGCGGGCGCAGGATGAACGTCTCGCGCTCGCCTGGGCGCGCCGTGACGTCCGAGAAGACGAGCGTCGTCTTGCCGAGCTGCAGGCCGATGACGGCGTAGCACGAGAAGGCCGGGCAGCTCACGCTCGCGCGGACCCCGTTGCGCAGGATCGAGGCGATCGTCTTCGGCGCCGATTCGAGCACGAGCTTCGGCGGCGGGATCGTCCTGTTCGCGGGCGGCCTGTACGGCTGGCCGAGCGACGGCTTGTTGGTCGCCGTCGCCGCGGGCCGGCCGCCGCCGGGCAGCAGCGGCTTCTCCTTGTCGATGACCCAGACCCGGGACGAAAGTGCCCCGCGAGCGCCCCTGCGGGAGTTGACCTTCACGAAGTAGCGACGGTCGCGCGACACCGGATCGGGGGAGCGGTACGCCGTGAGCGACGGCGGGGCGGCGCAGCCCTGCGTCGGCAGCGCGCAGATCGAGGCGATGATGTTCTTGCCCGCGAACGTTCCCGGCGTGAATGGGTTGGAGATCGCCACCGACGCGAACTCGAGGAAGTCGAAGGTCGTGTTCGGCTCCAGTCGCCATGTGACGACGAAGCGGTCGGTGGCGTCGAGGCCCGCCGCGATGATCTGCGGCCGGCTGGCCGCGGTGGCGGGTGCCGGAGCGATGCACACGAGCGTTGCGAGCGTCGCGATCGACGCAGCGCAGCCGCGGCGCAGTCGGGCTCGCCCGTCCGCGCCCGAGGCGCGTGAGAGGTGTTGGGCGCGTGTCATGGGGCGAACGTACAGGGCGGGGCGCCGCCGTGGGAGCTCGGACCCTTCCGCGCCTGCCCCCGAGCTACGCAGCGGCGGCACGATGCGCCAGCGGGAGCTGCTTGAGCGCCGTCGCCGCCCGGCACGCCGCGAGCGGCGATCAGACCGGTGCGAAGGGAATGTCGCCCCACACCCCCCATGCGACGACCGCCGCGCAGGCGAGTAGCGCGACGATCGAGGTCAGGACGCGCTCGGTTCGCGTCGAGCGCGTGGCCCTGACCTTGGCCTGCTCGCTGCGCACGAGCGCTCGGTCGAGCAGCGCCTCGGCCCACGCGAACTCGAGCGACAGCACGGCGAGGCCGATCGGGATGAGCACGAACGCCGGACCCGGGGTGACGATCATGATCACGCCGGCAAGAAGGACCGTGAAGCCGGCGACGACGTACAGGGCGCGGATCGGGCGCGGACGGCGGCTGTGACGGTCGCGCTGGGCCTGCAACCGCCGCACGAACGCCGGCCGCCGCGGCCGTTCGGATTCCATGCGCATGCCGACCAGCGTAGTCAGCCGCGGGTGACGCTTAAGCCGCCAGGGCGGGATCGCCCGCGCCGTCGGCGGCCGCCTCGGCCGCGTCGGGCACGAAGCTCATCGCGCGCTCGGCGAGCGCTGTGATCGTCAGGCTGGGGTTGACGCCGACGTTCGCGGGCACGACGGAGCCGTCGCAGACGAGCAGGTTCTCGTAGCCGAACAGCCGGTGGCGAGCGTCGACGACGCCCTCGTCGGGCGAGCGCCCGATGACGACCCCGCCGAGGATGTGGGCGGTCGTCGGGATGCTCGCGATCGCCTCCATGAGCGAGCTCTGTGGCACCCCGCCGATCTCCTTGGCGAACCACTCCGCGGCCTCGTTGGCGATCGGGATGAACGTCGGCGCGGGCCGCAGCGGGTCCTGCTCGGTCTGCAGGCGCATCGACCCGCGCGGCCCCGGCCGGGGCCGTAGCGCGATCGCGTTGTCGAGCGTCTGCATGACGAGCAGGATGATCGTGCGCCGCGACCAGCCGCGGGGGTTGAAGAGGCGCGCGAAGTCGACCGGATGGCGCAGCGCCGCCATGACGAACTTCAGCGGCCGCGTGAGCTTCGTGCCGTCGCCGACGAGCAACGTGTGCAGCAGGCTCATCCCGTCGCCGGCGTGGCCGTAGCTGACGGTCTCGATGTGCGTGTTCGCGTCGGGGTAGATCGAACCGGAGATCGCGACGCGCTTGGTGTAGTCGACGGTGTCGTCCTTCGCGGTGACCGCGAGGACCGCCTCGCTGTTCGTGCGCACGAGCTCGCCGAGGCGCTTGGAGACCTTCGGCAACGAGCCGTTGTGGACGCAGCGCTGCAGCAGCCGGTTGGTCCCGAGCGGGCCGCCGGCCAACACGACCGCGCCGGCGGTGTGGACGCGGCGCTCCTTGCGCAGCCAGGCGCCCGTGCGCTCGGTGACGATCTCATAGCCGTCGCAGCCGTCGGCCGCACCGAGCGGGCGCACGTCGACGACGGTGCGCTCGGGCATGATCCGCGCGCCGCCGCGCTCGGCGAGCCACAGGTAGTTCTTGGGCAGCGTGTTCTTCGCGCCGACGGGGCAGCCGACCATGCAGCGTCCGCAGCCGATGCAGCCCGTGCGCGGGGGGCCTTCGCCGTCGAAGAAGGGGTCCTCGACGGTGACGCCCGGCTTGCCGAAGAAGACGCCGACGCGGGTCTTCGCGTAGCTCTCCTGAGCGCCGATGTGCTCGCCGAACTTGCGCAGCGTGTCGTCGGCCGGGTCGTCGGTGGTGACGGTGGCCACGCCGAGCATGCGCTCAGCCTCGTCGAAGTGCTCCTTGAGCGCGGCCTCCCAGTCGTCCTCGAGGCCCGCCCATTGCGGGTCCTCGTAGAAGCGCGGGCGCGCGCGGTACAGCGTGTTCGCGTAGCCGAGGCTCCCGCCGCCGACGCCGGCGCCGCTGACGACCGAGACGTCCTTGAAGAGCGACAGCCTGAAGATCCCGTGCATCCCGAGGCGGGGGGCGAAGAAGTAGCGGCGCAGGTCCCACGTGGACTTCGGGAACTCGTGGTCGGCGAACCGCCTGCCCGACTCGAACACCCCGACGCGGTAGCCCTTCTCCGTCAGCCGGTGCGCGGAGACGCTGCCACCGAACCCGGATCCCACGACGATCCAGTCGAAGTCGTGCTCGCGGGCAGAACGTGCCATGAACGCCAGCGTACCCGAAACATGACGGGGGCGTCACATTTGACGAGTCAGCGCGTGAAGACGACGAGCAACGGGGGCTTGTTGTTGAGTCCTCTCGCCACCCCGCCCGCCGCGATCGGCGCGGGCGCGGCCGCCCGCAGCCGCAGGACCGTGAACGTCTCGGCGCGCGCGCCGGCGATGAGCGCGTAGCCGAAGATCTCCGGCGGCGCGGGGGGGCGGGGAGGCTTGGGCCGCTCGCCTGGCGTGCGCTCCGCCATCGCGATGTAGTCGAGCTCCTGCGTCGCGATCGCGACCTCCGTGAGCGGCCGTGCGCCGGGGAGGTAGTAGCGCAGCGGGGCGAGCGCGGACGCGGGCGTGGCAACGAGGAGCCGCTGGCCGGGCGTCCTGCCGAGCGCGGCGACGGCGCCGCGCCAGTCGTCGCGCTGGCTGCGCGGGTCGAGCGCGACGCCGACGACCGCGGCCAGGCCGAGCACGCACCCGCTCGCGATCGCGGCCGGCCCGACCGCTGGCCAGCGGCGCGCGGCGTGCGCCAGCCCGGCACCGGCGAGCGCCGCCCCGATGGGGGCGACCGCGAGCAGGTTGCGGGTGATGAGGTGGTCCTCGCCTGCGAGGGCGGCGAGGGCGGGGAGGACGAGCGCTGCGGCGACGAGCGCCGCCAGCCGCCCGGCGTCTTCGCGCCCGGCCGGCGGCTGGCCCTCCTCGGCCCCGCCGGGCGGCTCGGCCTGCTCTCGTCCGGCCGGCGGCGCGGACTGCTCGCGCCCGGGCCGCGGCTCGGCCTGCTCGCGCCCAGCCGATGGCTCGGCCTGCTCGCGCACCGCCGGAGGCGCGGCCGCTGCGCGCCCGGTTGCCGCGAGCTGCCTGCGGGCGAGCAGCGCCCAGAGCCCGGCGAGCGCGATGACGAGCACGACGCCCGAGAGCACGGCCAGCAGCGTCTCGGCAGGGGAGTCGTAGCCGACGAGCAACTGCTTTGGCACCTGGAGGATGCGGGTCGCGAGCGCGCTGTCGCGGATGAACGAGGCGCTGTCGTTGGCGCGCTGGCCGAGCGCGAGCGGCGCGAGCGCGGCGAGCGCGAGCCCCAGCGGCACGAGCCCGGCGACCGCGCGTGCGCGAGAGTCCCGCGCCAGGGCGAGCCACAGCGCCATCGGGCCGACGAGGAAGATCGCGTAGTAGTGCGTCGCGACCGCGAGCGCGGCGACGATGCCCCAGGCGAACGCGCGACCGGAGCGGCGCGGCTGCTCGAGCGCGCGCAGCCACAACAGCGCCGCGAGCGCGGCGAGCAGGACGAGCAGCGCGTACGCGCGGGCCTCCTGGCTGAACCACACGAGCAGCGGGTTGACGGCGACGATCGCCGCCGCGACGAGCCCCGCAAACTCGCCGCCGATCCGGCGTGCGAGCGCGTGGACGACGGGGATCGTCGCGGTCCCGAGCAGCGCCGAGAGCGACCGCAGGCCGACCTCACCCGTCCCGAAGACGTGCGTCCACAGCCAGCCGAGCAGGTAGTACAGCGGCGGCGACGACTCGCTGTCGGGAATCGCGTGCAGCAGCCCCGACAGGTCCATCCGCATGAGCTCCGCGGTGACCGCCTCGTCGTACCAGAGGCTCTGCACGTCGAGCGTGGCGAAGCGCAGCACCGCACCGAGGACGCATGCGAGCGCGAGCGCCGGCGGGATGCGGCGCGCGACCTCGGTCAAGGTACGAGCCGGAATCCCGCGGCGGCGAAGTCGGGATCGAGCGCGAGCGCGACGTCCAGGCCGCGGCGTCGCATGACCTCGAAGCTGACGTGGTCGACGAGCGACGATCGGCGGCGCGGCGCCTTGAGGTACGACGACGCGGCGGCCGCGTGCAGGTCCGCGTCGACCCAGACGACGTGCAGCAGCGGCACGACGTCCTCGAGCAACCGGCGGGCGACGCCTCCTCCCAGCCGGCGCTGGGCGAGCGCCTCGGCCTCGACCAAGACGTAGTTGTGCGTGACTCCGCTGCCGTCGGCGAGGATCGCCGCCAAGCTCGCGAGCACGCTCTCGTGGCGTGCGGCGTCGCGATCGAGGAAGGCGAGCAGCGCGGACGTGTCGACGAACGTCACTCGCCGCGGACGTCCGCGAGGTAGTCGTCGTGGCGCTCGCCGAGGTCGCTCACGCCGGACGCGCCCGACCCCGCGGCCTGCAGCGCTCGTTCGAGGGCCGCGTCGCTCCCCTCGCGCGAGAGCAGCGCATCGAGCGCCTCCCGGATGACCGCCGCCTTCGAGACGCCGCGTCGCCGAGCGGCTCGCTCCAGCGCCGCGGCCTGCGTCTCGCGCAGCTGGATGATCGTCCGAACCATCGCCAAGTGAAACGATATCGCGCCCGAGCAACATGATGACACTCGGAGATCGCCGCTACAGCGGGATGTTGCCGTGCTTGCGCTTCGGCGGCGTGGCGCGCTTGGTCTGCAGCGCCTGTAGCGCGGCGATGACCTTGGGGCGGGTCTCGTGCGGGACGATGACGTCGTCGACGTAGCCGCGCTCGGCGGCGGAGTACGGGTTGGCGAAGCGCGCTCGGTAGTCGTCCTCGAGCCGCGATCGGCGCGCGTCGGGCGTGGGGGAGCCCGCGATGTCGCGCTTGTAGATGATGCTGACCGCGCCCTCGGGACCCATGACCGCGACCTCGGCGGTCGGCCAGGCGAGGTTGAAGTCCGCGCCGAGGTGCTTGGAGGCCATGACGTCGTATGCGCCGCCGTAGGCCTTGCGCGTGATGACGGTGATCTTCGGGACCGTCGCCTCGGTGAAGGCATAGAGGAGCTTCGCGCCGTGGCGGATGATGCCCCCCCACTCCTGCTTGGTCCCGGGCAAGAAGCCCGGCACGTCGACGAGCGTCAGCAGCGGGATGTTGAACGCGTCGCACGTCCGCACGAAGCGCGCGGCCTTGACGCTCGCGTCGATGTCGAGCACGCCGGCCATGCTCATCGGCTGGTTGCCCACCACGCCGATCGCGTGGCCGTCGAGCCGGGCGAAGCCGCAGACGACGTTCTTCGCGTAGTGCTCGTGGACCTCGTAGAACTCGCCGTCGTCGACGATCGGGCGCACCACGTCGCGCATGTCGTAGGGCTTGTTGGGGTGCGCCGGGACGACGTGGTCGAGGCCCTCGTCCATCCGGTGCGGGTCGTCGGTCGGCAAGACGCGCGGCGCGGACTCGAGGTTGTTGGACGGCAGGAAGCTCAGCAGGTAGCGCGCGTCGGCGAGACACTGCTCCTCGTCCTCGCACGCGAAGTGCGCGACGCCGGACGTCGAGTTGTGGCTCATCGCACCGCCGAGCTCCTCGAAGTCGACCTCCTCGCCGGTGACGGTCCGGATGACGTCGGGGCCGGTGATGAACATGTGCGACGTCTCCTTCACCATCGAGATGAAGTCGGTGATCGCGGGCGAGTAGACGGCGCCGCCGGCGCACGGCCCCATGATGAGGCTGATCTGCGGGATGACGCCCGAGCTGTTGACGTTGCGCATGAACACCTCGCCGTAGGCGCCGAGCGAGACGACCCCCTCCTGGATGCGCGCGCCGCCGGAGTCGTTGATGCCGACGATCGGGCAGCCGATCTTCGCGGCCAGGTCCATGACCTTGCAGATCTTCTCCGCCATGACCTCGCCGAGCGAGCCGCCGAAGATCGTGAAGTCCTGGCTGAAGACGCACACGCGGCGCCCGTCGATCGTGCCGTGGCCCGTGATGACCGCGTCGCCCCACGGCCGGCGCTTCTGCATCTGGAAGTCCGTCGTGCGGTGGCGCGCGAACGTGTCCAGCTCCTGAAACGAGCCGGGGTCCAGGAGCTTCTCGACGCGCTCGCGCGCGGTGAGGCGGCCGCGGTCGTGCTGCTTGCGTTCGGACTCGCCCGTGACGCGGCCCGCGGCTTCACGCAGCTCCGCGAGCTGGGCCAGCTTCTGCTCGGCGGTCTCGGGAGCCTTGGAGCGCTTGGACATGCGCTGCGATGGTAGGCGAGGCACCCGACCGGCACTCGCCTCGCCTCGGGCGGGAGCGCCGTCCCAAGGCGAGGCTCTGGCCCTCGGAGCGTCGAGTCAGTCGCGCGAGAAGGGGCGGTGGTGGGCCGATCCCAGGTCGTCGAGCACGTCGGTGAGGATCGCCACGGTGCGGTCGGGGTCGAGGACCTCGATCTGCGGCGGGGGCGCAGGCGCCGGTGCGGGCATCGGCGGCACGGGGTCGGGAGCCGAAGGTGGGATCGGTGCCGGATCGGGCGCCGGCGTGGGCGGCACGGGGTCGGGAGCCGGGGGCGGGATCGGCGCCGGATCGGGCGCCGGCGTCGGCGGCGCCGGGTCGGGCGTCGGTGCCGGCGGCGCGGGGATCGAGCTCGCCGGGGGCTCGGGCCGGCGCTTGCGAAACAGCCGGGAGAAGAAGCCCCGGCTGGCCTCGGGTGCCTGCCGCGGCGCGGGCCTGTCGGGCTGCGCGCGCAGGACGACGCGCGGCGGTGCGGAGGGAACGTGGGGCGCCGCCACGACCTCGGGCGCCGCCACGACCTCGGGCGCCGCCACGACCTCGGGCGCCGCCACGACCTCGGGCGCCGCCACGACCTCCGGCTCCGCCACGACCTCCGGCGCCGCCACGACCTCGGGCGCCGCCACGACCTCCGGCGCCGCCACGACCTCCGGCTGCGCCGCATCGTCCGCCGCCGCGGGCGGGGCGGGCGGCGGCGCCTTCGCCGGCGTCGCGGTCAGCAGGACCTTCGTGCCCCACCCGATCGGGGTGAGCTCCACCGTGCCGCTTGCGCGATCGCCCTCCCAGGCGACGGTGGTCTCAGGCTTGACGCGGGTGATGCGGATCTCGCCGAACTCGGCGAGGTGGCGGCCCAGCGACTCCTCGCTGCTGAGTTCCGCCCACAGCTCGGGCGGCGATTTCACGAGACGGCGCGTGGCCGTGGACTGCTTCATGGCTCGGGGTTCGTGCGCCTCCGGCGGAGTCCTGCCACCGACACGCGAAGGTCACGAGCAGTGCAACGACCTGCCCGCTTCGGCGCGGCAGCGATCGTCCTCGCGCGTCCGAGCGCTCGTGGACCCGGGGTTGGCGTCGCGGCGCGCGGCCGCTCGGCTACCCTCCCTCGACGTGTCCGAGATGCTGAAGATCCGCGTTCTTCACTGCAACAACCACGACGACGGCTGGACCGCCGACAGCCCCGACCTCGACGGCTGGAGCGTGACGAGCTCGTCCTACGGCGAGTCCAAGACCCGCGCCGAGGAGGCCGTTCGCTTGCGGCTCGCCGACAACGGCGCCGCGTCGCAGGACCCGGACATCACGCACCACATCGCCTGCTCGCGCTAGCGGCGCAGGCGTACGGCGCGGGACTTCGTGATCGCGGGTCGGACGCCCGTCCACGTCGCTTGCATGGTGAGCCCCACGCTCCGTGCCCGCCGCAAGCGCCGCTTGGCCGATGAGGTCAGCGGGACGCGGAACCTCTTCTGCCCCGGTCCGAGCGTCACCGAGCGCCGCCCGATCCGCCGCGATGGCAGCTTGTAGGCCCGCTGCGTCGCGCGGCTGACGACGAGGTCGACGCGCACGACGCAGCGCCGGTTGCACCCGAGGGTCGCCAGCACGCCCCTGCGCCGCGCGAAGGTGAGGTTCTGCGGGCTCGTTGCCCGCAGGTTCATCTGAGCGGCCGGCGGTGGCGGCGGTGGCGGTGGTGGTGGTGGTGGTGGCGGTGGCGGCGGCGGCGGTGGCGGCGGCGGAGTCTCGGGCACCGGCGTCGGCGCCTGGAACGCCGGCTTGACCGGCGTGCCGAGGTGCGTCAGCACGGAGCGCATGAACGCAGTGCGGTTGGCCGCGTCGCTGATCGCCTCGAACGCGAAGCCCGTGTAGACGCTGTCGTTCGTCGTGACGACCGGGGTCTCGACGAACGGCGCGGTCTGCGCGCGCACCCAGCCGGTCTTGTCCGACTGGCCGGCCGGACCGGCCGGACCGGGAGGCCCGGGCAGCGTCCAGCCGTCGATGCCGGTCTCGAACGACGGATCGGCGCTGGTGATCGGCGCGTCGGCCGAGTCGACGACCTTCAGCTCGTCGACCCACACGCCGAGCCCGAGCGACGCCGGATCGGTGACGACGGCCACCGATATCTCGACATCCTTTCCGTGGTAGGCCGCCGGGATCGGCAGCGACCAGTCCTGCCAGCCGCCGGAGTTGCCGGTCGCGGCATTCCAGGTTCCGCTCGAACCGGTCGGATCGCAGTCCGCGCCGGCGTCGACCACCGTCTGGTAGTGGGCGAGGAAGGGATGGTTCGTCTGCCACGCCGACGCGGCGGCGGTGCTCGTCGGGCACGAGTCGCCGACGTCGTCGTGCGTGTGGCCGTTGGCGTCTACGAGCGTCGTCCAGTCGTCGCCGCCGGCGGTGTGGATCTCGACGAACAGGTAGTCGTAGTTGGTCTCGAGGTCAAACGAGGTGAAGAGCTTCACCGTCCCGCCCCCTGCCGGGATCGCGAACGGCTTGAGCAGGCGCTTGTAGGAGATGTCGTCCGCGCCCGCCGAGAGGAACCAGCTGCCGGCGTGCGGGTCGAAGGGCGACGCGAACGGGCGATCCCACGCCGCCACGGCCTTCGAGTCGGCGAACAGCGGGTGCTGCGCGGGCGGCAGCACCGACGACGTCACCAGCAGCGTCGCGGTGTTGTCGTTGTTCTGCGCGGAGTCCGTGCCGTTGAAGTCGAAGCTCAGCATGTCGAACGGGCTCGCCGTTCCCTGCACCCCGAACGGGATGCCGCTGTCATCCTCGCCACCGCCGAGCACGTAGCGGTAGGCGCCGAGGTAGTACTGCAGGAAGTCGTCCTGCGCGAGGATGCAGCTCGGGTTCGCGTTCTGACAGTAGGTGTGCTCCTCGGCCTGGAACGGGTTGTAGCTGTAGATGCCCTCGCCGAAGACGCGGCCCGCGTTCTTGCCGGTGAAGAACAGCTTGCCGCCGTCGTTCATGAAGTCGCGAACGGCGTTCTGGGTATCGACCGCCATCTTCGTGATGCCCGAGCCGCCGGGCGCGTCGGGCTCGCGCGGGACGTAGTCGTCGCCGGTGTACCAAACGACGTGGGAGTAGTGGGCGAGGATCCCGAGCGGGTCCGGCGCGCGCCGGCCGTGCGCGTCGATGTCGTAGACGTCGTACTGCACGCCCGCGGCGTCGAGCGCGGCGGTGTAGTACTGCAGATACCTGGGTCCCGGATATGGACCTCCGGGCTGAACGCCGGTGTAGTCCTCGTTGGCGAGCACGAGCACGGGCTTCGCCGACTCGACGGCCGCGCTGTACGTGAAGTGCGCCGACGCCTTCCCGCCCGCGGTGAACCAGGCCTCGACGGAGTCGCCGGGCTTCGTGCCGACGACGTAGCCGCGGACGCGGTGGTAGTAGACCCCCGGTTCCTTGTAGTAGCGCTCGCCGCCCGCGTACGCCTTCGTCGGGGCGACCTGCGTCGGCCCGCCGTTGACCTTGAAGCGGATCTGGACGTCCCCGAGCTTGCGCTTGACGACCGCGGCCACGGGCTGCGGGTCGCCGTAGGACTCCGCGAACGTGTCGACGGTGAAGTCGTCGGCCGTGTTGTCGAGGTGCGAGTCGGGCTCGGAGGGATCGTCGGCGGACTTCGCGAGGTCGAGCGCGAACGGCAGATGGCGGCGGAACTCCTGCTGGATCTGCTGCGGCGAGTCGGGGTACTCGAAGCCCGTGACGTTCGGGTCCTCGGCCTGCGTCCCCTCGGGCGTGTACGAGAGCACGCCCTTGACGTTGTACGCCCAGTCGGTGAAGTCGCCGTTCGTGATGTAGAGCCCCGCCGAGAGCTCAGGCAAGAATCCCTCGATGCCGGGCTTGAACGGGTCGCCGGCAAGCGCCGTGAAGATCTCGTCGTCGGCGCTGCGCGTGTCCTGCTGGAAGCCCTGCGGGTACAGCAGCAGCTCCGCAGCCGTGTGGTCGTTCTTCTGGAAGACCGGGTGGATCTCGTTGAAGAGCGCCTCCATGGCCTGCGTCTCGGGCTCCGAAGCGGGTCCGGGGCCGCGGTAGGTCTCGGACTCCCGGCGCGGCGACGATCCGTCGTTGTCGCGGCCCCAGTTCGAGGAGAAGTTGCGGTTGGGATCGACGCCGTCGCCGTTGGTGATGAGGCCGTCGCCGGCGGTCTCGCCCGGAAGCGGGTTGTCGCGCAGGTTCTTGCGCCACAGGCGGTTGCCGGCCGTGAACGTGTACTCGTAGCCGTCCGGGTTGTTCACGCAGACGAACCACAGCTCCGTCGAGTCGACGAGCTGCGTGACCTCGATGCCCGCGCTGGTCCCCTTGCCGTAGTTCGTGAGGAAGTACTCGAGCGTGCGCCGGCAGGTCTCGCCGGCGAGCCACTCGCGGGCGTGCTGCATGGCGTTGTAGAGCACGGCGGGGCGGCCCGCGATGTCCGCGCCGGTGGCGCCCTTCGTGACCTGCAGCGCGATGATCTCGCGGCCGCCGTAGGTCGTGCCGGTGACGCGCTTCTTCACGAGCGCCGGGTATTGGGTCAGCACGCGGTCGTATTGCTCGGTGTACTGCTCCTTCTCGTCGTCGACGACGGTGTCGTACTTCGTCCAGACGTTGAACGCGGCGTCCGTCGCGCCGGCGGTGGCGTCGCTCTGGGCGCTGCGCGAGGTGTCGCGCACGGTCCCGCGCTCGTTGTCGGTCAGCTTGCGCGCGCCGACCTTGGCCGCCGCGATCTGGCTTGCCGTGCCGACGACGTCGATCGTCCCGCGCTTGCTGTCACGGCCCTCCGTGAGGTCGAACCCTTGCGCCGCGAGGGCCTTGAGGTTGGCGCCGGTCGCCTTGACCCGGTAGCCGTTCAGGCCGGCGGCGGCCTGCGCCGACCCGGCGAACGCCGCGACGGCGAGCGTCGCCAGCAAGCTGATGCGGAGACTGCGGACGACGAACCCGAGCATGGTGGGACCCCCTCGCGGACCTGAACGTGCGCGTTCACTGCCCTGCATCGCAGCAAGCCGGCCGCGTGCTGTCAACCCCGCGGCTTGTAGGCACCGAAGACGTCCTTCATCGCGCCGCAGACCTCGCCCATCGAGCAGCGGTCCTTCAGGGCGACGCGGACGTGCTCCACGAGGTTGTCGGTGCCGCGCGCGGCCTCGCGGAGCTGGTCGAGGCGTTGCGCCACGAGCTCGTGATCGCGGTCGGCCTTGAAGGCGGCGAGGCGCTCGAGCTGCTCGCGCTCGGACTCGGGATCGACGCGGAGGATGTCCTCGATCTCGATCGCGTCCTCCTCGTACTTGTTGACGCCGACGACGATGTCCTGCTTGAGGCGGTAGCGCTCCTGATAGCCCCACGCGGACTCGTCGATCTCGTTCGTGATGAACTCGATCGCGTTGACCGAGCCGCCGAGCTCGTCGACCTTCGCGATGAGCTCGTACGCGCGCGACTCGATCTCGTTCGTCAGCGCCTCGACGTAGTAGGAGCCCGCGAAGGGGTCGACGGTGTCGGTCGCCCCGGACTCGTGCGCGATGACCTGCTGCGTGCGCAGCGCGATCTTGGCCGCGCGCTCGGATGGGAGCGCCAGCGCCTCGTCGTAGCCGTTGGTGTGCAGCGACTGCGTGCCGCCGCAGACCGCGGCGAAGCCCTGCAGCGCGACGCGCACGACGTTGTTCTGCGGCTGCTGGGCGGTGAGGGTCACGCCGCCGGTCTGCGTGTGGAAGCGCAGCTTCAGCGAGCGCGGGTCCTTCGCGCCGAAGCGGTCGCGCATGATCGTCGCCCACATCCGGCGCGCGGCGCGGAACTTCGCGACCTCCTGGAAGACGTTGTTGTGGCCGTTGAAGAAGAAGGCGAGGCGCGGCGCGAACTCGTCGACTTCGAGCCCGGCCTTCAGCGCCGCCTCGACGTACGCGATCGCGTCGCACAGCGTGAACGCGATCTCCTGGACCGCCGAGCAGCCCTTCTCGCGGAAGTGGTAGCCGGAGATCGAGATCGTGTTCCAGCGCGGAACATGCTGCTTGCAGTAGGCGAACAGGTCCGTCGTCAGCCGCATCGACCCCTCGGGCGGGTAGATGAAGTTGCCGCGGGCGATGTACTCCTTGAGGATGTCGTTCTGGGTCGTGCCGCGCAGCTGGTCGGTCGGCACGCCCTGCTCCTCGCCGACGAGCGCGTACATCGACAGCAGGACCGCCGCCGGCGCGTTGATCGTCATCGACGTCGAGACCGAGTCCAGCGGGATCCCGTCGAACGCGGTGCGCATGTCGTCGAGCGTGTCGATCGCGACGCCGGTGCGCCCGACCTCGCCCAGGCAGCGCTGGTCGTCGGAGTCCAGGCCGAGCTGGGTGGGCAGGTCGAACGCCATCGACAGGCCCGTCGAGCCGTGCGCGAGCAGGTACTTGTAGCGCTCGTTGGTCTCCTTGGCGGAGGCGTAGCCGGCGTACTGGCGCATCGTCCACGGCCGCGAGCGGTACATCTCGGGATGGACGCCGCGCGTGTACGGGAAGTCGCCGGGCTCGCCGAGCTTGAGCTCGGCGGGGAGGTCGCCGGCCGCGTAGAGCTGCTCGACCTCGATGCCCGAGTCGGTGAAGCGCCGGGGATCGTCCGGGCCGACGATCGGGGCGACGGTCAAGCGTTCTTCTGTGGCCATAGCGCCCAAGCGTACTTGCGCCAGGGCGGCGCGCGGCGCCCCGTTCTCGCGTTTTTCTTACGCGCGGGTGAGCGGTCGTTCAGCGCGCGGCGATGTAGTGGCGGTCATGGCTACCGCTACCCACACCCGCGAACCTGTTCGCTCCCCCGACCTCCGACGCTCTCACTTCTTCGCCGGGCTGCTGGGCGCGCTGGTCGTCGCGCTGCCCATCCTCGGCCTCGCGATCGGCGGGGCGTTCTCCGCGTCCGACTCGCCCGCGGGCGCGGGCGCCGGCGCCGCGGCGACCTCCCCTCCCGCCGCGGTGGCGTCGGCGCCGGCCGCGGCGCCCGCGCGCAGCGCGACCGATGTGTCGGCGCTCTATGAGCGCGTGAGCCCCGGCGTCGTGTCGATCGAGGTCAACAGCGCGCGGGGCGGCGGCACCGGCTCGGGCTTCGTGCTGGACCGCGAGGGCTACATCCTCACGAACGACCACGTCGTCGACGGCGCGCAGGCCGTGCGCGTTCGCTTCGCGGACACGAGCGCCGGTGGCGTTACGGCGCGCGTCGTCGGCCTGGACCCCTCGACGGACCTCGCGCTCCTGAAGATCGACCCCAGCGGGCTCAAGCTCACCCCGCTGAAGCTCGGCTCGTCGAGCCAGCTCAAGGTCGGCCAGTCGGCGATCGCCATCGGCAGCCCGTTCGGGCTCGAAGGCACGCTGACGACGGGCGTCATCTCCTCGCTCGGGCGCACGATCAAGGCACCGAACAACTTCTCGATCGACAACGTCGTGCAGACCGACGCGGCGATCAACCCCGGCAACTCGGGTGGACCGCTGCTCGACGCCGGCGGCAACGTCGTCGGGATCAACGCCCAGATCGCGACCTCGACGCAGTCCAACAGCGGCGTCGGCTTCGCGATCCCGATCGACACCGCCAAGCAGGTGCTGGCGCAGCTCAAGACCGGCCAGGCGATCAAGCGCGGCTACCTCGGGATCACGACGACGGATGCGACGACGGGCAGCGGAGCGGTGATCGGCGAGGTGGTCGCGGGCGGGCCCGCAGCCGACGCCGGACTGCGCGGCGGCGATCTCATCGTCGCGGTCGGCGGCAAGCGGGTCGCGCAGGCCGACGACGTCTCCGCGGCCGTCGCGGGCGCCAAGCCGGGCAGTGAGGTGAAGGTCGTCGTCCAGCGCTCCGGCGACGCGCGGACGCTGACCGTGAAGCTTGGGACGCGACCGTCCCAGATCGGCGGCTGAGCACCCGGCGGCGGGCTGCCACCCGCCGCCACGGACGCAAGCGGCCGAAACGCACACGACCTCGCGGCGGCAACCCCCTCCCCGCCGCGGGGTCGCAGTGCATGGCCCGAGGAATCTCGTCGCGGGCGCATCAGGGCGCGCGTCCGGGCGCTCTCAAGGGCATGTCACCCCGATCCGGGCATCGTCATCGCCGCGGCTGGTGCTCGTCCCTGATCACGCCGATCGCCGCGGTGATCCCGGGGTACCGAGCGGGCCGGTGACGGTCGGTCAGACGAACGTCGCGTCGAGCCTGGCGCCGCAGAACGTCTCGGCGGGGCGCCGTTCACCCCCACGAAGTCGGGGACGTACCACTGGATCGCGGCCTACAGCGGAGACGTCAACAACCTCCCGGTGAGCGGGAGCTGCAACGACGCGGGCGAGAGCACGCTCGTCATGCTCCTGTTCGGATAGCCGCCGGCGTCGCATCGCGGAGGCGAGATCTGCGCCACGCGTACAAGGGAGAGCGATCGCGGTCCCCGCTAGCGTGGACGCGACCATGGTTCCCTTCCTCGACCTGCCCGGCCGCCTACGACGAGCTCCGCGGCGAGCTCGACGCGGCCTGGCACCGCATCGCGAGCACCGGTCGCTTCATCCTTGGAGACGAGGTCGACGCCTTCGAGCGCGAGTTCGCGGCGCTGTGCGGCGTCGCGCACGGCGTCGGCGTCGGCAGCGGCCTCGACGCGCTGCACCTGCTGCTGCGCGGCTACGGGCATCGGCCCCGGCGACGAGGTCATCGTCCCGGCGCACACGTTCATCGCCACCTGGCTCGGCGTCTCGCAGGCGGGCGCGACGCCGGTCGCGGTCGACGTCGACCCCGTCACCGGCAACATCGCGCCGGAGCTCGTCGAGCGGGCGATCGGCGCCGCGCACGCGGGCGATCGTCGCCGGTCCACCTCTACGGCCAGCCGGCGGACATCGCCGGCGCTGCGCGAGATCGCCGACCGCCACGGGCTGAAGCGTCGTCGAGGACGCCGCGCAGGCGCACGGCGTCGACGCTGCACGGCGAGCCGGCGGGCGCGCTCGGCGACGCCGCGGCGTTCTCGTTCTATCCCGGCAAGAACCTCGGTGCGCTCGGCGACGGCGGCGATCGTCATGACGGACGACGCCGAGCTGGCCGAGCGCGTCCGGCTGCTGCGCAACTACGGCTCGCGCGTGAAGTACGAGCACGAGCTGCACGGCTTCAACTCGCGCCTGGACGGGCTGCAGGCGGCGGCGCTGCGGGTCAAGCTGCGCTGCCTGGCGGAGTGGAACACGCGCCGCGGCGCGGCGGCGGCGCGCTACCTCGAGGCGCTCGCGGGTCTCGACGGGCTGACGCTGCCGACGGTCGCCGACGGCGCCGGGCACGTCTGGCACCTGTTCGTCGTGCGCCACCCGCAGCGCGATCGCCTGCAAGCCGAGCTGGCCGAGCGCGGCGTGCAGACGATCATCCACTACCCGATCGCGATTCACCGCACGGACGCCTACGCCGACAGCCACGGCCACGTGCCGCTGCCGGTCACCGACCGCTTCGCCGCCGAGGTGCTGTCGCTGCCGATGGGGCCGCACCTCACGATCGCCCAGCAGGACGAGGTCATCGCCGCGATGACCGCCCTGCTCGCGCCGTCGGCGGCGTCCGCGCCGCGGATATGATCGACGACGTGATGCCCGCGACCATCGTCGCGATTCCCGCTCGCCTGCAGTCCTCGCGCCTGCCGCGCAAGGTGCTCGCGGATATCGCCGGCCGCACGATGCTGCGCCGCACGCATGACGTCGCGGTCGCCGCGGGCGTCGGAAGGGTCGTCGTGCTGACCGACGCGGAGGAGGTCGCCGACGAGGTGCGCGGCTTCGGTGGCGAGGTGCTGATGACCGACGCGGCGCTCGAGTCCGGCACGGCGCGGATCGCGTCGGTCGCCGAGCGGCTCGGCGCCGACGTCGTCGTCAACCTGCAGGGCGACGCGCCGCTGACCGATCCGGCGATCGTCGCCGCCTGCGCGCGCGAGCTCACATCCAGTGGCGCCGACGTCGCGCTGCCGGCCTACCGGATGACGCGTCCCGAGGACGTCCAGGACCCGAGCGTCGTGAAGGTCGTGCGCGCCCACGACGGCCGCGTCCTGTACTGCTCGCGCAGCCCGATCCCGTACGTGCGCGACGTGGCCGCCGAGGACTGGCCGAGCGCCGCGAGCTTCTGGGGGCACGTCGGGCTGTACGCCTACGGCGCCGGCTTCCTGCGCGCGTTCGGCGATCTGCCGGCGAGCGCGCTCGAGGACAGCGAGCGCCTGGAGCAGCTGCGCTGGCTGGAGGCCGGGCTGCACCTGCACACGTTCGAGGTGCCGCCGCAGGGTCCGTCCGTCGACACCCCCGGCCAGCTCGAGCGCGTGCGGGCGACGTTCCTGCAACGGATCCCGGCATGAGCGACGCCCCCACGGTGCCGCCGCGCATCGCACCGCGACGTCGGCCGCCGCACGATCTCGACGAGATCGCCGCGCTGCATCGCCTGCACGACAGCCTCGACGAGTCCTTCGACGCGGCCGTCGACGCGCTGGCGAAGACCGAGGGCAAGATCCTCGCCCTCGGTGTCGGCAAGTCCGGCCACATCGCCCAGAAGGTCGCCGCGACGCTGCGCTCGGCCGGCCTGCCGGCGCTGTACCTCAGCGCCTCGGACTCCCTGCACGGCGACCTCGGCGTCGTCAGCACGTCGGACACGGCGCTGCTGTTCTCCAAGAGCGGCGCGTCGAGCGAGCTCATGACGCTGCTGCCGCACCTGCGCTCGCGCGGGGCCTGCCTGATCGCGATCGTCGGCGTCCCCGACTCGCCGATCGCGCGCGAGTCGGACATCGCGCTGGACGTCTCGGTCGAGCGCGAGGGGTGCCCGCTCGATGCCGCGCCGATGGCGAGTGCGCTGGCGGCATCGGCGATCGGCGACGCGCTCGCGGCGGCGGTCATGCGCGCCAGCGGCTTCACGGCCGACGACTTCGCGCGCCTGCACCCGGCGGGCGCGCTCGGCGCGCGGCTCAGCCTCAGCGTCGGCGACGTCATGTGCCAGGGCACGGAGCTGCCGAAGGTCGGCCCGCTCGCGACGCTCAAGGACGCGATCCTCAAGATCACGCGCACCGGCTACGGCGCGGTCTGCGTCGTCGACGACGGCGGCGGCCTCGCGGGCTTCCTGACCGACGGTGACGTGCGCCGCCTGCTGATCGAGGTCGACAACATCGCCGAGGTGCCGGTCGCGGCGGTCATGACGACGAGCCCGCTGACGCTGTCGCCCGAGCTGCCGCTGTCGCAGGCGCTGCTGCTGCTCGAGACGCGCCCGAAGGCGTTCATCTCCGCGCCGGTCGTCGTCGACGGCGGGCGCTGCGTCGGCCTGTTGCGCCTGCACGACGCGGTCCGCGCGCACCTGCCCTCGTGACCGTGCCGGCGGCCGTCGAGATCGCGCCCGGCGTGGCGCCGGGGGACGGCCGCCTGACGCTGATCGCCGGGCCGTGCCTGCTCGAGAGCCGCGAGCTCGCGCTGTCGGTCGCGACGCGCCTGCGCGACATCTGCGCGGAGCTCGGCGTCCCGCTCGTCTTCAAGGGCAGCTTCGACAAGGCCAACCGCACGTCGGCGGCGTCGTTCCGCGGCGATCGGCATGGACGCGGCGCTCGAGATCCTCGCCGAGGTGCGCGAGACGCTCGGGCTGCCGGTCACTCACCGACGTCCACGAGGCCTCGCAGGTGGCGCCGCGTCGCGGAGGTCGTCGACGTCCTGCAGATCCCGGCGTTCCTCTGCCGCCAGACCGACCTGCTCGTCGCGGCGGGGGCCTCGGGCAAGGTCGTGAACGTCAAGAAGGGCCAGTTCCTCGCGCCCGGCGACATGCGCTACGCCGTCGACAAGGTGCGCGCGGGCGGCGGCGAGCGCGTCCTGCTGACCGAGCGCGGCACGACGTTCGGCTACCACGACCTCGTCGTCGACTACCGCGGCCTCGTCGCGATGCGCGCGTTCGCGCCGGTGATCTTCGACGCGACGCACAGCGTCCAGTCGCCGGGCGGCGCCGGCGGCTCGTCGGGCGGGCGGCGCGACCTCATCGCCCCGCTCGCGCGTGCCGCGGTCGCGTGCGGCGTCGACGCGCTCTTCATCGAGACGCACCCCGACCCCGACAGCGCGCCGAGCGACGGGCCCAGCATGCTGCCGCTCGACGAGCTCGAGGCGCTGCTGCGCCGCTGCCTGGCGCTGCACGCGGCGACAACGCCCTAGCGGCGAGCCGCTGCCGGCTGCCTACGGCGTCGTCGCGTCCTGGTAGTGCGACTGGACCTCGGCGGCGGACAGGACCCCGTCATAGATCGCGAACTCGTCGAAGTTGATCTGTGTGCTGCTCGTTGCGCCCAGCGTGAGCGGGAAGTTCGTGTCCTGGATCACCTGGGCCGCTGCGACCGCGACGGTGCTCTGCACGCCGTCGACATAGATCTTGGCGCTGTTGGCGCCGTTGACGGTGGCGACGACGTAGTGGTATCCGCCGTCGGCGAGAACGGGCAGGTTCGAACGCGCGACCGTCGTGACGTTCGCCTTGCGCAGCCACACCTGGTTGCCCGAGCCGGCGTTCATGACGACGAGCTGCAGCCCGTTGCCACCCTTGTTCATGAGCTCGTGAGACTTCGCCGTCGAGGAGCGCTTGACCCAGCCCTCGAGCGTGAACGAGCTGCCGACGTCGAGCGTCGAGCTGTCGGGGACGCGCGCGACGTCGTTGACACCGTCGAAGGACGCCGCCGTGTCAGGGTCGCCGGCGAGCGCACCGGGGACGCCGAGCGTCACGCCACCCAGGTACGTGCCGTCGTTGGCGTTCGGCGACGAATCGTGCATGGTCGTGCCGGACGGCTCGTCGAAGCGCCAGCATGCCGCGGCCCCGCAGGAGGCGGCTACGTGGAGCGTGACGGTCGCGACGTTCGAGTTCAGGCCACCGTCGTTGGCGCGGTACGTGAAGCTGTCGGTCGTGCCGCCGTAGCCCGTGGAGAGGTAGCTGAACGAGCCGTCGGGGTGCAACGTGACCGTGCCCTTCGTCGCCGGCGACACGAGCGCGGCCGTGAGCGGATCGTTCTCCGCGTCGGTGTCATTTGCGAGTACTCCTGGGGCGGGCACGTTGAGCGTGGTGCCGCGCGTCGCGTTGTACGAGTCGTCGGCGGCGACGGGAGGACATGGCGCGGGTGTGGCGGTCGGCGTGGCCGTGGCCGTCGCGGTCGGAGTGGATGTCGGCGTGGCCGTGGCCGTGGCCGTGGGAGTGGAGGTCGGCGTCGCCGTCGGCGTCGGCGTCGGCGTGGCCGTCGGGGTGGAGGTCGGCGTGGCCGTGGCGGTGGCCGTCGGAGTGGAGGTCGGCGTCGCTGTCGCCGTGGCCGTCGGAGTGGCGGTCGCGAGCGCCTCCACGCCCAGCCGCGAGACGGCCACGTGGTTGCAACCCGCCGGGTCGGCCGCCGCGCTGGCCGCGACGAACGCGGGCCGCTTGCCCGCGAGGGCCCCGATCAGCAGGGTGACACCGCACACGATGATCGCTCCGATCAGGGCGACGCCGCCTTGATCGAGAACGAGCTTCAGCCTCCGCATCGCCCCAAGGTACCGGATTACGGAGCGAAATCGGAGGACTTTCATCGCGGGCCAGCCAGGATCCTGCGCCGGAACTCGGGCCACGACAACGTCGCGGCGCGACGCAGCACCCGCACCTCGGGATGGTCGTAGACCGAGGTCGCCTCCTCCGCCCACGCGTCCGGGATCTCGACGCCGGCCAGTCGCGGACGCGAGCGGAATCGAGCCACCGGCTCGAAGCCCAGGCGCCCGGCCAGCAACCGGTCGTAGTAGCGCGTCGTCAGCGGGTAACGCCCGGGCAGCGCTCCGATCGCGCCGGACGCCCGCGCCGAGCTGAGGACGACGAGGTCCGCGTCACGCAGGCCGGTCCACAACCGGTGCAGCTTGGCCGCGTCATCCGGCGCGTACACGGGGAGCTCGCGGAGACGCAGGTCGGGGTCCGCCGGCGTAGGAAGCTGGTCGTCCCACTCCTCGCCGACGATCACGTCCCCGGGGTGGGTGTGGGCACGAATCCATGCGGATGCGACGATGCGCGTGTGCGGCGCGCGATAGATCGCCGTGTAGGCCAGCGCCCAGGCGACGGCGAGCGTCCCGATGGCGGCGACGGCGACCGGTCCGCGGCGCGCTCGCGCGAGGCTCGCAACCGCGACGCCCGCGGTCGCGCAGAGGATCGGGATCAACGGCAGCAGGTAGCGAACCGTGTGGACGAACCTCGACGCGAGGTAGGCCCCGACGACGACGGTGCTGTAGATGACCGCCAGCTCGAGCCAGGCGATCTCCCGTGCGCGGGCGGCCGCGACGGCACGGTGACCGACGAGCAGCACCCCCGCGGCGCAGGCGAGCGCGATCGGCGGCCCGATGGAGATCCCGCCGAGGGTCAGCAGCGGGTCGACGACCGGGGTCGAGCTCAGCCACTGCAGCGAAGGCGGAGCCAGCCCACCGTGGCCGGCGACGGCAGCTCGCTGGGCCTCGAGGGCGCGCGAAAGCCCCTCTGCCAGCTTCGGGGAGGCCCAGTCATCGGACGCGAAGGTCGCAGGTGCGAGCAGCCGAAGCGCGAGGTACGCGCTCGCGCCGAGCAGCAGCAGGTTCGCCGCCGCCCCCAGCACCCGGCCCCGCCCGACCCCGGGCGCCGCCCCCAGGACGAGCAGCGCCACCCCGGGCGCGAGCAGCACGGCGCTGAGCTTGCACGCCAGGCCGGCGCCCAGCAGCGCGCCCGCCAGCGCGACCAGTGCCGCGCCGCGCGCGGGCGTCCTCGATCGCTGCGCGTGGGCCGCGGCGAGCAGCGACGCCCCGCAGCCGGCCGTCAGCCACGAGTCGACGACGAAGAAGTGGGCATGCTGGATCGCGAGCGGCGTGAGGGCGTAGGCGCCGGCGCCGGCGACCCCCGCCCAGCCGGCGCGCCTGGGTCCCATGCCGGCGGCCAGCAGCCGCGCCAGCCCAAAGGCGACGAGGATCGAGACGAGGTCGACGACCGAGGTCAGCCGGCGGCCGACGATCTCCAGACCGTCGTAGCGATCGCGGCCGGCCAGGTGAGCCGCGAGCTTGGTCGCGGTGATCGGCAGCGTCCCGTAGACCAGATTGGAGCCGGTCTCCGTGGTGTACGGGTTCATCGGCGAGTCGACGCGCAGGTACTCCGCCAGGCTCGACGGCAGCTTGATGTTGTCGGCGACGAGTGACAGGTAGCGCTCGTCGGGATGCAGGTGCGCGCCGCCGTCCCACGCCACGCCGTCCGCGCGCAGGAGCAGGCCCACGAGCAGCACGAGGCAGAGCGCGACGCGAGGGGTCATCGCCGGCCGTCGTCGGATGCGGGATCGCGGCCTTCTCACCGTTCTGATGTCGCCCGTGCGGGCCCCCGGCCGGTGGCCCGCGCCCCGGTACGCTGACCACCATGATCGCGCCGTCGGACGTCGTAGATGACCGTCCCCTCGCGGGCGAACGCGCGGTCAGCCATGCGGTCGAACTTCGCCAGGCCGGCGGGGGCGTAGCGCTCCCGCTCCAGCGAGCCGACGATCACGAAGCGCACATCGAAGCGCCGCAGGATCGCTCGGGCCTCGAGGCGATCGAGCGTCGTGTACATCTCGTCGACCAGGCCACGGCGCTCGAAGCCGTCGAGCTTGCCCCACTGCAGCTCGTGGCCCGGCCAGTCGCTGAGAGCCGGGATGCCGGTCAGCGAGGCCATGCGCCCCGCCGCTGTGTAGTCGTCTCCCGTCGCCTCGACGAGCGTCGGCGTCCCGGTCACATGCCGCCGCAGCCAGCGCACGGCCGCCGCGTCGCCGGGGCTGCGCTCCTGCAGGCCCGCCAGCAGATCGAGCTGCGGCCCGTGCCTGAAGCCCTGGGTGCGGGCGATCGAGCCGGCGACGGGGTACACGATGCACAGACCGGCTAGGGCGCCGAGCCCCGCCTGCCACGGCCAGCGCATCAGCTCTCGACCGGATCCGGGCCGCGCAGCCAGCGCGGCGCAGACGATCGCGAGCAGGAACCACGCGTGGTAGCCGAACTTGAAGACCGTGTTCTGGCGATAGAACGGCCCGTTGCTGAATGCCTCACGGACCACGACGACCTCGCCGACGAGCGCCAGCGCGAACGCGGCCGCGAGCAGCGCGAAGCAGAGGCGCTCGACGTGGGGCAGGCCGCGCCCGCACGCGACGACGGCCGGCGGCAGGACCGCGAACACGAACAGCGCGAGGCCGCCGAGACCCAGGAGCGCAAGCGCCGCGATGGCGAGCGCGAACCCGGCGCCGGCGATGGCCGCGCGCCGCGCGCCGTGGAGCGCGACGAGGGCGTGGCTCGTGTAGGCGGCAGCGATCCAGGCGAGCAGGCCGAACACGAGGCCGTAGTCGCGCGCGACGTCGAGGATCGTGCGCTCGGGCTCGACGATCCGGATCCCGACGGGCGGCCCATGGAAGTCCAGCTGGAAGGGAAGCCATGCGAGCGCGGCCACGGCGATGGCCCCGGCGCCGAACGCGATCAGCCGGCGCGCCCGTGGCCACGCGTCGCCGCGCGGGCCGCCGGCGAGCCACACGAGCGCCCCGGCGAGGGCCACGGCCGCGGCGGTCGGCTGATCCCAGGCATTGAGGAACCCGAGCGCGCCCGCGGCGAGCCCGAGGCATCCGGCGCCGATCACGAGCCGCCGCCCGCGCCCCGGCCCGGCGACCGCGAGCTGTGCGACGGCCGCGACCACGAGCAGCAGCGTCGGCACGCTGAGCATGTGCGCGTGCAGTTCCCCGTAGAGGAAGGCGAAGAACGGAAACTCGTTGATCGCGTAGTCGACGACGCGCGACGGAGCCCACCAGTCGTAGTCCAGCAGCCGAACCGGGTCCAGCAGGATCTGCAGGCCACCCGCCGGGTTGCCGGCGACCATCGCCATCGAGGCGGCCGCGACGCCGGCCCCGACCGCGAGGCGCAGCCGCGCTCGAGCGAGCAGAGCGAGCTCGGCCGTGAGCCCGAACACGGTCGACGCGCAGACCGCGTAGAACGCCGACTGTGCGAGGTTGAACGCCGTCGAGACCCCGACGCCGGACAGGCGCGTCAGCGTCGCGACGAGGAAGTGGGTGCCGTAGTAGTAGTTGTCGAGTCGCTCGCCCGAGAGCCAGGGGTCGACGGGTGGCAGCGAGCGGCTGCGCAGGATGGCCGCGACGAACCCATGATCCATCGGCTGCTCGCCGCTGCCGTAGCCGGGCGACAGGGCCCGCAGCGTCGCCCATGCCAGATACGCGACCAGGAAGATCGCGATCGCGGCCCGGGCGACGACGACCTCGGCGCGCTCGCGGGGGCGTTGCGGCCGGCGATCACGCACGAGCAGCGCGCCGGTGGCGCCGGCGAGGAGCAGGGCGGCGCCGACCGCCGAGGCGGTGGTGAGCGCCACGGCGCCCGTCGCGGGAGGCAGCCACGCCAGCCACAGCAGACCGAGCAGGCCGACCGCGAATGACAGTCCGGCGCCGCGAGCGGGCAGTTGCGCGAACCAGGCTCGGGCGAGCGGCACCCCCAGCACGCCGGTTGCCAGGACGACGAGCCCGAAGGCGACCAGGCTGGTCATCGCGGCATTATCGTCGTCGCCCGGTGACACCGTGACCGCTCAGCGCAACCTGCTGTCCGCGCTGGTCTCGGCGATCGGGGTCGTCGTTCTCGTCGCGTGGGCGCTGCGCCAACCGGCGCCGAGCTGGCCGACCGGCTCCAGGGCGCTCGTCGAGCTGGGCGCGTCGCTGGCCGCGTTCGCGGCGGTGACCGTGATCCGCGGCATGCGCTGGCGATCGCTCGCGATCGGCGCCGGGGTGCCGGTCTCGCCGGCGCAGGCGCAGGCCCTGACCGTGGTGGGCTACGCGCTCAACAACGTTCTGCCGGCCCGCGCCGGTGACGCGTTCCGTGCCGTGCGGGTCGCACGCGACGGCGTGCCGCTGGCGGCGGCGGCGGGAACGGTCCTCGCCGAGCGCGTGCTCGACGGTGTGGTTCTCGGCCTGTTGCTCGCCGTCGCGCTGGCCATGGGTCCCCGCGGCGCCCGGCTCCCGGAAGGCCTCGACGGGCTGCTGGTGCTCGGCGTGTGCGCGGGTATCGCAGCACTCGCCGCGATCGTCGGCGTGCTCTCGCGGGCCGTGCGGGACTTCGTCGGGACGCTGCTTGGCGCGCTGGGCCGGATCGGTGCGCGAACCGTCGCGATCGCCGTGCTCGCTTCGGTCCTGCTGTGGGGTCTCGAGGCGCTCGTCTACCTGCTCGCCGCCCATGCCGTGGGAATCTCGATGGATCTGCTGGGAGCGGTGTACGTCCTCGCGATCGCCAACTTCGTCGGTGCGCTGCCCGCGGCGCCCAGCGCCGTCGGCACGTACGACGTCGCCGTCGTCTTCGCCGCGAACGCGCTCGGCGCGTCCGGTGGCGCGGCCGTCGGCTACGTGCTTGCCCTGCGAGCGGTGCTGTTCCTCCCGATCACGGTCCTCGGCATCGCCGTGATCGTGGCGCGCAGGCGTTTCCCGCGCCCCGCGGCGCAGGCGCCGGATCGCGCGCCTGAGGCGCGACGCGCTCGCGACGAGGATCCGAGCCTGCCCGCCCTCGTCGTCGTGATGCCGGCGCTCGACGAGGCCGAGACGCTCGGCGACATGATCGACGGGGTGCGCGAGCGGATCCTCGACCAGATCGAGGGCTCGTCCGTGGTCGTCGTCGACGATGGCTCGCGGGACGAGACGCCGGGGCTGCTCGAGCGGGCCGCCGCGGCCGACCCGCGGGTACGGGTGCTGCGCAACGACACCCCGACCGGGCAGGGTCCGGCCACGCGCCGCGGGCTGGACTGCACTCGGGCGCGGTGGTACCTGCAGATGGATGCCGACGGGCAGGTCGACGTCGGCGACTTCCCGCGGCTGTGGGCCCAGCGCGGCGAGGCGGATCTCGTGCTCGGGGTCCGTCGCCTGCGCAGCGACCCGCCCCACCGCCGGGCGATCACGACGATGACGCGCGCGCTCGTGCGTCGCGCCGCCGGCCGCCCACTGCACGACGCGGCCACGCCGCTGCGGCTCATCAGCGGCGCGCTGTGGGACGACCTGCGGCCCTTCGTCGGGCCGCGCGATCTCAGCTTCTCCGTGCTCGTCTCCGTAGCGGCCGCGCGGCGGGGCTGGCGCGTGGCGGAGATCGACGTCAGTCACCACGCGCGCCGGTCCGGGCGCTCGCGCCTGCGAGGGGTGGCGATGCTGCGGATCCTCGGCAAGGGCGCCCTCGAGCTCCGCGCGCTCTGCCGATCCACCTCCGCTGCGCGAACGTGACCTCGACGCGCGCCGAGCGGATCGCGTGGGTGGTGCTGCTCGCCGTGGCGCTGACGCTACGACTCGTGGTGCTCGGTGATCGCCCGGTGCACCACGACGAGAGCCAGCACGGCTACTTCGCGTGGTTGCTGCTGCGCTCGGGCGACTACTCCTATCAGCCGCTGCTGCACGGCCCGGTCGACTTCTTCTCGATCGCCCTGTCGTTCTCGGTCTTCGGCGATGGCGAGTTCACGCTCCGTCTTCCGCACGCGCTGACCGGCAGTGCGCTGTGCCTGGCGCCGCTGCTGCTACGCCGCGAGCTTGGACGCGCCGGCGCGCTCGCCGCGGGCGTCGCGCTGTGCACCAGCCCGAGCCTCCTCTACTACTCGCGCTTCGCTCGGGAGGACATCATCGCCGTGGCGCTCACGGCGATCGCCCTGGCCGCGCTGATCCGGCTCGGGCAGCAGGCGCGGCGCCGCCATGCGATCGCGCTGCTCGCGGCGCTGGCGCTGGCGTTCGCGACGAAGGAGACGACGTTCATCACGGTCTTCGCGCTTGCCGTCGCGGTCGGCTGCACGGTGGCCCTGCAGCGCCGGCGCGGCGTGAGCGTTCGCGCCGCGTGGCCGATCGCCGGCGTCCGATCGCTGGGCGGCGAGCCGTGGCGCATCGCCGCGGCCGTGTTCCTCGTGCTCATCACGCTGCTGTTCTCCAACGGCCTGACGAACCCGCCCGGGCTGACCGCGGCGTTCGCGGACGGCCTTCGCTACTGGCTCGACCAGCACGGGGTCGGCCGCGGCGGCCAGCCGGCGACCTTCTACCTCGTGGTGCTCGCGCTGTACGAGCCGGTCATCGTCGCGCTTGCGCTGGTCGGGGCGGTCGCCCGTCGTCGCGAGCCGTTCGTCGACTTCCTCGCGGTCTATGCGGTCGTGACGCTGGCCGTGTACACGTGGGCCGGTGAGAAGTTCGGCTGGCTGGTACTGCATCCGCTGCTGCCGTGTGCGCTGCTGGCGGGGGTCGGCGCCGACGCCATCTGGCGCGCTCGCGCGGCGCTGCCGGCACGGATGGCGGTCGCTGCAGCGGCGCTGCTCGCCTGCGCGACCCTCGCCGTCGCGCTGCGGGCGAGCTTCGAGGGTCGCGGAGCCGATCCGCGCGAGCTCTTCATCTCGCCGCAGACCTCGGTCGCCTCGGCGGACGCGCTCCGCGCGATCGTCGCGCGCGACCACGGCCCCGCGCGCCTGCGCTTCGCGATCGACAGCGCGATCGAATGGCCGTGGTCGTGGTACCTGCGCGGCAGGGACGTGCGGTACGTCGACGCGAGCGTTCCCAGGGAGGTGGTCAGCGCCGACGTCGCGCTCCTCTTCGACCCGGCCGCCGCGCGGCTGGACAGCGCTTTGACCGGCTTCGATCGCCGGATGGTCGCGTTCCGGCGCTGGTGGATCGTCGACTACTCCCGCGCGACGGCGCGTTCGGTGGCACGCTGGGAGCTCGGTCGCCACCCGTGGAGCGCGACGGGCGGAGACCGCCTGTGGATCTACGATCGTCGTCAGGCGCGGCGGCGGTGACCGACGACATCGCCGGCCGGCGGATCGTCTTCGTCACGTACTACGGCCCGCCCTACGTCAGCGGCCTCACCCGCCATGTGTTTGGGATCGCGGCGGCCGCCGCCGGCGCCGGCGCCGAGGCGCAGCTGATCGTGGGACGCCACGATCCCGGGCTGCCCGAGCGCGAGACGATCGACGGCGTTCGGGTGCGCAGGCTGGCGATGGCAGCGCGGATCGACCGCGCGATCGTGCTTCCGACGCTCGTGCCCGTCGTGCTGCGCGCCGCCGCACGCTCCGACGCGCTGATCCTCGTGACGCCGATGGCGGAGGCCGGGTTGATCGCCGCGCTCGCCCGCCGCCACACCGCCGTCGCCGTGCAGCACGTCTGTGACGCGGCGGTCCCCGGCGGGCTCCTCGCGCGTGCGCTCGTCACGTCCGCGGACCTCTCAGCGCGCAGCGCGGCGCGCCACGCACACCAGGTCTTCGCGCTCTCGATCGACTACGCCAGGCAGTCCCGAGTGCTCTGCGAACTGGCCGGGCGCGTTGTCGCGATCCCGCCGCCGATGAACGTCGCGGCCTTCACGCGCGATGGCGCGAGACCCGCCGAGCGCAGCCACAGCCCCCTGCGGGTGGGCTTCCTGGGCCGGCTCACGCACGAGAAGGGCCTGGATCGCCTGGTCGAGGCCGTCGCAGCGCTGGGCCGGCCGGCCCGCCTGGCCCTGGCGGGACCGAGCGCCGGCGCAGCCGGCGGCGGCGAGGGCGAGCGGCTGCGCGCGCAGGCGGCCATGCTCGGCGTCGAGCTGGAGCTGCCGGGCGCGCTGCCGGACGCACACGTCGGGGCGTTCCTGCGGGGGCTGGACGTCTTCGTGCTTCCCAGCATCTCGTCGCTGGAGGCGTGGGGCATCGTCCAGGTCGAGGCGATGCTGTGCGGCACACCGGTCGTGGCGTCGGCGCTTGCGGGCGTGCGCGAGCCGGTGACGCGCACGGGGATGGGCCTCCTCGTCAGGCCGGGCGACGTCCCCGACCTGGCGCGGGCGATCGCGCGCGTCGCGGACGATCGCGCCACGTTCGTGCGGTCGCGAGAGGCCGTCATCCGCGCGCTCGAGCTGGACGAGATCCCCCTGCGCCACGTCCGCGCGCTGGCGGCGCTCACGCGCGACTCGCCGCGGCGGATCGATCGCACCGATCGGTGAGGCCGGCGGTTCGGACTACGCTGGTGCCGATGCTCGGCTCCGACCCTCGAGAGCTGCCGGCGCCGACGCGGCGGGGGACGGCGCGGCGCCACGGCGGGGCCGCCGCGCTCGTGCGAGCGATGCGTCCGGCGCAGTGGGTGAAGAACCTGCTCGTGCTCGCCGCACCCGCCGCTGCGGTGAAGCTCGGCGACGCGGACGCGCTGATCCGGGTGGGCCTGGCGGCGGTGGCGTTCACCGCGGCCTCCTCGGGCGTGTACCTGTGCAACGACGTGCTGGATCGCGACGAGGATCGCGCACATCCGGCGAAGCGGTTGCGGCCGATCGCGGCGGGCGAGCTCGATGCGAGCACTGCCGTGGCGGCCGGGATCGTCCTCGTCGCGTGTGCGGTTGGCGTCGCGTTCGTGGTCGGCTGGGGGCTGGCCGCGGTCGTGGCCGGGTTCGTGCTGCTTGGGGCGACCTATGCGCGGTGGCTGCGCGCGGTGCCCGTACTCGAGATGGGCGCCGTCGCCGGAGGGTTCATCCTGCGCGCGCTCGCCGGCGCCGTCGCCGTCGACGTGCCGGTCTCGCGCTGGTTTGTCATCGTCGCCTCGTTCGGCGCGCTGTTCGTCATCGCCGGCAAGCGGCTTGCCGAGCTGCGCAGCGACGCTCCGTCGGCGCGCGGCGTCCTGCGCTTCTACTCGGCGGACTACCTGCGGCAGATCGTGACCGCCTCACTCGCGGTCACGATCGGCGCGTACTGCCTATGGACCTTCGACCGCGCGCAGACCGGCGGCTCACCGTGGCTGGAGCTCAGCATCGCGCCGTTCACCCTGTTCCTGCTGCGTTACCTGCTGCTGCTGGAACGCGGTCACGGGGAGGCTCCCGAGACGCTGGTCCTGCGCGACCGCGAGCTCGTGGGGCTCGCGCTGGCGTGGTGCGCCCTGTTCGCGGTCGCCGTCTACGTCTGACGGTGTCGCCGCGCACCGCGCGGCTACGATCGCGGTCCCAGGCTTCGAATCAAAGGACCCCGCCCAGATGACCACCCCGCATCGCGTCTTCATCGGCTACGACCCGTCGCAGCACATCTCTTTCGAGGTGCTGCGCTACTCGCTGCAGAAGCACACGACGCAGGAGCTGGACATCCGGGCGATCGACGCGGAGAAGATCCCCGACTGGGGTCGTGAGATCGATCCGCTCGCCTCGACGCCGTTCACGTACACGCGCTTCCTCGTGCCGTGGCTGTGCGACTACGAGGGGATCGCGCTGTTCATGGACGGCGACATGCTCGCCCTCGGGGATGTCAGCGAGCTGTTCGCGCTGCCGATGGACGACCTCGCGCTGCGCGTGCGCCAGCACGACTACAACCCCGAGGCCACGGTCAAGATGGGCGGCAAGGTCCAGACGCAGTACCCGCGCAAGAACTGGTCGAGCCTGATGCTCATGAACTGCTCGAAGCTCGGCGCGTGGACGAAGGAGGCCGTCGAGACGCAGACCGGCGCCTGGCTGCATCGCTTCGAGGCGATCCCCGACGAGCAGATCGGCGACATCTCCGAGGAGTGGAACGTGCTCGACCACATGACCGGCCCGACGAAGCTCCTGCACTACACCTCTGGAGGACCCTGGCTGGCCGGCTGCGAGGACGCCGACCACGCGGACCTCTGGCACGAGTACCGCGAGGAGTACGAGGCCGCCCAGGCGGCGTAGCACCAGGGACGTGACGGGGTGGGGACCCGGATGACCGCGGCGCGCCGCGTCTTCGCGCTGGCAGTGGCGCTGTCGGCGCTGTCGCTCGCGCTCGTGCTCGCCGGCAGCGGCGAGGCCGAGGACCTCACCACGATGGCCGCGCTCGGCGACTCCCTGACGGTTGCCCTGCACGCCTGCCCGGCCGCCGACTGCCGCGCGAGCTCGTGGTCGACGGGCACGAGCGCCGCGGTCGACAGCCACCTGCTGCGCCTGCGCGTCGGGCGGCCCGGGCTCGCCGCGAGCAACTACGCGCTGTCGGGGCGCAAGGTCGCCGACCTCGATCGCCAGGCGGCGCAGGCCGTCGCGCAGGGCGCGCAGTACGTGACGATCCTGATCGGGACCAACGACGTCTGCCGCGAGAGTCTCGCGGCGATGACGCCCGTCGCGACGTTCCGCGCGCAGTTCGCGCAGGCGATGACGCGGCTGCACTCGGGGCTGCCGGCAGCGGGGATCTTCGTGGCGAGCATCCCGGACCCCGAGCGCCTGCGCGAGGCGTTCGCCGCCAACGCGAAGGCGCAGGCCGTGTGGGCGGCCGATGGACCTCAGGGCACGTGCGGAGTGTTCCTGCAGAACCCCGTGTCGGAGCTGGCGGCCGTGAGCCAGCGCCGCGCGGCCGCCCACCAGCGCCTGCTCGACCTCGACCGCCAGCTCGCCGAGGTCTGCGCGCTGAACCCGCGCTGCGTCTATGACGGCGGCGCGGTGACCGCCTGGCGGTTCGCGGCCGGGGACGTCTCGACGATCGACTACTTCCACCTCTCGGCCGCGGGCCAGGCCGCGCTGGCGGCGCTCACCTACCCGCTCGCGTTCCCCGCGCCCGGCGACAACGCGCCCCCGCCGGCCCGAGATGCCCCCGCCCGCGATCCTGCCGCCGCCGGCCGTGGCGCCGGTGCGGCGGCTGCCGGCCAAGCTCAAGGTCAAGCGCGCCGCGATCCGCGACGGCCACCTGCGCGTCCTGCTGGGGATCACGGGCCGCGCGACCGGCCGGCTGCGGGTCTCCTTCGACGCCGCCGGGCGCCGGACGACGTTCACGGTCGCCGCCGGGACTGACCGCGACACCGAGAAGCTGCTGCGGATCTCGCGGCGGCTTCCCGCGTCGCAGCGCCGCCGGCACACGGGCTCGCTCGCCGTCACCTATGGCGGCGACGCGCGGGTGCTGTCCGACGGTCTGCGCGTCCGGGTCGCCGACGCTCGCAGCCGCCTGCGGATCTCCACGCTACGCCTGGACGGCGCGCGGCTGCGCGTCTGGGGCACGCTCGACCGGCGCGTCGACGGGGTCGTGCACCTGCGCGTGAGCTACGCGCGTGACGGCACGGCCGTCGCGTCGTGGCGCTTCTCGGCGCGGGTGAAGGGGGGCCGCTGGAGCGCCGATGAGCAGCTGCCGGCGGCGGCGATCGCCGACCCCGAGGCGTATCTGCGCGTCCAGTTCACCGGTGACGGCGACGCGCGCGGCGGACCCTACGGCGGCGAGCAGGACGGGCGCATGCTCGCGAACCTGCGCACCGGCTGACCCCGGACACGGGCCGGACCACTACTTCGATGGCATCCCGAACGCCATCGCTCCGGGCACGCCGCACGGCGTGCGTCGGAGCCGAATTCGGCCCAGTCGGTGGCGGTGGTGGTGGCGGCGACGGTGGTGGTGGGTCGGCCGGCGGGGACTGAGGCTCGGTCGGCGGCGGGTCGTCGTCGGCGCCCGCCGCGAGCGCGCCGCCCGAGGCGTGGGCCAGGGTGAAGCGGTCGTAGGCGATCGCTCAGCGAGGTCGGGCCGGTTGGGGAGATGCAGGCTAAGCTGCACACATCACGAGCGCTCGGCAGCGCCGTAGACCGCTCTAAGATGGGGCGAACCCGCAAGCCCCTTGGACTTGTGGGCCCCGAGTCGTGGCGTTTCAGCCGATGTCGCGGTCGCCGACCATTGAAGCTCCATTCGATCGATGCTTGTTCGTTGTGCCCATCCGCGCGCTGAGCTTCCTAAGCAGAACTCTGGTCGGCATTCCAGAAGCCTACCGCTAGGCGGGAACGGCAACGCTGGCCGAAGGTTGCGTTTGCCGCTCGCTCAAGCCCCACTGCCAAGTCAGCGTGATCACTTCCCCGACCTCGGGCTGCGCGACAGCGTAGGCCTCGAGGACCTTGCGGTCTCCGGCGTCCTTGAGGACGGCGAGGGGGATCACCGTCGGTACCGAGGGCGCACCAGAGGCTCTGCTGAGCTTGAGATACGTAGGCGGTCTGTTTGGAGGCCATACAACATGGAGCGAGCAGCGCACCGTGGGATACACGATCTTGACCTGAACCCACTCGGTGGACTCGTGGTCGAAAGAGTTCTTCAAGGTTCGCTCGGTTTCGATCGCCATGACCTCGCCGCGCTCCCACGGGCGGTCGAGCGGCACGATCCACTCGGATTCTCCCCCTCGGCATTTGTGAAGGGCGGTTCGACGCGTTTCAGCGTCTGGCGATAACCGTCAGGCGGGCCGACCTTGACGACGGTGCCGAGTAGCTGCCCGTCCGACTTCGATCGTTGCGTGATGACGATCTCGCGGCGGTTGAAGCGCACCGTCTGATCTCTGCTGGCAATTGCGTACTCGGGCGAGCGCAGGTCCCATTTCGCGTGGTGCTCGAGGGCTTCGAACAACGGATAGTCGGACGCGAAATGGTCGACGCATCGGTTGACGCTCGATTCGAGTTCTTGGAGGCCGGCCTGCAGGGTCTTCAGTTCGCGCGTCGAGATTGGTCCGCAGGATGCCCAGTCGTGACTTCGAGATCCGTCGAGGTGAGTAGCGTCTTGGCGATCGCTCCTCGTCCCCGCCGCTCGTGTAGCAGCGCGATCGCTATAGCCAACAAGACGGGGACGGATCCCTTTGCATAGCTGTCGGGCCCGATCTTGACAAGCTCGACAGCGTCGAGCAGGAGCACGACGGCTAAACCCACCCCGCCCGCCAATGCGAAGATCAGATCGGCATTAACGACGAGCGACCTTGCGAAGGCCCAGATCCTCTTCGCCACTGTTGCAATCTTCCGCATTGTGCCCATTCTCGTGTGGCCCGACCGCCGTCGTCAACCCGGCCGTGACGAGACTCACCGTTCACGTCGCCCTCTCGCGGAAGCGATCACCAGCGTGGACCTTGCGCGGACCCCCGATGAGGCGCTCGGCGACGACCTACGGCCAGGCTCCGCCGCCCAGCGTGGATACCGGTCGCACAACGGGTAGCGCCATCATCCGCTCGAAATCCAACGCTTAGTGTCGTCGCCATGCGCCGGGGCGCTCAAATAGCCAGAGCCGGAAGCTGTTGTGCTCGTCGAGTTGCGCGCGTAGCTCGATGAGAGATGGATGCAGCCACGCCGATGGCCGAACCTTGGGTTCTCGCGGTGATCGGAACACGCGGGCGACGACGATCGACTGCGGTCTCACAGGTCGTCATCGGCGACCCCAGCAGCACTCGATGCGCGGTGGCGTAGCGACTGGACGGATGGAGTGGGCCAACCGCTCGCCTCCGTCAAGCGTCCGTCACGTCGCCGAGTGACAGCCTCCCGCGCGCAGCCGCGGCGCGACGGCGTCGGCGAGCTGGTCGGAGAACTTCGTCGAGCCGGTCGGGTTCATGTGGTCGCCGTCGGCGAAGTCGCCGAGCCCGTAGCCGGCCTGCACGCGCGGGGCGAGATCGACGAGGCCAACGGTCGGATGCGCGCGGACGAAGTCGCGCAGCACGCGCTCGAACTCGCGCTGCACCTCGACGGTCCCGAGCTCCTCGCGGTCGTAGAGGACCGGCAGCGTGAACAGCGTCAGGCAGCCGCCCCCGGCGCGGATGTCGCGATCGAGGCGGGCGATCGCGGCGAGCTGCGAGGCGCCGACGCGCAGCCGGATCGAGCCGCTGCGATTCGCCAGCCGCCGCGCGTTCGCCGCCAGCTCGGCCTTCGGCAGCACGAGGCTCGGATCGAAGACCGCCCAGCCGCGGTCGCCGCGCGGGCGGAAGCCGGGGCGGTCGAGCGTGTCGCCGCGCAGCAACGCCTTCGGGCCGGCGTGGCGGATCTCGTTGCCGCGCCCGTGCAGGGAGTAGAGGTCGGCGAGGCCCTCCTCGGCGTCCTTCCAGACACGCGTGCGGTTGCGATTCTCGAAGCCGGGGCTCGCGAGGAACGCCGCCTCCTGCGCCACGGCGACCGGATTTCGCACGTCGATGTCGCGCGGCATGATCCCGAGCAGGACGTTGCGCGGTGGGCGGCGGTCGTAGAAGCGCTCGAAGAACGGCGGCCAGAAGCGCGTGTCGATCGTCGGCTGCGCCAGGTTGAAGGACTCCACGCGCCGGTCGCGCTCGGACAGGCGGTGGTCGAAGACGGCCGGGTTGACGGCCGCGTACGTGCGCGAGTTGCCGAGCACGAGCGTGTCCAGGTAGACCCTCGTCTTGTCGAGCGCGTGCAGCTTGACGGCGACCGAAGGCTCGTTGAACGAGCGATAGGCGGGAACGAGCCGCCCTGGGTCCTTGTACAGCCGCTGGGCGAGCACGCGGTCGGCGGCGACCGTGACCACGAGGATCGCGAGGACGTAGGCGACGATCTTGAGCCCGGTCGGCATCAGCGGACCATCAGAACTTGAAGTAGACGAACGGGGTCAGGCTCGACGGGGCGAGCGCGAGCGCGGTGAGCCAGAGGACCGCGGTGACGGTGCCGAACGCTGCCGTGCGGGCGCCCGGGCCGGCCGCCAGCAACCGCCGCGCCGGCGCCTCCAGGCGCGGGATCCAGCGGTTGGCGACCACGATCGCGACGACGGCGACGACGCCCGCGAGGACCTGCGGCGCCGTCACGGCGCCCGGAAGGTGGGCGAGTCGCCCGAGGACGTCGAACGCCTCGCCGAGCGAGCTGGCGCGGAAGAAGATCCAGGCGAAGAAGACCGCGCTGATCGTGATGACGCCGCCGAGCACGTGCAGGGCCTCGGACGGGTGCTCGAAGCGGCCGCGCAGCAGGTGCGAGATCGTCAGGAAGACGCCGTGCATGGCTCCCCAGACGAGGAACTGCCAGCCGGCGCCGTGCCACAGCCCGCCGATCGTCATCGTGAGCATGAGGTTGCGGTAGGTGTTGAATCGGCCGTGACGGTTGCCGCCCAGCGGGATGTACAGGTAGTCGCGCAGCCAGCGCGACAGCGTGATGTGCCAGCGCGTCCAGAACTCCGACGGGCTGCTCGAGCCGTACGGGAAGCGGAAGTTCACCGGCAGCTCGATGCCCATCATCCGTGAGACGCCGCGCGCCATGTCGCTGTAGGCGGAGAAGTCGAAGTAGATCTGCAGCCCGAACGCGACGACGCCGATCGCGGCCTCCTGCGGCGAGTGGCCGCCGACGTCGGCGAAGAACCTGTTCGCCGGGACCGCGAGGTTGTCGGCGATCGCGAGCTTCTTCGCGAGGCCGAGCGTGAACAGCGCGAGACCCGACTGGAAGCGCTCGAACGACAGCGCCGGGAGCGCCTGCAGCTGCGGCGCGAACTCCCGGAAGCGCGTGATCGGGCCCGCGATGAGCTTCGGGAAGTACGCCTTGTACGTCGCGAAGTGCAGGAAGCCGCCGACGCGCACGTCGCCGCGGTAGACGTCGACCAGCACGCTGATCATCTCGAACGTGAAGAAGCTGATCGCGAGCGGCAGCAGGATGTGCAGGCCGTCGTAGGACGAGCCGCCGCTGTCGAGGCCGAGCCAGTCCAGCAGGTCGGTGGCGGAGCTCGTGAAGAAGCCCGCGTACTTGAACGTCCCGAGCACGAGCAGGTTCGCGACCACGCCGACCGTCAGCAGCGCCTTCGGGCGCGCGGAGTCGGGGATCGCGCGCGCGATCGCGAAGTTCACGACCGTGCTGCCGGCGAGCAGCAGCCCGTAGATCGGGTTCCAGCTGAGGTAGAAGACGTAGCTGGCGACGAGCAGGATCGGCACCCGCGCGCGCATCGGCGCCAGCCAGTACACGACCAGCGTCGCCGGCAGGAACAACAGCAAGAAGACGGCGGCCGAGAAGAGCAAGGCGGGGGTAGGTTAGGCCGTCGGTGGGCGGCGCGGGCGCAATTCCGGCGTGACCCGATCGACGCGCGGGCGGGCGCGCGCTACAGGATGCGGCCGAGCGTCGGCTTCTGCTCCACGCCTGCGTTCAATGCGACGACCTCGGGATGCGCGCGCAGCCAGGCGATGACGTCGCCGATCGCAAGCGGCGCCGCGCCCGGCTCGTGCAGTGCGTCGAACACGCGCTGCAGCAGCGCGAGGTCCTGCGCCGTGTCGAGCGACAGCCGCAGCGCCGGCCAGAACTCCTGCGGCGGCGCGACGACGTTCGCGAGCGTGTAGCGGTCCGGATGCGTGCGAACGTGGAACGTCACGTGCTCTCGGTCCTCGGGGCGGTGCGCGTCACGCGCGCAGCGCTCGAGCAGCTCGCGCGACAGCACCTCGCAGTCCAGCCCGCGCGGCCATGAGCGCTCGCCGTTGTTGCTCGCGTAGTCGCAGTCGCCGACGAGGAAGCGCCGCACGACGGCGCCCGTGACGGCCGGGTCCTGCAGCGGGTTGTCGGCCGTCAGCCGCACGACGACGTCGCCGTCGCGGCCCTCGAGCGCGCCGACGAAGCGCCCGAGCACGTCGTGCTCGCTGCCGCGGAACGTCCGCACGCCGAGCTCGCCGCTCGCGAATGCCGCGAGCGCGTCGTCTTCCGAGCGGACCGTCGTCGCCAGCACGACCTCGTCGATCTCCGGCGTGGCGCGGGCGGCGTTCAGGACGTGCTCGACGACCGGCCGGCCGGCGAGCGGCAGCATGACCTTGCCCGGCAGGCGCTCGGACGTGCAGCGGGCCTGGACGAGGGCGACGACGCGGGTCACCGGAGACGCGCTACCGGCGGTCGCGGAGGCGGCATGCGGCCAAGCGTAGAGCGCACCTGTCACAGCCCGCGCGTTCGCGGCACTCTCTGCCGTGATGATCGAGGACGCGGATGCGTTTGAGGCGCTTTACAAGCGCGAGTCCGAGATGGTGCTCATGTTCATCTCTCGCCGCACGCTCGACGCCGAGCTTGCGCTCGACATCACCGCGGAGACGTTCGCGATCGCCTATCGGGGCCGCCGTTCGTTTCGCGGCGACAGCGAGGCAGAGCTGCGCGCGTGGCTGCTCACGATCGCCCGCCGGCAGCTGGCGCGCTACCTGCGGCGCGGTGGCGTCGAGCGTCGCGCGCTGCAGCGGCTCGGCGCCGGCGTGCCGGTCGTGCATGAGGACGATCTGCGCGAGATCGAGGACGCGGCCGGCTTGGCGGAGCTGCGGTCGGTCGTCGCGGCGCAGCTCGCGGCCCTCGGCGGCGATCAGCGCGAGGCGCTGCGCCTGCGCATCGTCGACGAGCTTCCCTACGACGAGGTCGCCGCGGCGCTGCGGGTCTCCGAGCAGACCGCTCGCGCGCGGGTGTCTCGCGGACTGCGTGCCCTGCAACGGCGACTGGATGGCGACAGGGTGGTGAGCGCCCGTGAGTGAGCGCCCGAGGATCCTCGACGAGCTCGGCCAGGAGCTCGTACGCGCTGCGCGCCTACAGGAACGCCACGCCGCGGATCGCAGCGCCGTGGGGCGCCTGCCGCGAGCGGCCGTGATCGCGCTGCTGACACTGCTCGGCCTCGCCGCCGCGGCGGTCGCCGCGACGCTGATCATCGGCCACGGAGCACCCTTGTCGACCGCGCGCGCGGTCGATGTGCCGCTCGAGCTGCGCCCGGTGGCGGGGAGCGCGCGCCTGAACGGCCTCGACGTGCCCGACCCCGACGGCGGCCCCAACTGGGACATGCGCACGTCGCGTGGGAAGACCGGCGCGATCTGCACGACGGTCGGTCAGGTGCTCGACGGCGAGCTCGGCCTGCTCGGTCTCGATCGCCGCTTCAGGGCGCTGCCCGCGGGGGCCGCGGACACGTGCAGCCGGGAGCGGGCCACCGGCGCGACGCTCGCCGGCGCGCGGGCGTTTCGCGGCGGCGGTCGCCTGCGGGCCGTCACGGCCGTCAACGGCGTGGCGGCGCCGGGCGTGCGGCGTGTCGTCGTCCTCGTGCATGGGCGCACGCTTGCCCTGCGTCTCGGCCCGGACCGTGCCTTCCTCGCGGTGCTGCGCGGGCTACCCGAGGATCTGCGGCCCGAGGTCGTGCTGACCGGCGCCTCGGGAGGCAAGACGACGCTGCATTTCGCCGACGGTGGCGAGCTCGTCGTCGGCGATCCCGCCGGTGGGTCGGCATGGACGCTGCGTTACGGCAGGGGCAACGGCCACCGCCGCTGCGTCAGCGCGCAGCAAGAGCCGGGACCCGACGTCGACCCGTCGTTCGTCGGGGTGCCGCGGCGCTGTGCGGCGCCGGCGACGGCGTTCGTCGCGATCCGTCGCTTCGTCCCAGCCTTCGAGCGCGTACGTGCCTTCGGTCCGGGTCACGGGGCGATGATCACGGTCCCCGCACGACCCTGGTACCTGCATCCGGCCCGGACCGTCGTCTGGGGCTCGACGCGCCGCGCGGGCGGCGACGTCGTGCTGACCGGCGCCGGCGCGCCACGGCACCTGCGCGTGGATGCCCGCGGTGACGACGGCATCCTGGGCGACGGCATCTCGGTCATGCGCTCGGGCCGCGGCGGCTTCCTCGCCGTCCTCGACGGCCACATCGATCCGCGGCGGCTGCACGTCACCCTCGACGGACGCCCGCTGGACCCCAACAAGACGTTCGATGCAGGAGGCAGGCCGCTCGGGCGCGAGCCGGTGCCGGCGTGGCGATCCGTCGCGTCGGCCCGGCGTGCCTCCGGCGTGACCCCCTCCTCACCGCCGGCACCGCGCGCGGTGTCGATCGCCCGTCGCGCCGCCGATCCGGCTGGCGGGCCCGGATGGGCGCTTCGTCTGTGGACGCTGCGGGCGCGCCCGAATACGCCCGGCGACGGGCCCCTGCGCTGCTTTGCGACCGGCTTCGAGCGCGGTGGGCAGCTGCTCGAGCCGCTTGCCGAGGGACGCAGCCGGATCGTGGGGACCAGCGAGCGCGACGGGCTGTGCTCCAGCGCGCCGGACCGCGCCGCCGGGACGCTGGCGCCCGACGTGCGCACGTACGTCGACGACGTCGACAGCCCTGACCCCCGGCCGCTTCGCGTCGTCGTCGCCGGGCTGCTCGGTGACGAGGCGCGCTCTGCGCAGCTACTCGGGGCGGGCGTAGCGCGAGGCCTGGCACTCGGCCCGCACGGCAGCTACCTCGTCGTGCTCGGACCGTCCTATGCGGGCGCCCGTCTCAGCGTCCGCGTGCGGCTGGCTGACGGGCGCACGTACACGGGGTCGTCGCCGGCGTCGCTGCTGCCGGTGTTCGGTCCGCACGAATGCGTGCCGACGCCCGGGCTGTCGGTGCGCGTCGCAGATCCCGACGGAGGCCCGTCGTGGACGAGCGGGCGCGGGCGCGTGGGCACGCGCCACAACTGCCGCTACATGGGCCGTCTCGTCCGCGGTCGCGTGGCGAGCGTGTTCGCCGGGCGCAACTGGGTCGCCTACGGGCCGAGCAGCGTCAGCATCTCGCTGACGGGTAAGGCGCGGGCGGCGAGCCGGCCGCTCGTCGTCGAGGTGACCGATCCGCGCGCGGCCCTGCCGGATGACGGCCGCGGAGCCGCGCCCTCCCCGGCACAGGTCGCGCGTCGCACGTTGCCGGGGCGCACGGTGGTCTCCGGCTCGGCGAACGACGACGTCGCGTCGATCACCCTGCGCACGCCGCGCGACGTTCGCACGTTGCGCCCCGGCCCCGGCGGGCTGTTCCTCGCCGTCTACGACGGCGCCTTCTATGGCGGCCGCATCTACGCCGACGCGCACCTGCGCGACGGGAGGACGATCTCGGAGACGATCCGCGTCGCGGCGTTCTGACCGCGGGCGGATGATGCGGTCGCGACACGAGCGTGGGTGGGTGGACCACTAGGATCGGCGGGCCGATGCCCGCGCCCGCCCCGTTGCTCGCGATCGTGCCCGCCCGCGGCGACAGCCGCGGCGTGCCGAACAAGAACCTGCGCTCGCTCGGTGGCCGGCCGCTCGTCGCGCACACGCTCGAGGCGGTCGCCGCGTCCGGGGTCGCCACGCGGATGGTGCTGTCGAGCGAGCACGAGCCGATGCTGCGCTGGGCGCTGCTGCACGGCTACGAGGTCCACGAGCGGCCGGCGCGGCTCGCCGGCGACGGCGTCGCGCTGTCGGCCGTCGCCGCGCACCTCGCCGACGAGCTCGACTGGACCGGCGACGTGGCGGTCTTCCCGCCGAGTGCGCCGTTTCGCAGCGTCGCGTCGATCCGCGATGCCGCCGCCGCGTTTGCGGCCGCGCCGGAGGCCGACTCGCTCGCGACGGCCGTCCGCGAGCGCCACCCGTTCTGGCTCGACGAGCACGACGATCTCGCCCGCGCGCGGTCGCTGCCCGGCGTGCTGCGCGAGACCGGTTCGATCCAGCTCGTGCGCGCCGCCGCGCTGCGCGCCGGGCGCGAGCTGATCACCGCCAAGCACGTCCTGTTCGAGAGCGCGCCCGACGAGGGCCTGACGATCGAGTCCAACGACGACCTCGTCCTCGCTCGCCGGCGCGTCGAGCGCGGCACGGTCGTCTTCCGCCTGCGCGCGAACGCCCGCGTCGGCTCGGGCCACATCCACCATTGCCTGCAGCTCGCCGACGAGCTCGCCGATCAGCACCTCTGCTTCCTGCTCGTCGACTGCGATCCGTTCGTCGGCACGCTCATCGACGAGCACGGCTACGCGCATCGCACCGAGACAGACCTCGCCGCCGACCTCGCCGAGCTCGGCGGCGACGGGCCGCGCCTGGTTGTCAACGACGTCCTCGACACGACCGAGCGCGAGGTGCTCGTCCAGCGAGCGGCGGGCTTTCGCGTCGTCAACGTCGAGGACCTCGGGCCGGGCGCGCGGCTCGCCGACTGGGTCGTCAACGCGCTCTACGCCCCCGACGAGGCCGGCGGCGCGCATGTCTCCTCGGGTCCCGCGTACGCGACGCTGCGGACGGAGTTCCTGCACCTGCCGCCCAAGGAGATCCGCCCGCTCCCGCGTCGCGTGCTGATCAGCTTCGGCGGGACCGATCCCGGCCGCCTCGGCCCGCGCTGCGCGCGCCTGCTGCAGGGCCGCCTGCAGGACGTCCAGATCCGCGTCGTCGTCGGGCACGGCGCGGCCGACGAGGACTTCCCGGCCGGCATCGAGGTCGCGCGCCACGTGCGCAGCATGGCCGCCGAGATGATCGAGGCCGATCTTGTCCTGACCTCCGCCGGGCGCACCGTCTACGAGGCGGCCGCGACGGGCACGCCGGTCGCCGTCCTCGCGCAGGGCGCCCGCGACGCGACGCACGCGCACCTCAGCTACACGAGCGGCGTGGTGTTCCTCGGCATCGGCCCGCTCGTCGACGACGCGCACGTCATCGGCGTCGTCGAGCGCCTGCTCGCCGACCACGTCCTGCGCCAGGAGCTGAGCGAGCGCCTGCGCGACTCGATCGACGACCGCGGCGCGCTGCGCATCGGCCATCGCATCCGTGGACTGCTGCGGGGGCTCGACACATGAGCGAGATCCGCATCGATGGCCACGAGCCGTTGCGAAACGGCGCCTGCCGCGTCATCGCCGAGGCTGGAGCGAACCACAACAACTCCGTGCAGCGGGCGATCGAGATGGCGCGCGCCGCGGCGGCCGCCGGCGCCTGGGCGATCAAGTTCCAGCTCTACAAGGCCGACTCGCTGACGATCCCCGCCTCGCCGAAGTACTGGACCGACCCGTTCGGCACCGCTACGCAGTTCGAGGCGTTCCAGCTCTCAGACCGGCTCGACTACGACGCCTGGGGCCCGGTCGCCGACGCCTGCCGGGAGCTCGGGATCATCTTCTTCGCGACGCCGTTCGACGTTCCGGCGCTCGACGCGCTCGAGCGCGTCGACGTGCCGATCTACAAGATGGCGAGCGCGGACATCACGCATCGCCCGCTGCTGGAGGCCGTCGCGTCCACCGGAAAGCCGATGCTCCTGGCGACGGGGGCGTCGACCGTGCAGGAGATCCGAGACGCGATCCAATGGACGGGCCTCGGCCCCGACAAGCTCGCGCTGCTCGTCTGCACGCTGACCTACCCGACGCCCGATCCGGACGGCCATTTTGCGCGCATCGAGAGCTTCCGCCGCGAGTTCGATCCCTACCTCATCGGTAGCTCCGACCACACGCACGGCGTCGCGGGCGCCTGGATGACCGCCGCGCTCGGCGGCGTCTGCATCGAGAAGCACTACACGATCGACAAGAAGCTGCCCGACGTCCCGGACCACGCGATGAGCGTCGAGCCCGGCGAGCTCGCGGAGATGGTCGCGGCCTGCGATCGCGCGAGCGTCCTGCGCGGGGAGGGCTGGATCGGCGTGCGCGAGTCCGAGAAGCCCGCCCGCGCCAACGCGCGCCGCTCGATCGTGCTCGAGCGCGACGTCGACGGCGGGGTCGCGCTGACGGCGGCCGACCTCGGTTTCAAGCGGCCCGGTACGGGCCTCGCGCCGAGCGCCCTCGACGCGGTGCTCGGCCGCAGCCTGCGGGGGTCACGGCCGCGCGGGACGCTGCTGAGCGACGAGGATCTCGCGGACTGATCGCCCGCGCCGGTCGCAACCGATGCACCGGTGATCGGGCTCGCGTAGTGTCCGCAGCAGCATGCGCCGCCCCTCGTCAGCCATCGGCCTCGCGATCGCGTTCGTCGTCGGAGTGGCCATCGTCCTGCTGCTGAACAGCGGCGGCGACGACAAGCCAACCGCGAGCGCCACGGCGACGACCGTGACGCCGATCCTCGTCCCGACGGCGACGCAGACGAGCCCGACGACGACGACGAGAAGACGACGGCCTCCAAGCCCGCGAAGGGCAAGCCGAAGACGACGACCGCGCCCCCGACCCGTACGCAGGCCACGCCGCCGCAGCTCGAGACGTCCCCGCAGGAGCTCGCCAAGCGCGCCAAGGAGGCAGCGGCCAAGGCCGAGAAGAGCGGGGCGAAGACGTGCCCCGATCTCAAGACGCCCGCCGAGGCGAGGGACATCACCATCCTGCACGTGAGCTGCAAGACCGCCAAGCTCGTGATCTTCGCCTCGACCCCGCAGGCGAAGCGCGGCTTCGTCTGCGACATCGTCAACGAGTCGTTCTCCGATGTGCCGGCCGTCGAGTACTCGTGCAACCGCAAGGCCGACAAGGCCAAGCTCGGTTACACCGCAGTCGGCTGAGACCCCGGCTGAGTGATCGCCGCCGGCGACATCACGCGGGCGCTCGCGGACCTCGGCGTCGGTCCGCGCGACACGCTGTTCGTGCACTCGGGCCTCAAGGGCGCCCTGCGCCTGGCGGGCTCGACGCGCGAGGAGAAGCTCGCGACGCTGGCCGGCGGCCTGCGCGACAGCGTGCCCGACGGGCTGCTGATCCTGCCGGCGTTCACGTACAGCTTCACCGGCGAAGGCGAGCCGTTTGACGTGGCGACGAGCCCGTCGACCGTCGGCGTCCTGAGCGAGTACTTCCGCACGCTGCCGGGCGTGCGCCGCACGGCCGATCCGCTGTTCTCCTGCGGCGTGCTCGGCGAGCTGCCCGAGCCGTGGGCACAGCGGATGTACGGCGTCGGGGACGTCGACGTCTTCGGCGAGCGCAGCGTCTTCGCGATGCTCGCCGAGCTCGACGCGAAGATCCTCTTCATCGGCGTCGACTTCGAGTTCTGCACGTACGTCTTCTACGTCGAGCAGCGGCTGGGGGTGCCTTACCGCTACTTCAAGGACTTCCACGGCACGGTCGTAGACGGCGGCGTGTCGACCGCGGTGACGGCGCGCTACTACGTCCGCGACCTCGACTCCGACGTCGTCAACACGTTCACGCCGCTCGCGCGCGACCTGCTCGCCGCGGGCGACGCCCGCCGCGCCCGCCTCGATCGCGGCCCCGAGCTGTTCGTGACGGGTGCGCGCGCCGTCAGCGCGGCGGTGGCCCGAGGGATGGCCGCCAACCCCGACTACCTCCTGCGCCGGGGCCACCCGGACGCTGCCTGAGTCCGGGCGTCAGCGCGCGACGGGCCGCAGCAGGTCGTGCTCGCGCAGCAGCGCCGCCGTCCGTGCGAGCTCGGCGATCGGCCGCCCGCTCGCCTCGGCGGCGGCCAGCAGGTCGCGCGTGCCGTCGCAGAAGTTCAGCAGGAACATCATGTCGCGCTGGTGCCCTGCGCTCAGCGCCGCGCTCGTCCCGCCGGTGCTCGCGTACAGCCCGCGGCGCCCGAGCTGCGGCTCGCCGAACAGCACCGTCCCGATCAGCGTCTCGTTGGCCTCCAGCGCGTCGACGATCTGCACGTAGGCGGCGAGCGTCTCGCCGAGCGCCCGCGGCGTGATGAACGCGAGATCGTCCAGCGACGTGTGGTACTCGGGGTAGACGCCGTACATCGTGCGCATGAGCGAGCCCACCGGCAGGTCGTAGCCGGGCGAGCAGAACTGACGCTCGTCGCTGCCGACGGGCACGAAGTCGAGCACGCGGTGGGGTGCATCGAGGTGCGCGAGCACGTGCTCGGCGACGCGGTCGGCGAGGCCGTCGCCGCGCCGCGAGCGCTTGTACGTGAACGCCCCGGGGTCGCCGACGCAGGTCAGCACGTAGCCCGCGACGAGCCGCTGCGACAACCGCTCGCCGAAGCGCGCGAGGTAGGCGATCGCCCCGATCGTCTCAGGCCCGAAGACGATCCGGTACGTGTGCCGCGGCGGCGTCTCGCGCTCGCGCAGCAGCGCGGCGAGGTGCGCGGCGACGACCGGCCCGGACAGCTCGTTGTTGGCCATCGACGGGTGACAGCAGTACGTCCACAGCAGCACCTCGCTGCCGCCCGAGCCCTCGATGACGACCTCGCCGAGCTCGACCGCTCCGGGCGCGAGATCCGCGTCGACGAGCACCTCGTACTCGCCCTCGGGCAGCGCGCGGCGCTGCGCGTCGGTCAGGCAGAAGCCCCAGCCGTCCGCGTAGTACGACGTCCGGTAGGGGATCGCGGCCGGCTGCTCGGGCAGCGAGTGCAGGTGGCCCTGCAGCTCGCCGAGGCCCATCCGCGCGTGGACGGGCGTGCTGTAGCCGACGACGTGCAGGTTGCAGTCGGCCAGCGCGACGACCGTCGCCCCGTCCGGACCCTTGATCCAGGCGTCGCGCAGCGTCCACTCGCGCGGGATCTCCCAGTCGTGTACGCGCTCACCGGTCGCAAAGACGTGGCGCTGCATGGTGCCGGTCACGCGCTCGAGCAGCTCGAGCGTGCGCCGGTAGCCGGGGCCGGTGAGGCTGCGGGTGATCGGGAAGAGCTCCGTCGCCAGGTCGTGCATCGCCTGGCCGCGAGCCGCGGGGCCGGGCACGGTCAGGCGGGGTGCGGCGTCACGCGCCGGCGCTCCAGCGCACGAGCGTCGACGAGTTGCTCGGGTTCAGCCCGACGAGGTCGAGCGCGATCTCGTCGATGCTGAGGCCGCCCGCGGCCTCCTCGGCGCGCAGGACCGAGAGCAGGTCGCGGTTGTAGTCGTGCTGCTCCGCGTAGGCCTGCGACGAGCCGCCGCTGTCCTGCGAGACCTGCCAGCCGACAGGCTCGAAGTGCAGGCAGCGAACGCGGTCGGCGAGGCCGGCGATCGCGCGCGGGACGTCCGGCGACAGCTGCGGGATCTGTTCGATGCTGTGGACGCTGAAGACGACGGCGTCGCGGAAGCTGCCGAGCGACCCGAGCGCGGCGAACGGGTCGTTGTAGTCGAACGCGAGCGCCTGGAAGCGCAGCTCCGGGTCGAGGTCGGCGAGGCTCTGGGTCGCGCCGCGGCCGGCCGCCGTGTACTCGGCGCCGACGTAGAGCGCGTCGCGCGGGCCGCCGGCGAGCCACGAGCCGATGATGTGCCAGCCCCAGCCGCAGCCCAGCTCGATGACGAGCTCGGTGTCCTCGCTACACGCGTCGACGACGGCGTCGGAGATCAGCCGCGACTGGCCGCCCCACGCAAGGCTCGCAAGCATCGGCTGGCGCCGGCCCGCCACGAACACGTCGCACTCGCTCATCGGCGCGTCGCGATAGGCGTAGTCGCGCACGACGCCGCGATGCACGCGCGCGAGCGTGGCCGCCCCGGCGGGCTCGCGCTCGGCGTGGCCCGCGATCGAGCGGGCGACGGTCGGCCACTTCTCGGCTCCGTACTCGCGCTCGACGTGAGCGCGGTCGCGAACGCGGTTGGCGGACGGGCTGGGCGAGGCGTCGGGCATCGGTCCGGCATCCTAGTGGCCGCTACTCGCCCTTTCTGCGACCCCATTGCCTATCCTCTGGCCCAGTGGCGCTTTCAGAGGACCGAGCCGGAGGCGAGGCACCGTTCTACGCGGTGGTACGCATCCTCCGTCAGCGTTGGTGGGTCATCGCGCTGTGCGCGCTGCTCGCCCCGACCGTGGCCTATCTCGTCACGTCGCAGAAGGCGGACGAGTTCAAGGCGACCTCGAAGCTGCTGCTGAAGAGCGGCGACCTCGAGGCCAGCCTCGTCAAGACGAGCGACGTGCCCGCGGTGAGCGCGCTGTCGGACTCGACGAACCTCGACCTCGCGTCGGTACGGGCCGTCGCACAGGGCGCATCGGAGCTTCTCGGGGGCACGATCTCCGCGGAGACGATCGCGGCGCGCGTCGAGATCGTGCCGAACAGCGACTTCGAGCGTCATCGGCGTCGAGGCGACGGGGCCGACGCAGCGGGGAGTCGCGCCGCTCGCCAATGCCTACGCCAAGGCCTACATCGCCTTCCGTCGCGACGCGATCGTCAAGGACATCGACAAGGCGATCACCGTCGTGCAGGGCAGGATCGATCGCGCGCTCGGCACGAAGTCCGACGACCGCAGCACCCCTGTCAAGGAGCTGCGCGGCGAGCTCGACGACCTGCAGACCCTCGCCAGGCTGCAGGACGGCAACGCGCTCATCGTAGAGCGGGCATTGCCGCCGAAGGCGCGCTTCTCGCCCAAGCCGCGGCGCGCGGCGATCATCGCGCTGGGCTTCGGGATCGTGCTCGGTATCGGCCTGGCGCTCCTGTTCGAGTTCCTCAGCCGTCGCCTCAACGACCCCGCCGAGATCGAGGAGCTCTACTCCGAGCCGCTGCTGGGGACGATCCCCGAGAGCCGCTCCGTCGCCGAGGCGGGCTTCGGCCTCGGCGCGCTGAACGCCGCCGAGCATGCCGCGTTCCAGCGCGTTCGCGGCAACCTGCGCTACTACAACGACTACAACATCGGCTCGGTGCTCGTCATCTCGGCGCTGCCGGGCGAGGGCAAGAGCACGGTCGCCCGCCATCTCGCCGCCGCGTCCGCCGAGGCCGGTACGAGCGTGATCCTGCTCGAGGCCGACCTGCGTCTGCCGACGCTCGTCAAGCGCCTCGGGCTACCGCCGACGGCCGGCCTGACGGGCATCCTGCGCGACGGTCTCGACCCGGCGGACATCATCCAGCGGGTGCCGCTCAGCAACGGCTCCAACGGCGGCGGCCCGAGTCAGACGATGGATGTCATCTCGGCCGGGCCCGCCCAGGCCAACCCGACCTACCTGATCGAATCCGACGCGATGGAGCGGCTGATCCTCGATCTCGAGGAGCGCTACGACCTCGTCATCATCGACACGCCGGCGGCGACGCTCGTCCCGGACGGCCTCGCGCTGGTCGACAAGGTCTCGGGCGTGATCGTCGTCAGCCGGGTGCGCAAGAACACGCGCGCGGCGGCGCGCACCCTCCGCGGTCAGCTCTCGAACGTGCGCGCGAACGTGCTCGGCGTCGTCGTCAACGGTGTCGGACGCGCGGACGGCATGCCGAACTACGGCTACGGCTACGGTCCGACCACGGACGAGCTCACCCCGTCGGCCCGGCGCTGATCGTGGACTCGCGGATCGGGGTGGGCGTCGTGGGGCTTGGCTATTGGGGCCCGAACCTGCTGCGCGTGCTGATGGAGATGACCGGGGTGAAGGTCCACGCGATCTGCGACCTCGACTCCGAGCGCCTGGCGCGCTTCGCCCAGCGCTACCCGACCGTGAGCCCGACTCAGGACTTCGACGATCTGCTCGAGAACCCCGAGATCGACGCGATCGTCATCGCAACGCCGGTCTTCTCGCACTACGAGATGGCGGGCCGCTGCCTCGACGCCGGCAAGCACACGTTCGTCGAGAAGCCGCTCGCCGCCTCCGGCGAGCACGCGCGAGAGCTCGTCACGCGGGCCGAGGCGCGCGACCTGCGGCTCATGTGCGGGCACACCTTCCTCTACAGCCCGCCGGTGCGCGCGATCCACGACCTGCTCGCCGACGGCGAGCTCGGCGAGGTCTACTTCATCTCCTCGAGCCGGGTCAACCTCGGCCTGCACCAGCGCGACGTCAGCGTCGTCTGGGACCTCGGCCCGCACGACTTCTCGATCCTGCTGTACTGGCTCGGCGAGTCACCGACGTCGGTGCGCGCGATCGGCCGCGACTCGATCGTGCCCGGGCTGCCCGACGTCGCGTTCATCGACCTCGCGTTCGCGTCGGGCGTCATCGCCCACGTCGAGCTGAGCTGGCTGTCGCCGAGCAAGCTGCGCCGCACGGTCGTCGTGGGCAGCGAGCGGATGGTCGTCTACGAGGACGGCGGCATCGAGCCGCTGCGGATCTTCGACCACGGCGTCGTCTACCGCGACCCCGAGACGTTCGGCGAGTACCACCTCTCCTACCGCACGGGCGACATCGTCTCTCCGAAGCTCGACACCGCCGAGCCGATCGCGCTCGAGCTCGAGGACTTCTTCTCGACGATCCATGCGGGCGCGTCGCGCACCGACCACCTGGCGCTCGCATGCGACGTCGTCGGCCTCATCGAGGCGACCGAGTTGTCGCTCGAGCGCGACGGCGAGCGGGTGCCGTTCGAGGGTGCCTACGGCTCCGTCGCGCGCCCCTCCGGCGACTGACGCAAGCGTCCGCTAGGTGCGTGAGCGGAAGGGGACGGTCTCCCCTTCGGCGAGCTTCCAGTCGTCGGCCACGCAGGTGACGCAGAGGGCGACGTCGCCCTCGACTCGCCAGCCCGCCTCGACGAGCTCCGCGGCATCGCGCGTCTTGCCCGGGCGCCCGCAGACCGCGCAGACGAAGGCCGGCTTGCGGCGCAGGCGCTCGCTACGCCCGCGGCCGGCACGGCGGCCCGACTTGCGATCGCCGCGCCGCTCCGCCGCCGGCTGCGAGGCGGTGTCGGCGGGCTCGAAGGACTGCCCGACGCCGTGGTCGTGTGGCGCGAGATCGTCCTCGGCGTGCCCGGACCCGGCGTGGTCGAGATCCTGGCCGGCGTGATCGTGGTCGTGGCGGCGTGATCGTGATCGTGGCCGGCGTGGTCGTGGTCGTCCGGCTCGCGAGCGTCGTCATCGGCGGCGGGGAGCTCGGCGACCAGCGGTGCTTCGCCGCCGTCGCCGTCGTCCACGTCGACGACATCCTCCATGGTGAACGGCTGGAGCTGCTGCTCGCGCTCGGCGAACGTCACGACGGGCTCGTCGTTCGCGCTCTCGGTCAGCGCCTCGCGGACGTCGGCGGCCGTCTGGCGCACCTGCTCGTGTACGTCGCCGAGCGTCTCGCGGGTCTGTGCGATCGCGGCCGTCGTGACGCGTACGGTCTGCGTGAGGTTCGACAGCTCCGTGCGCTGGGACTCCAGCAGCCCGCGGGCCGTGCGCTCCGCGGCGGCGAGCGCCTGCAGTCGCGCGGCCGCCTCGCGGCGCTCGATGTGCATCCGCCGTTCGAGCTCGTCGCGCTCGTCGCGCGCGCGCGCCGTCGACTCGCGCTCGGCGACGAGCTCGCGCTCGAGGCCGGCGATCCGCTCCGCGGCTGCGGCGGCGGCGCGATCGTAGGCCGTGCGCACGCGCCGCTCGGCCTCGACCGCGGCGCGCACGAGGACCGACTGCTCCATGTCATCGGGGGCGACCTCGTGACGGCCCTGCGGAGCCGGAGCCGGCTCGTAGGAGGGTGGCTGGGGACGCTGCTGCTCGTAGGCGGGCGCGGACGCCTGTGCGGGTTGGGGCGCCCGCTCGAAGGCTCGTTCGGGGGCGCGCTCGAACGGCTGGGCGCGCGGCGCCGAGAACGGTTGCTCGTCGAGGACCTGGGGCTCGGCGGCGGCGGGTGCGCCACCGGCCGACAGCAGCTCGAGCATGATCACCTGGTCGGCGGTGGCATTGCGCAGCGTCGGTCGCACGTGCAGCCCGACCTCCGCGAGGCGTGCCTCGATGGCCTCGCCGACTCCGGGCTCCAGGCGCACATAGCCGAACTCCTTGAGCAGCCGGCCGACCTTCAGCTTGAGCGGTCGCCCGCGCTGATCGACCGTCCGCCGCCAGCGCTCCTCGGGGCCGTGGACCGGGATGGTGCTCATGCGTGCCTAGCGTAGTCGACGGGCAAGACCCTTCGTGCAGCGTTCGAACCAACTACCCTGCGGGCATGGGCACGGGCACGCCGGGGGTCTGGAGCCGACGGCCGGGACATCGGCGATGACGCCGGATCCCTGGTACGGCCGCGACCTCGGCGGCTATCGCGTCGGCGACGAGCTCGGTACGGCGCTCGGTGGCGAGCTGTACGCCGCCCAGCAGCTCGCGCGCGGGCGACCGGTCGTCCTGAAGATCGTCGACCCGACCGTCGCCGCCGCGACCGGATTTCGCGGGCGCTTCGAACGCGACGCCGCGCTGCTCGGGTCGTTCTTTCACCCTCACGTCGTGACGCTGTACGGCGCCGGCACCGTCGATGGCACGTCGTTTCTCGCGATGCGCCCCGACGACGATCCGACACTCGAGGAGCTCATCGCCCAGGACGGCGCGCTCGACACGCCGCGCGCCACGGCGATCGTCGCGCAGATCGCCACGGCGCTCGATGCCGTGCATCAGCGCGGGCTCGTGCATCGCGGCCTGTCGCCCGCCAGCATCCTCGTCCGCACGGCCGACGTCGGCGAGCAGGCGGCGCTCACGGACTTCGCCGTCGCCGACGACACCACCGCCTACGGCGGTCTGTTCACGCCGCCGCTCGGAACCGCGCCGCCGCCGATCGACTATGCGGCCCCCGAGCAGGTGCGCGGCGATCCGGCGACGCCGGCGTCCGACGTCTACGCGCTCGGCGCGATCCTCTTCGAGGCCCTGACCGGCTTCGCGCCGTTCTCCGACCTGCCGCGCGGCGCGACGCTCGAGGCGCACCTGCACGCGCCGGTCCCGCGCGCGACCGCGCTGATCTTCGACCTTGCGCCGAGCTTCGACGACCTCCTGGCGCGCGCGCTCGCGAAGGACCCCGCGGACCGCTTCGCGTCCGCGGGCGAGCTCGCGGCGGCGATCCCGGCCGCCGAGCGAGCCGCGCCGCGTCGCGGGGCCGCGAGCGTCGTCTCGCGGCGACCGGCCGCGGCCCCCGGCCGACGCCGCCCGCGCCGCGCGAGGAGCCTGCGGTCGCTCTGGCCGGGGCGGCGGCCGCGCCGCCGGCGCCGCGCGAGGAGCCCGCGGTCGCTCAGGCCGGCGTCCCCGCCGCGCCGCCGGCACCGCGCGAGGAGCCCGCGGTCCCTCTGGCCGGGGCGCCTGCGTCGCCGGCGCCGCGCGAAGAGCCCGCGGTCGCTCAGGCCGGGGCGCCTGCGTCGCCGGCGCCGCGCGAGGAGCCCGCGGTCGTTCAGGCCGGGGCGCCCGAGCCGCCCGCGCCGCGCGAGGAGCCCGCGGTCGTTCAGGCCGGGGCGCCCGCGCCGCCCGCCGCCGACGCGAGTGACGCCGGCGGCCCGCCCGCGAGCGGGGCCGCCCCGCAGGCCGCGACAGCCGAGCGCGCCTCCGCGGCGCCGGCCGGCGACCCGCAGCCCGCGTTTCACTTCCTCCAGGAGGACGGCTACGACGCCCGCGCCGGGGTGGCGAACTACGGCCCCGAGGAGCCCGGCGTCGAGGCCCCGAGCGACGAACTCGACCCGGCGGCGACTATGGCCTTCGACGCGGCGCTCGCGGACGCCGTCGACATCGACGACGCCGACCTCGACGCCGACGCCGACGCCGACGCCGACGCCGAGCCCGATCCCGCCGCGCCGGCCGATGCGGAGCTCGATGCCCTCGTCGCCACGGCGGCCGCGCCCGGCGAGCCAGCCCCGGCGCACCGCGCGAGGCGGGGCTTGCGCGCGGCGCGCCGGCGCCGCCCGCCCGACATCGAGCCGATCGAGGGCATCGTCCGCCCGCCGCGACGACGCCGGCGCCGCCGCCGGCCGGGCGTCGCACTCATCGTCGCGGGCCTGCTGCTGCTGACGGCCGGCGTCTGCGTGCTCCTCGCCAGCGGCCTGTTCGACGATGACGCCGACAAGCCCACCGCGACGACGCCCGCGGCCGCCGACAAGCGCACCGAGGCCGAGGTGCTCGCCGACCTGCGCGGCTCGGGGACGCCACCTCCGGCCGTCGAGCCATCGGCGCCACCGCCGCCGCCGCCCGGGGACAGCCCGCCGCCGGCGTCCGCCGACGACGCCGCGTCGGCGGCCGTGTCGAGCTGGCCGGCGGGACACCGCGGATACACCGCCGTCGTCTTCACGTCGCCGACCGATCGCGCGACGGCGCGCGATCGGGCGCGCAAGGCGTCCGAGCTCGGCCTCGCGTCCGGCGTCCTGCGCTCCGACGACTTCAAGAACCTCGAGCCCGGCGTGTGGGTCACGTTCGCCGGCATCTCGGAGACCCAGGCCGGCGCCGAGCGCATCCTGAGCGAGATCCGCGAGGGCGGCCTCGCGACCGAGCCGTACGTGCGCCTGATCGACCCCCGCTGAACGTCATCCGTCCGTCCTGACTGACGTACTAGGCCTGATTGGCCTCCGCGGCGACGAACTGCGAGAACGGCCCGACGGCGGTGAGCTGCTCGGGGTCGAGCTCTTCGAAGTCGACCTCGAGGCTGAAGTGCGCCTCGACCGCGGCGATGATCTCGAGCATGCCGAACGAGTCGATGACGTGCGCGTCGATGAGGTCGAGGTCGTCGCCGACGTCCGCCGCCTCCAGCCCGACCTCGCGCAGCTCGGACGCAAGCTCGGCGAGCACGAAGGCGCGCACGTCGGCCGCGGAGATCACTCGCTCTCCAGCAGCTTGACGAGCGCCGCGCGGTCGATCTTGCCGTTGGCGTTCAGCGGCAGCTGCGCGAGCGCGCGCACGCGGCGCGGCACCATGTGCGTGGGCAGTCGCTTGGCGAGCGCGGCCCGGATCGCCACGACGTCGATGTCGTCGGAGCCGACGAACGCCTCGACCGCGTCCGCGCCGACGAGCGTCGTCGGCCAGCCGAGCGCGGCCACGGCGTCGACGCCGGACGCGTCGCGCAGCGCGCTCTCGATCTCGCCGAGCTCGATGCGCACGCCGCGGATCTTGACCTGCTGGTCGCGCCGGCCCATGAAGGCGATCGGGCCGTCGGGGCGGCTCGGGCGGCGGACGAGGTCGCCGGTCCGGTAGTGCACGACCTCCAGTCCGGGCGGTACGACGAACGCTGCCGCGGTCTTCTCGGCATCGCGCCAGTAGCCGAGCGTCACCTGCGGCCCCGACACGAGCAGCTCACCCTGCTCGCCCGGACGCACCTCGTGCAGCTGCTCGTCGACGATCAGCATCCCGAGGTTCTCGAGCGGCCGGCCGATCGGCAGCAGCCCGCGCTCGCACTCGTCGGGTGACGTCTGCGGATCCCAGCTGTAGAGCGCGCAGACGACCGTCGCCTCGGTCGGTCCGTAGAGGTTCTCGACGATCGAGCCCGGCGCGGCCTGCTCCCACGCCCGCACGACCTCGACGGGCAGCGGCTCGCCCGCGAACAGGCTCCAGCGCAGGTCGGGGTAGCTGTCAGGTTTCAGGCTGCCGAGCCGGCGCATGAACATCGCGACGGACGGGACCGAGAACCACACGGACAGCCGCGCGTCGCGCACGTAGCGGCCGGGGTTGAGCATCGTCCGCTGGCCCGGGCAGCAGACGCAGGCGCCGCGTTCCCACGTCACGAACAGGTCGAAGACCGAGACGTCGAACGTGAGGTCGTGCGTCTGCGAGACACGGTCGTGCTCGTCGATGTCGTAGCGGTCGACCATCGCGTCGACGTAGTGCACGACGTTCGAGTGCGACACCATCACGCCCTTCGGCGTGCCCGTGCTGCCCGACGTGAACAGCAGGTACGCGATCGACGAGGGATCGACGGCGACCGGCCGCCACGACGACGCGCCTTCGAGGTCGCCGGCCCCGAGGACGACATGCGCTCCGAGCGCCGCGCGCAGCTCGGAGACGTCCTTCATCTCGGGCAGCAGCACGACCACCGGATAGGGCGCGTCGTCGAGCAGCTCCGGCAGCTGCTTGGCCGACTCGGCGTCGGCGACGATCGCCTGGCACTCCGCGCGCTCGAACATCGTGCGCGTGCGCGCGACCGGCAGCGTGCGGTTCAGCGGCACGTAGCCGTGGCCGCGCATGAGCGTCCCGAGCACGCCCGCGAAGGCCGTGCTGGTGCGGTGGGCGAAGACCGCCGTCAGCGGTGGGTCGGACTCGGGCGCCTCGCGCTGCAGCGTCGCGGCGATCCGCGCCGCGCGCTCGTGCAGGTCGGCGTACTCGATCGTCTCGCCCGCCACCTCGAGCGCCGGTCGCGTGGGGTACATCCCGGCCGCGCGCTCGAAGCCGGACAGCATCGTGCGAGCGGCGGAGTCGGACCCGCGCGGCGACGCGCGCGGGCGCGGCGCCGGCTGCGCGGAGCGGGTCGGGGCCTGTGGCCGATCGGCCGGCGCCTCGGCCGTCAGGTCCTGCGGCGGCGATGCCTGGCCCGCCTGCGGCTCGGGTGGGCGCGCGGGTTGGCGGGACTGCGTCTCGGTGCCCCGGCGCGCTCGCGCCGGGGCACGTGGGCCAGATGACGGCGCCCTCGGATCGTCCGAGGCCTCGGGCTTCGGCATGCCCGGCGCGTCGAGCCGGCGCAGCGCGACGCCGAGCCCGCTTGCGATCTCCGTCATCCGGCGCTCGACGCGCGTCAGCTGCAGGCGGTGCGAGCGGGCCGTGCGGCGCTCGAGCTCACGCTCGGCGAGAAACGCCCGCTCGGCCTCGTCGCGGGCGGTCATCCGCGCCTCGAGCACGCGGCGGGCCGTCTCGATGCGGTCGCGGTCGGCCGAGACGGACTGCAGCGCGCGCTCGACGACATCGTTTCCGTCCTCGGTCTCCGACAGCGAGCGCTCGAGCTCGGCGACCCGCCGCAGGGCCGTGTCGCGCTCCAGCGTGAGCTCGCGCTCGCGGGCGACGAGCTCCGCCTCGGCCTTCGTGAGCTGCTCGCGCAGCGCGTCGAGCTCGCCCCACGACCGCTCCCACCCGGTGCGCGCCTCCTCGAGCGCCGGCTCGAGCTCGGCGATCTGCTTCTGCGCCGCCGCCGCCTCCAGCGCGCGCGCCTGTTCGAGCTGCACGTGCTCCGCCTCGAGCGCCGCGTGGCGTAGCTCGAGCGTCGTGCGCGTCTCGCGCTCGGCGTCGAGCTCGGCTTGGACCTCGGCGAGCTTGCGGGCGGCGCGCGGCTTGAGCTCCTCGCGCGCGGCGCGCGCCTGCGCGACGAGCGACTCGGCGTGGCTCGCGGCCTGCGCGAGCTCCTCCTTGAGGCGCAGCTCGAGCTCGGCGATCCGCTCGGCGAGCCGCGCGTGCATGGCGTCCTGCTCGGCGCGCTCGGCCTCGCGCTCCTGCGTCTGACGGTCGACCAGCTCGGCGAGTGCCTCGAGCCGGAGCTCGGCGGCGGCCATCGCCTCGTCATGGCCCTGCTGTGCGGCGGCGAGCTCGACCGGCAGGCGCGCTTCGAGCGCATCGCGCTCGGACTCGGCGCGGGCGCGGACGGCCTCGGTGCCGGTGAGGATGCCCTCGAGCTCGGCGACCCGCCCCTCGGCGGCGGCGTGCGCCTCGAAGAGCTCGCGTGAGGCGTTCAGCTCATGCTCGAGGCGGGCCTGGAGCAGCTCGCGCTCAGCCTCCGCGTCGGTGAGGCGCTCCTGCAGCGCCTCGACGGTGGCGTGCTCGTCGGCTACCGGCGGATCTTCATCGCCGGAGGTCGACTCTGCCTCGTCCATCCTGTCGGTGCTGGGAACTCAGGCGCTGCGCTCGACCGCACCCGCCACGCGGCGCGTGACGAGGCCGACACCGGTCAGCAGCAGGCCTGCACCGATGAGCAGCGCGATCGTGAACCCGGTCCGCGGCAGCGACAGCAGGCTGTGGCCGGGCGTGGCGACGGGGGTCTTGTAGACCGGCGGCTCACCCGTGGGCGGCAGCTCGCCACCCGGAGGCGGAGGGCTGACCGCGGGCGGGGGCGTCACGGACGGCGGCGGTGTGACGGTCCCGCCGGGAGGCGTGGCCGGGGGGCCGGCCTGGTTCTCGACGTTGCCACCGGCTCCACCGTACGCGCGCACCGATGACTGGCCTGCCCACGCGGCCGGAGAAAGCACCAACGCCGCGACCATCGCCAAAGCGATGGCGAGGGGCGTCCGTCGTGCTGTGCGGGAGGAAGTCATGGGCGTCAGGGTGACATGCGGTGCGGCGGCTCGCAAGGAATCTGCCTCCTGCTTGCAGGTAGCTGTGGACTCGGGCCGTCAACAGACCCCAGCGCTTGGCACGCGGGAGCATACGCGATTAATCAGCATGGTTCGGATCTCTTCCGGCACAGGACGACGATTGGCTCGCACCTCCTTCAACACGAGGCGCGTGGTTTCCTCCAACGGATTGAGCGCCGCCGCCCGCTCCAGTTGGGCCAGCGCCTCGCGATGGTGTCCCGCGAGTGCCTCCTCGATGCCGAGCTGCTGGCGGCCATACCAGTTGCTCGGTGCGCGCTGCACGGCTCGTACGAAGGCGCGACGGGCACGCGTGCGCTGGCCGAGCCGGCTGGCGATGACGCCCGCCAGCAGGTCTGCGTTGTCGCCGAGCGGGTTCAGGCCGTGGGCGCGCGACAGCAGGTCGAAGGCCGCCGGCGGGTCCGTGCGCCACGTCGCGGCCGCCTCGTCGACCGCGCTCGCGGCCAGCCACGGCGGGACGGTCGCGGCGAGCATCGCGATCGTGCAGGCACACAGCAGGCCGATCCTCACGCGCCGTGAGGGGCGAGCGCGGAGGCGGGACGTGTGGGGCGGCGTCCTCGCGGGCGCCATCGTGCCGGGCGCGGGCGCCTCGGCCGCGAGCGCGACCTTCGACCCCGGGGTGCGGCGCCGCGCCGAGCGCGACGGCCATTCCGAGCCACGCGAAGGCCGGGCCGGCGACCGCCGGGATCGCGAACAGCCAGTCCGCGGCGCTGTGCACGAACCAGTACGCAAAGCCCACGAACGCGGCGGCCGCGACCGCCCGCCGCAACACGTCGGGGTGGCGGCGCACTCGCCACAGCGCGGCCATGGCCGCCGCGAGGAAGCCGAGGAACAACGCCGCGCCGACGATCCCCGTCTGGGAGATGACCCGCACCGGCAGGCTGTGCGGGTCGACGGGCTCCTCCAGGCCCTTGCGGTGGCGGCTGTAGGCGACGGCGAAGTTCCCCGCGCCCATGCCGCCCACCGGGCGGCGCTCGAACTCACGCAGCGCGACGCTCCAGAACTCGTCGCGCGAGCGGCCGTCGAGGCTCGCCGTCAGGCGCGTCCCCGGCGTGCGATCGGTCAGCGGCTTTGAGTCCTTGAAGGCATCCCAGCGGCCCTGGGCGTAGCTCACCGGGTTGCCGATCTTGGCGATGCCGACCACCACGGCAGCGAGCGCGGCCGCGATCGCGAGCGCGGCCACGACCTGCCCGACGCGCTCGACCGTGCGCTCGGGAAGCTCGGCGTAGCGTTCGACGAGGCCTGCGGATGCGCCCAGCCCGAACAGCGCCACGAAGCTCAGCGTCGCGGCGTCGCCGGCCGCATTCAGCGCCTGGCCGAGGTCGCCGCCGGCGCTGGCGACGTCGTAGACGTGCAGCAGTTCGGGGACCGACAGCAGCGTCACCGCCCCGAGCGTGGCGAGCGCCACGAGCACACGCACACGACCCGGCGCGACCGCGACGCAGACCGCGAGCAGGACCGCACCTGCGAGCAGCGATCCGCGGCTCTGGCTCAGCAGCGCGACGTCGACGAGTACGCCCGCCGAGCCGAGCAGCAGGCCGCGCGCCGCCCACGGCGTCTCGCGGCGCGCCGCGAGCAGGACGATCGGGAACATGGCGCCGAGGAACAGGGCCGCGTTGCCGTTCGGGTAGCCGACCGGCTCGGAGAAGCGCTGCTTGATGAGGTACGCGGTCGGGTCGAAGGCGCCCGCGGCCTGCGAGAGCTCGCTCCAGCCGATCGCCGCGAGCGCCACGCCGAACGCGCCGAGCACGATCATCGCCGCGCGCGGCGACCACGGCCAGACGGCGAACAGCGCGAACGTCGCGAAGTACAGCAACGTCATGTCGGCGGCGTCCCAGGCGACGCCGCGGTCGTCGGCCCAGACGATCGACACAAAGCTCCAGACGACGAACGCGCCGAACAGCGCGATCGCGATGCGGGCGCTGCGCGGCAGCAGCGCCAGCGCTCGCCCGCTGCCCGCGACGACGACGGTCAGCAGCAGGATCACGAACACCGCGGCCGGATACCAATCGACCTCGCGCACGCCGCCGTCGTTGCCCGCCAGCAGCGCGAACACGCCGGCGATCAGCAGCCCGGGGACGGTCAGCAGGACGTCCCCAGAGCGCAGGGGCAGGTCGATCCTGGGCCATCGGCGGGGTACGTGCATCGCGGATCCCGCGCCCGGCGGCGCGGGTCCTGCACGGTAACGCTCCCGCCGGGCGGCGGGTCTCGCCGGGGACGGCGGCGTGCTCGCACCTCATCCCGCGGGCTCGGCGAGCAGCGCGATTGCCAGCATCACGACGGCGAGGGCGCCATAGCCGATGCGCTGCCACGGAGATCCGCTGGTCCGCATGGCGACGACGCACTGCAACGCGTAGTAGGCCGCGAACGCTCGCGAGGCGACGACGATGATGGTGCTCGTAGCGAGCGTCGCGGCGAGCGCCGCAGCGACGATGCCGACGAGCGTGTATCGCCGCCGGCCGCGCAGCGGCCGCCACGCGATCACATCGAGGTTGCCGACGCTGGCCTCCGTGTCCGCCGTCGCGGCACTGAACTGGCTGAGGACGGCGCACAGGACGAGCGGCAGGGCGAGCAGCGGCGCGACGCGCTGCACGAGCTCCAGCAGCTGGCCGTCGGCGCCCGACGAGGTTCCCAGGCCCATCAGCGGGGTCGCGACCGCGACGAGCAGCACGTACACGATCGCCGACGTGATCTGCGACAGCCGGCACGCCGCGATCCGCGTCGCACGGTCGATGTGCTGCATGTAGCGAACCGTCTCGAAGCCCTGAACGGTGATGACGATGCCACCCAGCACGAGCAGCACCGAGCCCACCGGCGATCCCGGCGACGGCGGCAGATGCAGCCCCGCGCCCGCGAGCCGCGAGACGTCGTCGGCGGCGAACGTCGCGCCGATCACGACCACGAGCACCAGGACCGCGCCCAACGCCACGCGCTCCAGCAACTCCAGGCCCGACAGGCCCCGGACGAGTCCGACGGCGCTGATCAGCACGATCACCCCGACGCCGACGACGCGCTCGGTGAGTCCGGACCCCGCCGAGGCGTACTGCACGACGAACTGCGCGAGGATCCGGACATAGAGCGCGACGGAGATGACGTACGCGACGACGATGACGAGGTCCGAGGCACGCTCGATCCGCGCCGTCGTGACGTCCAGGCGGCCCGCAAGGCTCAGCGGCTCGACGACCCCGACGTTGTGACGGATCGCGCTGCCGACCATCCACGCGACCGCGCAGACGCCGGCCATCCCCAGCGCGGCCATCGCGCCCAGCTCCCGCTCGAGGATCGGCACGATGATGAGCAGCCCGGACCCGAAGATCGACGCGAGCGGAGTGACCGTCGCCAACACGACGGACCTGGAGGGCACCGCCGCAGCCTATGTCGTCCGCGGCCGCCTCGATCCCGCGGCAGCCGCGTCAGAGGCGCGTCCCGCGGGCTGTGATCGCCCAAGGCTCAGCCGGCGCCGAAGCCGCTGTGCGCGGCGATCTCGCCCGCGCCGAGCGCGGTCGAGTAGACGGCGACGTCGTCGATCGCGCCCTTCGTCGGGTACGACGGGCCGATGCGCCCGATCGAGCCGGTCAGGGTGGCGGCCGTGGCGGCCGGCAGATCCGTGCGCTCGGCGGCCTTGACGCCGTTGCGATAGACGGTCAGCGTCGCGCCGCTGCGCACGAGCGCCCAATGCACCCAGATGCCGGTGTTCGCGACGGGGGTGCCCTGGAGGATGTACTCGGTACCGCCGAGGTAGACGCCCGCGTAGAAGCCCGACGGCCGCGGCATGAAGCGCAGCGTCCCTGTCGCGCCGTAGAGCCCGTTGTTCGTCGCGGCTCCGGCCGACAGCCGAACCCAGCCCTCGATCGTGAAGTCCACGCTCGACGGCAGCGCGGGCAGCGTGACCTGGTCGTTGACGCCGTCGAAGCTCGCCGCGGTGTCGGGGTCGCCGCTGATCGCACCGCTCGTGCCGAGGGTCACGCCGTTGGCGTAGGCGCCGTCACGGGTGCCCTTGGCGTCGTCGGCGACGGTCCCCGAGCTCTCGCCGAGCCGCCAGTACGCCAGCAGGCTCGGCAGCGCGAGGATGCGCGTCGGGTAGCTGCCCGTCGGCGGCGGAGGCGGCGGGGTGCCGCTGCCGAGGAACTCGAGCGCGCCGAGCTCGTAGTACGGCTTCGCGCCGCCGCCCGTGTTCGGCACGGCGGACGAGTCCAAGCGCGCGTTGCCCGCCTGGTCGTGGTCGGGCGTGGCGTCGCTCGTGCCGGCGTCGATGCCGCGGCTGCCGCTCGCCAGCCGGTAGTCGAGCGCCGCCTCGTTGACGAACGTCGGCGCGAGGTTGGTGTCGTGCGAGCCGAGCCGGGGCCCCGTCGCGATGATGTTGTAGTCCTCCAGCGTGAACACTCCGGCCGGCGCGGAGAGCGCGTCGATGATGTTGTTCAGCGCGGTCGCAGACGTCTTCTCGGCGATCTGCGCGTTGTCGCCGAGGACGACGCCGAGGCGGGCGTCCCAGATCGTGTTGTTGAGGAGCTTCAGGCGCGGGGCGTTGTAGATCTTGAGCGCCCAGTCGGTCTGATCGACGAGGATGTTGTTCTCGATCACGAGGTTGCGCTGGGGCAGCGTGGCGCCCGGATCGCCGAGCAGCGGCCCGCGCGTGTGGCGGAACGCGTTGGCGCGGATCGTGAGGTGGTCGGAGCCCGAGTAGAACTGGATCGAGTCGGAGTGTTCGTTGGGGTCGACGAACGGCGTGATGTCGTCGAAGACGTTGTTCTCGATCAGGACGTTCGTGGCGTAGCCGGACTGGATGCCGTCCGCGGGGATGTGGCGGAACGTGTTGCCGCGGATCGTCAGGTTGTTGGCGGCGCTGACACGCACGCCGTAGCCGCAGCGCGGCTGGATGCAGGCGCCGTCGCTCCCGCGGTCCATCGTCAGATCGTGGATCGTGTTGGCCTCGATGAGCAGGTCGCTGCCCGACACGACGCGGATGTCGTGCGGCGAGATGTCGTTGCCGACGATCTGGATCATCGTCGCCTGGCTGAGGTCGGTGACGTCGGTGATCGCGAAGCCCTGGAAGCGCAGGTTGCTCGAGCTCGAGATCGCGAGCCCGTCGAGGACCGGCTGCTCGGACGCGTATGGCTTGAAGGTCAGCATCGCGCCGTTGACGCTGCCGTCGATCGACACGGCCGGGTACGTCGCGGCGCGGACGAGCACCGTGGCGCCGTCGGGTGCGGTGTGCGATGCCTTCTCGATGCTGCACCACGGCGTCGCCGCGGACGCGGCCTGGGCGGCGGTGCGCGCGTCGCTGCAGGCCCCGCCGCGCGAGCCGCGATCGACGTAGAACGGCCCCGCCGGCGGCGGTGGCGGCGGCGGGTCGCCGCCGGTCGGTGCGACGATCCGCGACGCGAAGTCGCCGGCGACCTCGAGTTGCGTCAGCGCGCGGGTGTAGACGGAGACGTCGTCGATCGTCGCCTTCGACGGATAGGCGGCGACGAGACGGCCGATCTGGCCGCTGAGGTCGGTTGGCGTCGCGGCGGGAAGGTCCGAGCGCGAGGCGACCGAGAGGCCGTTGCGGTAGAGGGTCAGCGTGGCGCCGGAGCGCACGAGCGCCCAGTGGACCCAGACGCCGGTGTTCGTCGCGGTGGTGCCCTGCAGCGCGAAGCGCGTGCCGGCGACGGCGTCGACATAGAACCCCGCGGGGCGCGGCATGAGCCGCGCTCCGGACACGCCGCCGTAGAGCGTGTTGTTCGACCCGGCTCCGGCGGTGATGTTCTGCCAGCCCTCGATCGTGAAGTTCGTCGCCGACGGCAGCGTCGGCAGCGTGACGCTGTCGTCGATGCCGTCGAAGCGCGCCGCCTTGTCCGGATCGGCGGGCAGCGCCCCGACCTGGTTGAGCGCGACGCCGCCGACATAGGTCCCGTTGCGCGCGCTCTTCAGGTCGACCGCGGTCACGCCGGAGGTCTCGCCAAGGCGCCAGTATGAGAGCAGCTCCGGGCGGCTCAGGACGCGCTCGGAGTACGACGCCGCGGCGGCGCTCTGCGCCCCCGCGAGCGACGCGAGCAGGAGCGTGAACGCCAGCGTCGCGAGCACCGCCCACGCGCGGGCCGACGTCAGACTGCGGCTTGCCATCACGTCCGATCCTTCCCTCGATCGTTGCCTCACACGTCGCAACCTTCTCGTGGCATCGACATCGATCCTGGCCGACTTGAGCATCCGATGCGCCGCTGGACGCTTCGAGGAATCCTTGCAGCTCCGGTGCGCGATATGGGGAACATCCCGCCGATCGTCGGCTACAGTCGCCCCGGTATGAGCGCGCCCGGCGAGGACGACGATCGTCCCCGCGTGACGATCGCGATCCCGCTGCACAACGGCTTGCGCTACCTCGAGCAGGCCGTCGAGTCGGTCCGCGCGCAGACGTTCTCGGCGCCTGGGAGGCGGTGCTCGTCGACGACGCCTCGACGGACTCCACCGCCGAGCTCGCGCGCGAGCTCGCGGCGCGCGATCCCGCGCGCATCCGCGTCATCGCGCTGGAGCGCAACGTCGGCGTGGCCGGCGCCCGCGCGGCCGCGATCGCCGCGGCGCGACCGGCGCCGCTGATCGCCCTGCTCGACCAGGACGACGTGCTCGCCGAGGACTTCCTCGAACGCTGCATCGCGCTCTACGACGAGCAGATCCTCGGCCGCCGCAGGGTCGCCGTCGTCGCCTGCAACCCGTGGATCATCGATGCGGACGGCCGCCGCGCCGGCAGTTTCGCCGAGCGCTACGGCTGGACGGACCACATCGACTACGACGCGATGATCCAGCGCAACTGCATCTGCGCGCGGGCCCTGTTCTCGCGCGACGCCTACGAGCGCGCGGGCGGCTTCGTCAGCGAGACGCAGCCCTGCGACGACTACGACCTGTGGCTGCGGATGCTCGAGCTCGGCTATGAGGTCGTCGCGACGCGCGAGCATCTCGCGAGCTATCGCCTGCACGCCGGGGCGACGTCGCGCGACGTCGGCCGCATGGCGGAGACGATCCTGCTCGTCCACGATCGCGCGCTCGCGCGCGGAGCGGTCACCCCGCGTCAGCGCCGCGCGCTGCGTGAGCGCATGCGCCACCAGCGCGCGCTCGTCGCGCGGTCGGCGCTGCGCGACGCGCTCGCGACCCGCCGCCCGCCGGCCGTGCTCCGCGCCGCCGCGCGCGCCATCCCGCTCGGCACGATCGCCTTGCTGCAGCGCCCGTCGCGCTGGCCGGAGTGGGCGCGCGACGTCCTACGCCGGCGGTAGGAAGCGCCCCGGCTCGGCGATGAAGTCCTCGATCGCCGCCTCGTAGTCGTCGCGGTTGCCGATGTCGCGCCAGTAGGCGTCGTGCTCGTACGTGCGCACCTCGTGGCCGCGCGCCATCGCGCGCAGCAGCAGGTCGGGGAAGTCGATGCGCTCGCCGGCGGCGATCAGGTCGATGATCTCCGGCGTCATCGCGTAGATGCCCATGCTGACCGTGAAGCACAGCCGCGGCTTCTCCTCGAGACGTTCGATGCGGCCCTCGTCGTCGGTGTGGACGACGCCGTACTGGACGTCGACGGAGCGCTCCTTGACGGCCATCGTCGCGAGCGCGCCCGACGCCGCATGCGCCGCGAGCAGGTCGCCGAAGCCGAGCGTCGTCAGGACGTCGCCGTTGAGGGCGAGAAACGGCTGCGTCGGGCGCTCGATGTTCGCCAGCGCCCCTGCCGTGCCGAGCGGCTTGTCCTCGTAGGCGAAGGCGATCGGCACGCCGTAGGACGGCTGGTGGCGGACCCACGCCTCGATCAGCCCGCTGAGGTGGCCGACGGAGATCGAGACCCGCTCCACGCCCGCCGCGACGAGCTGGCGCAGCAGGACGTCGAGGATCGGCCGGTCGTCGAGCGGCATCAGCGGCTTCGGCAGGACCGTCGTGTACGGGGCGAGCCGGCTGCCGCGGCCGCCGGCCATGATCACGGCGTCCATCAGGAGAGCACTAGGTCGCGTAGGCGCCGGTGCGGCGCGAGGCGTCGATCGACGACATCCACTCGATGACGTTCGCGAGACCGTCGCGCAGCGTGGTCGCGGGCGCCCAGCCGGTCGCCTCGCGCAGCTTCGTCGCGTCGCCGAGTAGCTGGTGGACCTCGCTGGCGGGCGGGCGCATGCGTTCGGACTGCGAGCCGGCGACGACGAGATCGCGGCCCAGCAGCTCGCCGACGATCCGCACGACGTCGCCGACGGAGACGTCGAGGCCGGTGGCGATGTTGTACGTGGCGCCGCTCGTCGCGGGCTCGGCGACGAGCGCGACGAGCGCGGCGACGGTGTCGCGCACGTAGACGAAGTCGCGCGTCGGCGTCAGCGCGCCGAGGCGCAGGTCGCCGCCCGCGAGCGCCTGCGCGACGACGGTCGGGATGACCGCGCGCTGGGACTGGCGCGGGCCGAACGTGTTGAACGGCCGCGCGATGACGACCGGCAGGTCGTAGCTCATGAAGAACGTCTCGGCGAGCTTGTCGCAGGCGACCTTGCTGGCCGCGTATGGGCTCTGGGCGGCGAGCGGGTGGTGCTCGTTGATCGGCGTCGTCTGCGCCGTGCCGTACGTCTCGCTGGAGCTCATCTGCAGCATCCGCCCGACGCCCGCGCGCGCGCGCGGCCTGGAGCACGTTCAGCGTGCCCTCGACGTTCGTCATGACGACCTCGCGCGGCGCCTCGAACGAGTACGGCACGGAGATCGAGGCGGCGAGGTGAAAGACGTCGTCGGCGCCGGTCAGCAGCTTGGCGACGAAGTCGCCGTCGCGGACGTCGCCGAAGCGAACGTCGATCGCATCGCGCAGCGCGGGATCGAGCGCGGCGAGGTCGCCGATGTCGCGCCGCGACGTGTAGCGGCACAGCGCGCGGACGTTCGCGCCCTGCTCGGCGAGCACCTCGCAGAGATGGCTGCCGATGAAGCCCCCGGCGCCGGTGACGACGATCTGGCGGCCGCTCACGATGGCTGCCCCGCCTTCGAGGGCGCGTTCGCGGCCACGGCCGCCCGGCACTCGTCGAGCAGCTCGCCGACGCCGGCGGCGAGCTCGACGCGCGGCGCCCAGCCCGTCAGCGCGCGCAGGCGCCCGGGGTCGCCGACGACGACCGGCGGGTCGACGCCCCGCAGCAGCGCCGGATCGAGCTCCAGCTCGATCGCGACCGTCGCGAGCTCGGCGACGAGCGCGGCGAGCAGCGACAGCGGCGTCGGCTCGCCGGAGCAGACGTTGACGGCCCCTTCCGCGGGCGAGGACACGAGCGCGAGATAGGCGTCGGCGACGTCGCGCACGTCGAGCACGTCGCGCACCACGTCGAGCGAGCCGGTGCGTAGCGTCCCGCCGCCGGCGAGCTCGGCCTCGGCGACCTGACGCGCCCACTGCGCGACGGGGGCGTCGGGCCCCTGGCCGGGACCGACGTGGTTGAAGGCGCGTGCCCAGATGACCCGCACGCCGCGGTTCAGCGCGGCCTCGGTGCAGGCTCGCTCGAGCACGCACTTCGCCGCGCCGTAGGGCGACAGCGGCGCGAGCGGGTCGCTCTCGCGCAGCGGGTCGGCAAGGCCCATGCCGTACTGCGCGGCCGATCCGGCGAACAGGACCGGCGCCTCGGGCGCGTGCTCGGCGACGGCGTTCAGGACCGCGCCGGCCATCGCGAGGTCCTCTGCGAGCGTGTGCCATGGGCTGACACCGGGCAGTCGCGGACTCGCGGCGAGATGCACGACGGCGGCGGGCGAGGCCACCGCGACGAGCTCCGCGACGGCGGCGCCGGCGCGCAGGTCGCAGGCCGCGGACTCCACGTTGCGGCCCTGCTCGAGGCCGCGAGCGACGACGTGGCGGCCGACGAAGCCCTGAGCACCGGTAACGAGCAGGTCGCAGCGCGCCATGGGTCGCAGGTTACGCGACCCCGCCCCGGCGGTTGGCGCGCGCGCCGTACAGTGACGGCCGTGACCGCGACGACGTCCTCGCAGCTACGGGTCCTGTTCATCACGAACGCCTGGCCGTATCCCGGCAACCCCTCGCACGGCACGCATGCGGCGCGCGAGGTCGCGGCGATGCGCGCGGCCGGCGTCGAGATCGACGTCGTGCCGATCCACGGTCATGCGAGCCGCTGGGCGTACGCCGCCGCGGCGGCCGACGTCGCGCGTCGCAATCGCCGTGGCGGCTACGACGTCGTCCATGGCTTCCTCGGCCACGCCGGCGCGGTCTCGCGCCTGTACGTGCGCGCCCCGCTCGTCGTGACGTACACCGGCTCGGACCTGCTCGGCGACCGCCGCGGCGACGGCCCGCCGACGCGCAAGAGCGCGATCGAGGCGCGGACCTTCCAGCAGCTCGCCCGCTTCGCGACCGCGACGATCACGCAGTCCGAGCAGATGGAGTCGGTCCTGCCGGCGGCCGCCCGCGCCCGCAATCACGTCGTGCCGACCGGGATCCCGCTCGATCAGTTCCGCCCGATGGCGCGCGACGAGGCTCGCCGCCAGCTCGGCTGGCCGCTGGATGAGCGCGTCGTCCTGTGGGCGGCCAACCCGGCCCGCGGCGTCAAGAACTACCCGCTCGCCGTCGCGACGCATCGCGCGCTGCAGGCCTCGCAGCCCGACGTGACGCTGCGCGTCGCCTGGAGCGACGTCAAGGACGAACTGCCGCTCGATCAGCTTCCGCTGTGGATGTGCGCGTCGGACGTGCTGCTGCTCACGTCGCGCTCGGAGGGCTCGCCGAACGTCGTCAAGGAGGCGCTCGCGACCGAGCTGCCGGTCGTCTCGACGCCCGTCGGCGACGTCGCCAAGCTCGTCCGCGACGTGCCCGGCTCGCACGTGCGCCCCGCCGATCCGCAGGCGCTCGCGGACGCGCTCGCGGACGCGCTGGCGAAGGGACGCTCGCCGAAGGCCCGCGAGGCCGTCGCCGGGCTCGATCCGGCGGACGTCGCGCGGCGCGTCATCGGGGTCTACGAGCACGTCTGAACGGCGGCGCGCGGCGGCGCCGTCGGGCGGATGAGCGGCCGCTCGCGGCGCCTCGGGGGGCGCCCGGGCGCCGGTCGGCAGCGGATCGCGATGCTGCTCGAGAACAACCCGTACCCGCAGGACATCCGCGTGCGGCGCGAGGCCGAGGCGCTCGTCCGCGCAGGCCATACGGTCGTGGTGATCGCGCCTCGCGACGCCGGGCAGTCGCGCCGCGAGACGGTCGCGGGCGTCCGCGTGCGGCGCTTCCGGGCGCCCGCGGGGGCCGGCGGCGCCGGGTCGCTCGCGCTCGAGTTCGCGGTCGCGGGGCTGCGCCTGCACCTCGCGGCCGTCGCCGAGCTCGCGCGCGGGGCGACCGTGCTGCACCTGCACAACCCGCCCGACCTGCTCGCCGCCGCGGGCCTGCTCGCGCGCCTGCTGCGCCGCCGCGTCGTCTTCGATCACCACGACCTGTTCCCGGAGCTCGTGGCGGAGAAGTCACCGGGCCGCGCGCTCGGCGGCCGTCGCGAGCGCGGGCGAGCGCACGACGTTCGCCGTCTCGAACCTCGTCCTGAGCACGAACGAGTCGATGGCCGAGATCGCGCGCGCTCGCGGGCGCGTGCGCGCCGAGCGGATCGTCGTCGTGCGCAACGGGCCGCCGCAGGCGTGGATCGCGCAGGCGCGGGCGGGCGCGTGAGGGCGCGCTCGACGACCCGCGGCTCGTCTACGTCGGCGCGATCTCCAGCCAGGACGGCGTCCGCGACGTCGCGGCGCTTCTGCGGTTCGCTCGCGCGCGAGCACGACCTGCCGGGCGCGCGCCTGACGATCGTCGGCGACGGCGACGCCCGCGCGGACGTGGAGCGCGCGCTGCGCGCGGAGGGCGTCTCGTCGCAGGTCGACTGGGTGGGCTGGGTCCCCGTCGAGCGCATCCCGGAGCTGCTCGCGGAGGCCGACATCTGCATCGACCCGGCGCCCGCGTCCGAGCTCAACCAGCGCTCGACGATGATCAAGATCGCCGAGTACCTGACCGCCGGCCGGCCCGTCGTCGCCTACGACCTCGTCGAGACGCTGCGCACGCTCGGCGGTGCGGGCGTCGTCGTGGCCGCGGGCGACGCGGGCGCGCTCGCGGCGGCCGTCGCGCGCCTGGCACGCGACGGCGAGACGCGCGCGGCCCTGTCGGCGGCGGCGCTGACCCGCGCCGCCGACCTCACCTGGGAGCACTCCGAGCGCGCCCTGCTCGCCGCCTACGCCGGGCTCGGCCCGGCCCGCCGCAGGTAGCATGGCCGCCGTGCCAACCGTCACCGAGCGCGCCCTCGGATCGTTGCTGCGGCGGGTCAGCATCGACCACTTCGAGCTCGCACCCGACCACGACGAGAACTACTTCCGCGAGGGCTTCGCCGACACGCAGCGCTACCAGAAGCGCTTCGACGGCCACCTCCAGGTCGCCGGGCGCTCGGTGCTCGACGTCGGCTGCGGCTACGGCTCGTCGTGCTTCGAGTTCGCGCGTCAGGGCGCGCGCCGCGTGCTCGGCATCGACATCGACGCGAAGTTCATCGCGTTCGCCCAGGATCAGCTCGCGCGCGAGCCCGAACTTGCCGAGCGGCTCGAGTTCCGCCACGTCGACGCGCAGGGCGCCGACCTCGGCGAGACCTTCGACGTCGCGATCTCCAAGGACAGCTTCGAGCACATCGCCGACCCGGAGGCCTACCTCGCCGAGCTCAAGCGGTACGTCGGGCCGGGCGGCGAGATCGCGATCGGCTTCGGGCCGCTGTGGAACTCGCCATACGGCGCGCACCAGCTGCAGATGTCGCGGCTGCCGTGGGCGCACCTGATCTTCCCCGAGCGCGTCGTCATGGCCCAGTGGCAGCGGATCGGCTTCCCGGGCGGCGCGCGGTCCTACACGGAGATCGCGGGCGGCCTGAACAAGATGACGCTCGGGCGCTTCGAGCGGGTGCTCGAGGATCCCGAGCTCGAGCTCGCGTTCCTCGCCACCAACCAGACGACGGCGCGCTCGGGCCGCCTGTGAAGGCGCTCGCCCGCGTGCCCGGTGCGCGCGAGCTCTGTACGTTCAACGTGTACGCGCTGTGCCGCTACCGCCCGCGCTGAGCACGGGCCCGCGGGCGGCGGCTCACCAGGCCGGTCCGGCCGCGACCCTTGGTGGCTCCCGGCGCTCGCGATCCATCATGCGCCGGTGGGCGCCCTTGAGCGCGCCCGTCAGGCCCAGCAGGGCATAGACGAGCGCCGTCGCGTCGAGCAGATCGTCGGTCGACATCGCGACGATCAGCATCGCGAACCAGGCCGCCGCGGCGACGCGCGCGTAGAGGCGCAGCGGCGTGTCCGGCACGCGCGCGATCCGCCACAGCAGCGCGATCATCGTCGCGAACAGGCCGATGACGGCCGCGAGCAGTAACGGCCCGCCCTCGACGAGCGCCCGCACGGCGGCGTTGTGCGCCTGGAAGCCACCATCCTGCAGGCGCTGGGAGCCGACCGGCCGGCGGGGGTTGACGAAGACCGTCGACTCGAGGCCCCAGCCCGTCAGCGGCCGCTTCTCGTACTCGATCAGCAGCCCCCGCCAGTTCGCCAGCCGCCAGTCGTAGGACGCGAACGTGCTGCCCTCGGTGCGCGTCGGATCGTTCGTCGGCAGGACGCGCGAGTGTACGCCGGGGACGAACAGCACGAGCCCCGAGCAGACGATCGCGATGCCGGCGATGAGGCGCCGGCGCTCGCGCCAGTTCAGCAGCACGAGTGCGAGCAGCAGCAGCACCCAGCCCTCGCGGCCGTAGCTGGCGACGAGCGCGGCGATCATCAGGCCCTGCGCCGGCCAGCGGATGAGCCGCGAGAGATCCTCGCGCGGCAGCATGACGAGGATCAGGATGCACAGCGCGAGGTAGGAGCTCAGCGCGACGGGGTTGACGAACGTCCCGCTGACGCGGACGAGGTCGAGCTCGGCGATCTTCGTCGGGTCGTTGAGCAGTTCCGCGAGCGCCGCCAGCGCCGGCAGCACCCCGCTGAGGCCGACGACGAGGAACACCTTGCGCGCCGCGTCGGTCGTCGTCACGACCTGCGCGGCGAGCAGGTACATCGCGAACAGCGCCGACAGCCGCACGAGCTCGGTCAGCGGCTTGTAGGCGATCGCGCCGCCGAAGTCCATGTACGCCGACAGCGTCGCCAGCACGCTGACGAGCAGCAGGGCGCTGAACGCCATCACTGCCCGCGGCCGCACGATCTGCGGGCGGGTCGCGAAGACGAGCGCGCAGATGCCGATCAGCAGGACGCCGGTCAGCTGCGTCGGGTTGCCGGGGTAGCCGTCCATCAGCGGCCGGATCGCGAGCAGCACCGTCACGAACAGCGCGGGGCGCAGCAGGCCGAGCGACGTGAACGCCGCGGCCGCGATCAGGCCGACGGCGATCTTCCACTGGTCGGTCGCGGCGATGACGACGCCGCCGACGGCGCTCAGCGCGAGCGCGCAGCCGACCTGGATGAGGATCTCGTTGCGGTTCGCGCTGCCCGGCGACGGGGCTGCCCCCGCCGTCGCGGTGCTCGCTCGTGGCGCTTCCGGCGACAGGCCCGCGGTGCGACCCGTCAGCGGGCTAGTTCGCGCCACGCTGGCGAACCACCGCGGGCAGCGTGCGGATCAGCAGGCGCACGTCGTACCAGAGCGACCAGTTCGTCGTGTAGACGTAGTCGAGCTTGACCATCTCCTCGAACGGGATCGAGGTCCGCCCGAGAACCTGCCACAGACCGGTCAGGCCGGGCGTCAGATCGAGGCGCCGCAGCCCCCAGCCCGAGATGTGGTCATGCACGTCGGGCGACATCGGCCGCGGTCCGACGAGGCTCATGTCGCCCTTGAGGACGTTCCACAGCTGCGGCAGCTCGTCGAGGCTGGCGTTGCGCAGGAAGCTGCCCACGCGCGTGATGCGGGGGTCTTTCTCGAGCAGCAGCCAGGCCGGATGCGCGCTCATCGCCTTGAGCTCGTCGGCGCGCGCGTCGGCGTCGGGCACCATCGTGCGGAACTTGTAGAGGCGGAAGCGCGAGCCGTCGCGGCCGACGCGCTGCTGGGAGTAGAAGATCGGACCCTTCGAGCCGAGCTTGATCGCGATCGCGACCGCGATCAGCACGGGCAGCGACAGCAGCGCGACCGGGGCCGCGATCGAGATGTCCATCGCGCGTTTGATCGCCCGCGAGGAGCGCGTCAGCGCCGGCGGGTTGATGCCGAGCACCGTGATGCCCTCGATGTCGTCGATCTCGACGGACGGGCCGAGCGCGTCGACGAAGTCGGGCACCACGCTGACGCGGATCTTCAGCGTCCGCATGCGGCGGATGAGCTCGGCGAGCTCGGCGTGGTTGACCGCCGGGGCGACGGCGAGGACGCGCTCGACATCGAGCTTCGCGCAGACGCGCTCGACCTCGTGGACGAGGCCATCGGCGTCCTTGGAGCCGTCACGCTCGCGCGTGTCGCCCTCGCCGATGGCGACGTAGCCGATCGGATCGAGGCCGTACTCCGGATGCGCGCGGATCTTGCGCATGAGCAGGCGCGACATGTCCTCATCGCCGACGATGACGATCCGCTCCGGCGGCGTCAGCCGCGCGGCGAGCCCGCGCACGGCGCCGCGGACGAGCAGCACCGAGGTGAAGCCGGCACCGAAGCACGCAAGCGACTGGCGCAGGATCAGGCGTTCGCCCGGGACCCCGACCTTGTAGAAGAGCCACAGCCCCAGGGTCCCCATGACGAGCGCGTGGAAGACGTACGGGACGTCGTCGAGCGTCGAGTGGCTGACGCGCTTTCCGTCGCGGTCATAGAGGCCGTAGACCTTGAACAGCGGGATCCACAGCGGGATGGTCGCCAGCGCGAGCCAGCTCTGCGCGCCGCGCTCGGAACCGAAGATCGTCAGCGCCGCGGTGATCGCGATCGCCACCGCGATCGCGTCTCCCAGGCACAGCAGGCGGCGCAGTCCCCAGCCGGGCCAGCGCGTGCGAGAGCCGGCGTGGGTCGGGGCATCTGCCACGACGACCGCGCGGTCCAGCTCTCGAATCCGTCCAAATTCTTGTGTAGCCATTGGCTTTTGCTCCTGCCGAGCACGCCCCCCTCCGGCCCCAGACCGGGTACCCCCGACCTAGATCCAGGGCACGGCCGACAGAGTACCCTGCCGTGCCAATGGAACTCCAGCATGCTCGATGAATCGCCTCCGCCAGACCGGCCGTGAGGCGGCTCTCGCCGCGCTGTTCGGGGTGCTTGCGGTTGCCGGCATCGCGTTTCTCATCTTCGGCGCGGGCGGCGATTCCCCTGGTGTGAGCGGGCCGGTGGCGCCGCCGGTCGTCGCGGGGGAGCTCGTGATCCGCGACAAGGTCCTGTCGAGCGGCGGGTACAACGCCTTCGCGGGCGCGTTCCTGATGGGCAATGGGGCCGTCGCGACGGCGTTCGCGCACCTGTCGGGTCCGGCCGCGCCGCCCTGCCGGCGCCCGCAGGACCCGCCGCGCTGTGACGACCGCGGCTTCCGCGGCGCGAAGACCGAGTTCGTCGTCCGCGAGTCCAAGGACCAGGGCCGGACGTGGACGAGCCCGTTCGCAGCGGAGACCGTCGTCGCCGCGATGCCGCACGCCTTCACGGGCCAGCCGACGATCGCGCTGAGGAAGACCGACAGCCAGCCGGCAGGCACGCTGCTGCGGCGCGTCAACGGCGAGGACATCAGCCGCTACCCGGAGTTCGCCGGCGTTCCCGGGACGGCGTTCCTGCAGCGCCGCGCACCCGGCGCCGCGGCCTGGTCGGGCCGGCAGATCCTGCTCGATCCGACCCGCTTCACCTACAACATCAGCCGCATCAAGCGCCTGCGCGACGGCAAGACGCTCGTCGCGCTCGGCGGCTTCTGGGACGCTCCGGCCGGCACGCGGCTCACCTCGCGCGCGCAGGAGAAGGGTCAGTGGCTGCTGATGACCTCGACCGACGAGGGCGCGACGTGGCACAACGCGCTCGAGGTCCCCGTCGCCTCCAGCGACGCGGCGCCGGCGAACGAGTGGGACATCGCCGAGCTCTACGACGGCAACCTGCTCGCGGTCATGCGCACGCGCGACGGCACCCGACCGGTGCGCAAGCAGGTCGTGCTCCAGAAGACCGACGACACGATCACGACGAACACCGGCACGCAGAGCGACGGCGGCTGGCGCATGCGGACGCCGACGCTGACGCCGCCGAGCTTCGCCCAGGACGACGGGCCGCAGCATCCCGACCTGCTCAACATCGAGTACGGCCCCGCGCGCGGCGGCATCCTGCATATCGGCGACGGCGCCATCCACTACACCGCCGACGCCGGCGAGACGTGGGCCAAGCTCGCGTTCTCGCGCGACTGGACGCCGCACTACTACCCCAACGCCGTGCAGGCGCCGGGCGGCAACATCTACATCTTCAGCCAGGCCGGCACGGACGAGGGCTACCCGGACGAACACGAACAAGCCGGTCTACGCCGACGTCATCCGCATCGAGCCCGACCGCGACGTCCTGCCGTGACGACACCCGCCGCCACGAGCGCGGCCGCCGTCGCCGATGACGACCCGGCCGCCGTCGCGCAGCCGACCGGCGACGGTGTGCAGGCCAACGGGCTCGCCGGGTCGCTGGAGCGCAACGAGCGCTCGACGACGAGCGATGCGTCCGTCATCGCCGGCGCGGCGTACGTCGCGCAGGTCCTGAACTTCCTTGCCGGGCTCGTGCAGAAGGGCCTGCTGGGACCCGTCGGGACCGGCTTCTGGGCGCTCATGCAGTCGTTCTGGCAGCTCACGAAGGCCGTGCAGCTCGGCGCCTTCGACGGCACGGCCCGCCAGATCCCGTTTCACCGCGGGCGCAAGGACTACGCGGCGGCGGCGGCGGCGGCCGACACCGGCTTCTCGTTCTCGCTCTGCGCGATGGCCGTGCTCGGCGTCCTGCTGACGACGACCGCGCTCGCCTTCGGTGCGGGCTGGGCCCCGGAGCTGCGCTACGGGCTCGTGCTGCTCGGCGTGACCGGCCCGCTGCGGCTGCTCGCCGACGCGCACCTCGAGCTGATGTTCGCGACGCGCCGCTTCCGGCCGGCGTCGGCGGCGACGATCCTGCAGGCCACGACGGGACTCACGCTGCAGACGCTGTTCGTCTGGTGGTGGGGGTTCTACGGGATGTTCGCGGGCGCGGTCGTCGCGTCGATCGGCGTGCTCATCCTCTATGCGCGCGCCGGGCTGACGAGCTTCAAGCGGCCGGCATTCAGCAGGCGGATCGACCGCACGCGGCTGCGCGAGCTCATCGCCTACGGCCTGCCGTTCACGGTCTTCGGGCAGATCTGGCTGCTGTTCATGGGCATCGACAACCTCATCGTCGCCGGCTTCCTCAGCGTCAAGGAGCTCGGCTACTACGCGCTGGCGATCTCCGTGACGAACTACATCCTGCAGCTGCCTCGCAGCATCGGGCAGGCGATGTTCCCGCGTATGGCCGAGCGCTTCGGTGAGACGGGCGAGATCGCGTCGTTCGCGCGCTACGCGATCGACGCCCAGCGGTTGCTCGCCTTCATGATCGTGCCGGTCTTCGTGGCGGGCGCGTTCTACGCGTTCCCCGTTCTCATCCGCCACGCGCTGCCGGACTTCAAGCCGGCGATCGCGGTCGTACACGTGATGGTCGCCGGCTCGTTCGTCATGGCGCTGTGCAACCTGCCGATCAAGGCGATGCTGACGGCGGGCAAGCGGCTCGCGCTGATCCTGCTCGTCGGCGGCTGCCTCGCCGTCAACGCGGCCGCCAACCTCATCGCCGTCGCGGTCCTCGACAAGGGCATCGAGGGTGCCGCCGTCGCGACGGTGTTCAGCTACTTCGTCGTCTTCATCGCGACCAGCGGATACGCTCTGAACATGATGATCGGGCGCCGATCGATGGTCGCCCACATCTCCGAGCTCGTGTGCGTCGCCGGCTACGTGGCGGCGTCGATGTGGGCGATCGAAGGCCTGCTGGGCACCGGCGCGGGGCCGCTCGCGGGCGACGTCCTGACGGCCGGCGCGAAGCTCGCGTTGTTCGTCCTCGTGCTGACGCCCTGGCTCGTGCTGGCGCAGAGGCGCGTCCAGGGGCTCACCCGCGTGCGCGACCTGGGCGTGAAGGCCCTAGGAAGGTGAAGCGCTAGATGGACCTGCCCGACTTCTCCCGCGCCTGGGAGTACGAGAACGACTTCTACCTGTCGTGCGACGCGACGCGCATGAGCAAGGTGCTCGCGCACTACGAGCTGTTCCGGTCGGTGGCCGGGCTGCCGGGCGCGATCGTCGAGTGCGGCGTCTTCAAGGGCACGTCGCTCGCGCGCTTCGCGATGTTCCGCGAGCTGTTCGGGCACGCCGACGGCAAGCGCATCATCGGCTTCGACGCGTTCGGCGCGTTTCCCGAGACGGCGTTCGCGGACGACATCGCGCACCGCGAGGAGTTCGTCTCGTCGGCGGGCGAGTCGGGGCTGTCCGTCGAGCAGATGGAGCGGGTGCTCGCGCACAAGGGCGTCGGCGCGAACGTCGAGCTCGTCGCAGGCGACATCAACGTCACGGTCCCCGCGTACGCGGCCGCCAACCCGGAGCTGCGGATCTCGCTGCTGAACCTCGACACAGACATCTACGAGCCGGCGGTCACGATCCTCGAGCACCTGTATCCCCGGATCGTGCGCGGCGGCGTGCTGATCCTCGACGACTACACGACGTGGCCGGGCGAGACGGCGGCGGTCGACGAGTACTTCGCCGATCGGGGCGTCACGATCGAGAAGTTCGAGTTCGCGATGACGCCGTGCTTCGTCCGCAAGTCGTAGCGACGAGAGTTGTTGCGTCTCGCTGCTAGCGGGTACTCGGCAGATGTGCACACGGACTACAAGACGGGCGTCGACGACCGCCGCTCGGCCGTCGCGGAGAGCGTCGCGCCGATGCGCCACGCCGTCATCGACTTCGCCGCCGCCCACGGGGCATCGGACTGGGAGCTCGAGGGCATCGCCCTGGCCGTCTGCGAGGCGCTGACGAACGTCGTCGTGCATGCGTACGTCGGGCGCGCCGAGCCGGGTGTCGTGACGGTGCAGGCGTGGATGGACGGCGAGTGCCTGCACGTCGTCGTCGGCGACGAGGGCATCGGGATGCGGCCGCGGACCGACAGCCCAGGGCTGGGGCACGGGCTGCCGGTCATCTACCGCATCGCCGCGGACGTCGAGATCGAGGACGGCGCCCCCGGCACGCGTCTGACGATGACGTTCGCGATCGCCTGAGGCGGGCTCCCGCAGGGCCTGACTGAACCGCGCGAAGCAGATTGCGCGTACCCCTGGACGCAGGGATCCGCGATGCCTACAATCGCGGCGGTCCGGGCGCTTGGATCAGGCGTTCGCATCATGTTCTTCGCGGGCACGTCGTCTGCTCGATCGGCGGGCAGAGGCCAGGACCCGCGGGACGCCCATGAAGGAGCGCGAGATGACTCGTAATGGTGTTCATCATGGACCGCCGCCTACCGTGCAGGTGATCGACTACCGGCCCGGCGAGCTGGCCATCAGCTCCTCGCGCAACGACGACGTGCACACGATCGCGCTGGCCGGCGAGCTCGACCTCGCCAACGCCGAGCGGGTCGAGCAGCGCTCAAACGCGTCGAGGGGACGGATGCGCAGTCGATCGTCGTCGACCTCTCCGGACTGGGGTTCATGGACTCCGACCGGCGTTCGGATCCTCGTGGGCGCGGACACGCGCTCACGCGCGAACTCCCATCGCCTGGTGCTGCGGCGCGGTCCCGCCGCCGTGCAACGGGTCATCGAGCTCACCGGGCTCACCGATCTGCTGCCGTTCCAAGACTGAGCACGACTCCCTCGCTTGGTGCGCTACGCCGCGCCCGTGCGATCGAGGATCGCGAGCATCGCGGCTCGGTCGGGTCGTCGCCCTCGGGCCGGGCGCCGAGCGCGGCGAGCAGGTCCTCGCGGCCGGGCAGCGGCGTCGCCGGCCGACCAGACGGTCGAGCCAGGCCGCGAGCTCGCGCTGCGTCGTGCGCGACCGGGCACCGCGTGTCGCGCCACCGAGCGGCAGGCGCCACTCGAAGCCCATGAGGTTCAGCGCGATGACCGGCGTGCCGACGAGCGCCGCCTGCAGCGTCGCGGTCGTGATCGTCCCGATGCACAGGTCGCAGCCCGCAAGCAGCTCGCGGATCGTCGAGGCCCGGTCGACCTCGAAACTCGTGGTCGGGAAGCGCGCGGCGAGCTCGTCCTCGGCGTGCCGGCCCGCGGACGGGTGCGGCCGCAGCACGATCTGCGCGTCCGGGCAGCGGTCGAGTACGGCCTCGACCGCGACCTGTACTGGCGCATTGCGATGCGCGGGCTCGTCAGCCCGACGTCAGACAGCGCGGGCTGCGCGAGCACGAGCACGCGCGCACGCCGCCCCGCGGGCGGCACGCGCGCCGGCGGCGCGGCGCCGTAGGGCTCGGGGTAGCCGACGACGTGGATCGGCCGGTCGCGGACCGTGATCGGCGGCGCGACCGCCTCCGACCACAGCAGCGGCTCGTCGCAGATGTCGAGGTCGACGAGCGTCTGCGGAAGCAGGAACGCGCCGTGCGCGAGCGCCAGCGTGCGCATCCCCGCAACCTGCGCCTCGCGAGTGATGAGGCGTGCGCCGGGCTCGACGTCCCACGCGCTGAGGACGCACGCCGGCGGGCGCGCGGCGAAACACGCGCCGCAGCGTCGCTGCCATCGCGAGATCGGAGGCGGCACGTTCGCGCGCGATGGCGAGGACCTCGGCGCGCGCCGCCGCTCCCAGCTCGAGACCCCACATGTCCGAGGCGCGGTGGTGCCACGGACGTCGCGGCGGTGATCGCGGCGGCGGCCGCGCGCTCGGCGCGCCGGCGAGCCGCCGGACCAGGGGTCCCGATCCAGCCGCCGCGCGCCGCGGCGCGCAGCGTGCGCCCCGGTCCGGTCGGCGGGTTGCGCAGCATGACCGCGGGACGCCGCTCGGCGTCGGTCAGCATGCGATCGAGCAGCGCCATCAGCGGCCAGTAGCTCACGAACAGCGTGCTCCCGCGCCGCAGGCGCGACGGGATGCCGATCGCGCGCGCGGCAGCGACGGCACGGCGGCGCGCGGCGCTGGCGGGAGGGGGGGCGTTCGCGCCGGACGGGGCCGCGACCGCGGGCCGCTCGGTCACCTCGATCGCGGCCGCGGCGGCGACCGCGGCGGCGATTGCGCGGGTCCGATCGCCGGCGCCGACGAGGACGATCGCCCCCGCGCCGGACGCCTGCAGCGCCCGGCGCAGCGCTTCGGCCTGACCGAGCACGGCAACCATCGAGCGCTCGATCGCGAGCTCCCACAGCCACGGTAGGCAGAGGCCGTCGACCGTCAGCGCGGCGTCGAGCAGCTCGCGGCAGCGCGCGACCGCCGACAGCCCGCCGCGATGGATCTCCCAGCGCGCCGGCTGGTCGAGGTGGTCGTCGGCGAGCACGCCGTCGGGCAGGCGCAGGCCGTGCGCGGGAGCGATGTCGAGCACGAGGTCGCGGCCGGCGGTCAGCGCCGCAGGGTCGAGTCCGCGCGACGTGGGATGCACGCGCAGCGGCGTGGCCGACCGCGCTGTGCTGCCCGGCGGCTCGCTCACGGGCCGCCGTCGGGCGCGGGTCCCGCGGTCGCCGCCCCCCGAGTCCGGCTCGTTGCCAGCTCGCGCACGCGCCGGTAGTACAGCGCAGGCACGTCGTAGGGCTCGTGGGACCCGTACACGGCGATCCGCAACAGCTCGTCGCGAGCGGTGGCGCTGACGGTGTGGGGTTGTCCCGCGACGTGGCGTTCGAGATAGGCGATCGCCTCGGCTGCGTCTGCGACGGTCACCGCGGCGCCCGGAACCGCATCGAACAGCGTCTCGATCTCGTGGACGTACGCGGGGTTGAGGAGGACCTTGCCCTGCAGGACGACCTCCATGCCGATCGACGACCCGACGTCGATGACGACGTCGGCCTCGCGAATGACCGAGACGGAGTTGCGCCCGGTGACGTCGTGGATGCGCTCCCATGCGATGCCCGCATCGGCGCGCAGCGGATCGCTGTCCTCGCCGCCGCGCGCGCGCGGGTGGCCCATGACGGCGAGCGAGATCCCCTCGACGGCCTGGATCCGGCGGACGAGCTCGATCGCGGCCGGCGCGTCGACCCGGTTGCGCCACTTCGGCACCATGAAGAGGACCTTCACGAGATCGTGGGACTCACCGGGCCAGCGAAACGGCGGCGCGAGCCGGCTGTTGACGTCGAACCAGTCGGGCGCCCAGCGCAGCGATCCCCAGGTCTGGATGACGTCCGGGTCGCCGCGCGCGAAGTCGACGTGCATGCGGCGGTGATGCTCGGAGTCCATGACGTACGCGGCAAAGCTGTTGCGATCGCTGAAGTCCAGCTCGCCGCGCTCGTGCAGGCCGGCGATCTCGTCATTGGGGATCGGGTCGAGCTTGATGTTGGTCCCGTGGGGCAGGCCCACGACCGGCACGCCGAGCAGGCGCGCGGCGACGATGAAGCTCGTGCGAGGCTGCTGCGGGGCGTCGCCGTGCAGCAGTGAGCGCGCCAGGCTGCGGACGATGGCGGTTGCGCCCGCCGGCGAGCGCAGGCGGTCGTATGCAGGTGGCAGGCCGTAGCCCCATTCGACCCCCACGAGACGGATCCCGTGGCGACGCAGCATGAACATCGCGTAGGGCAGCGACGCGCGCGCCCGGCCGCGGACCCTGCCCAGTCGCGACGAGCGCTCGCCGGGGGGTCGCAGCTCGTGCAGCCGGAAGCCCGGGTACCCGCGCAGCAGCCGGATGCGGTGGTCGCCCGCGACGTCGTACGGCGCCGACATCACCGCGTGGACCGTCTCGCCCTCCTCGAGCAGCTTCCAAGCCAGCGGCGCCATGTGGTCGACGTCGGGCGACGTCCGAAAGACGATCAGGAAGTTCACGCGCGGACGAGTCTACGTTCGGTGTCGTTTGGATCGGGGGTCGAGATCGGCTCGGCAGGCAACCACCGCCCCGATTCCGCTGTGATACCGGGTAGCGTTTGACGCAAGCCGCTGCCTTGTGTCGCCCTTGAGCTCTCCCCGCCCCCAGCTGAAGCTGCACCGCTTCGAGCGAGTCGACGCGACGACGAGCAACGCCCTGCTGCGCGTCACCGGCGCCTGGCTGTCGCAGACGAGCGAGCAGCTGACGGCGCCGACCCTGCTCGTCGACGACGGCGGGCGCACGCACCGCGTCAAGCAGCTCCTGGGTCCGGGCAACGCCGCCCCGACCGCCGGTCCCGACGCGCCGCTGTGGCGCGGGGCGTTTCCGGTGGCGATGGACCTCGTCGACGGCCCGCAGGTGGCGTTCGCACTCGACACCGGGCACGGCATCATCGTCCTTCCCGGGCCGCAGTCGAAGGGCCGCGCGGCGAGCCCGGCGGCGGTCGCCGCGGTGGCGCCGACCGAGCCGGTCGAGCCGGAGGTCGACGTCGCGAACGAGATCCGCCTGTCGGAGGAGCAGCTGCGTAGGACGGCCGCCGAGATGCAGCGGTCGGCCGCCGAGATCGCGCGGCTGTGGGAGTCCGCGCGCGGGCTCGAGGAGCAGGTCACCGGACTCGGCGCGCTGACGGCCGGCGCACGCCAGAACGTCGACGCGGTCCTCGTGCAGGCCGCCCGCGCGAGCGCGCGGCGCGTCGAGCACGCGGCTGCCGAGCAGCGGGCGCACGAACGCCTGCAGATCGCCATCGAGGAGCGCCAGCGCGAGCTCGCGGAGCAGCGCGAGCAAGCGCAGGCCCGGCTCGCGGAGCTGGAGCGCCGCCTCACGGACGCGCGTGAGGGCGAGGTCGCGCGCACGGGCGAGCTCGAGGAGGAGCGTGACGCGGCGCTTGCGCGGATCGCGCAGCTCGAGACCGAGCACGGCGCGCATGTCGCCGAGCGCGTCGAGCTGCAGCGCGAGCTCGACGACGCGGCGGCCAAGCTGGCCGAGCTCGACGCCGAGCTGCAGGAGCAGCTGCGCCACGAGCGCGAGGCCGCCGAGGCACGCGCGACGGAGCTCGGGGATGAGCTCCAGGCCGCGATGCAGACCGAGCGCGAGGCCGCGGCCGCGCGGCTCGCCGAGCGCGAGGCCGAGCGCGAGGCCGCCGAGGCGCGCATCGCGGCGGTCAAGGCCGAGCTCGAGGCCGAGCGCGAGGCCGCCGGGGTGCGCATCGCGGAGGTCAAGGCCGAGCTCGAGGCCGAGCGCGAGGCCGCCGGGGTGCGCATCGCGGCGGTCAAGGCCGAGCTCGAGGCCGCTGGGGCCCGCGTTGGCGCGCTCGAGAGCGAGCGGGAGGCCGCAGAGGTCCGCGCCGCGGGGATCGAGGCGCAGCTCGAGGGCGAGCGCAATGCCACAACGGCGCGCATCGCCGGGATCGAGACGCAACACGAGGCCGAACGCGCCGAGGCGGCCACCGCGCTGGCCGAGCTCGACGACGAGCTCCAGCGTGAGCGCGACGCCGCGACCGCACGCATGAACGAGCTCGAGTCCGAGCGCGACGCCGCCGGCGCGCGCGCCGAGACGGTCGAGCGCGAGCGTGATGAGGTCCGCCGGCGCCTGCATGTGCTCGAGTCCGAGCACGGCGATCTCGTCGGTCGCTATCACGTGCTACAGCTCGAGAGCGTCGGCGCGACGTCGCGGATCGCCGATCTGGAGCGCGAGCGCGACGAGCTGAAGGGCAGCCTCGATCGGCTGAGCTCCGCGCGCGAGGACCTCAGCGCGCGGGTCGCCGCGATGGAGGCCGAGCGCGACCAGGCCGCGGAGGCGACCACCGAGGCCGAGCGCGGCCGCGACGACGTCACGGCCAGGATCGGCGACCTCGAGGACGAGCACGGCGCCCTGATCGGCCGCTTCCACGCGCTCGAGGACGAGCGCGCGGAGGCGGTTGCCCGCATCGCCGAGCTCGAGTCCGAGCGCGACGAGGCGAGGGAGCGCATCGCGGAGATCGAGGCTGAGCGCGACGAGGCCGGCGAGCGGATCGCAGGGGTCGAGGAGCAGCACGCCGCCGCCATCGCGCGCATCGGCGCGCTCGAGCGCGAGCGCGGCGACATGGCTGCGCGCGTATGGGAGATCGAGCGCGCTCGAAGAGACCGCTGTCGTGCGGATCGGAGACCTCGAGGCCGAGCGCGCGGAGAGCGCCGAGCGGATCGCCGAGCTCGAGGCCGGGGGCGACGACGCGACGGCCCGCATCGCCGACCTCGAGCGCGAGCGCGACGACGCGATCGCTCGCGTCGGCGAGCTCGAGAGCGAGGGCGGCGACGTCACCGTTCGCATCTCGGAGCTCGTGCGCGAGCGCGACGTCGCCGCGGCGCGCGTCGCCGAGCTCGCGGCCGAGCAGGAGCGCTCCGCCGGGCGCCTCAGTGAGCTGCTCGACGAGCGCACCGCGATGGCGTCCCGTGTCGCCACCGTCGAGGGCGAGCGCGACATCGCCACCGGGCGGGTCGCCCAGCTGCAGGCGCGCATCGGCGAGGCCGAGGAGGAGTACGGCAAGCTCATAGGCCGTTACCACGCGCTGCAGATCGAGAGCGTCCGCGCGACGACCCGCATCTCCGAGCTCGAGCGCAGCCGCGAGGACACGACGAAGCACATCGACGATCTCGTGGCCGAGCGCGACCGCGCGGTCGCGCGGATCGCCGAGCTCGAAGAGCGAGCGTGACGCGGCGGCCGCGCGGATCGACATCCTCGCGGGCCAGGGCACCCATGCGGGGCTGCGGATCGCCGAGCTGGAGGAGGAGCGCCAGCGCGCGGCAACGATCATCGCCGAGCTCGAGGGCGTGAGCAAGGAGGATGGCGAGCGGATCGCGGCGCTCGAGCGCCGGGGCGAGGAGCTGGCCCGCGAGCGCGACGGGCTGACCGGCACGATCAACGACCTGCGGGGCCAGTTGCGCGCCATCGCGCAACGCGGCACCGAGCTCGAGGGTGACGTCGCCGAGGCACGTGGCCGGGCGGAGGCCGTTCAGCGCGCGGCCGGCGAGGCGCAGGAGCTCGCGGCGGCCGCCGCGGCGAAGCAGGCCAAGGTCGCCGCGGACCGGATCGCGGCGCTCGAGCTCGCGCTGGCGCAGACGCGCGAGGACGCGACGCACGAGCGCGAGCGGCACGAGGAGCGCGTTGCCGAGCTCGAGCGCGAGCGGGCCGCCACGCTCGAGCAGCTACAGGACGCGGGCGAGATCGCCGAGGAGCACGCGGGCGAGCTCGACGCGCGCGACGCCAAGCTGCGGGTCGCCGAGGCACGCGCACAGGAGCTCGAGGGGCGGGCCGAGCAGCTCGGCGAGCGCATGCGGGCGTCCGATGCGGCGATCGCCGAGGCGCGCGCCGGCGAGCAATCGGCGCGCGACGAGCTTGCCGCGGTCGCCGAGAAGCACGCGACCGCGACCGTGGAGGCCGAGCGCGGCCGGGCCGAGCTGGCCGAGCAGGCGGACGCCGTGGCCGGGCTGCGAGCCGAGCTCGAGCGCGAGACCACGTCGCACCGCGCGGCCGCTGAGCAGCTCGAGCGCACGCGCGCCGAGCTGCAGCGGCGCACGCAGGAGCACGCGACCGCGGCCGCCGAGCTCACCGCGCGCCTGGAGGAGGTCAGCGGCGCCCGTGCCGAGCTCGAGGAGCGACTGCGCCTGGCGACGGACGACGCGGCGACGGTGCGCGCACGGCTCGCCGACGACGTGCGCCAGGCTCGCGCCGAACAGCGCGAGCTCGTCGCCGAGCTCGAGCTTGCGCGCTCCGAGCGCGACGCGGTGCTCGAGCAGCTCGACCCGCTGCGCGTCGAGCAGCGCGGGCGCGATGCAGGAGCTGCGCGCGACGAACGCCGAGCGCAAGCGCCAGCACGCGGAGCTGCTCAAGGTGCTCGAGGCGCGTCAGGCGGACGCGCGCCGGCTCGACGAGCTCGCCGCCGAGCGTGACGCCGCGCAGGCGGAGCTCACGCGCGTGCATGACCAGCTCGCTGCGAAGGTCCTCGCGATCGAGCTCGAGCGCGACGAGGCGCGTGCCGAGGCGACGCTCGCAGGCGCCGATGGCCAGAGCGCCCGGCAGGTGCGCGAGGACCTCGAGCTGCGGCTCGCGAGCGCGCTCCGCGAGCGCGACGACCACGCCCACCGCGCCGACGAGGCGGAGAACGACGCCGAGCGCTCGGCGCGGGAGCGCGCCGCGGCCGAGGACGCCGTCGCACGCATGCAGCGACGCATCACCGAGCTCGAGCTGGCCGAGGTGCGAGCCGCGGAGCTCGAGGGCGAGGATCGCGGCACGCGCTCGGTCCAAGCCCTGTAGCTCGAAGTCATACCGGACGAGTCAGCTCCCGGCTGGGTCGCAAAGCGACTCGCCGCCGGCATCGCGTCGCGTCAGTGGGCGGCTCCGGCCTCCGGCGCAGCCTGCATCCCGTGCGCCTCGTCGGCGCCGGCCATCGCGCGCCGCGGGCGCGCTGCGCAGGCGCGTCGCGCCGATCACGGCCGCCGCCGCGGCGAACAGCGCGCCGACGACGAACGCGAGGTGGTAGCCGCCCGTGAGCGCGTCGAGCGGGCCCGCGCCGCCGGCGGCGAGGTGGTCCTTGCGCGAGTCGGCGAGGCTCGCGAGCACGGCGAGGCCGAGCGCGCCGCCCATCATGAAGGCGGTGTTCACGAGGCCCGAGGCGAGGCCCGCGTCCTGCGGCTCGACGTCGCTCATCGCGGCCAGCAGCATCGGGTTGAACGCGACGCCGGCGCCGACGCCGAGCAGCAGCATCGGCGGCAGGACGTCGACGACGAAGCTGCCGTCGACCGGCGCGCGGGCGAACAGCAGCAGGCCGCAGGCGGCGAGCCCGAGGCCGCCGGCGAGCGGCGCCCGGAAGCCGAAGCGCATGACGAGCTTGGCCGACAGGCCGACCGAGAACGCGGCCATGATGAGGTTCGCCGGCAGGAACGCGAGGCCGACCTCGAGCGGGCTGTAGCCGAGCACGAGCTGCAGGTACAGCGCCGACAGGAAGAACCAGGCGAACATGGCCGCCGCCCACAGGACGCCGGCGATGTTCGCCGTCGCGACGTTGCGCAGCCGGAACAGCGCCAGCGGCATCAGCGGCGAGCGCGTGCGCGACTCGACGGCGATGAAGATCCCGAGCAGCACGACCGCGGCGGCGAGCATGCCGAGCGTCTGGCCCGACGTCCAGCCCTGGTCGTTGCCGTTGACGATCGCGTAGACCGCGAGCATCAGCGCGGTCGTGACGGTGACCGCGCCGGTGACGTCGAGCTGCTGGTCGCCGGCCGGTCCGCGGCCGCCGGGCAGCAGGCGCAGGCTGAGCGCGATGACGATCGCGCCGATCGGGAGGTTGACGAGGAAGATCCAGTGCCAGTCGAGCGCGTCGGTCAGCACGCCGCCGAGCAGCACGCCGATGCTGCCGCCGCCGGCGGCGACGAAGCCGATGACGCCCATCGCCTTGGCGCGCTCGTCGGGCTCGGTGAAGAGCGCCATGACGAGCGACAGCGCGACGACGGCGACGATCGCGCCGCCGAGGCCCTGCACGGCGCGCGCCGCGATGAGGAACTCCTGCGAGCCGGCGGTGCCGCAGGCCAGCGAGGCGACCGTGAACGAGCCGACGCCGATGAGGAACAGCCTGCGGTGCCCGAAGAGGTCGCCGAGCCGGCCGCCGAGCAGCAGGAAGCCGCCGAACGTCAGCAGGTACGCATTGACGACCCACGCCAGCGACGTCTGGCTGAAACCAAGGTCCGCGCGGATCGACGGCAGCGCGACGTTCACGATCGTCGTGTCGAGCACGATCATGACGTCGCCCAGGCACAGGACGATCAGGGCGATCCAGCGGCTGCGGTCGGACATCTTGGCGGTGGTCATGGTCTTCCCCCTTGCGGTTTCGCGTCGTTCGGTCGTTGGTAGGTCAGACCGCCCCGCCGTCGCAAAGTCATCGGTTCGCGTGCCGATGAGTTCCGGTCGCGCGGACGGTCTATTCCCGACATGGCCGCTTCCGCGCCACAGATCCTCGACTTCGCGATCACGGGCCCGATCGCCCGCACGGACCTGCCCGGGCTGTGCGATCGCGTCTGTGCGCTGCTGCGCCAGAAGCGTCCCACGATTGCGATGTGCGACGTCAGCGGAGTCGAACCCGACGCCGTCTGCGTCGACGCGCTCGCCCGCCTGCAGCTCGCCGCGCGGCGCCACGCCTGCACCGTCCGCCTGCGTCACGCGACGCCCGAGCTGCTCGAGCTCGTGGCGTTCATGGGCCTGACGGACGTGCTGCCCGACTGACGCCGCCGCCGCAGCCCCAAGGAGCCCGGCTACGCGTCGAGGTGCGGCGGCAGGCCGAACAGCGGGAAGACGTGCTCGGTGTCGAGGAAGAACGTGAACTCCTTGACGCGGCCGTCCTCGATCTCCAGCACCTGCAGCGCCCACGGCTCGAAGCCGTCGCCGTTCTCGGCGGGCTTGTACTGGCCGAAGGCGGGCGCGCCGTTGGCGGCGCGCGTCGGGATCACGCGCGAGCCGCGGCAGCCGGCGCCCTGGCCGACCCAGCAGGCGAGGATGTCCTCGCGGCCGGTCAGCCACAGCTCGAACGGCGGCATCGACTGCTGCGCGTCCTCGTGGATGAGCGCCGTCAGCGCGTCCATGTCGTAGTCCTCGAAGGCGGCGACGTAGCGCTCGAGCATCGCCGCGTCGGCCGCGTCGACCTCCGGCGAGGTGTCGGCGGCGCTGACGTTCGTGGCCTCGAGCGTCGCGCGCGCGCGCTGCAGCGCGCTGTTGACCGACGCGACGCTCGTCTCGAGCAGCTCGGCGACCTCGGCCGCCTTCCAGCGCAGCACCTCGCACAGGATCAGCACCGCGCGCTGGCGCGGCGGCAGGTGCTGCAGCGCGGCGACGAACGCGAGGCGGATCGTCTCGCGCGCGATCGCGACCTCGGCCGGGTCGCCGTCGGCGGGCACGGCCATGCCGTCGGGGATCGGCTCGATCCACGTGACCTCGGGGAGCTGGCCGCCGAGCGGCCCCTCGGGGTCGCGCGCCGGGCCCAGGTCCATCGGGCGCGCGCGGCGCTTGCGGCCGTCGAGCATGTCGAAGCAGACGTTCGTCGCGATCCGGTACAGCCACGAGCGCAGCGCGGCGCGGCCCTCGAAGCGGTCGATCGCCTGCCACGCGCGGACCAACGTGTCCTGGACGGCGTCCTCGGCCTCGAACGGCGAGCCGAGCATCCGGTAGCAGTGGGCGGTCAGCTCCACCCGGTGCTTCTCGAGCCGGAACTCGAGGTCCGCGGCTGCGATCGACCCACCCTCCATGCGACCCATCCTAGGGGGTCGCGACCCGCGCTCGCGAAGGCTCGGTGAATGCGTGCTGCTGGACATCACGAGACGGCTCCTTGGGCGTCGACGATCACCATCTGCCATCTAGGACCGGACGGGCGGCGAGAAGTCATCGGTTCGGCGACGATCGGGGCGCCCGCGTAGCCTCTCGGCGATGCCTCCCCGCCAGATCTACGCGAGCTGCCGCTGGGTCGCTGTCGCCGCTGGAGTGGCAGGACTGGGACACCGATCCCGACGACGACGCCGTGCTGCGGATCGCCTTCCGCCAGGCCGGCGGGGAGGCCGCCCAAGCTTCCCGCTCGCCGACGTCGAGCTCGTCGAGCGCCCCGAGTGCGTCATCGTGACGCTCTACGAGCGCAACGTGGGCGCGACGAAGATGGCCGGGTACACGAGCTCGGTCGCGCTCGCCTTGCAGGCCCCGCTCGGCGATCGTTGCGTGCACGACGGCATCGACGGCGCGCGCCGCCGGCGTCTGCCGGCGGACACCGACGAGTGGATCGAACGCGGCGCCCTCGACGCCGCGCCGCTGTGGGAGCACCCGCGCCGCAGCCCGTAGCTACCGCGCGACGACCGTCACGTGAAACGGCGTGCGGTGCTCCTCGACGACCTCGAAGCCGGTCAGCTTCAGCATCGTGCGCAGCGCCGACGGGGAGATGCCCCAGTACCACGGCCCGAAGCCCTGTCCGGCGCCGGTCGCGGGCTCGGCGTTCGGGTGCTCGGTCGTCCCGGGCGCGATGACGCAGGTTCCGGTTCGGCCGGGCGTCTCGGCGACGGTCTCGGTCGCGAGCAGCAGCGTGCCGGCGGTCAGCTCGCGCAGGCGCTCGAGCGTCAGCAGCGGGTGCGGCGCGTGGTACAGGACGCCCGAGCACCAGACGACGTCGTGACGGCCGATCTCCGCGACCGTCTGCGGCAGGTGCAGGTCCCCGCGCACGAAGCGCACGCGCGAGCCGCGGCGCTCGCGCTCGGCGACGAACTCCGGCGACGGCGCCATGACGTCGACGCCGGTGACGGTGGCCGCGCCCGCGTCCTCGGCGGCGAAGCACAGCGCGCCGTGGATCGTCCACATGCAGCCGACGTCGACGAACGAGCGCCCCGCGACGTGCTCGGCGATCAGCTCCTCGCGCGGCGGCGTCGCCTTGCCGGCGCGCGCGCGCAGCTTCGCGACGGCGTAGAGCGAGCGGCCGATCATGTCGCTCGCGTCCGCGTCCGGGCGGGGGCTACAGCGGGCCGCCGGCCACGGGTGGCGCGGTCGGATCGGCGGCCTCGCCGCCGGCGCCGATGCCCTCGCGCGCGAGGTACTCCTCGGCCAGCAGCGGGTTGTCGCGCGCGCGCTCGACGACCTTGAGCAGGTCGTTCATCGACGAGACCTCCTCGACCTGCTCCTTGATGAACCACTGCACGAACTGCTCGCTCGTGTAGTCGCCCTCCTCGCGGGCGATCGCGGCGAGCCCGTTGATCTGCTCGGAGACGCGGCGCTCCTGGGCGAGCGCGAGCGCGACGGGCTCGACGACGTCGCCGAAGTCGTTGCGCGGCGCCTCGATGCCCGGGATCGGCGCCTCGACGCCGGCGTCCAGCAGGTACTGGACCATCATCAGCGCGTGGTTGCGCTCCTCGAGCGCCTGCTGGTAGAAGAACGCGGCCAGGCGTGGCAGCGTGTCGTCGTCGTAGTAGGCGGCGATCGCGAGGTACTGCTGCGAGGCGGCGAACTCGTGGCCGATCTGCTCGTTGAGTCGTTCGACGAAGGCTGAGGCTGGCATGGCGCGGAACTTTACCTTGAGTACTGGGTTGACTCGGGCGCCCAGCCGTTAGGTTCGCCCTAATGAAGCGCGAGTTCAAGCCGAAGCGCGGTTGCTGCAGGAGCAACCCGCGATGCAAACGCTGCCCGGTCGTCGCGAAACGACTCGTCGTTCGGGGACTCGCCAGGCGCAAGAAGAGCGGACTCGTCGTCATCTCGCCCGACGCGACGAAGAAGCAGCTCAAGGCCGCGCGCTCGCGGTAGTGACACACCCGCGCTAGCCTCAGGCGATGGCCACCTGCCTCGTCACCGGTGGCGCCGGCTTCCTCGGTTCGCATCTGTGCGACGAGCTCCTGCGCCGCGGGCATAGCGTCATCTGCGTCGACAACCTCGAGACGGGCTCGCTGAAGAACATCGAGCACATCCGCTCGCCGGCGCTTCGAGTTCCTCATGAAGGACATCGTCGAGCCGTACTTCGTCGAGCGCGCGGTCGACTTCGTCTACCACCTCGCCTCGCCCGCCTCGCCGATCGACTACCTGCGCCTGCCGCTGCACACGCTGAAGGTCGGCTCGTACGGCACGCACCACACGCTCGGCCTCGCGAAGAAGCACCGCGCGCGCTTCCTGCTCGCCTCGACGAGCGAGGTCTACGGCGACCCGCAGGTGCATCCGCAGCCGGAGACCTACTGGGGCCACGTCAACCCGATCGGCCCGCGCGGCGTCTACGACGAGGCCAAGCGCTACGCCGAGGCGCTGACGATGGCCTACCACCGCCAGCAGGGCGTCGACACGGCGATCATCCGGATCTTCAATACCTACGGGCCGAGGATGCGCCCGCACGACGGCCGCGCGATCCCGACGTTCATGCGCCAGGCGCTGCAGAACCGGCCGATCACGGTCTTCGGCGACGGCAGCCAGACGCGCTCGTTCTGCTACGTCGACGACCTCATCCGCGGCATGATCGCGCTCGCCGAGTCCGGCGAGGTGGGGCCGATCAACATCGGCAACCCGAACGAGTTCACGCTGCTGCAGCTCGCCGAGACGATCATCGAGGTCACCGGTTCGAGCTCGGAGATCGTCTTCGAGGCGCTGCCCACCGACGACCCGCAGGTGCGCCAGCCCGACATCGGCCTGGCCCGCACGCTGCTCGGCTGGGAGCCCGAGGTCGAGCTGCGCGAGGGCCTCGACGCGAACGATCGAGCAGTCGGGGACGGACGTCCTCGATCGGCGCGAGCGGAAGTTGACGGGTCCCGCGCACGCGGGCGGAACATCTGCCATCGTGTCGCGTTAGGAGCAGGGAGATGCCCACGACGCAGCAGCAGCCACTGGAAGGCACGGGGAAGGCGGCGGAGATCACGTCCGCGCCTGGCTTTGCGCTGTCCGATCGCGACGTCCGGCGCAAGCGCCCGCCCGCGCTGGCCTTCGTGCTCAAGCTCGACACGGTGCGCAGGCTGCTGCGCCTCTGCGCGCTGCTGACGATCGACTACTTCGGCGTCTACATGTCGATCCTGACCGCGCTGTGGCTGAAGGCGGGCCTGACGACGGGCGACTGGGGCCCGCGCCACCAGGACAAGCTCGTCGGCGACCTGTTCCCGTTCGCGCTGCTCGTCACGATCCTGCTGTTCGCGCGCTCGGGCCTGTACGGCTCGCGCGGCGAGCGCCCGGGGATGACGCGGATCGTCTCGTCGCTGTTCCAGGTCGCGGTCGTCGCGTTCGTGTTCGCGATCGCGAGCAACAGCAACCAGTTCAGCTCGTACTACATCTTCTACGGCTCGCTGTTCTTCGCGGTGATCTACATCTCGCTCGGGCGGCTGAGCTACGAGAAGTTCGCCGGGCTGCTGCTGCGCCTCGCCGGCTACCAGCGCCGCGCGGTGCTCGTCGGCAGCGGCCAGCACATCGAGGCGGTCGGCCACGCGCTGCGCGACGCCGTGCAGTCGACGGTCCGCGTCGTCGGCTTCATCTCGCTGACGCCGCGCCCGAACAACGGTCTCGTGTCGCTCGGCACGCTCGACGAGCTGGCGTCGGTCATCGACCGCCATCGCATCGACGAGGTCATCATCGCCGACCCCGACTTCCCCCAGCAGCAGGCCGTCGAGCTCGTCGACGTCTGCCACAACCACGGCGTGCGCGTGCGGATCGCGCCGTCGACGATGGAGCTGCTCGTGCACCGCGCGGAGTTCGTACCCGGCGAGGCGGTGCCGCTGTTCGAGCTCAAGCCGCCGGTCTTCGAGGGCTTCGACTTCGTCGTCAAGCGGACGTTCGACATCAGCGTCGCGTCGCTGCTGCTGCTGATGCTGAGCCCGCTGCTGGCGGCGGCCGCGCTCGCGGTGCGCCTCAGCTCGCGCGGCCCGGTCGTCTACCGCTCGATGCGCCCCGGGATCGGCGGCCAGCCGTTCGCGTGCCTGAAGTTCCGCACGATGTACCGCGACGCCGACCAGCAGCAGGCCGATCTGGAGTCGCTCAACGAGGCCTCGGGTGCGCTCTTCAAGATGCGCGACGACCCCCGCATGACGCCGGTCGGGCGCTGGCTGCGCAAGTACTCGATCGACGAGCTGCCGCAGCTGTTCAACGTCCTGCGCGGCGAGATGTCGCTCGTCGGCCCGCGCCCGCTGCCCGAGCGCGACTTCCAGAAGCTCGAGGAGTGGCACAAGAAGCGCTACCTCGTCACGCCGGGTATCACGGGCCTGTGGCAGGTCTCCGGACGCTCCGAGCTGGACTTCGACGACCTCGTGCGGCTGGACTTCCTGTACCTCGAGCGCTGGTCGGTCTTCCTCGACCTCAGCATCCTCGTCAAGACCGTGCCCGCGGTGTTCATGCGCCGCGGCGCCTTCTGACGCCCGCACGCGCGTGAAGCCGCGCAACATCGCCATCGGGGCGATGTTCGTCCTCGCCATCGTGGTCGCGGCCAAGGTGACGAGCCAGGGCGGCCCCGCCGAGCCGCTGCCGGGCCACACGCTGCGCTACCTCGCCGACCAGCGCGCCATCGCGATCGGGACGGCCGTGCGCGGTGACGTGCTCAAGACCAACCGCGCCTATCGCGAGCTCGTCGCCACGCAGTTCTCGTCGCTGACGCCCGAGAACGAGATGAAGTGGGAGACCGTCGAGCCGTCGCGCGGCCGCTTCGACTTCGGCCCCGGCGACGAGATCGTCGACGCGGCGCGCGGCGCCGGGCAGGACGTCCGCGGCCACACGCTCGTCTGGCACGCGCAGTACCCCGGCTGGCTAACGATCTCGTCGGCGAAGGAGCTGGCCGCGGCGACGCGCGAGCACATCCGCCGCGACGATGTCGCACTACGCGGGGCGCGTCGGCGTGTGGGACGTCGTCAACGAGCCGATCACCGACCGCGGCGGGCTGCGGGAGTCGATCTTCCTGCGCCGCTTGGGCCCGGGCTATCATCGCGGGCGCGTTCGTCGCCGCCCGCAAGGCCGACCCGAAGGCGAAGCTCTATCTCAACGAGATCGGTGCCGAGAGCATCGGCCCGAAGTCCAACCGCCTGCTGGAGGTCGTGCGCGGCCTGAAGACCGCCGGCGTCCCGATCGACGGCGTCGGCTTCCAGGTGCACTCCAACCTGCGCGGCGTGCCTGCCGATTTCGTGGCGAACGTGCAGCGCTTCAAGGCGCTCGGCTTGGACGTCGCGATCACCGAGGCCGACGTCGGCCTGCGGCTGCCGGCGAGCGAGTCCGACCTCCGGCGCCAGGCGGACGTCTACCGGACGATCGTGCGCGACTGCCTCGCGATCGGATGCGCGTCGCTGACGTTCTGGGGCTTCACCGACGGCCGCTCGTGGATCCCCGAGACCCAGCCCGGCATGGGCGCCGCGACGCTGCTCGACGAGCAGCTGCAGCCCAAGCCGGCGTTCCGGGCGGTGCAGAGGGCGCTCGCGGGAGACTAGGTCACGCGCGCCGTATCGGCGGTGCGATGAGCAGCAGGTGCTACCACTGGTGGTAGCCAGGGCTACTCATGCCGAGGCAAACTCATGGGCGACGTGGCTCGGCTCGCGGATCAGGCCAATCTCGTGGCTTGGCGGAGCGCTGCGCCTCGTTGTGGACTGTCTGGTCTGCGTGCCGATGAGTTCGGGCGCCGCGGGTCGTCCTAGTGCCCATGACCACCTTTGTGCTTGTTCCCGGTGCGGGCGGCGACGCCCATTACTGGCACCTCGTCGTGGACCGGCTGACTGCGGCCGGCGACGAGGCCATCGCGGTCGACCTGCCGGCCGACGATGAGGCCGCCGGTCTCGCCGAATACGCCGACACGATCGTCGCGGCGATCGGAGGCCGGACGAGCGTCGTGCTCGTCGCACAGTCGATGGGCGCGCTATCGGCACCGCTGGCCGTCGAGCGCGCCGGCGCATCGGCGCTGCTGCTCGTCGCGCCGATGATCCTGGAGCCCGGCGAATCGCCCGGCGCGTGGTGGTCGGACAGCGGCCTCGAGGCCGCCGTACAGGCCGCCGAGCGCGCGGCGGGACGCGACCCCGCCGCCTCCTCCGACCCGCGGGTCCTCTACTTCCACGACGTGCCCGACGAGGTGACCGAGCAGTTCTTCGCCCGCGGCGAGCCCGAGCAGTCCGACAGGCCGTTCGCCGTGCCGTGGCCGCTGACACGCTGGCCGGACGTCCCGACGCGCGTGCTCGCGGGACGCCACGACCGTCTCTTTCCCTACGACTTCATGCGCGCGCTCAGCCGCGAGCGGCTCGGCATCGAGCCGGACACGATCGACAGCGGGCACCTTCCGGCGCTCGCACGACCCGACGACCTGACCGCCTGGATCCGGGCGTGCGCCCCCGTCCCCAGTAGCTGAGGCGCAGGGCTCGGTGATCACCTCTGTCCCGACCGCTACAGGCCGGGCGGGTGGCGCACGACGTAGCCCGACGTGGCGCCCGCGACCGTCTGCCAGCGCGAGCCGGTCTGTTCGCGACCGGTCGTGTCGAAGCGGCGGCCGGCGACGACCATGTACGCGTGGCTCGCCATCGCGTAGACGGTGATCCAGCGGCCCGGCCCCGGATCGCCCCAGCTCATGAGCTGACCCGAGTCCAGCGCGACGTCGAGCAGCCCGCCGCCGTGCAGCGCATAGGACACCGAGCCCGAGCAGTCATAGCCGCTGTCCTCGAAGCTGCCGTGCCCGCCGCCGTAGCGGTAGGGCAGCCGCGCGATGCGGTTGCCGGCGGCGATCACGCGTCGCACGGTGACCGGCAGCCCGTACGCCCAGCCCTCGCGCGCCCGGCGTGCGGCGATGCGGCGCTCCAGCAGGTCCTCGCGAGCCGCGACCCGTGCGAGCAGCCCGTGCAGCGGCGTCGCGGCGCGCGTCGCTGACCCCGCGGCGGCGGGCGCGCCCTCGAGGCCGGCCCCGGCGCCGGCCGGCGAGCCGCCGGCGAACGCCTGCGGCAGCACGAACAGGCAGGCGGCCACCGCCGCCCCGACCAGCATCGGCGGTCTCGCGATCGCGCGCACGCGCCACCGGCTCGATCTCATGTCTCCCCCGTCCTCGTGTGATGCGATGCGGCCTACGAGGTGAGCTGACGGGCTCGCGCATGTATGCGCTACGCCGCGACGACGCCGGCGATTCGCCCCTATGGACCCGTTCCGTCGGGTCCCTCCCCTGTGGTTCCCCCGCTCGCGCACCCCGGAGGGCAGGCGACTCGGCCGCTGCGAGCATCGTTGTAGCAGCGGAAAGTCCTGCAATCTGCACGATTGCCTGCAAGGCGATCGCGCGTCGCGACGACGTGTCCGCAGATGCCCCCGCGTCCGCCGACGGCGCCGGAGGCCATAATCGCCACGTGGCCCATCGCTACCTCTTCGAGCAGCTCGTCCGCCGCGAGCTGCGCCAGAAGTACAAGGGCTCGGCGCTCGGGGTGTTGTGGTACCTCGTCAACCCGCTCGTGCTGATGGGCGCCTACTACCTCATGTTCGGCGTCATCTTCAAGCAGGCGTCCGAGCCGGACTACCCGCTGTTCCTGCTCGTGGGCCTCGTCGTGTGGGTGTTCTTCAACCAGGCGGTCATGAGCTCGGCGCCCGCGCTGCTCGACCAGGGCGCGCTCGTGCGCAAGGCGCGCTTCCCGCGCGAGATCATCCCGGCCTCGATCGTCGTCGTGCAGCTCGTGACGTTCCTCGCGCTGCTCGTCCTGATCGTGCCGATCACGATCGCGATCCGGGGCACGCTGGATCCGGCCCTGCTGCTGCTGCCGCTCGTGCTCGCGTGCCTGTTCGCGTTCGTGCTCGGGCTCGCGTTCGCGGTCAGCATCCTGCACGCGTACTTCCGTGACGTCGCGCCGATCCTGTCGGCCGCGCTGCTGCCGTGGTTCTTCTTGTCGCCGATCTTCTTCGAGCCGTCGCACCTCGATCGCTTCAGCGACAACACCGCGGCGCTGTTCGTGCTCGAATGGGTCAACCCCGTCGCGCCGTTCATCGTCGCGACGCGCGACGTCATCTACGGCGGGACCGTGCCGGAGGGCAGCGTGCTCGTCTACATCTTCGTCGTGGGCGCCCTCTCGCTGCTCGGCGGGCTGACGCTCTTCCGGCGCATGCAGGGCGAGCTGGCGGTGGTCGTGTGAAGGCCCGGCGCGCCGCCCTGGACGAGGGCGTGCAGCCCGGCGAGATCGTGCTCGAGCACGCCTCGCGCGCGTTCAGCGTCAAGGCCGACCGCGGGCGCACGCTCAAGGAGATGCTCATCGGCCGCGCGCGGGCGGGCGGCCCGCCGCCGGTCGAGGCGCTCAAGGACGTCTCGCTGCGCATCGAGCCCGGCGAGACGGTCGGCATCGTGGGGCGCAACGGGGCCGGCAAGTCGTCGACGCTGCGCGTGCTGAGCGGGATCGTCCCGCTGAACTCGGGCCGCGTCGCCTGCGGCGGGCAGGTCGTCGCCCAGCTCGAGCTCGGCGCGGGCTTCGGGCGCGACTTCTCGGGGCGCGAGAACATCTTCCTCAACGGCGCCCTGCATGGCCTGACGAAGGAGCAGATCGAGGAGCGGATGGATGCGATCGTCGCGTTCTCCGAGCTCGGCGACTTCATCGACGCGCCGGTGGCGACGTACTCGTCGGGCATGTTCCTGCGCCTCGGCTTCGCGATCGCCGCGCACCTGGATGCCGATGTGCTGCTCATCGACGAGGTCCTCGCCGTCGGCGACGAGGCCTTCCAGCGCAAGTGCGAGGCGCGCATCGCCGAGCAGATCGCCGCCGGTGCGACGCTCGTGCTCGTCTCGCACGACGCCGCGCTCATCGAGCGCACGTGCGAGCGCGTCATCGTGCTCGACGGCGGCCGCAAGATCTTCGACGGGCCGGTCGGCGACGGGATGCCGTTCTACCACCGGCTCATGGGCACCTCCGAGGAGGCGGTGCCGTCATGAACCCGGAGCAGGCTCTGGACGCCGCGCGCGCCGCGGCGACCGCTCGCGACGACGAGCTCGAGCCCGGCCGCACGATCGAGCCGACCGAGCGCGTCTCGATCGAGCAGCTCATGGAGTGGGCGGCGATCGAGCCCGACATCGAGCTCATGGTCTCGACGCGCAGGCTCGGCGCGCCGATCACGTGGTTCAAGCGCAGGGTCATCCACTTCCTGCGCCAGTACTTCCGCGAGCTGAACTCCCAGCAGACGCGCTTCAACCTCAACGTGCTGATCCGGCTGGCGGAGCTCGAGGACCGGGTCGCACGCTTGGAGGAGAAGCGGGACGCACCCGAGTGAGGGTCCATCAGGTCCTCAGCGGCGCCGGCCCCTACGACGCCGTCACGACGCAGGCGTTCGCGTTCCGCGCGCTGTTCTCGCAGTGGGGCTGGGACGGGCGCGACGTCGCCGTCGAGATCGACCCCCGCGTCGGCTCGCGGATCGCGCCGCTGCGCGCGCTCGACGCGCAGCCCGGCGACGTCCTGCTGATCCACTACTCCGCCTACGCGCCGAAGCTGCGCGCCGTGCTCGAGCTGCCCAACCGCAAGCTGCTGCTGTCACACAACATCACGCCGGCGCGCTGGTTCTGGGACCACGACCCGCAGGCCGCCGTGGTCTGCGCGCTCGGGCGCAAGCAGCTGCCGGAGTTCGCCGCTGCGGCGGACGTCGTCGCCGGCGTGTCGCTCTACAACGCGCTCGAGATGGGCTCCGAGACGGTCATCCCGATCCTCTTCGACCCGGCGGAGCTCGGCGAGCCGGGCCCCGCCGCTGGGGATTCGGCCCGCTCGCCCGATCGGTCCGAAGCCCCGACGATCCTCTTCGTCGGCCGTCTCGCGCCGCACAAGCGCCAGGACGCGATCATGCGCGCGTTCGAGCTCTACCGCCGCCGCCACGCGCCCGAGGCGAAGCTCGTGCTCGTCGGCGCGCCCGTGAACTGGGGCTACGACGCGGCGATGCGGGAGTTGGCGGAGGAGCTGTCGCCCGGCGCGATCACGATCGAGTCCGGCCTGACGCGCGAGCGGCTCGCCGACCGCTACCGCTCGGCGGCCGCGTTCCTGTGCCTGTCCGAGCACGAGGGCTTCTGCATCCCGCTGCTGGAGGCGTTTGCATTCGGCGTGCCGGTCATCGCGCGCCCCGTCGGCGGCGTGCCCGAGGTCGTCGGCGATGCCGCGCTGCTGCTCGACGACGATGACGGCGAGAGCGTCATCGCCGAACTGCTCGCGATCGCGACGACCGACGCCGAGCTGCGCGCGACGCTGCGCGAGCGGGCGGCCCTGCGGGTCGCCGCCTACGCGCCCGAGCCGACCTCGCGCGCGCTGCGCGCCGCCGTGGAGTCGCTCGCGCGCTGACGCTCCGACGCGCCCCGGCCGAAACAGGGCCTCGACGCCGCTGTAGATCTGCCGGCGCGTTGCCGATACAGGGTCCGGCGATGGATCCTCCCGCGACCACACCGGCAACCCGAAGCGACGGACCGCGCTCGCGCGCCTGGGAGGGACGCGTCGCGCGTGGGTTCCGGCTCGCGCGCGTCGCGCTCGAGGTGGTCACGAGCGACCGCCGGCTGCTGATCCTGCCCGCGCTCGCCACGCTGCTCTCGCTGCTGGCACTCGCGGTCACCGCGTTCGCGGCCCATCGGCTGCACGGCGGCGACGGCGCCGTGCGCGTCATCGCGCCCGTCTGGATAGCCGCCTACGCGATCTCGTTCATCACGATCTTCTTCAACGTCGCGCTCGTCCACGTCGTCGCAGGGCGCTGGCGCGGGGAGAGCGCTTCGCTTCGCGACGGACTCGTCGCCGCCCGCCACCGGCTGGGCGCGATCGCGGGCTGGGCCGTGCTGACGACGACGGTCGGGCTGGCGCTGCAGCTCATCGAGCGCGTCACGCTCGGCATCAGCCAGCTCGTCCTCGGGATCGTCGCCGACGTCGCGTGGTCGGTCGCGAGCTTCCTCGTCGTGCCGGTGCTCGTCGTCGAGCAGCGCGGGCCGGTGCGCTCGCTGCGGCGTTCCGCCTCGGTCGTGCGCGGCCGCTGGGTCGAGGGCCTCGCCGGCGCGACCCCGATCGCCGTCGCGACGGCGATGCTCATGATCCCGCTGGCCGGCCTGGTGTTCATCGGATTCGTCCTGTTCGTCCTCGGCCTCACGATCCCGGGCCTGCTGGCGATCGTCGCCGGCGTCGTCGGGGCCCTTGCGGTGTCGGTCATCAGCGGCGCGCTGACGCAGGTCTTCACGCTCGCGGTGTACCAGCACGCGACCGGCGGCCTGCAGTTCGAGGGCTTCCCCGCCGCCGACCTCGAACGCCCGCGCGACGGCAACCCGCTGAGCCTGCTGCACAAGCTGCGCCGCCGCCGCAGCACGTAGCGCAACCCGCGCTGCCCGCCGGGGTATCCGTTGCAGCGTTGATCCGTTCACTGTGCGCGGTCGCACGCATCAACACACACCTTCTGCGCTCTTATTCAGTACATGCCCTCCTCGAACCCCCTGAAGCCATGACGACACCTCGTGTCATCGAGCTGCCACGGCGCCTCGAGGCGACCTCACAGGACACGTTCCTCGGCCTGCTGCGCCCCGACTCCGCGCCGCTGGCGCCGGTCGTGGCGCTGAGACCGCGCGAGCGGCGCCTGCGGGTCGTCGCGCCGCTGAGCAGCGACGCGACGTCTCCGTACGACGACGCCGCCTGACCGGGCGCGGGTTCAGCCCCGCGGCTGGGCGAGCGCGTGGATCGGTCCGGCGACCGCGACCGCGGCCGGCCCGTCGAGGTTCGTCGTGACGTAGCCGAGCTCGTCCATGAGCGCGAGGAAGGCGTCGTTCGTGTCATGCAGCTCGCAGACGATCGCCGGGCGGTGCTCCGCGATCGTCGCCCGCGCACCCTCGATCGCCTGCAGCTCGGCGCCCTCGGTGTCGATCTTCATGACGTCCGGCGGCGGGATCGTCCCCGCCGTGACGAGGCTGTCGAGCGACACGACGTCGACGTCGATCTCGTCACGGACGTCGGCGTGGCGGCCCGTCGACTCGAGGTGCGACCAGCTCGCCTCGCCGACGACGAGCAGCCGCGCGCGGCCGTCCGCGCCGCCGACCGCCTCGGTGCGGATCGAGGCGTGGTCGAAGCGGTTGAGCTCGATGTTGCGCCCCACCGCCCGCGCGCACCACGGCACCGGCTCGAACGCGACGACGCGCCCGGTCGGACCCACCAGCCGCGCGCCCACCAGCGTGAAGAAGCCGACGTTGGCGCCGATGTCGTAGAAGACGTCGCCCGGGGCGAGCAGCCGGCGCAGCGCCTCCTGCACCGGAGGCTCGAGCGTGCCGCGCACGATCAGCCCGGCGTGCGCGTGGTCCAGCGGCAGATCCGCCGTCGAGACGAACAGCAGGTGCCCGAGGCCGCCCGCGATCGGGACGGGCGCCCGTCCGTACCAGTTCGACGCCTTGCCGAGCAGCGCGCGAGACGCGGGGTTGGAGCGCACCCGCCGGGCCAGCTCGCCGCGGCGGTCCTCCGGCAGGCCGGTGATGACGTGCGTCGCGCCGTTGCGCAGCCGGCCGGTCAGCTCCTGGCGCAGCTGGCGGAGGGGTCGGCGAGCCACGTCTCGATCATCGCAGCACGGACGACCGGGCAGGATGCCGGCACCGCTGGATTACGCTGCACGGATGTCGGTCTCGGTTCGCCTCGCCGGTGCCCCTCGGGCTCGAACGCCGGCGCTGATGGCGCAACGCGACGTCCGCGCTCACGCGCTCGTCGGCGTCGCGCTCGTGCTCGCCGCCGCGCTGCTGGCGGCTTTCGGGACCAGGGGACCCGTCGAGATCGCCGACGTGGCGCTGTTCATGCTCGCCGGCGCGCTCGTCTGCCGGCTCGGGTTCGAGACGGCGGCCGGCCCGATGATCCCGACACAGCTCATCTTCGTGCCGATGCTGTTCGTGCTCGACCCCGCGATCGTGCCGCTCGTGGTCGCGGCGGCGCTGATGCTCGACCGGACCGCGGACGTGCTCAAGGGCCGGCTGCCCGGGCGGGCGGGGTTTCTGCTCGGCGTCTGTGGCGAGGCGTGGTTCGCGCTCGGCCCGGCGCTCGTCTTCGTCATCGCCGGCATCGACGGACCGCACTGGGGCGACTGGCCGGTCTGGCTGCTCGCGCTCGGCAGCCAATTCGGGGGCGAGCTGCTCGCGGTGGTCGCGCGCGACCGCATCGGCGGCGTCACGGCGGCGCGCCAGCGCCTCGACGTCCTGCGCGAGGTCTGGCTCGTCGATCTGCTGCTCGCGCCGATCGGTCTGCTCGCGGCGTTCGTCAGCGGCACGCACCACTACGCGTTCGGCCTCGTGCTCGCGCTCGCGCTGCTGCTGGCGGTCTTCGCGCGCGAGCGGCGCGGGCGGATCGGTACCGAGCTCGAGCTCAGCGAGACCTATCGCGGCACGGCGCTGCTGCTCGGCGAGGTCATCTCCAGCGACGGCGAGCTCGCCGTCAGCCATGGCCAGGAGGTCGTCGCGCTCGCGCTCGCGATCGCCGACGAGCTGCACCTCGACGACCGCGAGCGCCGGCTCGTCGAGTTCGCCGCGATGCTGCACGACATCGGCAAGATCGAGACGCCCGTCGAGATCCTGCGCAAGCCGGGCCCGCTGACGGAGCAGGAGTGGGAGACGATGCGCGCCTACACCGTCGCCGGCCAGCGGATGCTCGATCACGTCGGCGGGACGCTGCACGACGTCGGCCTGGTCGTGCGATCGTCGTGCGAGCGCTACGCCGGCGACGGCTACCCCGACGCGCTCGCCGGCCAGCAGATCCCACTCGCGGCGCGCGTGCTCGCCGTCGCCGCCTCGTACACCGCGATGACCGCGAGCCGTCCGTACCGCCAAGCCCTGCCGACGGCCGCCGCGATCGCAGAGCTGCGTGCCAACGCGGGCAGCCAGTTCGACCCGCGGATCGTTGAGACCGCCTGCGTCGTGCTTGCGCGCGGCGTGCCGGCGCCACTCCCGCAGGGCGCCGCTGATCCGATCTGACGGTTGACGATGAGCGAGATCGGTTCTCGCAGGTCAAGGGCGCCAAGTGCGCGCGTAGACTTCCGCCGCGCGGCCGCGGCCACGGCGACGGCGACGGCGACGTCAGGACAACTGCGATGAACCCCGAGGAGCTGCTGGCATGACTGTGAGAGAGGCGCGCCTGGCGGCCCTGACGAGGATGCGCGAGCGCCGAGCGGCGCCCGGCCCGATCGCGGCGGCGCTGCCGATCGACCCCTGGCGGCTCGTGTCGCGGCGCTTCTCGAACGAGACCTACGCCGAGGCGGAGACGATGTTCGCCGTCGCCAACGGCTACATGGGGATGCGCGGGACGCACGACGAGGGCGTCCCCTCGCACGACCCGGCGTTCTTCGTCAACGGCTTTCACGAGACGTGGCCGATCCCCTACGGCGAGTCCGCGTTCGGGTTCGCGACGACCGGCCAGACGATCGTGTCGGCACCCGATGGCTCGGTCATGCGGCTGTACGTCGACGAGGAGCCGCTCGAGCTGGCCGAGTCCAAGCTGCTGTCCTACGAGCGCGTGCTCGACATGCGCGCCGGGATGCTCCAGCGCGCGGTCCGCTTCCGCACAGCGCGCGGCGCGGTCGTCGCGCTGAAGTCCGAGCGGCTCGTCTCGCTGCACTGGCGCCACCTCGCGGCGATCTCCTATGAGGTCACGCTCGTCTCGGGCGCCGCCGAGCTCGCGATCGCGTCGGAGCTCATCACCCACCTGCCGCGCCCGAAGGGCGGCGACGACCCGCGCGTCGGCGTGCGCATGACCGACTCCGCGCTGGAGCCGATCGCGCAGTCCTGCGATGACACGCGCGTCGTGCTCGAGCTGCGCACGCGCTCCAGCGGAATGGGCCTGGCCTGCGGCATGGAGCACAAGATCGAGACGCACCTGCGCCACAGCGTCGAGTCGTCCGTCGAGGCCGACGAGGGCCGCGTCGTGTTCTTCCTCGACGCCGAGCCGGGGATCCCGGCGCGCGTCACGAAGCTGCTCGGCTATCACCACGCCGAGCAGGCCCCGTCCGGCGACCTCTTCCGCAGGGTCAACCGCACGCTCGACCGCGCCGCCAACGACGGCTTCGAGCGCATCGCGCAAGTCCAGCGCGAGCGCCTCGACGCGTTCTGGGAGCACTCGGACATCGCGATCGAGGGTCCCGGCGACATCCAGCAGGCGGTGCGCTTCAACCTCTTCCAGCTGCGTCAGGCGTCGGCGCGCGTCGAGGGGCACGGGATCGCGGCGAAGGGGCTGACCGGCCGCGGCTACGAGGGCCAGTACTTCTGGGACACGGAGATCTACGTCCTGCCGTGCCTGACGTACACCCAGCCGCATGTCGCGCGCCGCCTGTTGCACTTCCGCTACGAGATGCTCGGCGCCGCACGCCGCCGCGCGCAGCAGCTCGGCCATGTCGGCGCGCTCTTTCCGTGGCGGACGATCTCCGGCGAGGAGGCGTCGGCGTACTACGCCGCCGGCACGGCGCAGTACCACATCAACGCCGCGATCTCCTACGCCGTCAACCAGTTCGTGCGGGTCACCGGCGACCAGGAGTTCCTCGCCCGCGAGGGCGTCGAGATCCTCGTCGAGACGGCGCGCTTCTGGGCCGACCTCGGCTTCTTCTCGGATCGCCGCGACGGCCAGTTCTGCATCCAGGGCGTCACCGGACCCGACGAGTACTCGGCCGTCGTCGACAACAACGCCTACACGAACCTCATGGCGCGCGAGAACCTCGCGGCGGCCGCCGAGTGCCTGCAGCTCCTGCACGACACCGATCCCGACGCCCACGCGAGGCTCGTCGCGCGGCTGAAGATCGAGGACCACGAGCCGGAGGAGTGGGTGCGCGCCGCGGAGAAGATGTTCGTCCCCTACGACGAGCGCGCCGGGGTGCTGCTGCAGGACGAGCACTTCCTCAACCGCAAGCCGTGGGACTTCGAGGGCACGCCCGTCGAGAAGTACCCGCTGCTGCTGCACTACCACCCGCTGAACATCTACCGCCACCAGGTCATCAAGCAGACCGACGTCGTGCTCGCGACCTTCCTGGCGGGCGACCACTTCACGCTCGACGAGAAGAAGCGCGTCTTCGAGTACTACGACCCGCTCACGACGGCCGACTCGTCGCTGTCGTCGTGCGTGCAGAGCGTCATGGCATCCGAGGTCGGCGACGTGCAGGCGGCCTATGACTACTTCCTGATCTCGGCCGCGATCGACCTCGCGAACCTCGCGGGCAACGTCGGCGACGGCATCCACGTCGCGTCCTGCGGCGGCGTCTGGATGGCGCTCGTCAACGGCTTCGCGGGCCTGCGCGACATCCAGGGGCACGACCTGCGCTTCACGCCGCGCCTGCCCGTCGACTGGTCGAGCATGAGCTTCCGGCTGATCGTGCGCGGCAGCCGGCTCGAGATCGAGATGGCGGCGGACGCGACGACCTTCCGGCTGCTCGACGGCGAGCCGCTGTCGCTGATCTCCGACGGCGAGCCGTTCACGGTCTCGATGCAGACGCCCGTGACCGTGCCCGTCGCGGCCACCGCCTCGGCCGCCTGAGCGGCGCGCGCGCGGCCCTTCTTCACCGCTTCTTCGGTTCGGCTTCACGCACGCTTCGGTGCGTCCGGTCTTCTGCCGGTGCGGCGCCACCGCGCCGGTCCTGCCGTCTTCGAGCCGAAGAGAGCCTCTGTGCCCGTACCGCGCCTGTCCATGCCGCACGCGCCGCCGCCGCGCCGCCGCCCCCGCGTGCTCGCCGCGGCCGGCGCGCTGCTCGCCCTGACGCTCGTGCTCGCCGCCTGCGGGGACGACTCCGGGTCAGCGTCGAACGCCGCGCCGGCCCAGCGGCCGGGTCCCGGTCGCGGCTTCACCGCGCAGACCCCGGCGGTGCGCGCGTGCCTGAGCAAGGAGGGGGTCACGCTGCCCGCCGGCGGTGGGCGGAGGTTCCGCGGCGATCCCGGTGCTCCCGGCGCCGGCGGCGCGCCGCCGACCGGCACCAACGCGGCGCCGCCGGCGGGCGCGGATGGCGCGCCGCCGAGCTCGACGAACGGGCGGCCGCCGGCCGGTGCGGGTGGGCGGGGCTTCGCGCGCCGCGACCCGGCGCAGTTCGCCAAGCTGCAGGCGGCGCTCAAGAAGTGCGGCGTCACGCCGCCGGTGCGCGGCCAGGGCCGCGCCGGCCAGTCGGCGCCGACGACCACGACCTCCAGCACGACGGCGAGCTGAGCGGCCGATGCGCCTCCGACCGATCCCGGGCCGCACCGCCGTACCGCTCGCGCTCGTTGCCGTCACCGGGGCGGCCGTCGCGGTCGCCGTCGCGAGCGTCGGCTCGGGCGCCGAGCCCGTCAGCTCCGAGCGGACCGTGACCGTGAGCCGCGGGGTCGTGCAGTCGACCGTGTCCGGCAGCGGGAACCTGTCACCCGCGAACCAGCTCGATCTCAGCTTCGGCGCGTCGGGCGAGGTCGAGAAGATCTACGTCAAGGCGGGCCAGCACGTCAGCGCCGGCCAGCTGCTCGCGAAGATCGACCCGAGCTCCGCTGAGGTCGATCTCGCCCAGGCCAAGGCGACGCTGCAATCGGCCCAGGACGCCTTGACGGCGGCCCAGTCCGCCGGCTCGGCGTCGACCGTGAGCGCGCCCGCATCCGCGTCTCGCACGACGTTCATCTCCGCGCCGGCGAGCTCGCCGGCCGCGAGCACGATGACGGCCAAGGCGGCCGGCATTGCACTCGCGGCGCGGTCGGCGCGGGAGTCGCCGACGACCGCGACCGCGCCCGCCCCCGCGACGACGCCCGCCCCCGCGTCGACGACGCCCGCCCCCGCGACGACGACGCCCGCCCCGGCGACGACCACCCCGCAGGCGGCCGCACCGAAGACCACGACGAACCCGAAGACCACGACGAACCCCAAGACGACGACGAGCCCCAAGACGACGGCGCCGAAGGCCACCACGACGCCGAAGACGACGACGTCGAAGTCGTCGGGCGCGTCGAAGTCGAGGTCGGCCGGCGGTTCTGGGGGCGCAGGCACGGCGCGCACCGCGGCGGCGTCCGCGGCGCCGGCGGCAGCGCGTCGGGCGGCGCGACCTCGGTCGCCTCTGCGACGGCCGCGCTGGAGAGCGCAAAGCTCAGCGTCGCGAAGGCCGAGAAGACGCTCGCGGCGACGAAGCTGCGCGCCCCGATGGCCGGCACCGTCGCTGCGATCGCCGGCGCCGTGGGCGACACGGTGGGGAGCGGATCGAGCAGCTCGGGCTCGGGCTCCGGCGACACGGGGAGTGGAGCCTCGGTGGCCGGCGGCCTCGGCGGCGGCGGCTCGTCCTCCCCATCGGGCTCGGGCTCGGGCACGAGCTCCGGCTTCATCACGCTCGCCCAGGTCAGCCGCTTTCAGATGCAGGTCTCGATGAGCGAGTCGGACATCGGCAAGGTCAAGGCAGGCCAGCAGTCGACGGTGACCGTCAACGCGGTCTCGGGGGCGCAGTTCTCCGCTCGCGTGCAGAGCGTCGGCGTGCTGTCGTCGTCGAGCTCGGGCTCGAGCGCGGTCAGCTACCCCGTGACGCTTGAAGCTGCTGCAGACCGGCTCCAAGCTCAAGGCGGGATGAGCGCGACGGCCGACATCGTCGTCGCCGAGGCATCGGGCCTCGTCGTGCCCAGCCAGGCGCTGACCGGCTCGACGGTGACCGTGCTGCGCGCCGGCAAGGAGACGACGCAGCGCGTGCAGACCGGCGTCGCGGGCGACTCCTCGACGCAGATCCTCAGCGGCTTGGCCGCAGGCGACGAGGTCGTCGTGCGCTCCGCGAGCGCAGCGGCCGGCGCGAACGCGGCACGCGCAGGCGCTAGCGGGACGCAGAACGGCGCCGCGGCGCGGGCTGCCCGGCGGCGGCGGCTTCGGCGGCGGTGGAGGATTTCGGCGCGGCGCCGGTGGCGGCGGCGGCGGCGAACCTCGTCCAGCGCGCCGGCCCATGACCCCGGCACCGCGGCAGCGCCGCCCGCCGGTCATCGAGGTGCGTGACGTCGAGCGCCGCTACGGCGTGTCCGAGGGGGTCGTCGTACGCGCGCTCGACGGCGTCTCGCTGCGCATCGAACGCGGCGAGTTCGTCGCGATCATGGGCAGCTCGGGCAGCGGCAAGACGACGCTGATGAACATCCTCGGCTGCCTCGACCTCCCGACCGCCGGGCGCTACGAGCTCGACGGCGTCGACGTGCGCGAGATCCGCGACGACGACCTCGCCGACCTGCGCAACCGCAAGATCGGCTTCGTCTTTCAGAGCTTCAACCTCGTGCCGCGAACGAGCGCGCTGGCGAACGTCGCGCTGCCGCTGTCCTACGCGGGCATCGGGCGCGCCGAGCGCCGGCGCCGGGCGGTCGCCGCACTCGGCGCCGTCGGCCTCGCCGACCGCGCCGACCACGAGCCGTCCGAGCTGTCCGGCGGTCAGCAGCAGCGCGCGGCGGTTGCGCGGGCGATCGTCACGAACCCGTCGCTGATCCTCGCCGACGAACCGACCGGCAACCTCGACTCGCGCTCGACTTCCGACGTGCTCGACATCTTCGAGCGCCTGCACGGCGACGGCCGGACGGTCGTGCTGATCACCCACGAGCCGGACGTCGCCGCCCGCGCGCAGCGCGTCGTGCGCCTCGCCGACGGCCGCGTCGTCGAGGACCGACAGGTCGGAGCGCAGGCGGCATGACGCTCGCCGAGACGCTGCGCATCGCGCTCGCCGGGATCACCGCCAACAAGCTGCGGTCGGGCCTGACGATCCTCGGCATGACGATCGGCGTCGCCGCCGTGATCGTGCTCGTCGCCGTCGGCAACGGCTCCAAGCACCAGGTCCAGGCCGGCATCGACGCGCTCGGCTCGAACGTGCTCATCGTCCAATCGCAGTTCGGCGCCGGCGGCCCAGGCGGCTTCCGCGCCGGCGGCGGCGGCGGGGTCCAGCTCACGACGAAGGACGCGACGGCCCTGCAGAACGAGTTCGACGCCCCGGACGTCAAGAGCGCGTCGCCCGTCGTCAACGCGAACGGCACGACGCTCGTCGCGGGCTCGTCGAGCTACTCGCCGTCGGCGTTCGTCGGCACGACGCCCTCCTATGCCCCGGCTCGCGACTACAGCATCGCCTCGGGCGCGATGTTCACCGCGCAGGACGTCAGCAAGCACCGCCGCGTCGTCGTCGTCGGGCCGACGGTCGTCAAGAACCTCTTCGGCGGCCAGGACCCGGTCGGCCAGTCGCTGCGCGTCGACGGCGCGAGCTTCACCGTCGTCGGCGTCACGAAGGCGAAGGGCTCCAACGGCGACATCGACCAGGACGACGTCGTGGCAGCCCCGCTGACCGCGGTGCAGGACACGATCTCCGGCTACGGCGCGCTCAGCTCGATCACGGTCCAGGCGACGTCCGCGAAGAGCCTGGATGCCGCGCAGGCCGAGGTCACGAACATCCTCAGCACGCGCCACGACGTCACCGACCCGTCCAACCCCGGCTTTCAGGTCACCAACCAGGGTGCCGTGCGCGAGGCCTCGGACAAGAGCACGCAGGTGTTCACGACGCTGCTCGGCGCGGTCGCCGCGATCTCGCTGCTCGTCGGCGGGATCGGGGTCATGAACATCATGCTCGTCAGCGTCACCGAGCGCACCCGCGAGATCGGCATCCGCAAGGCGATCGGCGCGCGCCGCGCCGACATCCTCACGCAGTTCCTCACCGAGGCCGTGCTCGTGTCGCTGATGGGCGGCCTTGCGGGCGTGGCGATCGGGGTGATCGGCAGTCAGTTCCAGATCGCCGGCGTGTCGCCCGTGATCGCGCTGTACTCCGTCTTCCTGGCGTTCGGATCGGCGCTGCTGTGCGGGCTGTTCTTCGGGACCTACCCGGCCGCCCGCGCCGCACGGCTGCGCCCGATCGACGCCCTGCGCTTCGAATGACCTCCCGACCGCCTGGAGCCGACATGCCCGACCTCGCCACAGACGACCCGCACACCGACGACGACTGGGAGCCTGCGATCGACGACGATCTCCCGCCCGCGCGATCGCGGCGCAAGCTCGTCACGCCGCTGACGGCCGGGCTCTGCGGTGTGCTCGTCGCGGCCGCCGGCTTCATCGCCGGGGTCCAGGTCCAGAAGGGCTCGGACAGCGGCACGGGCGCAGCCGCGACGGGTGCGCGCGCGGGCTTCCCGGGCGCCGGCGCGGGTGCCGGCGCGGGCGGTGCGCGCGGCGCGGGAGCGGGCGCCACGGCCGGCGGCGCCCAGCAGGATGTGCCGACGTTCGGCACGGTCGCCAACAAGAAGGGCGCCACGCTCTACGTCAAGGACGCCGACGGCACGACGGTGCGCGTCAAGACGAACGCGCAGTCGAAGGTCACCCGCAACGCGGCGGCGAGCCCGAAGGGGATCTACCCGGGCGACACCGTCGTCGTGCAGGGGACGAAGGACCGCAGCGGCAACCTCGTCGCGACCCAGATCACGGCGACCTCGAAGTCGGCCGCGGCCAGCGGCGGGGGCTTTGGCGGTGCCGGCGGCCTGCGCCGGCAGTTCGCGGCCCCACCCGGGGGCTGAGTCCACCAGCGTGGTGACGGGAGTTCACCAAAAATATCGCGCGCGTCGTGGTCGAAACCCGCTACGGTGTGAACGCAGCCAACGGACTGGGGTCTGGGGGCCGCTGACCGCGGGAGGGCGGCGGGTGACGGACGGTCGTTCACGGGATGAAAGCGTGCAGGCTCGGCTTGACAGGGCCGGCCGGCGGGATGCGTCCGCGCAAGCGCGGGACGAGGCCGCCATCGAGCGCGACCACGATGCGATCATCCGCGACCTGCTCCTGGCGGCGCGCGACGCCGGCGACGCGCAGTTCGAGGCGGAGGCGCTGGCGGGCCCCGCCGAACGCAATGCCCTGCTCTTCGCGCACAAGCGCGCCGCCGAGAGTCGCCGCTGGTCGGCCGAGATGCGAGCGTGCGCGGCCGCTGACCGTGAGGCCGCCGATCGCGACCGCCGGGAGGCTGCGCTCGACCGCCGCTCGACCTGTGTCGACCGTACGGCGCTCGTCGACGAGCTGCAATCCCGGTCGCAGCGAGCGCGCCCGGACGTCGCGCCCGAGTTCGCGATCCTCGACGCCGAGCTCGAGCGCTGCCGCCGCTGGAACGCCGGACTCGTCGTCGCCTGTCTGTCCAGCGTTCCGAATGACCTGCCGAGCGCGGCTCACGGCGAGGCGCTCACGGCGTTGGCGATCGCTCTGGTGACGGCGCGCGTGCGCAGCTATGACGTCGTCATCCGCCACCGGCACGACGAGCTTCTGTGTGCGATGACGAACGTGCCGCTCGCCGTCGCCCGCGATCGCCTTGGCGGGGTGGCATCGGCGTCCTCGGGTGCCGTGCGGACCGGGTTCGCCGAGCTCGAACCCGACGACTGCACCGTCGAGCTCGTCGCGCGCGCCCGCCGCGACTCGTGGGGCGCGGAGGCCGCCTGACCGCCGTCAGCGCGCCGCGGGCTGGGAGGCCGGCTGCGGCTCGGGTCCGGGGGCGTCGGACTCCAGCCGGGCCAGCGTCAGGACGAAGCGCGAGCCGCCGCCGGCGCCCTCCTCGACGCGCGACGCTGCCGCCGTGCGTCTCGGCGACCTGGCGCACGATCGCCAGCCCGAGGCCCGAGCCCGGCCGCCCGCGCGCCGTCGCCCCGCGGTAGAAGCGGTCGAAGACGTGCGGGCGGTCGTCGGCCGGGATCCCCGGGCCGTGGTCGCGCACGCTGAGCTCGCCGCCGCTGCAGCGCGACCTCGACGGTCGTCCCCCGCGGGCTGTACTTGCCGGCGTTGTCGAGCAGGTTGTCGACCGCGCGGCCGAGGCGGTCCGGCAGCCCCGCGACGACCGTCGGCTCGAGCGCGCTCGTCGAACGTCACGTTCGGCCGGCGCCGCTGCGCGCGCGCGACGGCCTCCGTCGACGAGCGCGTCGAGCTGGACCTCCTCGACGCCCGACAGCGGCTCGTCGCCGCGCGCGAGCTCGATGACGTCGGTGATGAGCGCGCTGAGCTCCTCGGTCTCGGCGCGGACGTCCTCGAGCAGCCGGCGGCGGTCGTCGTCGGGCAGCTCGCCGCCGGCGAGCAGCACCTCGATGTTCGTGCGCAGCGACGTCACCGGCGTGCGCAGCTCGTGCGAGGCGTCGGCGACGAGCTGGCGCTGCGCGTGGACGGAGTCGTCGAGCGCGCGCCGCGAGCCCTCGAGCGTGTCGAGCATCGTGTTGAAGCGCGCGGCCATGCGGCCGACCTCGTCGTCGCCGGGCACGTCGATGCGGCGGCCGAGGTCCTCGGTCTGCGTGATGTGCTCGGCGGCGGCGGTCAGGTCGGTGACCGGCTGGATGACCTGGCGGCCGAAGAGGCGCCCGAACAGCGCGGCCAGCAGCGTGCCGGCGAAGCACAGCAGCGCGAGCAGGAGCTTCAGGCGCGAGCAGCGTCGCGTCGACGTTGCGCAGGCTGCGCACGAACTGGACCGCGCCGCCGCCGGCGACGGCGACGGTCAGCACGCGCAGGTGCACGCCGCCGGCGTGCGGTGTCGCGCAGCAGCTCCCGCGCCGCCCGGCCGCGACCGCGCGGTCGCTCGCCGTCGACCGGCACGCGGAGGTCGCCCTGCGCGCGGATGAAGACGTCGCCGCGTGGCCGTGATGACCTGCACGGGCCCGCCGGCCCGCCGTCGCGCGGCGGCGGCGCCGGGAAGCGCATCCCCGGGCGCACGAGCGGCGCCCGGTCTCGCGCACCTGCTGCGTACTGCGCGCGTCGAGCGCGTCGTCGACCTGGCCGCGCAGCTCGCTGCGCAGCGCGACGTAGGCGACGACCGAGATCAGCACGACCGTGACCCCGACCGTCCCCGCGGCCAGGAGCGTCAGCCGGTGGCGCAGCGCCATCATGGCTCGCGCAGGACGTAGCCGATGCCGCGCACCGTGTGCAGCAGCCGCCGCTCGCCGCCGGCCTCGGTCTTGCGGCGCAGGTAGCCGATGTAGACGCCGAGCGCGTTCGAGGTCGCGCCGAAGTCATAGCCCCACACGCGCTCGAACAGCGTCGAGCGCGTCAGCACCTGGCGCGGGTGCTCGAGGAACAGCTCGAGCAGCGAGAACTCCGTCCGCGACAGCTCGATCTTGCGCGTCGCCGCGGCGGACCTCGTGCGCGGAGCGTGTCGAGCACGAGGTCGCCGAAGGCGCAGGCGTCGGGCCGCCGGGCTCGACGCGCCGCAGCAGCGCGCGCAGCCGGGCGTTGAGCTCGCGCAGCGCGAACGGCTTGACGAGGTAGTCGTCGGCGCCGGCGTCGAGGCCGTCGACGCGGTCGTCGATCGCGTCGCGCGCGGTCAGCATGAGCACCGGCGTGCGGTCGCCCGCCGCGCGCAGCCGGCGGCAGACCTCGAGCCCGTCGACGCGCGGCATCATGACGTCGAGCACGATCGCATCGACGACGCCCTCGGCGAGCGTGTCGAGCGCCTGCTGGCCGTCCTCGGCGAGCGTGCACCTCGTAGCGCTCGAGCGCGAGCGCGCGCTCCAGCGCGGAGCGCACGCTCGGCTCGTCGTCGACCACCAGGACCTTCACGCTCTGCACTCCTGTCCGGCCCCGCTGGCGCTGGGGCATGCCGCACAGCTCATCGCATCCGCGTAAGAGCCTACGAAGTCATGCGCCGATCAGCGGTGGCGCGAGCGCGTCGAGCGTCACGACCGCGATCCCGTGCTGCTCGGCGATCGCCTCGTCGCCGGGGGCGCCGCAGCCCCACGAGGCCCAGCCGGCGCCGAACCCGGCGGCGCGCGCGGCCAGGCAGTTGTCGATGCTGTCGTCGAGCAGCCAGACGTCGGCGCGCGCCAGCCACTCGCGCGCGGCGATCGCGCCAAGGGCCGTCTGTCTTCTCCGTCAGCTGTCGAAGATCCGCGCCGGGTCGGGGCGCACCCCGTGGACGCCGAGGATCTCGAGCACCGACGCGCCGTCGCGTGCGGTCGCGATGTACGGCGCCGTCGACGAGCCGCGAGACCTGCGGCCAGACGCCGTGCAGCTTGAGCCATGCCTCGCGGCGGTGCTCGCGCACGGCCTCGCGGTAGTCGCGGGCGCCGGCGGCGAAGTCGTCGGCCAGTCCCGCCGGCAGGCTCGCGAAGCGCTCGGCGAACGCGGCGCGGTCGGACGGGAGGGGACCGTCGAGCATCGGCACGACGAAGTGCGCCAGGTGGCGCATGAACGGGCGCGTGTGCCGGTAGCGCTCGGCGACGTCGGCGGGAACGGCGGTAGGAGCGCTCGCGTGGCGGGAAGGCCTCGACCGGTACGCCCGTGTCGAGCACCAGGAGATCTCGAGGCATTCGCCGGCGGAGTCGCACAGGACGCCGTCGAAGTCGAGCACGCAACTGGCATTCGCTCGGGATCGGCGGGCTCATGCGGCTGCCCTCAGGCGGCCGTGCGCTGCTCGGCGATCGCGATGACGGTGCGCATGAAGAGCCCGACCTCGCCATAGTACGAGCAGGTGACGATGTTGGCGTCGACGACGACGTCCGCGTCGACGATCGTGGCGCCGGCGAACTCCACGTCGTCGCGCAGCCCGGGGTAGGCGCAGGCCTGCACGCCGGCCATGATGCGCGCGCTGACCATGACCCAGGGACCGTGGCAGAGGCCGGCGACGAGCTTGCCGCGCTGCGGCCATGGCGGCGACGAAGTCCGTCGCGCGCTTGTCCTGGCGCACGCGGTCGGGCGCCTCGTGGCCGCCCGTGAGCGATCACGAGGTCGTAGGCGTCGACGTCGAGCTCGTCGAACGAGATGTTCGGCGTGGAGTTCTTGTCGAGCGGCACCCGCGTTCCGTACTTGCCGACGACGGGGCCGCCATCGGCCGTTGCGAAGTCCGCCTGGAAGCAGGCCTCGCGAAGGCGGTAGCCGCAGTAGATGTTGTCGTGGTCCTGGAAGCCGGGGCCGGTGATGATCACGGCTCGCGGACGTCCTGCGAAATGGCTTGGCTCGTTGCTCAGGATCAGGGTCATGGCGATGCTCCTCAGGTCGGACGGGTGGACGTGTCGCCTGCCTGTCCAGCGAGCGAGGCGGGCGCCATGTGACTGTCGCCCGGCACCGGTCCGCGCACACCCGCCTTTCGAGGAGGGGACGCCCGGTTTGCCGCGGGTCAGGCAGCGCGGCGCGTCCGGCACAGGCGCCGCACGACGCTCGGGAACGCGCCGTGACGCGCGAGGCGATCGCGCTGGCGGCCGACGATCTGCGTGATCGTGTTCGCCCCGAGGTCCTTCGTCATCGACGCGGCGAACTCGGCGTTGACGATGCGCGCGATGTCATGGTGAGGCAGGTCGCCGGACAGCGCGAGCTCGACGATGCGCACGTGACGCGGCTGCACGCGCGTCGCGCGCAGGTACGCGAGCGCGGCGCGCTGCTCGTCGGCGAGGACGGTCAGGTACTCGCGCAGCTCGACGACGTCCTCCGTCGTGGCCTGGCGACCCGGGGTCAGGTCGCCGAGCGTGCGGACGGCGGCGGGCGCGACCGGCGCATCGAGGCGCTCGTAGCCGCGACGGCGCTGGTAGCGCAGCTCGTTGATCCAGCGGCGCTCGGTCACGACGCTGATCCAGCCGCCGACGTCCTCGCCGCGGGCGACGATCTGCGCCTCGCGCTTGACGAAGTCCTCGAGCGCCTGCCCGGCGGCCCCGTACGGATCGCCGCTCGGATCGAGGCGTTCGAGGATCGCCGCCTTGCGTAGCGCGGCGTCGACCGCGTTGCGGTGGGTGAGCGCGCGGGCGCCGTCTCGCCCGCGCGGGATCGGCAGAACGCTGACGTTGCTGGGCATGTGCGGAGTCCCCGTTCCGTATTCCATCAGAAGATATGGGGACCGTAACAAACTTTCCCGAGAGCGTGGGCAAAAGTTCGTGCCCCTCGTGGCAACGCACGAGGGGCAGCGGATCACGGGGTCTCAGGGCTCGACGTCCTTGCCGCCGGCGTACAGCTTCTTCACCGTCAGGACCATCTTGCGCGAGCAGCGGTCGCGGCCCAGACCCGGCTTCAGGTGGTACACGGTGTAGCGCTCGAGCGAGATGACCGGGGGGCCGACGGCATCGAACGGCTTGCGCCAGTCGTTGTCGACGAGCACGTAGTCGGCGGCGCGGGAGATCGGCACGTGCGGGTAGCTCGTGTTCAGCAGCGGGCGCTGCGAGCACAGCCGCAGGTCGGAGAGCATGTTGCCCGCCCACAGCTGGCGCCCGTCGGCCGGCGTGTCGAGGCGCACGGACGCGTTGCGCGGCAGGTCCTTCTCGACGGTCTTCAGCGCGAGGATGCTCTTCGGCAGCTGGTCGAACGTCTGGCCGAGCTCGTGGGCGGCGCCGTTGCGCGTGATGCCGATGACGAGCAGCAGCGCGAAGGCCGCGACCCACGGCCGGCGCAGGCGCGCCAGCCCGACGGCGCCCATGGTGACGACGAGCGGCCCGACGAACGCGAGCGCCTTGAAGTGGAAGTACCAGCCGTACTCGCGCGGGCGGAAGAACAGCGCGGCCAGGACGCCGAAGATCACGACCGCCCCGAGCCCCCAGCGGATCTCGGGCGGCACGCGCCGGAAGACGAGCAACAGCCCGATCGACAGCAGCACGACGACGACCGTCGCGCCCGTCGCCTCGTCGGCACCGAGGAAGTAGCGCTCGGGGAAGAAGTGCGTCAGGTCGCCGCCCCAGTTGACGAGCGAGTAGCCGGGCGTCAGCACGCGCAGCGACGCGACGGTCTTCTCGAGCACGCCCTGCAACGGGACGATGAGCAGGAGGAACAGGGGCACGATCCACAGCAGCTGGCGGCGGTTGCGCAGCCGCGGGATCCGCAGCAGCGACAGTCCGCGACGGCGGCGCTCGAAGCCGGCGAAGACGATCGCCGGCAGCAGCGGCACCGGCAGCGCCAGCGGGTAGGCGAACGTCAGCACGCCGAGGAACGCGGCGAACAACATCACCCCGCCGAGCGTTCGGTGGCGAACGACGTACCACGCGAGCACGATCGCGAACGCCGTCGCCATGTACCCCCACGTCTGGTTGAAGTAGGGGTGCAGGCCGGTGAACAGCTCGATCCGGTTGATCCCGACGAGGCCCATCGCGGCCGCGGCCCCCCACGGGCCGGCGCTGAGCAGTTCGCGCGCCAGCAGCCAGAAGCCGAGCGCCGCGAACGCCAGCAGCGCCGCCGACAGCGTCGCGATGACCGCGTAGGGCTCCATCCCCGCGAGCCGCGCGACGGCGCCGAAGGCGAGGTAGATCGCCGGTTTGGAGCGCCACACGAGCGGTACGCGGTCGACGGCCTCGCTCGCGTCGACCCCGGTCGGGTGGTTGTTCTGCAGGAACTGGGCGGTGCCGACGGCGAGGTGCGCGTCCGAGCCGTTGCCGATGACCGTGACGAAGCCGCCGCGGAACATCGGCAGCAGCGCGATCGCCCCGATCAGCACCGCGAGCACGAGCGGCACCGCGATCATGCGCCATGAGGCGGCGTCCGCGGGCGCCGAGCGCGCGCGCAGCCCGGGATCGCGCCTCCACGCCCACGCGCCCAGCGCGACGCCGCCGGCGAGCACGATCGCGAGCGCGACGTCGAAGGGGACGAACGCGTAGGCCAGCAGCGCGAGCTCGAGCGCCGTCGCGACCGCGCCGACCGGCAGGAACCACAGCGCCTCGTGGCGGCGCAGGCCCGGCGGCAGCAGCAGCCGCGTGGGGCCGAAGCCGGCGATCGCGAACAGCACGACGATCGCGACGCTGACGTGCAGCGCGCCGCCGAGGCCGCCGCGGCCCTGCACGCCGACGTACTGCGCGAGCCCGAGCGCGATCGCGCCCGCTCCGGCGAGGGCGGCCCACGCGAGCCGCCGCTCGAGCTTCGGCCTCGCGATGGCGGGACCGCCTGAGGGTGTCGTCAGCGCATTCGCGGCGTCGCCGTCGTCGGCGGGCTGCCCGTTGCCCGGCTCGCCCTCGTCGGCGTCGGCTCGATCGCCGGTCTGCGGATCCATCGCGCCATTGTCGGCCATCGCAGCAGCGAGACGTCAGCGGCGGCGATGCTTGCGGGCCAGCGTCACGACCCGGCTCAGGAACACCGGGTTGCCCACGAGGTAGCGGCGCCACATCCGCTGCGGCTCGATCGCGAGCCGGAAGATCCACTCCAGTCCGTTGTCTGCCATCGTGGCGGGCGCCCGCGGGACGCGGCCGGAGACGAAGTCGAACAGGGCCCCGACCGTCCACAGCACCGCGCAGTCGAGGCTGTCGACCGTGCGCTGGGCCCACAGCTCCTGCTTCGGCGTGCCCATGCCGACGAGGACGATGTCCGGGCTGCAGCGGTTGATGTCCTCGACGACGCGGGCGTCGTGCCCGGAGCCGATCTCGAAGTAGCCGTGATGGGAGCCGACGACGCGCAGCTTCGGGTGCGTACGGCGCAGGCGCAGCCCGGCCTGGCGCGCGACCCCGGGCTCGCAGCCGAGCAGGTAGACCGAGGTGTCGCGGGTCTCGCAGAGCGTTGCCAGGTCCCAGATCCAGTCGGCCCCCGTCATACGGTGCGGGATCTCGGTGTTCAGCGCCTTGGCGGCCAGGCGCACGCCGTAGCCGTCGCAGTAGACGAGGTCGGCCTCCTCGAGCGCCATGCGCAGCGCCGGGTCCTCGCGCGACTGGTTGAGGACGTGCGCGTTGACGTACATCACGCGCCGCGTCGGCCCGCCCTCGCCGACCCAGCCGATGATCCGCTCGAGCAGCGCTTCGGGCGGATCGAGCTCGATCGGCAGCTCGAAGATGCGCGACTGGCGCGTCACGGCCGTGGTGTCGTCCTTGACCTCTTGCACGCCGCTCGCATCGTAGCCGCGCACGCCGGCAGGTGCGGCCGTCAGGCGGGCTTGCGCCAGACGAAGAGGTGCCCGCGCGCCTCGCCGGTCAGGCCGAGCTCGCGGATCGCCTCGCGTGACGCCGGGGTAGGCGTCGTCGGCGTAGTCGTGGAAGCCGACGATGCCGCCGGCGCTCAGCGCGGGCTCCCAGTGCGAAACGTCGCGACGGTCTCCTCGAGCTCGTGCGAGGAGTCGATGAAGACCGCATCGACCGGCGGCGGGTCGGCCGGGCCGAGGCCGCCGGGACGGTCGTGCAGATGCACGCGGGCGCGATCGGACGGCGCCAGCAGCGCGAGGTAGCGCTCGCGCTCGGGGTGCGCCTCGACGTCCCAGCTTGAGACCTCGCGATCGGGCCGCGCGAGGGCGAGGCACGAGGTCGTCCAGGCCGCGGCGGTGCCGACCTCGGCGACGCGGCGAGCGGGCGCGAGCACGTCGAGCAGCACGCGCAAGCTCGGCGGGGCGGCAGGCGACGTCGATGCTCCACGTGTCGCGCTCGGCCTGCGCGCGGCGCAGCGCGCGCCACCAGAAGCTCGCGACCGGGCGCGGCAGCTTCGCGAGGCTCGTCGCCTGCAGCGCGAGCCGCTTGGCGCGCTCGACGGCCGAGCGCTCGTCGTCGGATCGAAACAGGCCCAGGTTGCCGCGGCTCATCGCCGCTGGAACCTACCGGGTCCCCGGGACGGGTTTCGCGCCCATGCGCGTGACGAAACGCTCCCGCGCACGTTGTAGTCCGACAGCCCGTTCAAGATCGCCTACCTCAGAGGAGCAGCATGAGATCTCCGACCATCGCCGCGGTGAGCGCCGCGATCGCCCTGGCGCTCGTCCCCGCCGCGGCGCGCGCCGCCGACGCACCGGCGACGCTTGCCATCGACGGCACCGGCGTCGCGCTCGTGACGCCGGACGTCGCCACGATGTCGATCGAGGTGCGCTCGTCGGCATCGACGCGCCGGCGCGCGCGCCTGCACGCAAACCAGCGCACGCGCCACGTCCTGTCGGCGCTCGCCGCCAAGGGCATCCCGCGCGCCAAGATCACGACGACCGGCATCAGCATGAGCCGCACGAAGAACCGCAGGCACAAGACGGTCTACAACGCGCGCAACGCGATCGACGTCCGCATCCTGGACGTCGCGAAGGTCGGCCCGATCGTCGACGCCGTGACCCGCGCCGGAGCCGACGGGATCGACGGACCGTTCTTCTCGTTCTCCGATCCGTCGGCCGGCCGCGCGGAGGCCACGCGGCTCGCGCTCGCCGACGCCCGTCGCCGCGCCGACGACGCCGCGGCCGCCGTCGGCCAGCGCGTGACCGGCATCCGATCGATCGTCATCGATCCCGCCGAGTCGCCGGCGTCGGCGTCCGCCGGGCTGGCCAAGACGTCCGCCCCCGCGTTCACCGACGCGGAGCCGACGCAGGTGTCGCCGGGTCGCCAGGAGGTCTCCGCGACGGTCGAGGTCGTCTACACGATCGCGCCCGTCTGACGCGCTTGCGGCCGGGCGCGCCACGTGCGCGCCCTGCCGGACCGCGCCGCGGCCTGCCATCCTCAGCCGCGTGCCGATCGTCGCCATCGATGCCCGCGACGCGTTCGCGCCACAGTTGCGCGGCTGGGGGCGCTACGCGAAGGAGCTCATCGCGGCGCTGCCCGAGCACGACGGGCTGGACTACCGCTTCATCTCCCACGGCGGTCCCGGGCCCGAGCTGTTCTTCGAGCAGCTCGGGCTGCCGGCGCGGCTGCGCCGCTTGGGCGCCGACCTCATCCACACGCCGAACTGCTTCCTGCCGCTCGCGCGGCCGTGCATGGGCGTCGTGACGATCCACGACCTCGCCTTCGAGGTCTTCCCGGAGGACTTCAGCGGCCGCACGGGCTGGAAGTACCGCACGTTCACGCCGCGCGCCGCGCGCTCGGCGCAGCGCGTGATCTGCGTCTCGGGCTACACGGCGAACGACGTCGTGCGCCGCTACGACGTCGACGAGGCGCGCGTGCGGATCATCCCCAACGCGCCGTCGCTGCCGATCGGCGACGCGCCCGTGCCGGATCCCGGCGCCGGCCCGTACCTGCTCGCCGTCGGCGACCTGCGCCCGAAGAAGAACCTGCTGCGCCTCGTCGAGGCGTTCGGGCGGCTGCGGGCCGAGGGGCTCGAGCACCGGCTCGTGCTCGCCGGCGTCGACGGCGGCGCGGGCGAGCGCGTGCGCGAGGCGGCGGGCGGCGAGCCGGTCACGCTCACCGGCTACCTGCCCGACGACGAGATGGACGCGCTCATGCGCGGCGCCGACGCGCTCGTGCATCCGTCGCTGTACGAGGGCTTCGGGCTCGTGCTCGTCGAGGCGATGGCGCGCGGCGTGCCGGTGCTTGCGGCGCGCGCGACGGCGCTGCCGGAGACCGGCGGCGACGCCTGCGACTACTTCGACCCGCTCGACGTCGGCGACATGGCGGCGGCGATCCGGCGCGTCGTCGACGATCGCGCGCACCACGCATCGCTCGCGGCCCGCGGCGCGGCACGGGCGGCCACGCTGTCGTGGGCGGACAGCGCGGCGCTGACGGTGGCGGTGTACGAAGAGATGCTGTGAGCCACGACACGACGATCCTCGTGCTGAGCGTCGACGAGGCGCCGCTGCTCGAGCACTCGCTGCCGCCGGCCGTCGCGCAGCCGGGCTCCGACGTCCTCGTCATCGACAACGCCTGCACCGACGCGACGCGGACGGTCGCCGAGTCCTGCGGCGCCCGCGTGCTGTCGCTGCGCACGCGCCTCTCCTACGCGGCCGCGATCAACGCCGGGATCGTCGCCACCGAGGGCGACGCGGTGCTGCTGCTGAACGCCGACTGCGTGCTCGACGAGGGCTTCCTCGAGGCGGCGCGCCCGCGGCTGGACATGCGCGGCGTCGGCTCGGTTGCGCCGCGGCTCGTGCGCGCGACGGGGATGCTCGAGGCCGATCGCCTCGACGTGCTCGACGCGGCCGGCATGGTCGTCGACCGCAGGCGCAAGAACGGCCTCGTCGGCCACAACGAGCCCGTCGCGAGCTACGCGCGCGCGGCCGAGGTCTTCGGCGGCGACGGCGCCTGCGTGCTGTACCGCCGCGAGGTGCTCGACGCCTGCGCCGTCGGCGGCGAGGTCTTCGACGAGGACCTCGAGCTGTGGGCGTCGGACGTCGACCTCGCGTGGCGCGCGCGCCTGCTCGGCTGGCGCTGCATGTACGAGCCGCGCGCGATGGCCTGGCACATGCGCTTCTACTCGCCGTCGACGCGCTCGGGCCTGCCGCAGGCCCATCGCCGGCTGCAGTTCCGAAACCGGTTGCTGATGATGGCCAAGAACGACGCCTGGCCGGATCTGCGCCGCGACCTGCACCGGATCGCGTTCTACGAGCTGCTGGCGATCGGGCACGTGCTGCTGCGCGAGCGCCACCTGCTGCGCGCCTACGGCCAAGCCGTGCGCGCGCTGCCCGCGGCGCGCCGCCGCCGCCGCGTCGTGCAGGCCAAGCGCGCGCCCGGCGTGCGCCCGCCGTTCGGCCTGCGCGCGCCCCGTTAGTCGTAGAGCAGCGCGGACCACCGCGACACGCGCCACAGCGCGCCGAGGACGAGGGTCAGCCGGAGCCGCATCGCCGTCGCACCTCAGGGGGTGGGTCGAATACTGTCGGCTCAGCCGACATTATTCGACCCACCCTTGCCCGGCGCGGTCAGTCCGCCGGTCGCGCCGCCGCGAACAGCGCCGCGACCTCGTCGTCGAGGTAGTAGTCGGTGCCGCCGTCCTCGCGGCCCTCGGTCGAGATCGGCAGCTCGCGGCCGAGCTTGCGGCTGTAGCGCCCCGGCCAGGCGAGGATGCCCGCGACGCCGTGTGCGCCCTTGTCGAGCTTGAGTCGGGCGGCGATCTCGTTGCCGGAGAAGCGCCGGCCCGGCTCCTCGATCAGGAGCTCGAACAGCTCGCGTGCGGGTGGCGCGAGCTTGCCGTACAGCCACGCGGCCTGCTCGGCGTCGTCGGCCGACCATGCCTCGGCCTCGTGCTCGGACCGCATGCCGGGTCCGAAGCCCGGTCCGCGGCCGCGGCCGCGGCCGCGTGGGCCGCCCCATGGGGGGCCGCCGCGCGGCGGGCCGCCGAGCCCGGCCCATGGCTGGCCGCCGGAATCGGCCGCGAGGAACGACGCGAACCAGAGATAGAACTCCGGAACGCGCTCCTCGGGCACCGCGACGGTGACCTGCTTGTCCGCCATCAGGCGACGGTCTCGGGCGCTGGGCCCGGCTCGCCGCGCTCGACGGGGGCGGACTCGTCGCCGTGCTCGTGCTCGCCGTGCGGGCCGCAGCGGTGGCCGTGGCGGCCGTGGCCGGGTCCGTGGCGGTGGCCACGCGGGTGGGGGCCGCCGCGTCGCCGGCGCGTGCCGGCGAGGAAGTGTCCGAAGAACGCGTAGAACTCGGCCACGCGCTCCTCCGGCACCTCGATGGTGATCTGCTTGTCCTTCGTGGTGGTCTCGACGGTCATGTCGTAGTCCTTTCCTTGCTTACGCCAGGAAGCATACACGAAGTAAATACTTAAGTAAAGAGGAAGACGATCGCGGCCAGGCCGAGGGCGATCACGAGCGCGGCGGCGGCCAGGCGACCCGGCCCCGGACGCGCGGGCGGGGGCGCCGTCGCCGGGGTCGGGCGCGACCCACTTCGGGTGATGCGACGCCGCGTAGGAGGCGGGCACGGTCCCGTGCAGGATGCCCCGCAGCGCCGGCAGCTTGTCGGTGCTCAGCGCCATCCAGACGTGCCCGGCGACGAGCACCCCCGCGGCGAACATCGCCCAGTCGTGCAGCGCGATCGTGCCGGGCAGCCTGAAGGCGGTGTTGCGCTCGCCGGCAAACAGCAGGCCGCCGGACAGCGTCAGCAGCAGCGCCAGCGCCGCCTGGGCGATCGCGTGCGCCTTCTGACCGGCGTTGAAGCGACCCTGCGGCGGCGCCGGCTTGGTCCGCCGCAGCCACAGCACGTCGTCGGCGTCGAAGCGCTCGAGCTCGCGGCGCGTGCGGCGCAGCGCGCGGCGATCGCCGAGGATCGCGACGAGCGCGAGCGCCGTCAGCCAGCCCGCGGCCGCGACGAGATGGATCCCCTTCATGAGCGGGCGGTCGGAGAACAGCTGCGCGAACATCGGCAGGTACAGCACGAGCCCGCTTGCGAACATGATCGCGAACGCGACGCCGTGGATCGTGTGCAGGTTGCGCTCGGTCGCGCCGAAGCGCAGCACGCGCGCGCCCTCGCGCCGGGGCGGCCGCGGAGCGGCGAGCGCCGGCCGGGGCGGCCGGGGAGGGGCGAGCGCGGGCCGAGGCGGCGCGTCGCGAGACGCGCCGTCAGCGGCCATTGGAGCCGCCGATCCAGGCGTCGCGGTCGTAGCCGCGCTGCTGCCAGTAGCCGTCGGCGACGCGATCGGTGAGCGTGATCCGCCGCACCCACTTGACGCCCTTGTAGCCGTACATCTGCGGCATGACGACGCGCGCCGGGGCGCCGTGCTTGCGTTCCAGCGGCCCGGAGTCCATCCCGTGGGCGAGCATCGCGTCGGGCGTCATCGCCTGCTGCATCGAGAGCGAGTCGACGTAGGGCTCCTCGGCCGATTCGAAGCGCAGCGCCCGCGCGGTCGGCAGCGGCTTGGCGGCCGCAAGCAGGTCGGCGAAGCGCACGCCCTCCCACTGCACGTCGTCGACCGACCAGCCCGTCACGCAGACGAAGTCGGAGGTCTGTGAGGCCTGCGGCAGCGCGAGCAGCGCCTCGTAGGTCAGCGTCTGCGGGTGCTCGACGAGCCCGTCGATGCGCAGCCGCCAGCGCGCCTGGTCGAACGTCGGGTACGGCGGGTTGACGGCGTAGATGCGCCAGCCCTTGCCGAACGGCACGACAGCCCTGAGCTGCTCGGGCAGCAGCCGCGTCGACTGGGCGACGAGGTCCGCGGCGGCGCCACCCCAGGCCAGCGACGTCAGCCCGAGGCCGACGACGCCGAGGAAGGCGCGACGGCCGATCGGCCGCCCGGGCAGATCCTGCTCGTCATCGGGGAGGTCCACGACCAACGAGGGTGCCATGGCGAGGTGAACCTGGGCTTACGTCGCGAACGCGGACGCGCCCGACCTAACGACGACCGGCCACCGCGGGGCGGTGGCCGGACGAAGCTGCGGGGGCAGTCTTGGGGCCTGGATCCCAGGCCTGAGGGGGACTACTAGCTGGTGAGCGACGCGTCCTTCGGGGCCTCCTGCGCGTCCTCGGGGGAGCTGTCGGCGGCCTTCGGGGCCTTGCGCTTGACGATCTCGCACGAGCCCTTGGGGTTCTCGGCGGTCGCATCGGTGATGACGTCGACCTGGTCGAGCAGCGCGCGGTCCTTGCCGGGGCCGCAGGTGATGCGGTCGACCTCGCCGTCGCGGGTGCGGATCGTGTCGTTGCCGTTGCCGCCGTAGACGGTGTCGCCGACCTGGTCGACGCCCGGGCCGGGGGCGACGTCGCCGCGGGCCTGTGCCCACAGCGTGTCGTTGCCGTCGCCGCCGGAGATCGTGTCCATGCCGCGGTTGGCGAAGATCGTGTCGTTGCTCGCGCCGCCGTCGATCAGGTCGTCGCCGGTGCCGCCCGAGATCCGGTCGCGGCCGTTCTCGCCGTAGATGACGTCGTTGCCCGTGCCGCCGCCCATCCTGTCGGCCGAGTCGCCGCCGCGCAGCGTGTCGTTGCCCGAGCCGCCGTAGACGCGGTCGAAGGACGTCCGGTCGCCGGTGTTGTTGGCGTCGCCGGTGACGGTGTCGTCGCCCGGACCACCGTTGAGGTAGTCGTTGCCCTGGACGCCGGTGATGACGTCGTTGCCGAGCCCGCCGAAGATGCGGTCGTTGCCCAGGCCGCCGATGAGGCGATCGTTGCCGCCGCGCCCGAGGATCGTGTCGTTGCCGGCGTTGCCGTCGATGAGGTCGGCATTGTTCGTCCCACGCAGGTGCTCGCTGCGCGGTCCACCCTGGATCGTCGCCGCCAGTGCGGTCGCCGGGACGATGAGACCGAGTGCGACGACGGTGCCTGCGAACTTCGTCCTCGTGATGCTCATGCTGCCTGCCTCCTGGATTCGGGTTGCGACGGGGCCTGACCGCTACTGTGCGCGCTGCGCCACCCCCGCTCACGCGGCTCTCACGGAGTCCTCAGCCACGGTGAGAAGTCCGTGAGAGTCGGGCATGGGGTCGCGCTCGGAGCCCGACCTGCGTCATGGTGTGAGCCATGACCCGTCGCATGCTCGCTCTCGCCCTCGTGCTCCTGCTCACCGGCGCGGCGGGCGCCGGCGCTCGGGGAGTGCTGCAGGGCACCCGTGGACCCGATCACCTCGTCGGCACGTCCGGCCCCGATCGCATCAACGGCAAGGCCGGCGACGACGTCATCGAAGGCGGCGGCGGTGCGGACGTGCTGCGCGGCGCGGCCGGCAACGACAAGCTCTACGGCGGTCTCGGCAACGACACGCTGGTCGGCGGTGCCGGCGACGACACGCTCACGGGCGACGCCGGCAACGACAGCCTCGCGGGCGGTTCGGGCAACGACACGCTGCTCGGCGGCTCGGGCAACGACCGCATCGACGGCGGCTCCGGCGCCGACGTCATCATCGCCGGAGCGGGCAGGGACGTCGTGCGGGCGCGCGACGGCGTCGCGGATCGCATCACCTGCGGCAGCGGACGCGATCGTGTGACCGCAGATCGCATCGACATCGTCGCCCGCGACTGCGAGAGCGTCAAGCGTGGATGACGAGGGGTCCGCGGGAGCGGTCGTCCTGCTCGTGGACGACGATGCCGCGATCCGTCGCGCCGTCGGAGCCGGGCTCGAGCTCGAGGGCTTCCGCGTCGTGCGGGCATCGGGCGGGCGCGCGGCGCTCGCCGCCAACGAGTCCGTTCGCCCGGCGGTGATCCTGCTCGACCTCGGGATGCCCGACCTCGACGGGCTCGAGGTTCTCGCGCAGCTGCGCGCGGCCGGCGACGACGTGCCCGTCTGCGTGCTGTCGGCGCGCGACGAGGTCGACGACCGCGTTCGCGGGCTGCAGGCCGGTGCCGACGACTACGTCGTCAAGCCGTTCGCGATCGAGGAGGTCACGGCGCGCCTGCATGCGCTGCTGCGCCGCCGGCCCGTGGCGTCCGACGCGGCGCTCACGGTCGGCGACATCGCGATCGACCCGCGCTCGCACGTCGCGCTGCGCGGCGGGCGCGACCTCGGCCTGACGCGGCGCGAGTTCGACCTCCTGCATCTCTTCCTGCGCCACCCCGGCGAGGTCATCGAGCGCGCGCGCCTGCACGAGGACGTCTGGGGCTACACGTTCGACCCCGGGACGAACATCGCCGACGTCTTCGTCGGCTACCTGCGCCGCAAGCTCGAGGCCGACGGCGAGCCGCGCGTGCTGCAGACGGTGCGCGGCGTCGGGTTCATCCTGCAACCCTGACGACCTGATGCGCAGCCTTCGCGGTCGCCTCACGCTCGCCGTCACGCTCGTGCTCGCGGTCGTGCTCGCGGGCGCGGGAGTCATGGTGTCGCGCTACGTCGACCGCTCCGAGCGCTCCGGACTCGACGACAGCCTCAAGCGCACGGCGGAGCTGTCGCGCGACACGTCGATCGATGCGCTCCAGAGCGAGGTGCCGCCGAGCGACCCGCGCCTGAACAACGTCCTGTCGGCCGCCGGAACGACGCTGCGGCTGATCGTCGGCAGCACCGTGATCCGGGAGTCCGGTCGGCCCGCGCCGGCGCGCGTCATCCCGCGCGCGGACGGCCTGCGCACGTTCAGCGCCGGTGGCCGGCGCTTTCGCTCGTACATCACGAGCGTGCCCGTCTCCGGGCTCGGCGGACTCGCCCGCTTCGAGGTCACGCGCACACTCGGACCGGTCGAGCGCAAGCTCAACGCGCTCAATCGCCGGCTCGTCGCGTTCGGCGCGGCAGCGCTGGTGCTCGGCGGGCTCGCGTCCTGGTTGCTGGCGAGCCTGCTGCTGCGCCCGCTGCGGCGGCTGCGCGCGGCGACGTCGCGGATCGCCGGGACCGAGGACCTCGACCAGCGTGTGGGCGGCGACGACGGCCCGAGCGAGCTGCGATCGCTGGCGGCGAGCTTCAACGACATGCTCGCGCGGCTCGGGCGCTCGGCGGCGGATCGTGAGCGCGCGCTCGCCGCGACGCGGCGCTTCACGGCCGACGCGGGGCACGAGCTGCGCACGCCGCTGACGAGCGTCCAGGCGACGCTGTCGGCGCTGAGCCGCCACCCCGACATCCCGGTCGCGCAGCGCACGGAGCTCGTCAACGATGCGCTGTCGGAGCACCGCCGGCTCGTGAAGCTGCTCGACGGGCTGCAGGCGATGGCGCGCGGCGACCTCGCGCCCGGAGCGGTGGGCGACGTCGACCTCGCCGAGGTCGTGTCGGCGTCGCTGGACCAGGCATCCTCGCGCCACCCCGCCGTGAGCTGGTCGTCGTCGCTGCCGGACGAGCCGGTCTGGGTGCAAGGCTGGGAGCCGGGGCTACGGCTCATCGCCGACAACCTGCTCGAGAACGCGGCGCGCCACGGGCGCGCGGGCGGCAGGGTACGGGCCGCCGTCTGCGCACGCGGTCCGGCGCTGGTCGTCGAGGACGACGGGCCGGGCATCGCCGAGGACGAGCGCCAGCGGATCTTCGAGCCGTTCGTGCGGGTCGGCGACGGCGAGGTGGCCGGATCCGGGCTCGGACTGGCGCTCGTCGCCCAGCAGGCGCGGGCGCACGGCGCCGTGGTGGCGGTCGGGTCCTCGGACCTCGGCGGGGCGCGCTTCGATGTGTCCTTCGCCGGGAGGCGTGGACCGTCATCGGCCTGACAGGTCATGTCGGGCGCCGCACGATCCCGGCTATAACCCCGCAATGGTGGCCGGGTTTGGGCCCAGATGGGGGATGACCCCCATCTGATTCGCGGGCGCGCGGGGCAGAGTCCCAGCATGCAATGCTCCCGCCCAGACCTCATCCGCGTCTTCGCGCACGACCCGGATCTCCTGCAGGATGTTCCCGAGCCCGCGGCCACGACCCTGCGAGCGCGGCTGCTCACCCCTCGCGTCCGCCTCGAGCGCGGCCCGTGGCAACCACCCGCCGACGGCTCGGACACGGCCGGCCATCTCGGGCTGCTCGTCGTCGATGGCCTGCTCGTGCGGACGATGCGGCTCGTCGGGCGCGAATGCTCGGAGATCGTCGGTCCCGGCGACCTCCTGCGCCCGTGGGACGGCGAGGATCTCGGGGAGTCCGTCCATGCGCACTGCCGCTGGCGGGTGCTGGCGCCGACGACGCTCGCATCGCTGGATGCCCAGTTCGCCGCTCGCACGGCGCGCTGGCCGACGATCGCGGCGGCGCTCCTCGCGCGCAGCGGGCGCCGCTGCCGATCGCTCGTCCACCAGGCGACGATCGCGCACGTGCGAAACGCCGACGCGCGCGTGCTGCTCGTGCTCTGGCACCTCGCCGACCGCTGGGGCCGGGTGACCCCACGCGGGATCGTCCTGCCGGTTTCGCTGACGCATCAGCTGCTCGCGCAGCTGACCTGCCTGCAGCGCCCGACCGTCAGCTCGGCGCTGGGGCAGCTCGCGCAGCAAGGTCAGCTGACGCGCCTGGACGGAGGCGGATGGATCCTTCACGGCGAACCGCCTGCGGCAAGGGTCCCTCGGCTCGACGACCGCGTCGCCGCATGACACACGCAGTACCGTCGCCGGATGGAGATCGGATACGTGCCGCTGTTCTGGCGGCTGTTCATCCCGAACGTGACGGTGCTGGCCGTGGCGTGCGTCGTCCTGACGGTCGAACCCGCCAACGGCCGGGTGCCCGCGCTCGTCGGCGGGCTGCTGGTCATGCTCGCGGTGAACTTCGCGCTGATCACCCGGGCGGTACGGCCGGTCGCGCGCCTGACGTCGCTCATGCAGTCGGTCGATCCGCTGATCCCCGGGGAGCGGATCCCGATCCCGCGCCAGCGCTCCGAGGTGACCGTCCTCGCTGAGGCGTTCAACGACATGCTCGACCGCCTCGAACGCGAGCGCCGCGACAGTGGGCTGCGAGCGCTCAGCGAGCGCGAGAGCGAACGGCGGCGGGTGGCCGACGAGCTGCACGACCAGATCGGACAGACGATGACCGCCATCGCCCTGCAGCTGGATCGCATCCAGGGTCGTGCCACCGGCGACCTGCGCGACGACTGCCTCAGCGCCCGCGACGGGCTGCTGGCGGGTCTGGAGGACGTGCGGCGGCTCGCGCGCGACCTGCGGCCCGACGCGCTCGACGCGCTCGGTCTCGTGCCCGCGCTGACGAGTCTCGCCGACGCCATGGCACAGCGCACGGGCATCCCGGTCGAGCGGTCGTTGCAGCGCGAGCTGCCGAAGCTCAGCGAGGACGAGCAGCTCGTCATCTATCGCGTCGCGCAGGAGGGTCTCACGAACGCCGTCCGCCATGCTCGACCGGCGCGGCTCGAGCTCGCGCTGCGGACCGCCGGCGAGGCGATCGTCCTCACCGTCGCCGACGACGGCATCGGGCTCGGCCGGGCGCCCACGAGCCCCGGTGGCGGCGTCCGCACGATGCGCGAGCGGGCACTCTCGATCGGGGCCCGGCTGCGCATCGACTCCGCTCCCGGCGGGGGTACGGTCGTACGCCTCGACGTTCCCGGCGATCGCGCCGGCGGCGCGCCGGCATGACGCGGGTCCTGCTGGCCGACGATCACGCGCTCGTGCGCCACGGGCTGCGGATGATCCTCGATGCCGAGGCCGACTTCGAGGTCGTCGCGGAGGCCAGCGACGGCCAGCAGGCGGTGGCGGCCGGCCTGGCCGCGGAGATCGATCTGGCGGTGCTCGATGTCGCGATGCCCCGGCTCACGGGGATCCAGGCGGCCCGGCAACTGACCGAGCAGCGTCCGGATCTGCGCGTGCTGATCCTCTCGATGCACGACAACGAGCAGTTCTTCTTCGAGGCGCTGCGTGCCGGAGCCTGTGGCTACATCCTGAAGTCAGCCGCCCACGAGGATCTCATCCGAGCGTGCCGATCGGCGATCCGCGGCGAGCCGTTCCTCTACCCGCGCGGCGTCGCCGCGCTCGTCCGCGACTACCTCGACCGCGGGATCGCAGCGGCGCCCGAGGACCCGCTGTCGTTTCGCGAGTCCGAGGTGCTCAAGCTCATCGCCGAGGGCATGACGAGCCGCGAGATCGCCGCCGTGCTGCACATCAGCGACAAGACGGTCGAGCGCCATCGCAGCAACATCCTCGACAAGCTCGGTCTGCGCGATCGCGTGGCGCTCACCCGCTACGCGATTCGCCGCGGCCTCGTCGAGCCCTGAGCTCGTCGCCTGCGTGCGTCACCCGGCTGACGGCGCCCGTCTGGACCTGCTCGCGGGGGGTTAGGCCATGGGCACCTGAACCGACCGAGGAGCTCGCATGCAGACACGTACAAAGGTGCTCGCCGGCACGACGCTGATCGTCCTGATGAGCTCCTCGCTGGCGCTCGGCGCCGGCGAGGGCGGACCGCTGAACGGCGGCGCGCGAAACCCGTCGGCCAATGCCAGCGTGGAGTACGCGAGAGAGACGCAGATCATCGCCAACAGCTCGACGTACGGGACGCGGCAGTCCAACAAGTCCAACAACGGCGGCGGCGCGATCTACGGCTGCCGTTCGCTGCCCGGGGGCACGCCGTCGCACAACGAGCCCTGCATCCGCTCGAACAACCTCAGCACCGGCCTCGCGTTCGAGTTCGAGACCAACGGCACGATCGGCGGCACGATCAGAGCCAAGCCCGGTGACGGCAGCCGGCCGTTCGTCACCAACGCGACGGGCGTCGCGACCGGCCTCAACGCCGATCGCGTCGACGGCAAGCACGCGTCCGAGCTGATCAAGGACGCCGCGACGGCGATGCAAACGCTGAAGCCGCTGGCGCTCGTCAAGTCCGACGGTACGGCCCTCAGCACGCGCGGCGTCGAGACCAACGGCGTGTCGCGCAGCGCGGCCGGCGTCTACGCCGTCACGTTCACCGGTGACCTCACGACGTGCGCGCAGTCGGCGACGGGCACCGGCAGCGCCCCCGCGATCGTCACGGCGACCCCCACCGTCGCCGCCGACAAGAAGACGACGACGGTCGACGTGCGGACGTTCGATGCCTCCGGCGCCGCCGCCGATCGCGGGTTCCATCTGCACGCGATCTGCTGAGCTGCAACGACCGGCTCGCACGACGGCGCGTGGCGGTGACGACGGCGCGGGCAACTATGCTGGCTGGGCGATGGTCGCCAGTCCGAGCGCTCCCGACGACAGCGGGGCCGATCGCACGCCGCTGAGCCGGAAGCTGATCGTCGACACCGCGATCGTCATGCTCGAGCGTGACGGGTCGAGCGCGCTGAGCATGCGACGCCTGGGCGCCGAGCTGGGATTCGAGGCGATGGCGCTCTATCACCACGTCGCCAACCGGGCCGAGCTGCTGCGGGCGATCACGGAGCGCACCCTCCAGCCCCTGCAGGACGTCGCGATGGACGGCGGCTGGCGCGCGGCCTGCCACGGGTACGCGACCGCGTTGCGGGCGATCGCGGTCGCGCGGCCGGCCACCTTCCGTCTCATCGGCATGCAGCCGTTCGACACGCCCGGCTCGCTGCTGACGGTCGAGCGGCTGCTGCGGGCGCTCGTGGACGAGGGCTTCGCGGCCGTCGACGCCCTCGGCGTGTACCGCGCGGTCGCGGCGTACGCCCGCGGCTACGCGCTTGCCGAGGCGACCGGGTTCACGGTCGATGCCGCCGGACCGCGTGGTCGCGAGCACCTCGATGCCCTGTCGGCGGCGGACTTCGCGATCCTGCGCGGCCGTGCCGCGGAGCTCGCAGGCCTCGATGCCGACCGCGGGTTCGAGCGTGGCCTGTGCGCGCTGCTCGACGGGCTTGCGGCGACCGGCTGAGGCTCACGGCGGGCTGAGCGAACGTTGCTCTTACATCGTAAGGTTTACGCTGTAAGGTCAGGTCGCTACCGGCGACGATGCGTATGAGGATCTTGAAACCAGCCCGATGGGCACGAACGGCTGCCCGCGGGTGGCCGCTCGGCGATCGGGGACTCGTCGCGCTCGCGCTCGCGGTCGGAGTCGGCGCCGGGCTCGGCGCGGTCGGCTTTCGGTACCTGATCCTGGGGCTCACCGAGCTGTTCTCGGGGCACCGCGACTACAGCGCGCTGGGGCACGTGCCCAACCCGCACGTGCCCGCTCTCGGCATCTGGTTCGTCGTCGTCGCGCCGGTGGTCGGAGGGCTGCTGTACGGGCCGCTGGTCGTCGCGCTTCGCACCCGAGGCCCGCGGGCACGGCGTCCCCGAGGTGATGCTCGCCGTCGCCGAGCACGGCGGGCGGATCCGTCCGCAGGTCGCCGGTCGTCAAGTCGCTCGCGTCCGCGATCTGCATCGGCTCGGGCGGCTCGGTCGGGCGCGAGGGACCGATCGTCCAGATCGGCTCGGCGCTCGGCTCGGTCGTCGGGCAGCTCGCGCGCGTCTCGACGACGCATCTGCGCCTGCTCGTCGCGTGCGGCGCGGCCGGCGGCATCTCGGCGACCTTCAACGCGCCGATCGCGGGCGTCTTCTTCGCGCCTCGAGGTCATCCTCCGCGACTTCGAGACGCGGGCGTTCGGCGTCGTCGTGCTGAGCTCGGTCACGTCCGCCGCGATCGCGCACGGCTTCTTCGGCTCGGATGCCGTCTTCCTGAACCTGCCGACCTTCACGCTGTCCTCGCCGCCGGAGCTGCTGCTCTACGCGCTGCTCGGCGCCGCGGCGGGTGGCGTCGGGGTCGCTCTTCATCCGCGTGCTGTACGGGATCGAGGACATCGCCGATCGGCTGTGGAGCGGTCCGGCGTGGGCCCGGCCGGCGGCGGGCGGAGTCCTCCTCGGCCTGCTGCTGCTCGCGCTGCCCCAGATGTACGGGGTCGGCTACCCCGTGCTGACGAACGCCGTCCAGGGCGAGTACGCGATCGCGTTCGTGCTGGTGCTGCTCGGCGCGAAGATCGTCGCGACGAGCCTGACGATCGCGATCGGCGGCTCGGGCGGCGTGTTCGCGCCGTCGCTGTTCATCGGCGCGATGCTCGGCTCGGGCTTCGGTCAGGTGGCCCACGCGCTCGCTGCCGGGGCTCAGCGCTCACGCCGGCGCCTACGCGCTGGTCGGGATGGGGGCCGTCTTCGCCGGCGCGGCGCGCGCGCCGATCACCGCGCTCATCATCCTCTTCGAGCTCACCGGCGAGTACTCGATCATCCTGCCGCTGATGATCGCCATCGTCGTCGCGACGGCGGTCAGCGAGCGGCTGTCGCAGGACACGATCTACACCCTCAAGCTGCGCCGGCGCGGCATCGACATCGACCGCCCGCGCGTGCCCAGCGTCATGCGCACGGTCTCGATCGGCGCGGCCATGACACCGCTGCCGAGCGGGGTCAGCGCCCAGGAGCCGCTCGAGGCCGTGGCCGATCGTCTCGGCGGGCAGCCCGACCTGACGCTCCCGGTCGTCGACGACGATGGCGCGTTCGTCGGCGTCATCGGTGTGCTCGACGTCGAGGAGCACCTCGGGCGCGGGTCGCGCACGGTGGCGGGTGACGTCGCTCGCAGCCCGGCGCCGCTGCACGTCGACGACACGCTCGAGCGGGCGATCCGCGCCCTCGCACTCGGCGGCGACAGCGGCCTTCCGGTGCGCGCGGCCCACGACGGCGACATCGTCGGATGGGTGACGCACCGCGACATCCTGCATGCCTACCACGACGAACGCGAGCGGCTGACACCCGACGGCGACGGCCGGCCGCCCGCGCCGAAGGCGCCGCCGCCGCTCGCCGATGACGCTAGTCGCGCACCGTCCACTTGATCGTCTTCGTGTCACAGGTGTCGACCTGCTGGCCGGTGGCGTCGCGAATCGAGACGCTGACCTTGAACGTGCCGTTCGCCCGCGTGCGGCTGCGGAACTTGCCCTTCAGGGTGACCTTGAAGACGGCCTTCGTGCCGCTGCCAAGATCCTGCGTCGAGGTCGTCGAGTTGCTGAAGGCCCCGGTCTTGGACAGCTTGCGCTTGCGCGTCACGGACAGGCCGCCGATCGTGCCGCGCCCGGTGGGCGACGCGCACTTGGACGTCCACTGGATGTCGAAGCGCGAGACGCTCTTGCCGTCCTTGGCGACACGCACGGCCACGGGGAGGCTCAGCGGCCCGGCCTTCTGGGACGTGACGCCCTGAAAGCCGGCGTCCTTGCGCGGCGTCGCCGCCCAGGCCAGGCCAGGACTCGCCGCGCCGGCCAGCAGGGTCGCGCCGGCCGCGAGCGCCAGGCCGCGGGACGGACCGCGCGGCCGGCGAGACACCCCGGATGGATCGCTCGACGGCCGCGATGCTCGCGCTCCCCGATCGGGGTGCGCAGCCAGTCGATCTGGGATGTGTTCAGGCACTGCCGGCCTCCTTCGGTGGGTTGGTCATGCATGACAACCCCGAAGGACGGGCTTCATCGCTGTCAGCCCGATGACACCGGCAGGGCGTGCCGCCCACGTCCCCATCTGGTATCCGGGCCGGCCGCGCGCGGCCGACCCGGACGCCGCGATCAGCCGAGGTCGAAGCGGTCCAGGTTCATGACCTTGACCCACGCCGCGGCGAAGTCACGCACGAACGTCTCGCCCATGTCGTCGCCCGCGTAGACCTCGGCGAGGGCGCGCAGCTCGGAGTTCGAGCCGAACACGAGGTCGACGCGGCTGCCGGTCCAGCGCAGCTCGCCCGTGGCGGCGTCGCGGCCCTCGAAGGTCCCGGCGTCGCCGGCCGTGGCCGACCACGTCGTGCCCAGGTCGAGCAGGTTCACGAAGAAGTCGTTCGTGAGTGAGCCGGGCGCGTCGGTGAGGACGCCGTCGCGTCGATCCGCCCGTGTTCGCGCCGAGGACGCGCAGGCCGCCGACGAGGACGGTCATCTCCGGAGCGCTCAGCGTGAGCAGGTTCGCCCGGTCGAGCAGGAGGTACTCCGCCGTCAGCCGGTGATCGCCGCTGAGGTAGTTGCGAAAGCCATCCGCGACGGGCTCCAGCGGGATGAAGGAGTCCGCGTCGGTCTGCTCCGCCGACGCGTCCCCGCGACCCGGCGTGAACGGGACCTCGACGTCGACGCCGCCGGCCTTCGCCGCCTGCTCGCACGGCCGCGCAGCCGCCAAGCACGATCAGGTCGGCCAGCGAGACCGGCTTGCCGAACGACGCCTGGATGCCCTCGAGGGTCCGCAGGACCTTGCCGAGCTCGTCGGGATCGTTGACCTCCCAGCCGTTCTGCGGCTCGAGGCGGATGCGCGCCCCGTTGGCGCCGCCGCGCTTGTCGCTGCCGCGGAACGTCGACGCGGACGCCCACGCGGCCTTGACGAGCTCGGACACCGACAGGCCGGAGCCGAGGATCTGGCCCTTCAGGGCCGCGACGTCCTCGGCGCTCAGCTCGTGGGTCGCCGCGGGGATCGGGTCCTGCCAGATCAGCGTCTCGGAGGGGACCTCCGGGCCGAGGTAGCGCTGGATCGGGCCCATGTCGCGGTGCGTCAGCTTGAACCAGGCCCGCGCGAACGCGTCGGCGAGCTCGTCCGGGTTCTCGTGGAAGCGCCGCGAGATCGGCTCGTAGTCGGGGTCCAAGCGCAGGGCGAGGTCGGTCGTCAGCATCGTCGGGGGACGCATCGGCCCGCCCGCGTCGGGAGCTGGGACGGTGCCCGCCCCGCCGCCGTCGGATGGCTGCCACTGGTGCGCGCCCGCCGGGCTCTTCGTCAGCTCCCACTCGTAGCCGAACAGGGTCTCGAAGAAGCTGTTGTCCCACGCCGTCGGCGTGGCCGTCCAGGTCACCTCGAGGCCGCTGGTGATCGCGTCCGCGCCCTTGCCGGTGCCAAAGCTGTTGCGCCAGCCGAGCCCCTGCTCCTCCAGGGGTGCGCCCTCCGGCTCGGGGCCGACGTACCGGTCCGGGTCGGCGGCGCCGTGGGTCTTGCCGAACGTGTGGCCGCCGGCGATCAGCGCGATCGTCTCCTCGTCGTTCATCGCCATGCGAGCGAACGTCTCGCGGATGTCGACGGCCGCGGCGAGCGGGTCCGGGTTGCCGTTCGGACCCTCCGGGTTGACGTAGATGAGGCCCATCTGGACGGCGCCGAGCGGGTCCTCGAGCTCGCGGTCGCCGGTGTAGCGCTCATCCTCGAGCCACTCGGTCTCGGGGCCCCAGTAGACGTCCTCGTCGGGCTCCCAGACGTCCGCGCGGCCGCCGGCGAAGCCGAACGTCTCAAAGCCCATCGACTCGAGCGCGACGTTGCCGGTGAGGACGATCAGATCCGCCCACGAGAGCGCGTTGCCGTACTTCTTCTTGACCGGCCACAGCAGGCGGCGCGCCTTGTCCAGGTTGCCGTTGTCCGGCCAGCTGTTGAGCGGTGCGAAGCGCTGCTGGCCGGCCCCGGCACCGCCACGGCCGTCGGAGATGCGGTACGTGCCGGCGCTGTGCCACGCCATCCGGATCATGAACGGGCCGTAGTGGCCGAAGTCGGCCGGCCACCAGTCCTGGGAGGTCGTCAGCACGTCCGCGATGTCCGCCTTGACAGCGGGGAGGTCGAGGGTCTGAAACGCCGCGGCGTAGTCGAACTCGTCGCCGAGCGGGTTGGCCACGGCGGGGTTCTTGGCCAGGATCTTGAGGTTGAGCCGGTCCGGCCACCAGCCCCGATTGCCCCCGCCCTGGGTCGGGTGGGGGGCGCGGTCGTGCGCGACCGGACAGCCGGTCGTGGCGACCTGCGCGTCATCGTTCATCTCTCCAACAACGGCGTCAGGCGTATCGGACACAGGAACCCTTTCGGGGAGCAGGGGTGAACATCAGGAGCTGTTCGCGGGCGAGCACTCGGCGCACATGCCCCAGTAGATGACCTCGGCCTCGTCGATCGCGAAGCCGTGGTGCTCGGAAGCGGTCAGGCAGGGTGCGGCGCCGACGGCGCAGTCGACGTCGGCGATCGCGCCGCACGACCGGCACACGAGGTGATGATGGTTGTCTCCGACGCGCGACTCGTAGCGCGCCACGGAGCCCGGCGGGTGGATCCGCCGCACGAGACCCGCGCTGGTCAGCGCGCCCAGCACGTCATAGACGGCCTGCTGGGACACACCGCCGAGATCCTCGCGGACGTGACCGATGATCGAGCTCGTGTCGGCATGCGGATGCTCGTGCACCGCCGCAAGGACCGCCAGTCGCGGACGCGTGACGTGCAGGGAGGCCCCGCGCAGCATGCGCTCGAGTTCGGCGGTCGCCGGCATGCTGCGCAGTCTGCCACAGATCTGGAGTCGATCCGGATTCGAGGCCGCGAGCGGTGCCCGGTCAGATGCTCGGACTCCCGCTGAGCATCCGGCTCAACGCCGGGTTGTCGATGCTGACGGCGAGGCTGCGTGCGGCACCCAGAGCACCCCGGTCGCCGAGCTGGGCTCGGTAGGCGTTCGCGCGAACGGTGAACTCGCGCATCCCGGCTGAGGCAGCGAGGAGCTCAAGGCTCCGGGTGGTCTCGCGTGCGGCGTCGTTGCCTGTCTGGACGGCGAGGTTGGCGCTGGCGTCGAGCACATAGCCGTGCATCCATTGATAGGTATCGGCGACACGAGTCACCCGTACTCGAGCATCGGCGAGCCAGACCCGTGCCGCTGCCGCATCGCCGCGCCCGAGGTGAAGGAGTGCGGTCGCGCGCGCTGCGGCACCCTCCCAACAGGGGTCGGCCAAGGAGCAGCTCAGCGCGAAGGCGTGGTCGAGGCGCTCCTCGGCATCGTCGTAGCGTCCCTGGAGAACCGCGATCTCGCCCTCCAGGGCTTCTGGCCATGGGAGGAATGAGTGCCAGCGCTCGTCGTTGGCGATCGCGAGCGAGCGACCGACGGCCGCTGCCGCCAGGGCCTGCTCGTCGCGCAGGAGGTGCACCCTGCCGATCAGCGACAACGACCAGGCGGCCTGCCGCCCCGCACCGCTGCGTCGCGCGCGATCGACGGACTCCTCCAGGAGCTCAAGCGCGACGTCGTAGTGGGCGCGGTCGGAGAGGATCATCCCCCGGATCGCGAGCACGGCGGCGCGCTCGCCGTCACCCCGCGACAGGCGTAGCGCCCGCGCGAGCCAGCGGCCCGCCGGTGCGTTGCGGCCCGCCTGGACGTCGACGTATCCCAGCTCTCGCATCACCGTGACGGCGGTGCAGCGGTCATCGGCCGCCTCGGCGGCGACGAGAGCCTCGTGGAGGATCGCCGATCCCTCCTCGTCGCGGCCGCGCAGTGCATGCACGAGGGCGCTTCCCAGCTCGGCGAGACAGACCGCGTGCAGTGCGGTGTCGTGGCTCGCCTGCGCCTCCGAGCAGGCAGACCGCAGACAGTCGATGCCGGGCTCCACCGCTCCGGCGTCGATCGCTGCGCGGCCCGCCTCGAGTTGGCCGCGGGCCAGTACCGGGTCGCCCACCGCGTTGCGAGAGCGACGGCCGTCGCCGCGCACCGCCGCGGCGAGCTCGGAACCGGGCTCGACGCCGAGCTCTCGTCGCAGCAGCGCGCTGCACGCGCTGAGGTGGGCCTCGGCGACGCGCGTACCCTCGCTCTGCACCAGGCAACGCAGCAGCACCACCTGGCAGCCCTGATTGAGCGGATCGACGGCTACCGCGCGGCGAGCCAGCGCGGCCGCCTCGACGTGCTTGCCGGCCGCCCTGACCGCGAGCGCGCGCTCGCGCAGCAGTGCCTGGGACAGACCTCCGAGATACCTGCGCTCGACCGCCAGCCAGACCTCGAACTCCGGGGCCGACGGGAAGGCCATGCCTTCGAGCAACTCGCCGTCGCCGGGCGGGCCGCCGGGGTCGGACGGAAGCTTGCCCCTCAGGGCGGCCGCGTCGACCCAGGCGTCGGTGGGAACTGCGAGGGGGTCGCCGCGCAGGGCATCTGAGATGCCCAGCGCCCGCCGCAGCGTGACCAGGGTCCAGCGCAGCGCGGCCAGCGGGTCATCGGCCTCGGGGTAGAGCAGCTCCGCAAGCCGGCCGCGCGAGGCGCTCGACTCGCCGAGCGCCAGGTAGGCGAGGACCGCCCACGCCTTGTTCCCTCGCGGGGAAGCGACCGGCGCACCGTCTCGCTCGATCCGGGGTACTCCCAGCAGGTGGATCCTGAGTGTCAAGAGCTCCACCGATCGTACTCCGGCATCTCGCTGCGCCGGTCGATCTCGCCCCGGGCCTTCGCCGGCCGAATCGGCTCACCGGCCAGCAGGTCCTGGACGGCCTCGGTCGTCAGCGCCTCACCGCCCATGGTCCAGGCTCCGCTGTCGACCTCTTCGATCGTGACCATCGTGACGCCGCGCACCGGCTCGCCGGCGACCGCGACGAACGCGTCCGTGATTCCCTTCGCAACCGCGATCTTCTGCTCTCTCGTGAGCACATCGGCCATGACCTTCGCATTGACGTACGGCATGTCGGTCTCCTTCGTGTGTTGACGGATCGATCAAACCTCGCCGCCGTGTGAGCAAGCGTGTGAGGGCCGGCGACAAAGCTGCGACACTCGCTGCGTGCCCCGATACCTGATCGAGCGTGCCGTCGGCGATGTCAGCCGTGCGCAGCTCGACGAAGTGGCCGAACACGCCAGCCAGGTGCGGGAGGAACGCTTCCCCGACATCGCCTGGCTGCACACGCACGTGGTCCGCACCCCGGATGGCCTCACGGCCTTCTGCGTGTACGAGGCCCAGGACCCCGAGCGGATTCGCCAGCACGCAGAGGAGATCGGCCTCCCCGCCCAATCGATTCACGAGATCGAGGCCGAGCTGGCTCCGGTCGAGTGAATCGGGCGATCACGCCCCGACCGACGTCCGAACGCAGAAGCTCGCTCTCAGGCGCCGTTCTTG
>CAWEOF010000027.1:0-425547 GCA_963810605.1 uncultured Actinomycetes bacterium
ATCCGCGGGCGAAGATCCTGGCCGAGACGCTCGACCGGGCGACCGGCAGCCTGCTCGAGCACGGCCGCTCGCCCTCGCGCAAGAGCGGCGAGCTCGACAACCGCGGCAGTCACTTCTACCTCGCGCTCTACTGGGCGCAGGCGCTGGCGTCCCAGACCGAGGACGTCCCGCTCGCCGAGCTCTTCGCGGCGCTGGCCGACGACCTGAGCGCCCGCCAGGACCAGATCGCCGAGGAGAACCACCTCGCGACGGGCCAGCCGGTCGACCTCGGCGGCTACTACCGACCCGACCCGGCTCGCGTCGCCGCGGTCATGCGCCCGAGCGCGACGTTCGCCGAAGCGCTCGCGCAGCTGTAAGCCTCAGCCGCGGCGGGGGGGTGGTGCCGGTAGGCATCGATAGCGCGGCCGTTCCGGCACCACCCCCGCGCGGGGGTGCGCGCTAGCGTCGCGCGGGCGCGCCGACGAGCAGCTCGCGCGTGCGCTCCGGGCCGATCGAGAGCATGAGCGTCGGCAGGCGCGGGCCGGTGTCCGACGCGCACAGCAGCTGATAGAGCGCTTTGAAGAACATGCGCTGCGCGACCTTCAGCTCGGGGCTCGGCGGAGCGTCGCGCGGCAACCCGAGCGTGACCTTCGGGACGGCGTAGACGAGCGCCGTCAAGCCGTCGAGGGTCCAGGCATCGCCCATCTCGGCGGCCAGGGTCCGCACGCCCGCGCGCGTGGCGTCGTCGAGCTGCGCCCAGGCCTCGTCGTCGAAGTCCGCGCGCAGCGTCGTGCGCTGCTCGGGCGGGAGCAGCTCGACGTAGTCGATCGCGCAGGTCAGGCGCGGCTCGAGCTGCGCGAGCAGGTCGTCGGGCGCGGCCGTGGCACCGGCGCCGCGCTCGTCGCTGCGCGGCGCCGGCTCGTCGAGGTGCTGCGCGACGATCCGCCCGATCTGCTCGCGGTTGCCCTGCGTGAGGTCGGCGGCGGCGGCGAGCAGCCGGAATGAGACGCGGCGCTCGGTCGCCGCGACCTCGCCGGCCGAGGACTGCACGGCCGAGCGGTACATCGCCGCGTCCGCGGCGCTCGCGTCCGGGCCGAGCGCACCCGCGACGAAGCGGTCCCACTCGTCGTAGAGCTTCTGCACGCCCTTCGCCGACAGGTCGATCGCGAAGCCCTGCGACGGCAGGCGCCGGATGTACAGCCAGCGCACGATCGCCGGCTCGAGGATCCGCAGCGCGGTCGACGGGATCGGCGCGCCGCCCGCGGAGCCCGACAGCTTGCCGCCCATGCCGGCGAGCGAGACGAACGAGTAGACCGCGGAGTGCGGGGGCTCGCCGCCGAAGACGTCGCGCACGAGCGTGCTGCCGACCGTGAAGCTGCCCGTCGGCGCGTGGTGGTCCTCGCCGGCGGGCTCGAACGCGACGCCCTCATGAGCCCAGCGCATCGGCCAGTCGACCTTCCAGACGAGCTTGCCGCTGATGGCGTGGCCGTCGGCCAGCGACATCGTGCCGTCGTGCCCGTGGCGGCAGCGGTACGTCGCGACCGAGCCGTCCCACGCGGTGATGAGGGTGTCGTCGCGACCGCACGTCTCGCAGAACGCCTTGAAGGGATAGTAGGCCCGCCGGCGGTCCTCGACGGGCGTGTCCTGGCGGCCCGAGGTCTGCTGCGCGGCGAGCGTGTCGAAGATGAGCTCGCGCGCATCCATCGCCAGCCGAATCGACGCGTTGTACGCGCCCGCGGGGTACTGCGCGGACTGGCGCACCTCGTGCAGCTCGATGCCGAGCTCGTGCAGCGCGGCGGTGAACTCGCCCATCCAGTGCTCGGCGTAGGACGAGCCGGCGTCGGGGTCCCACGGATCCGGCACGCTCGCGAGCGGCATCCCGATGTACTGCTCGAAGCCGGCATCGACGCCCGCCGGTACCTTGCGCAGGCGGTCGTAGTCGTCCCAGGAGTGCAGGTGCACGACGTCGTGGCCGCGCGCCCGCAGCCCCTCGGCGACGAGGTGCGTCGTGAAGACCTCGCGCAGGTTGCCCATGTGGATCGGACCCGAGGGCGAGATCCCCGACGCGCAGACGATCGGGCCGCCGGCGCCGCTCGCCGCGATCCGCGCCTCGACCTCCTCGGCGAGGCGCTCGCTCCAGACCGCGGCCCGAGCTGTCTCTACGGCGGGATCTGGCGAAGCGGTCACGGATTGCCTAGCGTAGCCACGATCCCCGCGGCCGGCTCGTCGTCAGGGCGACGGTGACCGGGGGTCGGCGCCCAACGCCAAGTGCCCGTCTGCCGCGCTGACGTTCCGCGCGCCCGCACGGCGCTGAGACAGGTCGTGCGGTGGGGGGCTTCCTCGACGCCTGCGGGAAACCGGTCAAGCGACGGTGCCGGGCGGCCGATACGTCCAGCATGCCGGCACGACTCTCACGCCTTGCGCTCCTCCTCGCGTTGCTCGCCGTCTCGCTGTGCCTGCCCGCGGCCGCAGCGCACGCGGCGTTGAAGCTGCCGGGGCTGTTCACGCCGCCCCCGCCACCGCCGCCCGCCATCCCCTCGGTCGCCGACCCGATCACGCGCGAGCCCGCCGACGGCGACGTCAAGGGCACCGTCGTCATGGTGCACGCCGGAGGCTGGGCCGGCCACGACGCCAACGCCCAGCGGATCCTCTTCGAGTACCCCGGCGACGTCTTCGCCGCGCGCGGCTGGCGTGTCGTCTCGATCGACTACGAGGAGGGCCAGTCCGGCCTCGGCGACGTCCTCAATGCGGTCGGCCAGGAGCTCAGCCGCGGCAGCGGGAGCGGCCCGGTGTGCATCTACGGCGAGTCGGCCGGGGCGCATCTCGCGCTCGTCGCGGCGGCCCGCCTGAAGGCGGTCGACTGCGTCATCGGCCTCGGCACGCCGACGGACCTCGCGCTGTACCAGGCGGATGCGCAGGCGAGCGACGACGCTCAGGTGAAGCTCGTCGCCTTCCAGGTGTCGAGGTTCTTCGGGACGACGCCGGACGCGCTCGCGCCGTGGTCGCCCGTGGCGCTCGCCCCGTCGATCCGCGCCGACGTGCTGCTCCTCAACGAGGCAGACGACGTCTACGTGTCGGCTGCCCACACGCACCGCTTCACGGCCGCGCGCCCGACGACGCAGGCGATCGCCCTCGCGGCCGGCGATCCGGCGGATCCGTCCACGAAGTTCGTCCACGGGACCGTGTCCGCCGCCGCGCGCGGGCTGTACCTCTCTGCGATCGGCGCGTTCGCCGACCGCCAGACGGCGGCCAACCGGGCCGAGAAGGACGCCGCCGCGCTGGGTTGTCCGAGGGTGACGCGCTCGCTGCGGGAGGTGGGCGCGACGAAGATCCAGGCCGCGCTTGCGTGCCTCGCGCGCCGCGACGCGACCTCGCGCAAGGCTTACAGCGCCCGCTGGCGGCGCACGCGCACGAGGCTGCGCGGGGAGATCAACGCCGCGCGCATCTGGGCGCAGCTGCGCCGGAGCACCGCCGGCAGGCGCGCGCTCGCCGCCGGCGCGAAGAAGCGCGCAAAGCTCGCGGTCGTCGTGGGCGATCGCTCGCAGGTCACGCTGCGGGCGCGCTGATGTAGCCGGGCACGCTCGGCTTCTGCGTGATCGGCTCGAAGACGATCGGGCTCTGGCCGGGGTGCATCGTCATCGGCCTGTAGCGGTAGCGCAGATGATCGATGCCGGCGTTGGTTACCGGCGTGGCATCACCCCGAGAGACCGGCGCCGCAGGCGGCTGGGGGATGGCCGCCCGCGGCGTCTCGGGGCTCTCTCCGCCGCATCCGGCAGCGAGCGACGCCGCGAGGAGGAGGATCGCGGTGCCGGGCCGGGGGTGACGATGCGGGATGTGACGCATGATGAGGCCGGCGCCGGGTCGCCGCCAGGGCACCCTGGTGTCGCGTTTCACACCTCGACGGCGGCGCTTCAGCGAGCGAACGGGTCGAGGCGGATATCGTCGACGACCACTCGCAGCGGCGTGTCGTTGTCGACCTCCGCGAAGCGCAGGCGAACCGTCCGGCCGGCCCACCGCGACAGGTCGAAGTCGATCGTCCGCGTGAGCCGGCGAGGGTCGCCGCGTTCGGTTCGCAAGATCGTGGCGAGGACGTGTCCGGCCGCCACGGAAAGGGCGGGGGAATCAGGGTCCATGACGTCCACCCGGAACTGCTGGTTGCGAAACGGCGGGAGGTGGCTCAGCGTGGGCGATGAGGTGAAGCTCGTGGCGAAGCTGCGGTAGAAGACGGTGAACCGCAGGCGGCGACGGCCGTCGAGCTCGAAGTCGCGGTACAGCACTCGCGATCCGGCCGCGCACATGTCTGTCACGGCGGCGAAGCTTCCCTGCGGTGGGTCGGGCACGGCGAACGGGACGTTCGGGTCGCTGTCGGACGGGTTCGGCGGCGTCGCCCCGTCGCTGTAGACGTGCCACCCGCCGTCACCATAGGTGCGCGTCTGCCAGCCGCTGAGGTTGCCGCGCTCGAAGTCCAGGTTCCCCGAGGTCCCGCGGGGCGGCAGCCCGTTCGCGGCCTGGACGGAGCCTTCCTCTGGCGCGCATCCCGCGGCGAGCCCGCTGCCCGGGGCCGCGATCGCGATCGCGGCAATCGCGGCCAGTCCGAGTCCGGCCGGCGCGACGACGCGCGCGCGCCGGTCGCTGCGAGCCAGCGCCGCCGACGCGGCCAGCGCCGCCAGCGCGGCCATCGTCACGACATGCCATGTGACGGGTTGGCGCGCGATGATCGCTCCATAGAAGCCGCGCGAGACGTCGTCGCCGAGGACGAACCACGGCACGAGGGCCACCGGCGGGAGAAACAGCAGCACCGCAGCGAATGCACCGACGTAGACATGGGACGACCAGCTGCCGACGAGCACGCCGAGCGCACCCGCCGTGACGACGTACAGCGGGCCTCGGAGGAGGTCGACCGGGCTCACGGAGAGGCGCATGCCTTCCGTCACGAGCGCACCGTCGACGCCGACGAGCACGAGCGTCCAGACGCCGATCAGCGCGGCGGCCGCCAACCCTGCCCAGCCGACGGACAGCAACGCCGCGGCGGTCCGCGTGCGCTGCGCCACCGGCTGCCCGGCGTACAGCTCCTCCGCGCTGTCACGGCGCTCGCGACTGGCGGCGAGGAACGTCGCGAGGAACGTCCAGAAGGCTGCCCCGAGCATGACGAAGCAGTCGCCCGCGAGGAAGTTGACGACCTCCGTCCTGTCGGAGGCGCCCAGCGCGACGCCTGCGCGCACGAGCTCTCCGCTCGCGAGCACGATGGCAGCGGTCGTCGTGGCCATGCCGAGCAGGAAGATCGGATGGCGCACCAGGCGAACTCCCTCGGCCCGAGCCAGGGCGGCCACGGCCGTGGCGGGAGCGCTCATCGACCGGCGGGATCGAGCTTCACGTCGTCGATCACCACGCGCAGCGGGCCGGTGTTGTCGACTTGGGCGAACCGCAGGCGGACCGTCTGTCCGGCCCACGGCGACAGGTCGAAGGCGACCGACCGCGGCCCGAGCACGAGCGGGTCGCCGGGTGTCGTGCGAAAGACCGTGTCGAGGATGTGGCGCGGGGCCAGCGAGTCGACGGGCGCTGCGGGATCCATGACGTCGACGCGGAACTGCACGTTCTGAGACGGCGTGGCGTAATCGAGCGTCTGCGACGAGGACAGCGGCGAGGAGCTGCGGTAAAAAAGCGTGAAGCGCAGCTCGCGGCGATCCTCGAGCTTCACGTCGCGATAGAGGATCCGCGACCCCTCGAAGCACATGTCGGTGACGACCGCGAAGCGCCCCTGCGGCGGATCGACGACCTGAAACGGCACGAAGAGATCGCTGTCGGCGGGGTCGGGCGGCGTCGCGCCGTCGGTGTACACCCGCCATGACCCGCTTCCCTGCGTCCGGATCTGCCAGCCGTCGAGGTTGCCGCGCTCGAAGTCGAGGTTGCCCGTCGTGACGCGGACAGGCGCGATGCGCGGCGACCCGACGGGCTGCAGCTCGGACGGCGTGCAGCCCGCGACGACGCCGTCGTTCGTCGGTCCGGCGATCGCCGCGGCGGCCGTCGCGCCGAGCCCCGCGCACACCAGGAGCGCGACGCGCAGGCGCCGATCGTGGCGCAGCATCGCGATCGACGCGGCGAGCACGGTCAGCGCGCCCATGGCGAAGAGATGCCATCCGGGTGGGAGGCCGGCCATGAGGCCTCCGAACGCGCCCCGGGCCGCGTCTGGCTCGAACTCGAACACGTACCACGCGACGAGGCCCAGCGGTGGGAGAAACAGCGCGACCGCCGCGAGCACGGCGATCCAGGCGCGCATCGCCCAGGTGCCGAGCAGCACGCCCAGCACGCCGGCCATCACGACGTACAGCGGGCCCTGGAGGAGCTCGAGCGGGCGTGCGGCGACCTCTCGCCCGAGCACGTCGTGCGCACCGTCGGGCCCGAGGAACACGAGCGTCGCGATGCCGACCAGCACGGCGGCCGCAGCGCCAGCGTAGGCCACCGACAGCAGCGCGGCGGCGGTGCGCGTGCGCGGCGCGACGAGCCCGCCGGCGTAGAACTCCTCCGCGGTGTCGCGCCGCTCGCGGCTTGAGGACAGGAAGGTCGCGAGGAACGTCCAGATGGCGCCGCCGAGAAACAAGAAGCAGTTGCCGACGAGGAAGTCGACGATCTCCTGCTGGAAGTCGCCGCGCTCGTTCGGCGAGTTCGTGCTCGCCTGCACGAGGGTCAGGATCGACAACGCCATGCCGACCACGAAGAGCGGGTGGCGCAGCAGGCGAAGGCCTTCGGCGCGCGTGAGCGCGAGCAGCGCCGAGCCCGGGCGGGTTGCGCGCGCCGCCGCGCCCGGCGCCGGCGCGACGGCTGTTGTGCTCATCACTGCGAGCCCTCGGCCGCGGCAGCATCGCCGGCGAGCAGCAGGTAGCCGTCTTCGATGCTCGGCTCGACGAGCTGTGCGCCCGGCGGCGGGTCGCCGACGTGGCGATGCACGCCCGCGGCCGTCCGCCACGACAGCTGCGCGCGATCGTCGCGCGAACCGGCGGTCCACACACGACCCGCGGCGACCGCGCTGAGCTGCGCCGGCGTGCCGTCGAACGCCGCGCGTCCTTCGTGCAGCACGATGACCCGCTCGCACAGCGCCGCGACGTCATCGGTCTGATGCGTGGACACGAGCACGATGCGCCCGGCGTCGCCGAGATCGGACGCGAGCTCGCGGAAGCGCATCCGCTGCTCGGGGTCCAGCGCGGAGCTCGGCTCGTCGAGCAGCAGCAGCTGCGGGTCGCCCAGCAGCGCCTGGGCGAGCGCGACGCGCCGGCGCATCCCGCCCGACAGCTTGCGGATCCTGCGTCCGGCGACGTCGCCGAGCCCCACGCGCTCCAGGACGCGCCGCACCTCGCGGTGGCGCGCTCGCGCGTCGGTCATCTCCTTGAGGATCGCGATGTAGTCGACGAACTCGAAGGCGGTGAACTGGCGATGAAAGCCCGGCTCCTGGGGCATGTAGCCGAGGTGCCGGCGCAGGGCGGTGCGCTCCCCGGCGTCGTGGGGGTTGAGGCCCAGCAGGCTCATGCAGCCGTCGGTCGGCGCGAGCACGGTCGCGAGCATCCGCATGAGCGTCGTCTTGCCGGCTCCGTTGGGCCCGAGCAGACCCGTGACGCCGGGCCGGATGCAGAGGCTGAGGTCCGCGACGACGTCCGTCGCGCCGTAGCGCTTGCACAGCTCCGCGGTCTCGATCGTCACGTCGGTCATGCGATGCCGCCTCTCCGCTCGAAGCCGTCGGCGTTGCGGGCCAGGACGAGCGCGGCGAGGGCCGCGAGCGCCACGAAGCAGAGCTGCCCGCCCGCGCCGAAGAGGTCGAGCGGCTCCTGCGCCCAGCGCCAGCCGACGCCTGCGCCTGCCATCCACAGCGCCGCGAGCCCGCCGCACGCGACGGCCGGCGAGACGCGCGCCGAGCACGCCAGGCTTGCGAGCGTCAAGCCGAACGCGGGTGCGAGCCACGCGGCGGCGCTCCAGTGCGCGCCGTCGAGCACGAGCCCGGCGACGGTCGCCATGAGGCTCGTCGTCGCGAGCACCGCGACCGCGCGGATGAGCAGGAGGCTGAAGCTGCGCATCGGGGCGGCGAGGCCGATCTCGTAGGTCGGATCGACCTCCGGTCCATAGGCGACCGCGACGCCCGCGAGCGGTAGCAGCGGCGCCAGGACGAGAAACCAGTACTCCCCGTGCTCGCGCTGGCCCGCCGCCCAGACGGCGAACCCCAGCACGAGGGCGCATGCCAGCAGCCACGACAGCCGCAGCGCGGGCGTCGCGCCCAGCAGCCGCACGACGTGCCCGGGCACCCCGAGGCGCATGAGCGCGACCTGGGCGGGGCCGGGTCGCGGAGCATCGAGCTCGGCCGCGATGCCATCCCAGGAGCGGGCGACGAGGGCGGCGTCGACGAGCGTCGCGATGTCCTCGCGGCACTGCTCGCACGCGGGGAGGTGGGCCTCGATCGAATACGCCTGCACCTGGTCGGCCTCACCGTCGGCGTAGCGTGCCAGCAGCTCGGGCGCCACATGCCAGGTCATGCGATCGCCGCTCTCAGCTGCGCCCGGGCGCGCATCATCCGCGTCTTCACTGTGCCCGTCGGGATGCCGAGCAGCCGTCCCGCCTCGCGGCTCGTGAGGCCGTCGAGCACGGTCGCCTGCACGACGGCGCGTAGCTCCGGCGACAGCTGCGACAGGGCGCCGCCGAGGTCGCCGTGCTCCACGCCGAGCACGACCTCGTCCTCGATGCTGCGGCGGTCGTCGACCTCGGCCACGAGGACCTCCGAGCGCGGCAGGCGCCGCAGCACGTCGATGAGGCGGCGGATGGCGATGCCCCAGATCCAGGCGCCGACGTCGCCGCGCCCGTCGTAGCGCCCGGCGCCGCGCCAGACCGCCATGAAGGTGTCCTGCAGCGCCTCGTCGACGATGCCGGGGTCCGCGCAGCGCCGCGCGAGCCGCAGCGCGAGCCAGGGAGCGTGGCGATCGTGCAGGACGCGCAGCGCGTGGCGGTCGCCGCGAGCGATCGCGGCCAAGACGTCCACGTCGCTGCGCTCCACGCTCATCACGGATGACCTCATGTACCACCTGTCGGAAGCTGAGCGTAAACCGGTTCACCGGGTGTGTGCGAAAACGCACACAAGCTTCGTGAACCGTTAAGGGCGAGCCCAGCGACAGGCGGGTGTGCGTGTCCCCAGCACCCTCCACCCCTCGAAAGGCCGCTCATGCCCGCTCCACGCCTTGCCTGGCTGTCCGCTCTGCTCCTGCTCTGCGCGGGGGCGCTTGCCGCTGCGCAGGCATCCGCCGCGACCTTGGCGAACAGCAGCTTCGACCGCCGCGCCGGCGCCGCCGCGCCTGCACCCAAGCCCGCGGCGACCGCCGCGCGCCGCGATCTGCGCGCGAAGCTCGGCCGCGGCGCGGTGCTGTCCGTCGATCGCGCCTCGGGCCGGCCGCGCGTCGTCGCGCGGCTGGACGGCACGCTCACCGGTCCGAGCAGCGACACGGGCGCCGAGATCGCGCTGCGCTTCCTGCGCGAGCACGCGGCGGTCTACGGCCTGAGCGCGGCCGACATCGCCGGCCTGGACGTCGGGTCGCAGCGCCGTTCGCGCGGTGGCCTCGTCAGCGTCCAGCTCACGCAGTCGCACGGCGGCGTGACGTCGATCGACTCGGGCGTTCGCGCCGTGCTCGACGCGCGCGGTCGCCTCGTCGAGCTCGTCGGCGCGCCGGATCCCGACTTGGCCGCCGCCGGCACGCACGCCGCGGTGTCGCGCGACGAGGCCGCGAAGCTCGCCGCGCGGGCGTCCGGCGCGCCGGCCGCCGCCGCTGCGGCGAAGGTCTCGGCCGTCATCTTCCACGTCGGCCCGACGGCGCGGCTGGGATGGCGCGTGCTCGTCGCGGCCGGCCCGCGCCAGCTCGACGACGTGCTCGTCGACGCGACGAGCGGCGCGATCGTGCGCCGTGCGAACCGGGTGCTGCGGGCGAACGCCGCGAGCGTCTACCCCGCCTGGCCGGGCGCTCCGCTGGGCGGAGCGGCGACGACGGTCGACCTCGCGCCGTATCTCGACACGCCCGCGGCCCCCACGAAGCTCAGGGGTCCCAACGCCTACGCCTTCACGGACGCACCCGACGTCGTCCCGTTCGGCCCGTCGGGGGCCATCAACCTGACGCCCGCGGCCGGCAGCGACGTCGGACCGTCCTCGGGCACGGACTTCGTCTATCCGCTGCAGGGCTTCGCGCTCGGTGCCGGCCGCTGCCCCGGCGACGGGGCCACCTGCACCTGGGACCCGTCCACCCCCTTCTCCTGGCAGGCCAACCGCGAGCAGGACGCGGTGCAGCTCTTCTGGCAGACGAACGCGTTTCACGATCACCTCGCCGCCGCCCCGATCGGCTTCACCACCTCGGAGGGCGCGTTCGAGGGTGACGATCCGATCTACGCGCAGTCGATGGACGGTGCCGACACGGCCGGCGGCCTGCCCGACGAGTTTCACTCAGACAATGCGTTCTTCATTCCCCTCCCGGACGGAACGCCCGGCCTCATGTCGATCTTCCTCGTGGGCGCGGCGCCCGGCCCCTTCGGCCCGAGCCCGCTGTTCTCGCTCTCGGGCTCAAACGACGCCGAGACCGTCTACCACGAGTACACCCACGGCTTCACGAGCCGCCTCGTCACCGATACCGAAGGCTTCGGAGCGCTGAACACGGCGCACGCCGGCGCGATGGGCGAGGCCTGGAGCGACTGGTACGCGTTCGACAAGCTCCACCGCGAGGGCAACCTCGCCGACGCCCCCGGCGTCGCGGACGTCCGTCTTATCAGCTACCAGACGGGCGACAAGGACATCTTCCGCACGCAGGCGATCGACTGCCCCGTCGGTGGCGGCAACCCGGCCTGCCCGGGGACCCCGACGGCCGGTGAGGGCGGCTACACGTTCGGCGACTTCGGCAAGGTCCTCGGCTCGCCGCAGGTCCACGCCGACGGCGAGATCTGGGCGCAGACGCTGTGGCAGCTGCGCGGGGCGCTCATCGCCGAGCACGGGACGGCCGCGGGCATCGCACGCGCCGAGCAGCTCGTGACCGACGCCATGCGCCTGTCGCCGCCCGAGCCGTCGTTCCTCGATCAGCGCAACGCGATCCTGCAGGCCGACGCCATCGACGCGCCCGCCGGTCAGGACGCCGACACGATCTGGGCGGTCTTCGCGGCGCGCGGGATGGGCTGGTTCGCCGCGGCCGACTCGTCGAGCGACGTGCGCGTCGTCGAGGACTTCTCGCTGCCGCCGGCCCCGGCTGCGGGCAGCGCGACCATCCAGGGCGTCGTGCGCGACGATTCCGGCACTCCGGTCGACGATGTCGCGGTCGCCGTCAGCGGACACGCCACCGGGCTCGGGCTCGACCTGTCGGCGACGACGGATGGCACCGGCGCGTACGCGATCGAGCGCGTGCCCGCCGGCACCTACCCGCGTGTCGTGGCGACCGCGCCCGCAGGCAGCCTCGACGGCGTCGGCGGCGTGACGGTCCCCGCCTCCGGCTCCGTCACCCGCGACCTCGTCGTGCGCCGAAACTGGGCGTCGGCCGCGGGCGGTGCCGTGGTTCGCAGCTTCAACGGCTTTGACTTCTCGCCGTTCTGCGGACCCGGCCAAGCGCTCGACGACGACCCGTCGACCGTCTGGAGCACGGACGCCGTGAACGCCCCGCCGCCCGGTACCGGCGGACCCAAGCAGCTCGTCCTGGCCCTTCCCGCCGACATCACGATCACGGGTATCGCGATCGATCCGAGCCCCGCCTGCGGCGATGACGCCACGGCGGAGCTGGGCGACTACCGCGTGAAGGTCGCTCGCGACGACGACGGCGATCCGGGCGCGTTCACGACCGCCGCGTCCGGGACGTTCGGTCCCGCGGACATCGGGGCGGCGCGCGACGTGACGCTGGCGGGTCCGATCCCGGGCGCGCGCTACGTCCAGCTGCAGGCGCTCAGCAACAACGGCCACCCGTGGTACATGGACGTCGCCGAGGTGCAGGTCTTCGGGCATGCGACGACGCCGGCCGAGGGCGGTGGCGGGACGGCCGCGCCGCAGATCACGACGCTCCCGGCGGACGCGGGCGCGACGACCTCGAGCTCGGCGACGTTCCGCGCGCAGGTCACGCCGCACGGCGCAGCGACGGTCGTGCGGATCGCGTACGGGCTCGCGAGCGGCCAGCTCGCGTGGCAGACCGCGGACGTCCCGGTGTCCGGCAACGCAGCCCGGACCGTCAGCATCGCGGCGGGCGGCCTGCTGCCCAACACGACCTACCACTACCGCGCGGTCGCGACGAACTCGCGCGGCACGGTGACCGGCGACGAGCTGACCGTCACGACGGCGGCCGCCCCGGCGCCGGCGCAGGGGCCGAAGGGCGACGCGGGTCCGGCCGGCACGGGCACGCCCGGCGCGGCGGGTGCTCCCGGCCCGAACGGCTCCACGGGGCCGAAGGGCTCCACGGGGCCGAAGGGTGCCAAGGGTCAGAAGGGCTCACGCGGCCCGCGCGGGCGCAGCGGCCGGACGGTCCTCTGCACGCTGCGCGGCACGCGGACCGTCACCTGCCGCTTCAACCCGAGCGCCGCTCGCACGGACGGCGCGAAGGCGCGCCTGAGCCGCAACGGACGCACGGTCGCCAGGGGGACCGTGCGCGGGCGCGAGCTGCGGATGCGGGCGACGCGGACCGTGACCGCGGGGACCTACATCCTCACGACGACGACCGGCCGCGGCCGGTCCGCGGTGGTCAGGAGGTCGGCGGTGACGCTGTAGCGCGCTCGGGCTGCGGTCGCCCCGGCGGCCGCAGCCCGATTCGCTACCGTAGTCCGGCCGATGGAGCAGCCGCTCATCACCGCCGTCACCCACTCCACCGAGGAGGCTCGCGTGACGCTCAAGGACGTCCCGCACAGCCCCGGGATCGCGGGTCGCATCGCGACGGCGCTCGCGGACGGCGAGGTCAACATCGACATGATCATCCAGAACGAGCCGATATCGCAAGGCAAGCTCGCGGACATCTCGTTCACGATCCCGCGCTCGAGGCTCGCCGCGGCGCGCACCGCGCTCGCGCCGCTGGAGTCCGAGCTGGGGATCGAGGCATCGGGCGACGAGCTCATGGGCAAGGTGTCGATCATCGGCGCCGGGATGAAGTCGCACCCCGAGGTCGCCGCGAAGGTCTTCACCGTGCTCGGCGACGAGGGCGTGAACATCGAGATGATCGCGACGTCGCCGATCAAGATCTCGTGCGTCATCGCGGGCGACCAGGTGCCCGCCGCCGTGCGCGCGCTGCACGCGGCGTTCGAGCTGTCGGGTCCGGACACCATCCGGCCCGAGCGGCCGTTCGGGGAGTTCGCATGACCGATTCGCTTCCGCCCGCCCTGCGCGTCGCGGTCGTCGGTGCCACGGGCGCGGTCGGCACGGTCATGCTGCGCCTGCTGCGCGAGCGGGAGTTCCCTGCATCGGAGGTCGTTCCGTTTGCTTCGGCCCGCTCGGTCGGCCGTGTCCTCGACGGTGGCCTCACCGTCGCGCCGCTCGACGACGAGCACATCCAGGGATTCGATGTCGCGCTGTTCTCCGCCGGCGCCACCCGCTCGCGCGAGTGGGCACAGCGCTTCGTCGACGCCGGCGCGGTCGTCGTCGACAACTCGAGCGCGTTTCGCAACGACCCGGAGATCCCGCTCGTCGTCTCCGAGGTCAACCCGGACGCGCTCGACGCCCACAACGGGATCGTCGCCAACCCCAACTGCACGACGATGGTCGCGATGCTGCCGCTCAAGGCGCTGCACGACGCCTTCGACCTGCGCGCGATGGTCGCGACGAGCTACCAGGCCGCCGGCGGCGCGGGGCAGAAGGGCATCGACGAGCTGGCCGCGCAGGTCGCGCCGCTCGCCGCGGACGTCCAGCAGCTCTGCGACGACGGCGCCGCCGCCGCCGCGAAGGTCGAGCACGCCGTCCACGAGGCGACGCTCGCGTTCAACGTCGTGCCGCTGCTCGGCGCGCTCGGCGAGGAGGGCTATACGGACGAGGAGCTCAAGCTGCGCGACGAGTCGCGCAAGATCCTCGCGATCGCCGACCTCGCGGTCTCCCCGACGTGCGTGCGCGTGCCCGTCATGGTCGGACACGGCGTCGCGGTGCGCGCGACGTTCGCGCGCGAGGTCGACCTCGACGTCGCGCTCGACGTCCTGCGCTCGTTCCCGAACCTCGTCGTCGACGACGTGCCGACGCCGCTGGCGTACGCCGGCCGCGACGAGGTCGCCGTCGGGCGCATCCGCCGCGACCTCGCCGACCCATGCTCGCTGAACTTCTTCGTCGTCGGCGACAACCTGCTCAAGGGCGCGGCGCTGAACACCGTCCAGCTCGCCGAGGCCCTGCACGAGCGCGGCCTCATCGGCGCGCGAGTCTAGGTCGCGCCCTGCGGTCGCAATTACTCGGCGCGCGCGATCAGCGCTTCTCAAGCACTGTCAAAGCAGGATTTCTCTGCGAGCCAACGGAACCTGTTCGCCAGCTCGAAGGACCGCCGCGATGCTGCAGCGTCATCGGGGTCGATGATGTCCAGAGCGTCTGCGATGAGGACAAGGTCATCGAGGTCTAGCCCAGCCAGCACGGATGCAAGGGCGTCTTCCGGCGTCATGTCATCCCGGCTAGACATGGGTGGGCAGCCTGCGAGAACCTGGAGCTTCGACGCACGAGGGCAGTCACGCTCGCCCGAGGGTAGCGGCCCTCGTCGTACTGCGCGTTGCGAAGGGACATCCGCCGGCGACGAGGCCTGGCGTGGCGGCCTTGGATGCGTACAGGGCGTCGGCGCCACGGCCGGTCGGCTCCACGACGCGACGAAGGCTCGGGGGACGGGTCGTCGGCGACGACACCGGGTGAGGATCTACGGAGGGCCACGCCGCTGATACCTTAGGCACGGGATGGGTTATCCAACACAAGCGGAGCTCCTGACTGCCGAGCCGCTGGTCGAGTGGATCGATGCACACTTTCTCCGCGCAGACCCATACGCCTTTCGCGGAAGCACAGGATTTCGCCCCGTCGTGGCCTTGATTTCTACTACGCTCGACGTCGATGCCAACGGCGTGTTCTGCATCGGGTCCGGCGCAATCGGCTTGTCGCTGAACCCCGCGAAGGTCACTGATGCCCGCCTGAAGTCGTTTGATGTTGACTCCGACCTCGATCTCGCAATAGTTTCGGAGGTGCATTTCGAGACCGCATGGCGGGATCTGCGCCGCGCGACCCAGGCGGTCCTCGACGAGATTCCGTTTGAACTAACCGAGCATCTCGATTGGCAACGGAAGCGCTTTTTCGATGGGGCGATCGTTGCACATAACCTCCTTCCGTTCCTAAGTTTTGGGAGTGTGTGGCTAGCGAACTTGGTCAGGCTCAGCGAGGGCGTGGCCGTGCTCCTAGACCGCGAGGTCCAAATTAATGTGTGGATCTACCGCGACTACTGGAGCCTTCGCAACTACGTTGCGACGAGCATCGTGCGCTGCCGAGCGAGAATGGTCTAGGCCGATGCCCGTCACCCACCTAGAGTTCGTGGCTCAAGTCGCGTCAACTACGTCCAATGTCACGGTCAATCAGTTCATGAAGTATCTCGCTGAGGCAAGTTTGGTGCTGCGGCCGCCGTTCCAGCGAAACCTGGTTTGGAACGCGGACCAGCAGAGCTTCCTGATCGACTCGGTTCTGCGGGGCCTCCCAGTGCCCGAGATCTATGTCCAACTCGCCACGTCGGCAGATGGTGCGGAGAGGGTTGTGGTCGTGGATGGGCAGCAGCGGATCTCGGCATGTCTGCGGTACCTCGCGGGAGAGTTCCGGTTGAGTGGGGAGGAGGATCTCGATCCGAGATGGCGCAACTGCACGTTCAGTGAACTCGATCCCACTCTTCAGAAGCGCTTTCGTAGCTATGAGCTCATCGTCCGCAGATTGCCTGCCGACCTCGAGGAGTATGTGCTTCGCGAAATTTTTAGGCGGTTGAACAAAACAGTTGAGCCACTGCTGCCGCAAGAGCTTCGACATGCGGCGTACACAGGCCCGTTCCTCAAATTCGTCGAGGACGCGGGCGGCCAGCCGGTCCTGGGCGAGGTTGGCGTCTTTACACCACGTGATTACCTGCGCCGCAGAAGTGATGAGCTCATGGCGGAAGTCGCGTACGCGCTGACCTCTAAGGCCTTCCCCAACAAGAAGGAGGGACTTGACGAATTGTTCCTTGCGTACGAGCGGCAAGGCCTGCCGGAGGGTGTCATTGCCGACCTCGAAAGCCGGTTCGGACGTGCACTTCTGCAGCTCGAGCCGATCGCGAGCGCGCTCAGGCGCACGCGGTTCAGGAATAAGTCCGACTTCTACACTCTCTTCGTCGCTCTCGCGAAGAACGCTGAACGGCTACCGCTGGACGCGGCCGGGGCTTCACGGCTGGAGACCATTCTTCGGGAGTTCTCACTTCTCGTCAACGACCTCAAGCGTGAGGAAGGTGAGCAGCGTCCCGTCGATCCACTGCTGACGCGATCCCATGGAGGCGACGCGTTGAAATACCTGCGTGCCGTGGAGCGGGCCGCGAGTGACCGCCTCAGCCGTGTTCGGCGTGACGAGGCGCTCCAGAACGTCGTGGGTCCACTCTTGGCCGCAGGTGAGGTGAGAGGGTTCGAGAGCGATGACACAGCATGGCGCAACGCGGAGTCCCCCGACGAAGATGACGAGAGCGACATCTTCGAGGAGAGCGCGCACGCTCGGGCGACTCTGAACTCAGCAGATGATGTGTAGAGCTCGGTCCAGTGCCGACGGTGACCGCCCGCTCGCCAACGATCTATTGTGGTCGCGCCGCGGCGTGCGCGGTTAGCATCGCCGCCCGTCAGTCCAGCTCACCCGAGGGAAGGCCGGGGAGCGTCCTTATGGTGATGGTCATCTCTGGCGACCCCGACGCCTTCCAGGCTAGGCCACCGCGGAGGGCAGCGACGTGGCGCACGCGCTGGGCGCGGTCGGCAAGGAACACGACTTCCTGCACCACCGCTTCGGCGCCGGCGACGGACGCATCATCCTCATCGATGAGTGGCTCAGCCGCGAAGCCACCAGGCGTTTGGCGAGGCCAACGGCGAGCACATCGCAACGTCATATGAAGCTGCCGGCATGCCGGGCGAGGCGCAGGTCACGTTCTACGACGCAATCCCGACATTCGACGAGTTCTGACCACCGCGCCACGGATCCGGCCACCGGCCGCGTCCTGCGGCGGGGCTGAACCCGAGGCGAAGCCGGTAGCCAGCCGCGCGGCCAGATCGCGCTCCACGGTGTAGCCCACGAGGTCGAGGACGAGATCGACAACCCATCGACGCGTGAAGATCGCGCCGTACTGGTCAAGATCGACGTGCGCGGGATGGGCTGCAGCAGCCAGCGATGCGTCGAGTGCGCTGCTGTCATGCGGCAGCAGGGCGATCTGATGCTGGCTGACGGCCATGTGGCCCACGAACTGTAGTTCGTGTACCCGATGGGATGGTTGGCGGGGTCGAGCTGACCCGCAATCTCCGAGCATCCGACGATGATCCGGCGCTTCGGCGGCGGATTGGCGAGGCCATCGCGGCGCTTGGGGCCGAGGGCAACCGGCTAGGCAGCGCCCCCGCGGCGTCTTGTGCGGTCAGGCTTCGGCATCTCGCGGCGCGTTGGCAGCGCGCGATGGCATAGCGTCAGGGGCCAGCCTCGCTGCCGTCCACGACCCACGACCCATGACCGCCATCACCGCCAAGGGCTCGGCGTGGCCCGTGCTCGCCGTCACGCTCGCGTTCCTCGTCGCCCTCGCGCTCGCGTTCTGGTTCGTCGAGCCGCTGCGCGGCGTCGCGACGGCGGCGTTCGAGGGTGACGGGAAGCTCGTGCGCTCGCGCACCCACGACCTCGGCGCCGCCGGCGCGCTCGTGCTGTTCGCGCTCGTGCTGGCGCACGCGGCGATCCCGTACCCGGCCGAGCTGACGACGGCCGCCGCCGGCTACGTCTACGGCTTCGGGCTCGGCTTCTCGCTGATGATGGTGAGCTGGTTTCTCACCGCGCTGCTGGCGTACGAGCTCGCCCGCGAGGTGGGGCGACCCGTAGCCCGCAAGCTCATCGGCGAGCGACGCCTGAAGAAGGCCGAGAGGCTGGTCGAGCGCGGCGGCCCGACGGGTCTCGTCGCGTCGCGCTTCGTGCCGCTGATCCCGTTCAACGCCGTCTGCTACGCGGCGGGCATGACCGGCGTCCCGCGGCGGCGGTACGCGTGGACGACGGCCATCGGGATCGCGCCGTTCTGCCTTGTCGTGACGTACCTCGGCAGCCGCCTGCAGACCGTGAGCATCACCGATTGGCGGTTGTGGCTCGTCGTCGTCGGGCTGCTGGCGCTGCTCATGGCCTGCCATCGCGTCCTCGCGTCCGTCGTCGGCGCACGCGGCGGCGACTCGCCCGGGGCGTAGCGGCTCACTTCGGCGGGAGCCGCGGGGCGTAGGCGGCGCCGGCGTCGATCCAGCGGGCGAACTGCGCGGTCGGACATGGCGGCGCTCGACGCGTTCACCTCGTCGCGCCCGTATCGAAGCGACATGGGCCCGGGCGTCTACGAGCCGTCAGTGCTCAGTGAGCGGGCGCAAGGCGAGGCGCACGCCGTAGTACGGGTCGCCGAGGCGCACGAACTGCGCCGTCAGCGGCGAGAGCTCGAACGTCTCACCATCGGCGATGACCGTGCGGCCGCTGTCGCGGATCGACTCGATGACCGCCGGCGTCCTCGTCCGGAGGTGCACGATGGTGACGTCCATGCCGACGTACGGCGACTGCTTCGTCGGACGCCGCAATGCAGGGCGTCGCTGGTCCGCGCTGTGGTCGCCGGCCGCCATCTATCGCGACAGCCTAGCCGCGCCCTCGCCGGTCACGATGCGCGGTCGTCGCCGGCGCGCCCGCGGCCGCGCAGCTGCGCCGGCCCGGCCTCACGCGGCCAGCCGCGCCGGACCTCGACGACCGTTTCAGCTCGTGGACGAGCATCACGAGCGCCCCCGGCCCGCACCGCCGATGCAGCGACCTGGAGCAGCGTTCGATGAGTCTCGCTCGCTCCCGCCGTCTATGAGGTACTGAACACGACCGGGAGGGGCTGGTGAGATGGGCAAGCTGGTGGTGACCGAGTTCGTATCCGTGGACGGGGTGTTCGAAGATCCGGGCGGCTCGGAGGACTACGAGCACGGCGGCTGGACGTTCGAGTACGACCGCGGCGACGACGGCGACGGGTTCAAGCTCGACGAGCTGACCGAGGCGGAGGTTCAGCTGCTCGGCCGGGTGACCTACGAGGGATTCGCTGCTGCCTGGCCCACGCGCGAAGGTCCGTTCGCGGACAAGCTGAACAGCGACCCCAAGGTCGTGGTCTCGACCACGCTCAAGGATCCCGCGTGGCAGAACACGACCGTGATCTCCGCCGACGTGGCGGAAGCGGTCGCCAAGCTGAAGGAGCGCACCGATGGCGTCATCCTGGTTTCAGGCAGCGGCACCCTGGTGGCGACGCTGCTGGGAGCCGACCTCGTCGACGAGCTCCGGCTGATGGTCTTCCCGACCGTGCTCGGGCGGGGCAAGCGCCTCTTTCCCGATGGGGTGGACCGGGTGAAGCTCACGCTCGCGGAAGCCAGGACCGTCGGTTCGGACGGTGTCCAGGTCCAGATCTACCGTCGAGCCGGGTAGAGCCTGCGTCAACCCGCCGCGGAGACCACCTCCGGGCGATGGAGCGCCGTGAGGAGAGCCTGAGGCTCGAGCTCCGCCGCCGTCGCTGGGCCGCCTCCGGGGCCGGCGAATGCTCAGCGCGAGAGGCTTGAGAGCTCGCGGCGGCTGCGGACGCCGAGCTTGCGAAAGACGGAGCGGGCGTGGGTGCGGACGGTCTCGACGGACACCGACAGCGCGGCGGCGATCTCGCCGTTGGAGCGTCCGAGTTGCAGCTGGCCGAGGACGTCGGCTTCGCGCGGCGTGAGGACATCGCGGCCGGTCGCCGCAGTGGCGCCGCGCGGGACGACGTGCAGCCCGCGCGAGGCGAGGTGGATCGTCGTGAGGACGTCGCGGGCCTGGACGTCGCGACCGAGGCAGGCGGTCGCGCCGAGCGCGAGGAGCTGGCTGCACTCGGCCGGCGACGGGCTGTGCGCGAGCACGATGAGATGCGTCGAGGGATGTGCGCGATGCAGTCGGTTGACGTCGCCCGGCTCAAGCAGTGCCACGAGGTTGAGGACCGCGACTTGCGGCGCGTGCTCGCCGACGACCGTCGACAGGCGGTCGGCGGTGACGTCGCTGTCGACGATCCGCAGGCTCGGATCGGCGCCGATGAGGCTGCGCAGCCCGGCGTCCACGAGATCCTCGAAGCGGGCGAGTACGACGGTCACTGGTCCGTGGGGGGCCATATGCACGTCTTATCGGCAGCGCGCGGGGGAAGGGTGAGCCTGCCTCTCCCCCGAAGATCACCCGCGCCGGGGGACGAAACGCAGGCTGCGGTCCGCCACTATGGAACACGTCAGCAAGGCGAGCCACACGGAAGCACGGGGGACTCGCATACCGCCGCGAAGACCGGGAATCCTCGCGGCGGACAGATCTTCTCACGGGGATCGGTGAACATGGGGTACGGCGGAGAAGGGGCCTAACGGGGGCCCCTTCTTCATGTCCAAGGTCAGGCGGACGGTGGGGGCTCGTCGTCCTGCGGCGGGGCGATCGTCGCGCGCAGGCGCTCGCGAGCGGCGTCCAGGCGCGCCGCCGCCTCCTCCGCCGCGGCCGCGCGGCGGGCTGCCTGCGCCGCGGCCGGCTGCGCACCGGGCGCAGGGCCGCTGACGGTGGGGGCGCTCGCGCGGCGTCCCGTCAGGACCCGCACGCCAACCGCGAGCGCGTCGCCGCCACGCTCGGCGAGCACCGCCGCGAGCCGGCGCGCGCCCGGCCGTCTACCCGCCAGCGGGGGCACCGACTTCGGCCACCACGGAGGTCGTCCAGTCGATCACCGCCGTCGGCTTCACGACGTGGCGCGCCAGCCCGAGCTCGGACGGCGCAACGCCGAGCGCCAACCCGACGAGCTGCGGCAGATGCAAGACCGGCATGTTGAGATCGCGCCCGACGACCTTCTCCGCCAGCGGCTGCTGGAGGTCGAGGTTCAGGTGGCACAGCGGGCACGGCGTCACGAGGCAGTCGGCCGCCGCGTCGACGGCATCGCCGAGGTGGCGCCCGGCCTGCTTGAGCGACGCCTCCTTGTTCATCGTGATGATCGGAAAGCCGCAGCACTTGTGCGAGCCCGCGTAGTCGATGACGGTCCCGCCCAGCGCCTCGATGACGAGCCCGAGGTACGCATCGCGCGGCTGGGACTCGTCGATGCCGAGACGGTTGACGGGGCGCACGATGTAGCAGCCGTAGAACGGTCCGACCCGCAGGTTCGTCAGTGGCCGCTGCACGCGCGAGCGCAGCTCGGCGAGCCCGATCTCCTCGACGAGCAGCCACAGCAGGTTCTTGTTCGAGAGGCCCTTCTCGTACACGAGGCCCTCGGCGGCGAGCGTGGAGTTGACGTGCGCGCGGTACTCGGCGTTTGCGTCCAAGCGCTCCTGGCACTCCGACTGCGCGCCCTGGCACGTCGAGCAGATGTTCATCATCAGCGCCGCGCCCTCGGCCTGCTGGGCGAGCGCGAACGTCCGCGCGTTCAGCGTGTCCGCGAGCTCCTGGTTGTGCTCGGCGATGACGCCGGCGCCGCAGCACGAGCCGCGGTCGAGCTCGACGAGCTCGATGTCGAGCAGCGGGGCGATCTTCGCCATCGAGCCGTGCAGCTCGGGGGTGAAGCCGCGCGAGACGCAGCCGGGCCAGTAGGCGACCTTCATGGCAACAGATCCTCGTCGCGGCCGGAGATGTAGAGGTTGAGCTCGTGGCGCTCGTCGCGCCCCTCGACCTCGTCGTAGATCCGCTTGATCGCGGCAAGGTCGGACTTCGGCAGCTTGTGCGGCACGAGCGCGGTCTTCGGCGTCACCTTGCGCCGCAGCAGCGCCTTCGCGATCGCCGGCAGCGAGCTGGCGAGCTCCTTCGCCGCCGCCGGCTTGAACTTCGCGAGCGGCGAGTCGCCGCCGTAGGAGCGCGGCAGCAGCTCGGCCTCGTTGAGCAGGCCGTACTGGCGCACCAAGGAGACGAACGCGCGCTCATGGCGCTCGCCGTTGTTTCGGTCGGTGATGTGGAAGTCCGAGCCCGCGCGGCGGCGCAGGCGCATGATCTGGCTCATCGGCGCGACGCCCTTCGGGCACGCGTCGATGCACTTGAAGCAGTGCGTGCAGTCATAGATGCCGTGGGGGTCGTCGGCGAGATCGCGCAACCGCTCGGCGGTCTCGGCGTCGCGCGGGTCGCCGACGAAGCGGTAGGCCTTCGCGAGCGCCGCCGGGCCGACGAACAGCGGGTCGACCTCCATCGACAGGCAGTCCGAGACGCACGCCCCGCACTGGATGCAGGCCATCGACTGCGTCACGTCGACCATCGCCTCGTGCGGCACGACGTACTCGCGCTCGGGCACCGGCTGCTTGGGCTCAAGCCACGGCCTGACGCGCTGGATCTTCTTCCAGTGCACCGCGTCCATGTCGACGATGAGGTCCTTGATGATCGGCATGTTGCCCATCGGCTCGACCGTGATGACGCCGTCGGTGGCGCCGCGCTGCGCCTTGTCGAGGTGCGTGTGACACGCGAGGCCGGGCTGGCCGTTGACGCGCACGCCGCACGAACCGCAGATCGCCGCGCGGCACGAGCAGCGAATCCCGATCGAGCCGTCGTGCAGCGCCTTGGCCTGGAGGATCGCCTCGAGCACCGAGCGGTGCGGCTCGAGCTCGACGGTGTGCTCCTCCCAGTAAGCGGGCGCGGCCGCCTCCGGGTCATACCGCCGCAACTTTAAGGTAAATTCGGCCATCAGTACTTCCTCACTTCCGGCTGCCAGCGCGTGATCGTCACAGGTGAGTAGGAGATCTCGGGTGAGCCGTCCTCGTCGCGGGTGATGTCGATGTGCTTGAGCCACTCGTCGTCGTTGCGCTCGGGGTAGTCGAGGCGATACTGCGCGCCGCGCGATTCCTTGCGCTCGATCGCCGCGACCACCGTCGTCTCCGCGCACGTCAGCAGGTAGCCGAGCTCGATCGCGCCCAGGACATCCTGGTTGAAGATCGTCCCGCGGTCGTCGATCGCGGCGACATCGGCCTCCTCCTTGAGGCGGCCGATCGTCTCGAGCGCCTCGGTGAGGCCCTCCTCGTCGCGGAAGACGGCGACCTTCTGGTTCATCATCGTGCCGAGCTCGTCCTTGATCGCCGAGATCCGCCGGCCGCCGCGCTCGCGGGCGATGATCTCGCGGATCTGCGAGATGTCCTGCTTCAGGCGCGACTCGGGCGCCGACGGCATCGCCAGCTCGCGACCGCGCGCGGCGGCGTGCTCGCCCGAGCGCCGACCGAAGATGAGCGTGTCGAGCAGCGAGTTCGCACCGAGCCGGTTGCCGCCGTGGACCGACACGCACGCGACCTCGCCGGCCGCGTACAGGCCCGTGATCGGCGTGCAGCCGTCGACGTCGGTCTTGACGCCGCCCATGATGTAGTGCTGGCCCGGCCGGATCATGATCGGCTCGCGCGTGATGTCCGTGCCGGCGAAGTCGCGGCCGATGTTGACGATCTCGCGCAGCGCCTCGAGGACGCGCTTCTTTGGCACGACCGTGATGTCGAGGTAGATCCCCTGGCCGTCGGCCCCGACGCCGCGCCCCTCGTTGATCTCCGTCTGCTCGGCGCGTGAGACGACGTCGCGTGAGGCGAGCTCCATCTTGTTGGGCGCGTAGTCCTCCATGAACCGCCGGCCCTCGGCGTTCAAGAGATGCGCGCCCTCGCCGCGCGCGCCCTCGGTGATGAGAAAGCCGTTCTCGGCGAGCGTCGTCGGGTGGTATTGCACCATCTCCATGTCCATGAGCGGCGCGCCGATCGCATAGGCCTGCGCGATCCCGTCCGCCGTGCAGATCAGCGCGTTCGTCGTCGGCTTGTAGCACTGGCCGGCGCCGCCGGACGCGAGGATCACGGACTTCGCGTTGAAGATCTGCATGTCGCCCGAGCGGATGTCGCGCGCGACGGCGCCGGTGCACTCGCCCTCGTCGTCGAGGATGAGCGACGTCACGAACCACTCCTCGAAGCGGTCGACCGTCTCGTGGTGGCGCATGAGCTGCTCGTAGAGGACGTGCAGGATCGCCTGGCCCGTGATGTCGGCGACGTAGGCCGTGCGCTTCTTCGACGCGCCGCCGAACGCGCGCAGGTCGAGGTGGCCGGTCGCGTTGCGGTAGAAGGTCACGCCGATGTGCTCGAGGTGCATGACCTCGTGCGGGGCCTCCGAGCACATGATCTCGATCGCGTCTTGGTCGCCGAGGAAGTCCGAGCCCTTGACGGTGTCATAGGCGTGCTCGGTCCAGTCGTCGTCGACCGCGATCGCCGCGTTCATCCCGCCCGCGGCGGCGACGGAATGCGAGCGCACGGGGTGCACCTTGCTCATGATCGCGACGGTCGCGCCGGCGTCGGCGGCGGCGAGTGCGGCGCGCTGGCCCGCGAGGCCGGCGCCGATGATGAGCACGTCGTGGGAGGGCACGTTCTGCACTCTATAGGCCACGCTTGGCGCGCCGGAGGGCTCTGCGCGAAGCTACGCGAGGCGCTGCGGAAGTGCCGCGCTCAGCGCGCGGCGGACCTGCTCGATCGTCACGACCCCGCGCAGCACGCCGTCGGCGTCGACGGCCATGAGCGCGCCGTGCACGCGCAGGTGCTCGTCGCCGAGCAGCGCCTCGAGCGGGCGGTCCGACGGCACGCGCCAGCGCTCGGCCTCGCCCGCTTCGATGAGCTGGCCGACCTCGAGCGCCGGGCGCCCGGCGGCGATCTCCGCGTCGATGCGCTGCTCGGAGACGACGCCGACGAACCGCCGCAGGTCGTCGACGACGGGAAACCAGTCCCAGCGATAGCGCAAAAAGAACTCGTCCTGCGCCCGCAGGATCGTCGTGCTCGTCGGCATGGTCACGGGCTCGGCGTCCATGATGTCGGCGACGGTGATCCCGTCGATGCGCTCGGTGAACGCCGTCGACGCGATCGCGGCGCGGGCGCCCTGCGCGAGGAACAAGCCCACGATGGCGAGGTAGATCCCGTCGAACGGCGCGCCGTTCGCCGCGATGAAGATGCCGATGCCGATGAGCAGGTACGCGAAGTACTCGCCGACGCGGCCGGCGCCGCGCGTCGCGCGGTGGCGGTCGCCGGTGACGGCCCAGACGGCCGCGCGCAGCAGCCGCCCGCCGTCAAGCGGGAACGCCGGGATGAGGTTGAAGACGAGCAGCGCCCCGTTCCACAGCGCGAGGAAGCCGAGCAGCGCGACGGCCGGGGAGGCGACGACGTCGTCTGAGAGCAGCATGACGTCGAGCGCCGCGCCGTCGGCGAGCGCCGCCGCGAGGCCGACGCAGATCGCGCAGACGACGGCCGTCACCGCCGGCCCGGCTCCGGCGATCTTGAACTCCGCGCCGGGGGAGTCCGTGTCGCGGCTGAGCTTCGCGATGCCGCCGAAGAACCACAGGTCGATGGCCGTCGTCGCGATCCCCTCGCGCCGCGCGGCGAGCGCGTGGCCGAGCTCGTGCAGGACGATCGACGCGAAGAACAGCAGCACCGCGGCGACCGCGACCAGATAGCCCCCGGTCGCCGTGCCGCCCGTCCGGTCGGCGAAGTAGCCCGACAGGACGTAGATGAGGATGAAGAGGACGACGAACCAGCTCGGGCTCGCCCCGACGCGGATGCCGAACAACCGCCCGATCTGGATCGACCCTCCCATGGCTACATCGTCGCAGGCTCGCGCGCGGCGGCCGTCACGGGTCCCACAAAAATCCCCGCGCGCCTCTGCGGGAGTGCATGATGACTTCAGGTCGTCGCCGTGGTCATGTGCGCGCCTTGGCAGGTGTGTCACTAACACCGCCGCGACCGCGGCCACTCATGCATGGAGAGGACGGACGATGTCCGAGACTGCCGAGCCGGCGTTGACCGGCACCAAGGGTTGGTTGCGATGCGGGGCGGCGATGCTGCTCGTCGTCGTGTGCTGGACGGGCAGCCTCGCGTGGGCTGCCCCCTCGGAGGCCTGCACGATCCCGCGGAGTCTCGGCGTGGCGTTCTCGATCGATGACTCCGGGTCGATGGCCGACAGCGACCCTGATCGCTTGCGTTCGGCGGCGACGGGCGCGGGCATCGATCAGCTACCCGACGGCGCGACGACGGCCGTCTCGTCGTTCGACACGGGCGCCAGGTCCCTCGTCGACCCGACCGTGGTGACCAGTGCGAACCGGCCGACGATCAAGAACGACGTCGACAGCAGCCTCGTCGCCGCCGGTCAGACGTACTACGACCTCGCCTTCGCCAAGGCGAAAGAGCAGCTCGACAACATGCCGGGCACCGACAAGCGCGGGCTTGTGTTCCTGTCTGACGGCGCTCCCAACGGCGGCGATTACGAGAACGAGCTCGACGCGATCCGCCTCGCCGGCATCCCCGTGTTCGCGATCGGGTTCTTCTCGGCACCCGGCAGCGTGCTCGCCGAGATCGCTGCCAGCACGGGCGGGCAGGCGTACACGGTTCAAAGTCCGGGCGAGGCGCAGGCCGTCTTCGCCCGCATCGTCTCGACGCTGACCTGCGATGCGCAGCAGGTCCAGGAGAGCGTGACGCTGGCTCCCGGCCAGACGCGTGCGTTCCCGTACACCATCGGCGCCTCGGACCGCGAGTTCCGCGCGCTGGCGGCGTGGTACGACGGCGCGGTCGGCGTGCGGCTGCGCCGGCCCGACGGCAGCTTCCTCGAACACGGCGCCGAACGCACCGGCGAGCGCTTTATCGCCGACGACACGTACGCGAGCGTCATCGGCACCAACCCTCCGACCGGCGGCTGGGAGCTGCAGGTCACGGCTCGGGCGGACAACATCGACGATGTCGACGTCACGATCGACATCTTCCGGCGCACGAGCGCCGATCCCCCGGACGCGTTCCCGCTCGTGTCACCCGCGGCTGGCGTCGAGCTTCAGCGGGTACCGACCAGATTCGTCTGGGAGGGGGCGCGCAACGCCCAGAGCTATGAGCTCGAGATCGACGATCAGATTGTGGTGCGCGGGCTCTCGCGAGAGCAGACCTTCGCGGACTACACAGTGGCTGGCCCCGCGGTCCCGCGCTCGTGGCGCGTCGCGGCGGTCAACCAGTTCGGCCGCACGCTGTCCGAGCGGCGCCCATTCACCTTGGCGCCGCGCGTGCCCGTGGTGCTCGTGGCCGGCCTGGCCGAGACGAACCCGGAGGTCTTGCGATCGGCGGCTTGCGCGGGGTTGACCGACTTCGCGACCATCTGCAGCGCTCTGCACAACGTGGGCCATCCCGTGTACGTGATGAAGAGCAGCAAGGGTGGCTCCGGTGACCGGGAGCTGGACAACGGGGGCTCGGTCCGGCCCAACGCGCAAAAGCTCGCCGCCTTCATCAAGAAGGAGGTGACGCCCCGCAACAGTGACCGGCCGCCGCTCGTCATCGGGCACAGCATGGGCGGGCTCATCGCGCGCACCGCGATCTCGGACTTCAAGGTGCGGTCGGCCGGGCTGTTCACCATCGGCACGCCGCACAGCGGCAGCTTCGGTGCGGATCTCGCCGTCGGCGCGGCTGTGGCGCCTTGCCTGCCGTTCGATCATGGCTGCCGGGCGATCAAGACTGCGGCCGAGCTGGTGATGGCCGACAAGGGACGCAATGCCGTGGTCGATCTCACTGCTGCTAGCCGTCTCCTGGCCAACGTTTCGCTCAGGGAGGCTCCGGCCGACACCTGGATCCTCGCTGGATACCCCTGCCAGGTCCCGCTGATCTTCGACTCGTACTGGTCGCCCAACGACGGGATCGTCGGCAAGGCAAGCGCGCACGGGCGCCTGGCCAACCTCGGTGACGTCATGAAGCTTGAGGCGAACCTGTGGCACACGATGAACGGCCCGTTGGCATGCGACCTCTTCGGCCAGAACCGTCCGAACAACCAGTTCACGGACCAGTTTGTCATCGACGAGGTCACGAAAGCGGCCGCGACGGTCGACAAGCCGGCCGGGCGCGCGATGTTGCGATCGGTGGGCGCGGCGAGCCCAGCAGCGGCCAGCGCGGCGGTCCGGCCGAGGGTTTCCAAGGTCACGTTCAACCTGGCGGCGGCGCGCGGGCGCAAGCTCCGCCGGCGCACGGCCGCGCCCCTGGCTCCGAAGACGACGCTCGTGGCCGGCCGAAAGCCGTTCGCGGCGACGTGTGCCGGCAAGCGGGTCGAGGCGGTCCCGCTGTTCGGGTCCGGCGTGTATGCGCTCGACCCGTCCCTGTTGAACTGCGCGCAGCCGAAGCTCGTGGCGCCGATCGCGATGGGCGTCCTCGTCGCGCGCAACAGTGCCCGCGTTCGCGCGACGCTGACGATCCGCGGGACCCGGCTCACCCTGTCGTTGCGCGCAAGCAGGCCCGTGCGCCGCGCGAAGCTGCGAGCAGGCACGCGGCGCGTCAAGACGAGCAGCCGTCGCGTCGGTGGGCGGCTCATCCTGTCGGCGCCCGTACCCGCGCGAAGTCGCGGACGGCTTCAGATCGAGGTGGTCGTGGCCGGTACGCGCTACTCCGCGGTCGGCCGCGGCGCTGAATCGCGGCCACGGCTACATGGTTGCGAGCGGTCCCGCCACGAGCGCGTTGCGGATGGTCTCGGGCGCGCGCTCCAAGCCGTCCAGGACGCGCTCGTCGAACGCCAGCATCCGCAGGATCTGCTCGCTGTAGCGCTCCATCGACTCCTTCGCGAAGCCGACGAGCGGCCAGCCCCAGACCGACGAGAGATAGACGCCGCCGACGACGAAGTACGGATCGTCCGGCGTCGTGCACTCGACGATGGGCTCGACGGCGCCGCGGTTGGTCGCGCTGCCGCCGACGAGGTCGACGACGACCGTGCCGGCGCGGATGACCGAGCCGAGATCGTCGTTGGTCACGACGTAGCTGTGCGGGTCGTCGCGCCCGTCGATCCCGTTGACGATGACGTCCGAGCCCTGAAGGTGAGGGCGCAGCAACGCGCGCTCCGTCGTCCGCTCGGTCCGGATGTGCACATGCGAGACACCGGTTCGCAAACACTCGTCCAGCGCGCCGAACGCGACGTTGCCGTAGCCGAGCACCGTTACCCGGAGGTCGCGTGGGGCGCCGCGGCGCGCGTCGGTCCGCAGCGCGAGGTCGATCCCGAAGCGCGCACCGGCGCGTCCCGTCTCGTGCAGGGACTCGATCTTGCGGCGCGCCGGCAAGCGCGCGAGCTCCGGCTGGACCTCGCCTGCGGGTATCCGCGCGGCGGTCTGCGCCAGGGGGCCGGGGTCCACGAGGAGCGTTCCGCCATCCGTGTCGGGCGGGCGATAGTCCCCCGCTGAGGCCAGCATCTGCAGCGACCGCGGATGGCTGCGGGCAGCCTGCTGGAGCGCGCCGAAGGCGCCGGCCGCAAAGCCGGTGAAGGCGATGTGAAGCTCGCCGGCGGGCCGGCCGTCGTCGGCGAGGATCCGCTGCATGGCGAGCTTGGCGCGGACCCAAGCCTCCCCCGCGGGCGGGCGCTCGGTGACGAGCTCGAGCGCCAGGAGGTTGATGTGGCGCTCGTCGCAGATCGCCGCGCGCTCGGGGATCGACTTCACATGCGCCATGCAGACGAGCGTCGAGCCGGGGTCCATGCCGGCGACCTCGGCATGCGCCGGACCCTTGATCTTGATGACGACGTCGCGGTCGCGATAGAGCTCCTCGCGCGACACCATGTCGGCGCCGGCCGCGCGGTACTCGTCGTCCTCAAAGCCCATGCGCGAACCCGCACCGGACTCGACCGCGACGCTGTGACCGCGATCGGACAGCTGCCGGACCGCCGCCGGCGTGAGCGCCACCCTGATCTCCGATCCGGCGGGATCCTCGGGCGACTCGTGCTCGGCAGCGAGCCCTACGCGCTTCATCGCGGGCATCCTCAGTGCGCCGGCGTGTGTCGGGCCACGATCGCCGCGCAGTCGACACTCGCAGGCAGCGTTCCGTACGCCAGGCCGCCGCCGCCGCCGCCGTCGCCGCCCGCGAGGCGCGAGGCGCAGAACGCGTCGGCCACCGCGGGCGGGGCGTGGCGGACGAGCAGCGATCCCTGCAGCGCGAGGGCCATGTGCTCGACCACGCGGCGGGCGCGCGCCTCGAGCTGGGCCGGGTCGTCGAGCTGTGATCGCAGCCGGGCGGCGAACGCGTCGAGTCGCGCGTCGGCACCGGCGGCCGCGCCGACCTCGTCGAAGAACACGTCGAGGACGGCGGGCGTGCGCGCGAGCGCGCGCAGGACGTCGAGCGCCATGACGTTGCCCGACCCCTCCCAGATCGACGCCAGCGGCATCTCGCGATACAGCCGCGGCATCCCCGACTCCTCGACGTAGCCGTTGCCGCCCAGGCACTCGAGCGCCTCGAAGGCGTGGCCCGGGCCGCGCTTGCAGACGTGGTACTTCGCGACCGCCGTCGCCAGGCGCTTGAACGCCGCCGCGCGCTCGGAGCCCGCGGCGGCCTCGTCGTACGCGCGCGCCAGCCGCATCGCGAGCGCGGTCGCGGCCTCGGACTCGATGCACAGATCGGCCAGGACGTTGCGCATGAGCGGCTGGTCGGCGAGCAGCGCGCCGAAGGCGCTGCGGTGCGCGGCGTGCCACGTCGCCTGCGCGACGCCCTGGCGCATCCCGGCGGCGGTCCCGATGACGCAGTCCAGGCGCGTGTGGCCGACCATCTCGATGATCGTCTGCACGCCGCGGCCGGGCTCGCCGACCATCCGCGCCAGCGCGCCATCGAGCTCGATCTCGCTCGACGCGTTCGAGCGGTTGCCGAGCTTGTCCTTCAGCCGCTGCAGGTGCATGGCGTTGCGCGTGCCGTCGGGCAGGATCCGCGGCAGCGCGAAGCACGACAGCCCGCCCTCGGCTTGGGCGAGCACGAGGAAGAGGTCGCACATCGGCGCCGAGCAGAACCACTTGTGGCCCGTGAGCCGGTAACCGGCGCCGCTACCGCCACCGCCGCCGCCGACCGCCACCGCGACCGTCGTGTTCGCGCGCACGTCCGAGCCGCCCTGCTTCTCTGTCATCGCCATCCCGCACAGCGCGCTGTGCTTGCCCGGCGTCGTCAGATCGGGGTCATACGAGGTCGCGGTCAGCCGCGGCACCCACTCGGCGGCAAGCTCGGGCTGCGCGCACAGCGCCGGCACGGCCGCGAACGTCATCGTGATCGGGCACGCGAAGCCGCCCTCCGGCTGCGTCGCCGTGAGGTACATCGCCGTGCGGGCGACGTGCGCCCCGGCCTCGCGCGAGGTCCACGGAAGCGAGTGGAGCTCGTGACGCACGGCCAAGCCCATGAGGTCGTGCCACGCGCGATGAAACTCGACCTCGTCGACGCGATGGCCGTAGCGGTCAAACGTCCGCAGCCGCGGCGGGTGCTCGTTTGCCTCGAAGCCCCAGCGAACGGGCTCGCCGCCCCACGCCGCCCCGACCTCGTGGCAGCGCGCCAGCGCCCAGCCGCCGCCTTCGCGCGTCAGCGCCTCGACGAGCGGCAGGTTGTCGTCAAAGAGGTTGCGCCCTTCGAGCGGTGGAGCTTGATTGAGGACCTCGTGCGTGCGCGCCACGCGCTCAATGCTGACGCAGGCGCTCGCGGAGCTGCGCAACAACACGGGGGGCGGGCTCCAAGCCCGCCCCCCGCAACGCTGCAGCGGTGTCCGCAAGCAACGCAACGCGGTAGGCCGCATCGGCCTCGGCGAGCGACACGAGACGTTCGATCTCGCGCCGCGCCCGCGGCGACTCCTGCGCCGCCCTCACCCATGCCCCGGGGGCGGGCGGCAACTCGGCCAGCAGCTCCGCTATGCGCTCCTCGTTCATCTCCCACCAGACGCGGTAGGGGCGGCGGATCTTCCCTCGTGATCGAGTTTTTCTCGCAGCTTGCCCAGGCAGCGCGAGATGCGGCTCGCGATCGTCCCCTGCGGGATCTCAAGCGCGGCGCCGATGGTCGCGTAGCTCTCGTCGCGCGCGAAGAAGCGGTCGAGGATGTCCGCGCAGTGCTCGGGCAGCTCCGCGAGTGCGGCGCGCACGCTCAGCGCCTCCTCGAGGCGATCGAGCTCGTCCTCGGCGACCGCGTCCATGCGCTCGATCTCGGCGACGTCGCGGGCGCTCTCGCGAGCGTCCGCGCGCAGCACGTCGATGGCGATGCGCCGGGTCAGCTGCGCGAGCCAGGGTCGGATGGCCGCGTCGTCGCGCAGCCGGTGCAGCTGCTCGTAGGCGCGCGCGAAGACCTCCTGAAAGGCGTCCTCGGCGGCGTGCTCGGGGAGCGTGAACGCCCGCGTGAGAATCGCGTGGACGTAGCGGGCGAAGCGCTCGACGAGCAGCTCCCACGCCTCGTCGTCGCCTGTACGGCAACGGGCAACCAGCTCGGCGTCGGTGGGCGCGGTCGACATCCGCGTCGGACGATACGCGCCGCCGCTTGACAGCGCGCACAATCCGCGGAGAATCCGCGCGATGTCCGCCGATCTCCCGACGGAGCGCCTCGACGCAAGCGAAGGGCTCGAGGGCGGTGGCGAGCTGTCGGCGCGCACCCTCGCGCTCGCGGCCGGTCTCGTCGCGGACGCCGCGCGCCGCTCGGCGGCGGACTGGGACGGTGCGGCCGGCGCCAGCGCGCAGGGCGAGGCCCTGGCGCGCCGGGCGGTTGCGCTCGGGCTCGCCAACGAGAAGGCCTACCGCGGCGCCCGCGAGGCGCTGGCCGGCGACCTGCCCAGCGCCTCCGCCGCGACGCGCGACCACGTTCTCGGCTACCTCGTCGAGCGCGCGGCCGACGCCCCGCTCGCGCTCGCGAGCGCCGCCGCCGACACCGCCACCCTCGCCGCGCACGTCGCCGACCACGCTCCCGGCCCGGCGGCCGCCGACGCGATCGCAGCCGCCGCGATCGCCGCGGGCGTCGCGCGGGCCGCGACGCATCTCGTCGCCGTCAACCTCGCCATGCGCAGCGGCGACCCGCGCCTGGCGCAGGCGCGTCGCGAGGTGCGCCGCGCCACATCGGCGCTGCCCGACGGCGTGTAGAAATTCCGCGCGGCGAGCGGAACTGCGCGACGCCGCCGGTAGCATCGCCCGCTCCCGGCGTCGACCAGAGAACACCCCGAGAGGCAGCCTTGTCGCACGATGTGACGTTCATCCCCGGAGACGGCACGGGACCCGAGCTCACCGAGGCCACGCGCCGTGTGCTCGAGGCCACCGGGGTCGACCTGAACTGGGACCGCCACGAGGCCGGCCTCGACGAGTACAACACGCACGGCAACCCGTTCCCGGACGCCACGCTGCGGTCGCTCAAGGACACCGGCGTCGGGATCAAGGGTCCGACGACGACCCCGGTCGGGTCGGGCTTTCGCTCGATCAACGTGCTGCTGCGCAAGGAGCTCGACCTCTACGCATGCATCCGCCCGTGCAGGGCGCTCGAGGGCGTCCGCACGCGCTTTCCCGAGACGGACCTCGTCATCGTGCGCGAGAACACCGAGGACCTCTACGCCGGCATCGAGTTCGAGCGCGGGACCGCGGGCAACGCCGCGCTGCGCGAGAAGCTCGCGGAACTCGGGTCCACGGTGCGCGAGGACGCCGGCATCTCGATCAAGCCGATCAGCGTCTTCGGCTCCGAGCGGATCGTGCGCCACGCGTTCGACTACGCCGTCACCCACGGTTACAGGAAGGTCGTGGCCGCGCACAAGGCGAACATCATGAAGTTCTCGGACGGCCTCTTCCTCGAGGTGGCGCGCAAGGTCGCCGAGGACTATCCGGCCATCGACTTTGCGGACTGCATCATCGACAACCTCTGCAACCAGCTGATCACGTATCCCGAGGACTTCGAGGTCATCGTCCTTCCCAACCTCTATGGGGATATTGTGTCCGACCTGTGTGCTGCCATGATCGGTGGCTTGGGAATGGCGGGCGGGGCCAACATCGGCACCGAAGCCGCCGTCTTCGAGGCGACGCATGGATCGTCGCCGACGTACGCTGGGAAGAACCGCATGAACCCGACGGCGCTCATGCTGTCGGGCGTGTACATGCTGGACCATCTGAAGGAGACCGCTGCGGCGCGTGCGCTTGAGAACGCGCTCGCTACGGTGATCCGCAAGGGCGAGAAGGTCACCTACGACCTCAAGCCAAGCCGTACAGACCCCACCGCAGTCGGAACAAGCCAGTTCGCGGACGCGGTGATCGAGGAGATGAATGCATGAGTGAAGGTTCCGCGGTGAAGGTCGCCGTCACGGGAGCAGCAGGTCAGATCGGGTACGCGTTGCTGTTTCGGATCGCGTCCGGGCAGCTGCTCGGCCCCAATACGCGGGTCGCGCTGAAGCTGCTCGAGATCCCCGCGGCCGTCAAGGCCGCCGAGGGCACGACGCTCGAGCTCACCGATTGCGCCTTTTCGCAGCTTGCGTCGGTGGACATCTACGACGACCCCAAGCGCGCGTTCGACGGCGTACAGATCGCGCTGCTCGTCGGCGCGCGGCCGCGCACGAAGGGGATGGAGCGGGCCGATCTGCTGGAGGCCAACGGTCAGATCTTCAAGCCGCAGGGTGCAGCGCTCAACGAGGTCGCCGCGGATGGCGTGAAGGTGCTCGTCGTCGGTAACCCCGCCAACACGAACGCGCTCATCCTCGCGTCCAACGCGCCGGACATCCCGTCGACACAGATCACCGCGATGACGCGCCTGGATCAGAACCGCGCGGTCGCACTGCTGGCGCAGAAGCTCGGCGTCTCGGTCGACGAGGTGTCCGACCTCGTCGTGTGGGGCAACCACTCGCCGTCGATGTTCCCCGACCTGTTCAACGCGACCGTCGGCGGCAAGCCCGCGATCGACCTCGTGGACATGGACTGGTATGAGAATCAGTACATCCCGCGGGTCGGCAAGCGCGGGGCGGAGGTCATCGAGGCCCGCGGCGCGTCGTCGGCGGCGTCGGCGGCCAACGCCGCCATCGATCACGTACGCGACTGGGTGTCGGGCGCCGACGGGCTGCGCTCGATGGCGGTGGCCTCGGACGGCTCCTACGGCGTTGACGAGGGGATCATCTCGAGCTTCCCCGTGCGCCTGCAGGGCGGCGGCTATGAGATCGAGCAGGGACTTGACGTCGGCGAGTTCGCGCAGGCGAAGATCGACGCGACCGTCAAAGAGCTGACCGACGAGCGCGCCGCGGTGTCGAAGCTCGGATTGGTGTAAGCGTCGTCTGCCGCGTGAGGGCAGACGACGCTCCACCCTAAAGACGGCGACTGGGGTCAGGCTCAACGGGACCTGACCCCAGAGATCGTTAACGCTCTACGCAGCTTCCTTCGGATGCCATCCGCGCCCGTCCTTGGCGACAAGGCCGTCCTCCGCGAGCCCCGGCAGCACGCGGTAGAGGTAGTTCTGCTTGATGCCCATCTTCTCGGCGAGCTCCGGGATCGTGATCCCCGGGGTCTCCTTGACGAGCGCAAGCGCTTCGGCGCCACGCGTGCCGCTGCCCTTGGGACGACCGCGACGGCCGCCGCCATTGGAGCTGCGTCGCTTGGCGGCGGCTCTGGGACGCGCCGACGAGCCGGCTGGTGCCTTGGTCGTGTGCACGCCGTCGAGCGCGGCGGCTGCCGCCTCCAGGCGCCGGAACTCCTCGACGAGCGGCTTGAGCTCCTTCAGCCGCGCGCCGATCTCGCTTCGCTTCTCGTCTAGAAAATCAGCCATGTACGTCTCCCCGTTAGCACTGCACTTAACTCTGATCGCGACAAAGACTAGCCAATCGACCGGCGGTCTGATCCATGCACCGCTCTGCCCCCTGCTCTCAGGCCGCTGGCCGATCGGCTTCGAGGATCTGCTTGAGCTTCGCCAGCGATGCCCTGGCTTCCTTCTCCGGAATGCCACCCACGATGACTTTCGAGGCGGCGGCGCCCAGCGGGCCAAACGGCGTTCGGAACTCGTTTCGGTAGTCAAAATGCGTAAGTCCGTCGCGCTCGCTTAGCCGGTGCTCGGTGACCGCGCGCGAGCGCGCCGGGCCGTTGCCCTGCCAGCGGGCGTGCAGCGGTGGCCGCACGATGTCGAGCTTCCAATGCACGCGGAAGCGCACCCCGCGCAAATGCAGTGTTTGATCCATGCGAAAGCCGGGTCGCACCGGGCCTCGGTCCACGTTGGATACCGCGTCGACGATCGTCACCCAGTCGCCGTAGTGCGACGGGTCCATGACGTAGTCCCACACGTCCCGCAACGGGGCGTCGATGTCGATGCTCGCGATGACGAGAGACACCGCGCGCACCCTACTTAGCCTGGATCCACCGAGGATCGTGGATGAATCCCTGGCGTGATCGGCGGTGGGGATTCGCGGCGAGGATCGGTGGATCCGGGCTTAGCGCGCGCCGAGCGGCTCGTGTGCCTCCCACTCGCGCAGCGCGGCCTCGACCGAGCGGTCGAAGGCGTGGCGGCGCACCCCGAGCAGCGCGCCGGCGCGGTCGTCGCGCGCGAGCAGGTCGCCCGACAGGCTCTCCATGAGCGGGCCGACGAACGCCGGGTCCTCGCCGGCGATCTTCGCGGCGATCGGCGCGGCGATCGGCGTGACGTCGCGCCTGAGCCGCAGCGCCTGCCGGCGGACGAGCATGAGGTCCGCGATCCGCTGGACGATCGCCTCGTAGGTCAGCGTCTGCGGCCCGGGGATGTCGAGCGACAGGCCGCCGGTGGCGTGCTGCGTCGTGGCCGCCGCGACCAGGAAGGCGCGGACGTCGCGGACGTCGATCGGCTGCGTGCGGTGCTCGCGCCACGCCGGTAGCGCCAGCACGCGCATCCGCTCGACGAGCCGCACGAGGAAGCGAAACGAGCGCGAGCGCGCGCCGATGACGATCGACGCGCGCAGGGCCACGGCCTCCTCGAACCCGGCGCAGAGGATCCGCTCGACCTCCAGGCGGCTTGCGAGATGGCGCGACAGCTTGCCCTCCGGGACGATGGCGCCGAGGTAGACGACGCGGCGCACGCCCGCGCGGCCGGCGGCCCGCACGAAGTGGGTCGCGGCGGCGCGCTCGCGCTGCTCGAAGCCGGCGTCGCCGCCCTCCATCGAGTGGATGAGGAAGTACGCGACGTCGACCCCGTCGAGCGCCGCGTCGAGGCCCGCGCCGGTCACGGCGTCCCCGGCGACGACGGGCAGCTTCGCCGTAACGCGGTCGGGCCGGCGCGCGAACCCGCGCAGGTCGTGGCCGTCGCGTGCGAGCGCCGGCACGATCGCGCCGCCGATCGCGCCGCTGACACCTGTCACGAGGATGCGCATCGACCTACCATCGTGGCTCATGCACCTGCTCGGCGAACTGGAAGCCCGGGCGCGCGAGCTGCTCGACGTCGCGCACTACGACTACTTCGCCGGCGGCGCCGGCGAGGAGCAGACGATCGCCGAGAACGCCGCGGCGTGGCGCAAGCTGTGGATCCGGCCGCGCGTCATGGTCGACGTCAGCACCGTCGACACGTCGATCACGCTGCTCGGCCGGCGGATCGAGCTGCCCGTGCTGCTCGCGCCGATGGCCGCCCAGCGCCTCCTGCACCGCGACGGCGAGCCGGGCGCCGCGCGCGCGGCCGGCGCCGCCGGCACGATCTACTGCCTGTCGACGCGCGCGACCGCCGACCTCGCCGAGGTCGCGGCCGCCGCGAGCGGGCCGCTGTGGTTTCAGCTCTACGTCGACGTCGACCGCGAACGCACCGAGCGCGTGCTCGCGCGCGTGGCGGAGCACGGCTTCGACGCCGTGCTGCTGACCGTCGACCTGCCGGTCGGCGGCCGGCGCGAGCGCGAGCGCCACCACCTCGACGTGCCGTTTCCCGACGGCGTCGCGCTGGCGTCGCACCTCGGCCACGACCTCGAAGCGCGCCACTCGGCCGTCGGCGGGTGGGACGCGTCGCTCACCTGGCCCGACGTCGCGTGGATCCGCGACGCGAGCGGGCTGCCGGTCATCGTCAAGGGCATCCTCTGCGCCGAGGACGCCGACGCCGCGCTGGACGCCGGCGCCGACGCGATCGTCGTCTCCAACCACGGCGGGCGCCAGATCGACGGCGCCGTCCCGACCGCGGTCGCCCTGCGCGAGGTGGCCGCCGCGGTCGCGGGGCGGATACCCGTCCTCGTCGACGGCGCGATCCGCGACGGCGCCGACGTCCTGCGCGCGCTCGCCTTGGGCGCCGACGCCGTCCTCGTCGGCCGTCCGTACGCCTGGGGCCTCGCTACCGGCGGCGAGGCCGGCGTGCGCACCGTGCTCGACGCGTTCCGCGAGGACTTCGGCCGCGCGCTCGCGCTGGCGGGCTGCCCGTCGGTCGCAGCCGTCGACGGCCGGCGTGTTCGCACATCCGGCTGGTGACGGACGTTCTTCCCGCAAAGAGCGAGATGTGCCCCGACGCAGGGGGGCGAGATTTGCATGCCGGCAACCTCTTAAGGAGACGGAGACGGAAACCTTCGCCATTTGCGGCCTGCCCGCGCTGAAAAACCGTGAAGGAGCGGAAACCGCCCCTCGGGACCTCTTGCACAGGTGCGTCGCCGCGTGCTCTGATTGCCCCGTCAAGCAGGACTCATTTCGGGGGGACGACCGGGCATATGGCGAAGAGCCGATCGACGAAGAAGGCGGCATGCGAGGACTGCTTCTTTCGCTGCAACCTGCTGTGCGCACTCGAGCTCGACGAGCCGTGCGGGACGTTTCGGCCCGACAGCCCCGAGGGGCTGAGGCCGCCTCAGCAGCTGCGCTTCGCCTTCCGCCAGGAGCGGCGCACACAGGCCGCGTGGGCGTTCCCGACCGCGCAGGAGCAGGCCGCCCTGCACGCGTCCTGAATCCGGAGCGCCCTCACACAGCACAGGCCCCGGCGCGCTTATGGTCCGCGTGTGCAGATCACGGTGCTTGGGAAATCGCCGTCCTGGCCGGATGCCGGAGGTGCGTGCAGCGGCTACCTCGTCGAGGACGGCGCGACCTGCCTGCTGCTGGACTGCGGCAGCGGGGTCTTCTCGCAGCTGCGCCGTGTGCGCGAGTACGTCGACGTCGATGCCGTCCTCATCTCGCACATGCACGCCGACCACTTCCTCGACCTCGTGCCGTTCGCGTGCGCGCTGTCATACGCGCCGCGCCAGCAGGCCTATCCGGTTGGCAGCTGGCCGGGCACCGACGCGCCCGCTCGTCCCCGGCTGATGCTGCCGCCGGGCGCGACGGAGCTCGTGCGCACGGTCGCCGCGGCCGGCGGCCAGCCGGGGCTGTTTGACTCGGCCTTTGAGCTGAGCGAGTACGACATCGCAGCGACGCTCGCCATCGGCACGCTGCGCGCGCGCTTTCAGCCGGTGCCGCACTACGTCCCGTGCAACGCGGTCGAGCTGACGTCGCGCGAGGGCGGCGGGCGCTTCACCTTCGGTGCCGACCACGGTCCGACGGACGCGCTGCGCGAGTTCGCCGCGCAGACCGACCTGCTCATGCTCGAGGCGTCGCTGCCCTTCGTTGCGCCCTCGACCGGCGGGCCCCCGCGCGGCCATCTCACGGCGACCGAGGCGGGCGAGCACGCCGCCGCCTGCGGCGCGGCGCGGCTTGTGCTCACGCACTTCACCGACGAGCTCGACGAGGAGCAGGCGCTCGCCGCGGCATCAAGCGCCTACGCGGGGCCGGTCGAGATCGCCCGCACCGGGGCCGTCTACACCGTCTGACGTCGCACGCCTTCGTAGGAGCCGGGCGGGCGAACTGGGTACTGTGAGCCGATGCCCAAGGAGCGCGACCTGTTCGCCAACTTCGAGCGGATGCGCCGGGAGATGGACGAGCTCTTCGGCGATGTCTTCGGCAGCGTCGGTCTCACCTCGCGGCGGACCGGCTTCTCGCCCGCCGTCGACGTCTTCTACGCCGACGATCCGGCGCGCGCGATCGTCCACGCGGAGCTCGCCGGAATCGACTCGGGCGACCTCGGCCTGGAGATCCAGGGCCGCGAGCTGACGCTCACCGGCAACCGCCGCGAGGCCGACGTCGAGGGCCGCGTCTACCAGCAGCTCGAGATCGAGCACGGGCCGTTTCGCCGCACGATCGCGCTCGGGGCCGACGTCGTGGCCGAGCAGGCGCGGGCGACCTACCAGGACGGGATCCTGCGCGTCGAGCTGCCGCTCGCCGACGTCGAGGCCAGCGCGCGCAGCGTGCCGATCGAGCGCGGCGGCTCCGTCGCGGCGACGAGCGAGTTGCCGGAGCCGGGCGGCGAGTCGTGATCGAGATCGTCAGCGACGGCTCGGCCCACGAGATCGAGGTCGGCGTCGCGCGCGATCTGCCGGCGTCGCTGCCGGTCCTGCCGCTGCGCGAGACCGTGCCGTTCCCCGACACGCTCACGCCGCTCGCGATCGGCCAGGACCGCTCGGTGCAGCTCGTCAACGACGTGCTCGCCGGCAACCGCATGCTCGTCATGGTCGCGAGCCGCAAGCCCGAGCTCGAGGAGCCGAGCCCGTCGGACCTGTACGAGGTCGGCGTCGTCGGGATCGTCGCGCGGATGCTGAAGGTCCCCGACGGGACGCTGCGGTTGCTCGTGCAGGGCGCGCAGCGCGTGCGCATCGACCGCTGGGAGCGCGAGGTCCCGTACATCGTCGCCGAGATCTCCGAGCTGCCCGACGTCGTCGAGGAGTCGCTCGAGCTGACGGCGCTCATGCGCTCCGTGCAGCAGACGTTCTCGCAGATCGTCGAGGCCGTGCCGTACCTGCCCGAGGAGCTGCAGATCGCGGTCGCGAACGTCGAGGACGCAAGCTCGCTGAGCCACCTCATCTCCGGCTCGCTGCGGCTGCCGACCGAGCAGAAGCAGGCCCTGCTTGCGGAGTGCAACGTCGCACGCCGGCTGCGGCGGCTTACCGAGGTGCTCGCGCGCGAGCTCGAGGTCATCTCGATCGGCTCGGAGATCCAGAGCCAGGTGCAGTCCGAGATGGACCGCACGCAGCGCGAGTTCGTCTTGCGCCAGCAGCTCAAGGCGATCCAGGACGAGCTCGGCGAGTTCGACGAGTCGGCGGCGGAGGCCAACGAGCTGCGCGAGCAGCTCGCGGCGCTGAACCTGCCCGACGACGTGCGCAAGCAGGTCGACCGCGAGCTCGGCCGCCTCGAGAACCTCCCGACGCAGGCCGCCGAGCACGGCGTCATCCGCGCCTACCTCGAGTGGATCGCCTCGCTGCCGTGGGACACGTCGACCGAGGACAACCTCGACCTCGACAACGCGATCAAGGTGCTCGACGAGGACCACTACGGCTTGGAGAACGTCAAGGACCGCATCATCGAGTTCCTCGCCGTGCGCAAGCTCTTGGGCGGGCGGGAAACGGTATCCCGCGGCACGATCCTCTCGTTCGTCGGGCCGCCGGGCGTGGGGAAGACGTCGCTGGGTCGCTCGATCGCGCGCGCTCTCGGACGGGAGTTCGAGCGCATCAGCGCCGGCGGCGTGCGCGACGAGGCGGAGATCCGCGGCCATCGCCGGACGTACATCGGCGCAATGCCCGGCACGATCATCCGCGCGCTGCGCGACGCCGGCTCGAACAACCCGCTCTTCATGATCGACGAGATCGACAAGATGGGCTCGGACTTCCGCGGCGACCCGGCGAGCGCGATGCTCGAGGTGCTGGACCCCGAGCAGAACGAGCATTTCCGCGACCACTACCTCGACCTGCCGTTCGACCTCTCGAAGGTCATGTTCATCACGACGGCCAACACGCTCGACACGATCCCCTCGCCGCTGCGCGACCGGATGGAGATGATCGACATCGCCGGCTACACCGCCGACGAGAAGCTCCAGATCGCCAAGCGCTACCTCGTCCCGCGCCAGGCCGAGCGCAACGGCCTTCGCAAGTCGCAGCTACGCATCACCGATGCCGCGCTGCGGGCCGTGATCTCCGACTACACCCGCGAGGCCGGCGTGCGCGAGCTCGAGCGCCAGATCGGCGCGATCGCGCGCAAGGTCGCGCGCGGGGTCGCCGAGGAGCAGCCGGCGAAGGGCTCGATCGGCGAGGCGAAGGCGCGCGAGCTGCTCGGCCGCCAGCGCTACTACTCCGAGACGAAGCGGCGCACGCGGCTGCCCGGCGTCGCGACGGGACTTGCGTGGACGCCGGTCGGCGGCGACGTCCTGTTCGTCGAGGCGACCGCGATGGACGGCGACGGGGAGCTGCAGATCACCGGCCAGCTCGGCGACGTCATGCGGGAGTCCGCGCAGGCCGCGATGTCCTACGTGCGCGGCCACCTCGCGCTCGTGGCGCCCGACCTGCCGTCAGATTGGTTCAAGCATCACGACGTGCATATCCACGTCCCCGCGGGCGCGATCCCGAAGGACGGGCCTTCGGCGGGGATCACGATGGCGACCGCGCTCGTCTCGCTGCTGAGCGGCCGGCAGATCCGCGACGACGTCGCGATGACCGGCGAGATGACGCTGACCGGCCAGGTGCTGCCGATCGGCGGCCTGAAGGACAAGGCGCTCGCCGCGCAGCGCAACGGGATCACGACGATCATCGCGCCGGAGCGCAACGAGCCCGACACCGACGAGATCCCCGAGCACCTGCGCTCGAAGCTGAACTTCGAGTTCGTCGAGCAGATCGACGACGTCCTCGCGGTCGCGCTCGAGCCCGCGCCCGAGGTGCTGCCGCCGCTCTCGGCGGCCCGGAAGCCGGCTGGGCGCAACGGCGACCGGGTATATGCTCGAACCAAGCGATCCGAGAGGTGAATTCGATGGCAGCGAAGGACAAGGCCGAGGCCGCCGCGGCGGCAGCCCGCAGCGCGGGCCACAATCCGTACGTGCAGCGCATCCTCCAAGACGAGGAGCTGCGCGACAACATGGTGGTGGCCGTCGATGCGGCGCGCAACGCCTACGCGCGGCTCAACAGGGGCAAGGCGCCGGCCAAGAACCTGCTCGACGACAAGAAGCTGCACAAGGAGCTCAAGCGCTCGTCCGACGCCCTGCGCGACGCGACGACCGCGCTGCGCTCCGCGCCGAAGTCGGCCTCGCCGGCGAAGAAGCGCAAGGGCGGGTTCGGCCGCCTGCTGCTCGTCGCGATCATCGGCGGCGCCGTCGCGCTCGCCGCCAGCGAGGGCCTGCGCAACAAGGTGCTCGACGCGCTGTTCGGCGCCGAGGAGGAGTTCGACTACAGCTCCAACACGTCGCCCGCCGCGGCGCCGGAGGCCGCGCCCGCCGGCTGACTGGCCGACCCGACGATCTGTTGTGTGCGAGGGCGTCCCGCGGGGCGCCTTCGTCGTTCTTGCGCCGAGTGCTGGCCGGCTGGCCAGTGCGCTGCTTTGAGGTGCCGCGCATGAGTGAATGTCGAATAGTGAGCGATATCCGCTCACTATTCGACACGCAGCATCGGCGCGAGCTCTTTCACCGTCGCTTCACCCCGTTCGAACACGTCGCCGTAGCTGAACGCGAGGTGGTTGGAACGCCGGCGACGGGCGATGTCCGCTTCGAACGCCCGTCGCGAGCCGTGGAAGCGGTAGCTCATGAGCTCGACGGTGAGCCCGACGTGCGTCCAGTGGCAGTCGACCTTGTCGCCTCCCCGGTCGATGTTCGTCCGCGGCAGGGGCAGATCGTGGTCGCGCAGAAGTGCGAGGAATCCGTCCTCGAGCTCGCTCAGGGTGACATCGGAGCCCAAGGCGAGGCGCAGTCGATGCCCGCCGGGCTTGTGCGGGTTGCGCTCGATGCAAGCGATCACCTCGGTAGGCGTCGTCTCGTGGCGGATCCACGCCTCATGGCAGGCGCGAGTCAGCTGTGGCTGTGACAGTGACGGGGCGAGGTCGAGCAGCGTCCGGGGCACGGATGTGACCCGGATCTTGCCGACCCGCATCGTGTCGAGGTGGTGTAGCCGGGCGACGCGATGGATCCTGATGCCGGGTCGCGCGCGCCCCGCGGTGGTCGGGACGGTGACCTCCGGCGCCGGCACGCGGCGAAACTTGACGAGGCCGAGCAGCATGGCCGCGGCCCAGTGGCTGAGGGCCGCGCCGACGCCGCATGCGAGCACGGCCGCCATGTAGTTGCCGCGCATCGACGGCGCCGGCCGACCGATCGAATACACGCCGCGGTGGACGCGGTACAGCCGCCCGTCCGCGACCCACCGCCTGATCCGGTGTGTGTCGATGCCGGCGTCGAGGAGCTGGGCACGCGTGACCCGACCCTCGTGTCGTGCTGCGATCCGCGTAGCGATGTCGAAAAGTGAGCGCATATAGCTCACAAGTCGACAGCGACGAAAGTTCGCCCCCCTCAGGTCACCTTCGGTGTGCGGACGGTGCTCGCGGCGATCACCGGCACCCGTCCCGTCAGCGCCCCGGCAGCGTCAGGCGAACAGGCGCTGAAGCTTCAGGAGGATCCGCGGGTTTCCGTGCGGGCGCATCCGGCCGCGGGCGACGAGCGCGTACGGCTGCGCGCGGCGCGAGACGAGCTCGGCGAAGTCGTCGAACGTCAGCCGCAGGCGGACCGTCGGCTTCGCGAGGCGACCCTGGATCGCGCTCTTGTGCACGCCGTCGAGTTGCAGGTACCACGGCTCCGCGTCGCGGAAGTCCCACTGGATCGTCGTGCCGCGCGGCACCTCCTCGCCGCGCGCGTTGCGGGCAAGCAGGTCGAAGAAGACGCGCAACGTGGCCGGATCGCGCGGGGTCGGGCCGTTGCGCTCGCCGAGAAACCCGGCGCGCAGCAGCGCCAGCGCTTGCACGCCGCGCGCCCGCGGCGGGATGTTCATCGGAAAGGGGAAGTGCGCGATGTCGTCGAGCGGGATGCCGATCGCGCGCAGCCGCGCCTCGTTGGAGCGCGCGCCCTCCTCGAAGAGATCCTCCATCGAGTAGCCGAAGCACTCCGTGTAGGACGTGTCCCAGCCCGGCGGGATCGGCACGCTGAGCACCCACGGCAGCACCTCGCGGATGACGTCGACGATCGCATCCTGCGTCTCGCGGGGATTGGCCTCGTAGAGGTCGGCGAGCAGGCGGACGCCGAACGCGATGTGGCGCTGCTCGTCGAGCGCGACGTTGCGCATCCCCTCGCGGAAGCCCGGCATGAGGTCGAGCGTCTCAAGCGACGTCTCGATGATGTGCTGGCCCGGCTGGGCGAGCGTCCCCTCGACGACGACGTGGTAGAGCGTCAGCGCCTCGGCGAGCTTGCGCGGCGAGCGATCGGAGCGCAGCTCGGCGGCCATGGTGTCGAGCCGCCGGAAGAGCTTGCGATGACCCCAGGTGAGCTGGGGGAGAGTCGCGCCGAGCCCGCCCGAGAGGCTGCCGTCGCCGACGCCGACGACCTCGTGCAGGAAGCGGTGAAAGAAGACGGCGTGGCGCGCTTCGTCGACCTGCTGCGTCGCGAGGAAGTACTTCTGCTCCTCGAGCGGCGCCGCATCGACGTACGGCGAGAGGTTGTCGGCGACCGAGTCCTCGCCGTGGAAGAACAGCGAGTACAGCCACAGCGCGGCGGTCCGCTGCTTGGGCGTGAACTCCTGCTCCCAGTGCAGCCGGTCCTGCGTGAAGTCGATGTCGGTCGCAGACCAGTTGCCGCGCTCCCAGCGCGCATAGAGATCGGCATAGTCGATCTGCTCCGTCGCAGCTGGGATCGTCACGGCCACAGCCCGGGACGCTAGTACACGCGGGCTACGCGCCGGCCGGTAGCGCGACCAGCAAGCCGACGAGCCAAGCGGCGGCGATCAGGACGGCCAAGGCGAGCTTCATGGCGCGAGCTGCGATCGAAGGGCCATGCGAACGCATCGGCCATCTGGCCTCGCGGCTCGACCGCGCAGTCCAAGCTGGCGCGCAGGCGCTCGTGCTCAGACGGACGGCGCCGCGTCTGCGGCGACCTTCGGCGACTGCCACGGCGCGTCGAGGCGTGCCGCCAGCAGGTCGGCGAGCTCGTCGATCGCGACGCGCTCCTGCGCGAGGGTGTCGCGGTCGCGCACGGTGACGGTGCGGTCCTCGAGCGTCTGGTGATCGACCGTGACGCAGTACGGCGTGCCGATCTCGTCCTGGCGGCGGTAGCGCTTGCCGATCGAGCCGCCCTCGTCGTACTCGGTCTGCATCCGACCGCGCAGCGCGCCGACGATCTCGCGCGCGACCTCGGGCTGGCCGTCCTTGCGGACGAGCGGCAGGACGGCGACCTTCACGGGCGCCAGCCGGGGATGCAGCTTCAGCACGGTGCGCAGCTCGCCGCCGAGCTCGTCCTCGTCGTAGGCGTCGACGAGGAAGGCGAGCGTCGCGCGATCGGCGCCCGCCGCCGGCTCGATGACGTGCGGGACGTAGCGCTCCTTGGTCTGCGGGTCGAAGTACTCGAGCTTCTCGCCGGAGAACAGCGCGTGCTGCGTGAGGTCGAAGTTCCCGCGGTTGGCGACGCCCTCGAGCTCTGACCAGCCGATCGGAAACAGGTACTCCACATCGGCGGTGGCGGACGAGTAGTGGCTGAGCTCGTCGGGGTCGTGCTCGCGCAGCTGCAGGTGGTCGCTGCGGATCCCGAGCTGGACGTACCAGTCGAAGCGCAACTGCTTCCACGTCTCGTACCACTGCGCCGCGTCGTCCGGCGGGACGAAGAACTCCATCTCCATCTGCTCGAACTCGCGCGTGCGGAAGATGAAGTTGCCCGGCGTGATCTCGTTGCGAAACGACTTGCCCACCTGGGCGATGCCGAACGGCGGCTTCTTGCGTGAGAACTGCAGGACGTTCTTGAAGTTCACGAAGATGCCCTGCGCGGTCTCCGGGCGCAGGTAGACGGTCGCGCCGGAGTCCTTCACCGGGCCCATCGTCGTCTCGAACATGAGGTTGAAGTCGCGCGCCTCGGTGAGGTCGCAGTTCGGCCCCTCGCCGGGGTGCTTGGACGGCTTCTCGGGGCAGGCCAGGTCGCCGACGTGGTCCGCGCGGAAGCGCTGGCCGCACTTGCGGCAGTCGACCATCGGGTCGGTGAAGCCGGCGAGGTGCCCGCTCGCCTCCCATGTGCGCGGATGCTGGAGGATCGCGGAGTCCAGGGCGACGATGTCGTCGCGCTCCCGGGTCATCGCGTGCCACCACTCGTTCTTGACGTTGGTCTTCAGCAGGACGCCGTAGTGGCCGTAGTCGTAGGTCGAGCCGAGCCCGCCGTAGATCTCGGAGGAGGCAAAGACGAAACCGCGTCGTTTGCAGAGGGCGACGATCTTGTCCATCGTGGCGAGGTCGGGCATGGCCGCCATGCTAGATACCATGCCCCGCGCGTGCCCTTCTACGAGTACAGACGTCCCGACGGCACGATCCTCGAGGTCATGCAGAAGATGACCGATCCGCCGCTCGCCGAGGACCCCGAGACCGGGGTCCCGCTCGAGCGCGTCTTTCACCCGATCGCGGTCCACTTCAAGGGCAAGGGCTTCTACAACACCGATTACGGCACGAAGAAGCGCGCGCGGGAGAAGGCCGAGACGGAGTCGACCTCCAAGAAGGACGACGCCAAGAGCTCGGACTCGAAGTCCAGCGACGCCTCGTCGTCCTCCTCCTCGGAGTCCGTCTCGAAGTCCGAGCCGGCGACGAAGTCGTCGACGTCCTCGGACAGCGGCTCGTCGCCGAAGTCCTCCTCGGACTAGCTGATCTAACCGGCCAGAAAGCGCCGCACCTTCGCCTGCCTGACGCTGTCGGGCACCTGGCCGGAGATCGTGCCGAGCACCTCGGTCTGAGGTGAGCCGGCGAACGTCAGCGCGCCGAACAGGCCGAGCAGGGTCGGGCCGCTCATGTCCGAGCGCAGCGACTTCGGGGCCGCCCAGGCGATGAGCGGCAGACGCACGAAGGCGAAGGGCGACAGCAGGCGGCGCTTCATCGCGCTGACGACCTTCTGCTGACGGCGCGCCCGCGTGAGGTCGTCCTCGCGCTTGTTGCACGCGTTCTTGCGGGTGCGCGCCAGTGCGAGCGCCTGCTTGCCGTCGATGTGCGACTTGCCGGCCTTCAGGCGCAGCGTGTAGCCGCCGTTGCGAAAGCCGCCGTTGATGTAGGACACGACGCAGCCGCCTCGGTAGATGATGCCGCCCATCGCGTCGATGAGGTCCGGGAAGTCCGCGAAGCTCACGACGACGACGTGGTTGACGTCGACGCCCGTGTACGCCTCGACCGTCTGGATCGCGAGCGCCGTGCCGCCCAGGGCGAACGCCGCGTTGATCTTGTCGCGGCCGTGGCCGGGGATGTCGACGACCGTGTCGCGCGCGATCGACAGCCGGCTGTTCGCGCCGCCGCCGACGCGCATGAGCATGATCGAGTCGGCCCGGCCGCCGGTCGTCTGGGCGCCGGGCTCGCGGGTCTCCGCCGTGCGCTGGTCGGAGCCGAGCACGAGGACGTTGTTGGGCGACCACAGCGGGTAGCCCGCGCCGCCGAGCAGCGTGTTGGCCTCGTCGCCGATCTTGCCCTGCTGGATCTGAGCGCTGAGGAGGAACACGACGCTCGACAGCGCGATCCACACCGCGACCGCGGCTAGCAGCCAGCGGACGACCCGCCAGCCCGAGATGCCCTTGCGCGGGCTGCGCGCACGGCCGGGGCCGGCGTCGCCGCGCAGCCGCTGCAGCTCGTCGCCGTCGCGTGCCTCACGGCGCTCAAGCCAAGGCTTGCGCGAGCGGTAGACGCGATACTCCGGCGTGCCGTCGGGATCCTCGGGTGGCGGCATGCAGCCTGTATGGTGGCCGATCGTGTCGACCGGCTGCGTGATCGGGGTCGACCTCGGTGGCACGAAGCTCTTGGCCGGCGCGGTCGACCCGGCACTGAACGTCCATCATCGGGCGACTCGCTCGTCGCGCGGTGACGACCAAGCTGCGGTGCTCGACACGGTCGTGGGAGCCATCCGCGAGGTCCGCGACGCGGTCGAGGGCGCGTCGGGGGCGGTGGAGGCGGTCGGCATCGGGATTCCGTGCCTCATCGACGCCGAGCGGGGCATGGCGGTGACGTCCACCCACCTCCCGCTGCTCGACGTACCGTTTCGCGACCTCATGGTCGAGCGCCTCGGGCTGCCGGTCTTCGTCGACAACGACGCGAACGCGGCGATGCTCGCCGAATGGCGCTTCGGCGCCGCGGCCGGCGCGCGCGATGCCGCGCTGCTCACGCTCGGTACGGGCATCGGCGGCGGCCTGGTCGTCGGCGGCGCCTTGCAGCGCGGCAGTCAGGGCGCGGGCGCCGAGCTCGGGCACATGGTCGTGCAGGCCGACGGGCCGCGGTGTCAGGGCAACTGTCCCAACCGCGGCTGCCTCGAGGCGATGTGCTCGGGAACGGCTCTGGCGCGTGAGGCCGTGCGGATCGCGCGCGAACGGCCGGAGTCGGCGCTGGGGCGCGCGCTGGCGGAGGGTCGCGAGATCCTCGGGCCGCTCGTGACCGAGCTCGCGTTCGACGGCGACGTCGGGGCGATCGACGCCCTCGCGCTGTGCGGGCGGTGGCTCGGCGTCGGCATCGCGAACCTCGTGAACATGCTGAACCCCGATTTCGTCGTCGTCGGCGGCGGGGTCATCGCGGCGGGCGAGCTGCTGCTGGGGCCGGCGCGGGAGGTCGTCGCGGCGCGGGCGCTGTCGCCGTCGCGCGAGCACGTGCAGATCGTGCCCGCGCGCTTCGGCGCGGAGTCGGGGATGCTCGGCGCGGCCGCCCTGGCGCTCGACGGGATCGGCGCGCCGGCATGAGGGCGCTCGCCGCCGCCCCCGCGCTCGCCGCTTCCGCCGCGTTCGCCGCTTCCGCCGCGTTCGTCGCTTCCGCCGCGTTCGCCGCGCTCGCCGCCTCCGCCGCGTGCTCCGCGCGCCCGGCCGATGGCCTCGGAGCGCTCGCGTGAGCGGTCGTCTTGTCGTGTGCCCGACGCCGATCGGCAACCTCGAGGACGTCACGTTGCGCGTCTTGAGCGCGCTGCGTGACGCGACCGTCATCGCCTGCGAGGACACGCGCCGCACGCGCGTGCTGCTCGAGCGCTACGGCGTCTCGGCGAAGCTCGTCTCCTACCACGAGCACAACGAGCGGGCGCGTGCCACGCAGCTCGTCGAGCGGATGCAGGCCGGTGACGTCGTCGCTCTGGTGTCCGATGCGGGGACGCCCTTGGTCTCCGATCCGGGGTTCGTGCTCGTGCGCGCGTGCGTCGCGGCGGGGCTGGCAGTCGAGGTGCTGCCCGGCCCGAGCGCGGTGCTTTCGGCGTTGGTGGCGAGCGCGCTGCCGTCCGATACGTGGCGCTTCGTCGGCTATCTGCCGCGCAAGAAGGGCGAGTTCGCCTCGCTGTTTCGCGCCGCCGAGACGATCGTCGCGTTCGAGTCGCCAAACCGGGTCGCGGCATCGCTGGCAGCGCTGGCCGCCATCGACGCCGAGCGCCCGGTGGTCGTCTGCCGCGAGCTGACGAAGCTGCACGAGGAGATCGTGCGAGGCGACGCGGCGTCGCTCGCCGCGCGCTACGCGGACGCGCCGCCGCGCGGCGAGGTCGTGCTCGTCGTCGGCGGGGCGCCGTCTGTCGAGCCCGAGTTGGGACCGGCGCTCGACGCCCTGCGCGCGCTCGTCGAGGCGGGGGCCAGGCCGCGGCCGGCGAGCACGGTCGTCGCGTCGCTGACCGGGGTCAAGGCGAACGCGCTGTACCGCGCCCTCATGGCCGGCGGCGACGCCGGCTCGCTACCGTCCGGATCCGGATGATCCTCTATCGGGCGAACTTCTCCACGAACGTCGAGCGCGTCGCGCTTGCGCTCGCGCACAAGGGGATCGAGGTCGAGTCGCGCTTCATCCCCTACGACGACCGCAGCGAGATCGAGAAGGTCTCGGGCCAGCCGCTGGTCCCGGTGATCGTCGACCACCGCGAACGGGTCGACAACGTGGTCGCCGACTCCATGCAGATCCTCGCCTACCTGGAATACCACGTCCCGTCGCCGCCGCTGTATCCGAGTGACGAGGCGCGCTATGCGGAGATGAATGTCTTCATCGACTGGTTCAACCGCGTGTGGAAGGTCCCGCCGAACCGCATCGCGGCGCAGCTCGCGTCGCAGGAGCCCGATCACATGCTCATCACGAAGCTCGCCCGCGAGCTGGCGATGTACCTCGACGGGTTCGAGTCGCTGCTGTCCGGACGCCAGTTCTTGTTCGGCTCGGAGCTCTCCGCCGCGGACTGCTGCGTCTTCCCGTTTTTGAAATACGCGCTGAAGCGCGAGCCCGCGGACAACGAGCCGTTTCACCTCGTGCTGGACGAGTACCTCCAGCTCACCGACGAGCACTTCAAGCTACGCCAGTGGATCAAGCGCATCGACGCGCTGCCGCGGGCGTAACCTGTCGGACATGGACGCCTATCTCGCAGTGGTGAGCAAGCGCGAGCTGCGGACCTACGACGCGCGCCCCATCGGTGCCGACGCCCGGCGGCGGATCCTCGAGACGGGGCGAATCGCGGGCAGCTCGAAGAACCGCCAGGCGCGACGCTTCGTCGTACTGCGCGATCCGGCGTTGGTGGAGCGCGCCGCGGCGTGCGTCTACGCCTCGGACAACGTGCTCGGCGCGGCGCTCGTCGTCGCGATCGTCGTCGGCTCGAAGGGACCCACGTCATTCGACGCCGGGCGGGCCGCGCAGAACATGATGCTCGCGGCGTCCAACGAGGGGATCGGGTCGTGCCCGAACGGGATCGCGGACGCGGAGGCGCTGCGGGCGATCGTCGGCCACGACGACGGCGAGCAGGTCGCGACGGTGCTGACGTTCGGCTACCCGGCCACCCCGCGCGACCCCGAGCGCCTCTCCGCCGACGAGTGGATCGCCCGCGCCGATCGCAAGCCGTACGAGGACGTCGTCCAGGAGCGCTGAACGCGCGCGGTGGTCGCGCGCTTCGTGCCAATTGGGGCGCGACTTCGTAACGAAACACGCGCGGTGCCGCCGATCAGGACTGTCCGGGCTTACCGTCGGGAGCGTGCTTGCAATTGCGCCTTGGCTCCTTTTGATCGTGGCGCTCCTCGCCCCGCCCGCAGCCCACGCGGGGAGCTGGGAGATGCCGGTCGACGGCTCCGTCCTGCGCGGCTTCGATGTGGGTCGCGACCCCTACGCCGGCGGCTCGCATCGGGGCGTCGACCTGGCCGCCGCCCGCGGCTCGCCGGTTCGCAGCGCGTGTGCGGGACGCGTGAGCTTCGCGGGCCGCGTACCGCGCGGCGGGCGGACGCTGAGCGTCCGCTGCGGGGCGATCGTCGCGACCTACCAGCAGCTCGGCTCGTTCGCCGTCCGAGCCGGCGAGGTTGTCGCGCGCGGCGCGCGTGTGGCCACCGTGGGTACGTCGAGCGACCCGCCGCAGCGGCGCCCTCACGTGCATCTCGGCGCACGCGACCTCGCGACCGGCCGCTACCTCGACCCGCTGGACCTCCTGGGCTCCGCACCGCCCGCGCTCCCCCTCGCGCCGCCCGCGACGCGAGCGCCGCCGCGTGCCGCGCCGCTTGGGCCGGCGCCGAGAGCCACGCCACGTCCGGCGCCTGCCCGCCCGACACCCGCGTCGCCGCGGACGGCGCCGGCCCGGCCGGTCGCGGCTGCCCCGCGTGGCGCGCCCCTGCGCACCGGGCCCGTTCCTGCTGCGCCAAGGTCCGTTCTCGTGCACACGGGATCGCCCGGGTTCCAACCGGGTGTCCCGTGGCTCGCGTGGGCCGGCTTGGCGTGCTTCGGCCTCGGCCTGCCGATCGGCGGGTTCGTGCGACTTCGCCGCCGCCGCAGCGCGACCAGCCATTACGCGCGCACCGCATGAGCTCGACGCCCACACGCGCGCATGACCGCCTTGTGTCGACGAGTACCGGGTCGTCGATCTCGCCGCGCGGCGCGTCGTCGTGCACCGCGAGCCGCGAGACGGCAGCTACGCCGATGTCCGCGAGCCGCGAGACGGCAGCTACGCCGATGTCGGCGAGCCGCGAGACGGCAGCTACGCCGATGTCGGCGAGGTGGGCGCGGGCGAGCGCATCGCCGGGGTGCCGGCCGGACCGCCGGACCTCGTCGTCGACGAGCTGCTCGCCGCGACCTACCCCTGACTCGCCCCGGCGACGCCGGTGTGCGTGCCCGGTCGCAGCGCGATCCCTGGCCACCGGCAGGTTCGAACCCGTGCGAGCGCCGGGCGAATCGCATGCGGGGCGCGCCCGGATCGCAGGGGCCGATCACTACCCTGCTGCGTCGGATGAGCTACTACGTCACGACGCCGATCTACTACGTCAACGCCGCCCCGCATCTCGGGCACGCGTACTCGATGGTTGCGGCGGACGTCCTGGCTCGACACATGCGCCAGCGCGGCGAGGACGTCTTCTTCCTCACGGGCACCGACGAGCACGGCGAGCCCGTCGCGCTCGCAGCCGAGCGCGAGGGCGTGACGCCGCAGGAGCTCGTCGACCGCAACGCACCCCACTTCAAGGATCTCGCGCCGCGGCTGCATGTGTCCAACGACTTCTTCATCCGGACCTCGGACCCGGAGCACAAGGCCAAGGTCCAGGAGGTCCTGTCGCGTATCCGCGAGAACGGCCACGTCTACAAGGGCGTCTACGAGGGCTGGTACTGCCCGCGCTGCGCGGACTTCAAGACCGACGCCGAGGCGGGCGAGGACAACCTCTGCCCGATCCACCGCACGCCGCTCATCCGCGAGAAGGAGGACAACTACTTCTTCCGCCTGTCCGCCTTCCAGGACGACCTCCTCAAGCTGCTCGACGAGCAGCCGGACTTCGTCATGCCCAAGCATCGCTACAACGAGGCGCGCTCGTTCATCGAGTCCGGCCTGCAGGACGTGTCGCTGAGCCGCTCGGCGTTCACCTGGGGCGTGCCCGTACCGTGGGACCCCGACCATGTGTTCTACGTCTGGTTCGACGCGCTGCTGAACTACTACACCGCGCTCTCGTACGCCAAGCCCGGCGAGGACCTCACCGACCGCTTCTGGCCGGCGCAGTACCACATCATCGGCAAGGACATCCTGAAGTTCCACACGATCTTCTGGCCGGCGATGCTCATGGCTGCGGGCCTGCCGCTGCCCGCGCACGTCTTCGTCCACGGCTTCTTGCTCATGCGATCCGCGAAGGTCGAGCTCGAGGGCGAGGACGAGCTCGTCAAGATGAGCAAGTCGATGGGCAACGTCCTCGACCCGTTCGCGATCATCGACGAGTTCGGCGCCGACGCGCTGCGCTACTACTGCATGCGCGACGTGACGTTCGGCCAGGACGGCGAGGTCTCGACCGAGCGCTTCGCGGTGCTCTACGCGTCCGAGCTCGCCAACGACTTCGGCAACCTCGCGAGCCGCACAGTCGCGATGGTCCACCGCTACCGCGAAGGCACGGTGCCGCCGGTCGAGCCCGACGGCCAGCTCGCTGCGGAGATGGATGCGGTCGTCGCCGAGGTCTCGGGACTGCTCGACCGCGCGGACCTCACCGGTGCGCTCGACGCCATCTGGCTGCGCGTGCGCCGCCTGAACCGCTACGTCGAGGAGCAGGCACCGTGGGTGCTCGCGCGCGACGATGAGCGCGCCGCCGAGCTCGACCGCGTCCTGGCCTCGCTGATCGAGGGCCTTCGGGTCCTCGCCGTCGTGCTGCACCCATGGATTCCGGCGACCGTCGAGAAGCTGCTCGACACGCTCGGCGCGCCCGAGCTCGCGCTCGACGGTGCGCGGATGCAGGCCGGCCGGCTCGGTGCGATCGCGAAGCTCGAGCCACTGTTTCCCAAGCCGCAGCTCGATCGGGTCGCGCGGTAGTTCGCGCCCTGGCCGCCGCGATGATCGACAGCCACACGCATCTGCACGTCTGCAAGCCCGCGGACGACGAGCTCGTCGCGGCGGCGGCCGACGCGGGCGTCACGCGCATGCTCACGGTCGGCACGTCGTCGACGACGTGCCGCCAGGCGCTCGAGGCCGCCGAGCGCTTCCCGCAGGTGCTCGCCGCCATCGGCCGCCATCCGAATGACGCGGCGGGCTTCGACGATGCCGACCTCGCCGAGCTGCACGCGCTCGCTGCCCATGAGCGCTGCGTCGCGATCGGCGAGACCGGCCTGGACTACTTCCGCGATTACGCGCCGCGCGAGGACCAGCTGCGTGCGTTCCTCGCCCAGATCGAGCTCGCGCGGGAGACCGCCAAGCCGCTCGTCATCCACACCCGCGCCGCGGAGGACGAGACGATCGCGACGCTGCTCGAGCACGCCGCGGGCATCGACGTGATCCTGCACTGCTTCACGATGGCCGCGCGCTTGGACGAGTGCGTCGAGCAGGGCTGGTGGATCTCGTTCGCCGGCAACGTCACGTACCCGTCGGCGCAGGACATCGCGGGCGCCGCGGAGCGCGTCCCGGACGACCGCCTGCTCGTCGAGACCGACGCGCCCTACCTCAGCCCGCAGGCGGTCCGCAAGGAGCGCAACCAACCGGCGTACGTCGCCCACACGGCGCGCTTCGTCGCCGAGCGCCGCGGGATCGCGTACGAGCAGCTCGAGGCGCTCGTCGAGCGCAATGCCGCAGCGCTGTTCGGATGGTGAGCACGGATGCTCCGCCGCGCAGCCGGCCCGGCCGGGAGTGCGCGATGAGCCGCAACCCGGCCGACAACGCGGGCGATCACAGCCAGCCCGGTCGGCCCGGTCGGCCCGGCCAGTCGGGCCAGTCGGGCAAGTCGGGCCAGTCGGGCCAGTCGGGCCAGTCGGGCAAGTCGGGCCAGTCCGGGCAGCCCCGGCAGACCGGCCAGCCCGGCCAGCCCAGCGAGCCCACCCAGCCCAGCCTGCGCCGGATGCGCGAGTTCGGCGTGCGGCCCAAGCGCGAGCTCGGCCAGAACTTCCTCATCGACTCGAACATCCTCGGCGTCATCGAACGAGCCGCCGAGCTGCGCTCCGACGACGTCGTCCTCGAGATCGGCGGCGGCCTCGGAGTGCTCTCCGAGCATCTCGCGCCGCGGGTCGCGCACGTCCATGTCGTCGAGCTGGATGTCAGCCTCAAAGCCGCGCTGCGCGACGCGATCGATCCCTTCGACAACGTCACGCTGCACGTCGCCGATGCGATGCGCCTGGACCTGCGGGCGTTGCATCCCGCCCCGACGAAGGTCGTGGCGAACCTGCCCTACGGCATCGCGGCGGGCGCGATCCTGCGGACGATCGAGGAGCTCGACCGGGTCGAGCGCTGGGTCGGGATGGTCCAGAAGGAGGTCGGCGAGCGGTTCGCGGCGCACTCGGGGAGCGGCGCGTATGGCGTGCCGTCGGTGCTCGCGCAGCTTGCCTGCGAGGTGCAGGTGCTGCGCGGCGTGTCGCGCAGCGTCTTCGCGCCCGTGCCGAACGTCGACTCCGTGCTCGTCGGCCTGCGACGTACCGGTCCGGCGGCCGAGCCGGCGCTCCGCGAGCTCGTCGGCGCCGCGTTCGCTCACCGGCGCAAGGCGCTCGCGGGCTCGCTCGCCCTCGCGCCCGCGGCGCCGGACGGCGTCCGCGAGCGGGCGCGCGCGGCGCTCGTCGAGCTCGGACACCCGTCCGATGTCCGGGCCGAGCGCCTCGCGCCGGAGGACTTTCGCGCCTTGCACGCGAAGCTCACGTCATGAGAGTCCTGACGTCCCCGGCGCGGGCGAAGATCAACCTCTGCCTGTTCGTGGGCCCGACGCGCGCCGACGGTCGTCACGAGGTCGTCACGCTGATGGACTCACTCGAGCTGTGCGACGACGTCCGGCTCATCGTCGGCCCACCCGCCTTGGAGGCAGACGAGGTCATCTGCCCCGGCGTCCAGGGGCCCAACCTCGCCGCGGCCGCGCTCGCCGCCTTCCGTGAGCAGACGTCGTGGGAGGGACCGCCGCTGCGCCTCGAGATCGCCAAGCGGATCCCGATCGCCGGCGGCATGGCCGGCGGGTCGGCCGACGCCGCGGCCGCGTTGCGACTCGCCGCCGAGGCCGCGGGGCTCGACGACCGCCGCTGGCTCGAGGACATCGCGGCCGCCCTCGGCGCCGACGTTCCGAGCCAGATCCGCGGCGGGCTCACGCTGGCGACCGGCATCGGTGCTCGCTTGCGCCCGCTCGACGACCACCTCGACTACTCGGTCGTGGTCATGCCGGTCGACGAGGAGCTGCATGTGGCCGACGTGTATGCGGAAGCCGATCGCCTCGGCCTCGCCCGCGACCAGCTCGGTCTCGCGCGCTCGCTGACCCGCGTGCAGGCCGCGCTGTCCGCCGAGACCGTGCTCGATCGCGTCCAGAACGACCTGCAGGACGCCGCCCGCTCGCTGTGCCCGGCGATCGACGTGGCGCTCGAGGCCGCGCTCGCCGCGGGCGCCGACCACGCGCTCGTCTCGGGCTCCGGTCCGACGGTGCTCGCGCTGTTCAGCGAAGACGCGCATCGCGAGCGCGCGGCAGCGGCCGCCGCGACGCTCGCCGACGCCGGGCGCTCGCCCGCGCCGATCCTCACCTGGCCGGCGGGGCCCGTCCTGTAGCCGCCGGCCTGTCGATCGTCCTCGATCTACGGCACAATTCATCCCCATGACGAGCACGCAGGTCACCTACGTCGTCGCGTCGATCTGCGGCATCGGCGCGCTGTCGGCATTCGTCGTGCTGATCGCGTTTCCGGCGTGGACCGCGTACTCGAAGACGTGGGAGCGGCTCGCCGCGAGCTTCCTCTCGCTGTTCATCCTCGTGACGCTCCTGCTCGTCGGCGCGGCCGGCGGCGCGGTGATCGCGTACTACTGGGACATCATCGCGGCGTAGCCTATGACGATGGCCAGCCCCGCCGAACGGACACTGGGGCTCGATTTCGCTGCGCTGGACGCCATTACGGAAGCGGTCGAATCGGGCGCTGGACTGCCTGACGTCGTCCGCGCCGCCGCGCGGGTGCTCGAGGCGAGCCTCGTCCTGCTCGATCGCACGGGCTCGGTGCTCGCGGTCGCGGCGCGCTCGCCGGCCGATGAGCGCTCGCTGCTGGATGGCGCTGCCGGCGTCGACACGATCGAGCTGCGGGTAGCCGACGAGCCGGTCGGGCAGCTGCGGATGCGCGCCCGTGCGCAGCCGGGTCCGGCGCTCGTCCGGCTCGTCACGACGCTCGTCGCGTCCGAGGTCGAGCGGGTCCGCGCGCCGGCGCGCGCGTCTCAAGAGGCATCGAGCGCGTTCCTGCACGCCGTGCTGTCGCGGCAGCTCGCCAGCGCCGAGGAACTCGTCGCGCGCGCCGGGGAGCTCGGCATGGACCTGCATACCGGCGGATGCATCCTCGTCGCGAGGGCGCACGCCCACGTCCCGACCGAGGAGGGCTGGCGCGCGCGGGTGCTCGCGATCGCCGAGCGCGGCGCGCGCGCGGTCGTCGCGAGCACGATCGCCGCGCCCGCCGATCGCGACTCGGCTGCGGCAGAGGTCGTGCTGCTCGTTCCCGGCGGCGAAGACGCGATCGCGAAGCGAGCCGCAGAGGGCGTGCTGCGCGAGCTGCAGGCGAGCCTGCCCGGCCACACGTTCGCGCTCGGCCGCAGTCGCGTCGCCGACGATCCGATGGACCTGCATCGCGCGGGCAACGAGGCGCTGCTCGCGGTGAACGTCGCCGAGGGCGACGAGGAGCACCCGCTGCTCGCGTTCGAGCAGACCGGCGCGTACCGGCTGCTGCTGTCGGCGATGAGCGAGGATCCCGCCGAGCTTCAGCGGTTCTACGCCGAGACGGTTGAGCCGCTGGTCGCCTACGACGACCAGTACGAGACCGACCTGGTGCGCACGGTCGAGGCGTTCCTCGACAACGACGGCAACGTCGCCGGGACGGCGCAGAAGCTCTTCACGCACCGCCACACGATCCGCTACCGGCTGGAGCGTGTCCGCGAGCTGTCGGGTCTGGACGTCGGGTCGACCGACGGCCGCGAGAAGCTCTCGCTCGGCCTCAAGGCGATGCGCGTGCTCGGCGTCACGGCGCCGAGCGGGCCGGCGACCGAGCCCGGCACGAGCGCCGGCCGCGTCCCGCGCCGTACCGGCAGCACGTAGCGCCGCGGCGGGCTCTAGGATGCCGCCCCAATGCGGATCGGCATCCTCACGGGCTCGGGGACCTACGCGCTGCCCGGCATCGATGCCGACAGCGAGCCGGAGCTCGTCAAGACCCGCTACGGGCCGGCGCCGGTAACGAGCGGGCGCTTCGCAGGAGTCGACGTCCTGCACATCTCGCGCCACCGCACGGGGCACGAGCTGCTCTCCAGCCAGGTGACCCACCAGGCGAACATCGCCGCGCTGAAGGAGCTGGGCGCCGACGCGATCCTCGCCGTCACCGTCTGTGGCGCCCTCGACCAGGACCTCTCGCTCGGCAGCCTCGTCGTCTTCGACGATCTGTACTTTCTCGCGAACCGCCTGCCCGACGGCTCGATCTGCACGCTGTTCACCGAGCCGGGGGAGAAGGGCCGCGGCCACTGGATCTACGAGCAGCCGTTCTCGCAGCCGCTGCGCCAGGCGCTGCTTGACGGCGCCAGGCAAGCCGGCCACCATGCGCGCGACGGCGGCTGCTACGGCCACGTAGACGGCCCGCGCTTCAACACGAAGACCGAGATCAGGATGCTGCGCAATTGCGGCGTGACGGTCGTCAGCCAGACGGCCGGCCCCGAGACCGTCCTCGCCGGGGAAGCCGAGATCCCGTACGCGCTCCTCGGCTACGCGACCGACTACGCCAACGGCGTCAAGGCCGAGTCGACGCCGGTCGACGAGCTCGTCCGCCTCATCGGCGCCAGCGGCGAGACGTTCGCCGCGACGCTCGCCGCAGCGGTACCGAAGATCGACGCCGACGCCCTCCAGCCGACAGGCTCGTTCTTCCGGTTCGACTGACGCGCGACTACCGCGGCTTTGCCCGCAGCTCGCCGCATCAGCTGAGGAGCCAGGACTTGAACCCGGGCTTCGTGGACCAAAACCACGCGTGCTACCGATTACACCACTCCTCAGTAAATCGGGCTGAAAGGCCCGTGGAAGAGAGTAGTCATCCGTTGCGAAGCGCGCCGGTCCAACCCGCACACCGCAGATCATCCGGTGTGACCGGAGTCGACTGGGCATCGGCGTAGAAGCGCGACGGACACCGCCAGCGCCGTGGGGGCAGCGGGGGAACCTTGGCGCGTCCGGCGATGCATCGACTATCACTGCGTCCGGCCGGGATGCGAACATGCGTTCTTATGCCCACCTCGCTCCGCGGCTACCCGGATGACGTCGCAGACCACGATCGGTACTGGCTCGCTGGGCTGCTCGAAGGCGAGGGCTCGTTCCTGAAGGGGCCGCCGAGCGCCCCGCGCTACCCCGTTCTGTCGCTCCAGATGACCGACGAGGACGTCGTCGCGCGCGTGGCGGCGATGCTCGGCCGCAAGATGGGCTGCTGGCAAGCTCCGGACGAGCGCTGGCTACCGACATATCTCGTACGCATCACCGGCGCAAAGGCCGTGGCTTGGATGACGGCGCTGCGCCCGCTGATGGGCCAGCGCCGTCAGGGACAGATCGATCGAGCCGTGGCCAGCTATGACCCGAACCCATCTGCGCTGCTGAACGATGTCACCGCCTTTCAAGCCCTTGAGCTGCTCGCGGCCGGCCGGAGCGTTCGCGCGGTAGCGGAGCATCTGGGCACAAGCATCTGGTGCATCTACGACCTGAGAGGCGGACGAACGCACAAGCAGCTGCCGCGAACGTGACCGACTGTTCCCCGCCGTAAGGTTCTCGGCATGTCAAGCCTCACGGTCATCGTCCTCGCCGCCGGGCAGGGGACCCGCATGCGCTCGCAGACGCCCAAGATGCTGCATCCGCTCTGCGGCAGGCCGCTCGTCGGCTGGCCCATCGCGGCAGCGCGCGAAGCCGGCGCCCAGAAGATCGTCGTCGTGGACTCGCCCGGCGGGATACTCGACGGGCACCTTCCCGACGGCGTCGTCAGCGTCGTGCAGCCGGTGCCCAACGGCACCGGCGGGGCGGTGCAGGCGGCGGCGGGCGAGATCGACGAGGGTGCCACGGTCGTCGTCCTCCCCGGCGACGCCCCGCTCATCACCGCCGGCGCGATCCGTGACCTCGTCGACGTACACGCGGCGCGCGGTGCCGCCGCCACCATGGCCACGATGCGCCTCGACGACCCCGCCGGCTACGGCCGCGTCGTCCGAGATGAGGCAACCGGCGACGTCCTCGGCGTCGTCGAGACGAAGGAAGGCGGGGACGCCACGCCCGAGCAGCTCCAGATCAGCGAGGTCAACAGCTCGATCTTCGCGTTCGACGGCGCGGCGCTCGCGACCGCGCTCGACGCGCTCACGCCCGACAACGCGCAGCGCGAGCTCTATCTCCCCGACGTCCTGCCCGCGCTGCGCAAGGCCGGCCGCACCATCGCCGCACACGACCTCGGCGACCCCGATACCGCCCGCGGCGTCAACGACCGCGTCCAGCTCGCGGAGGTTCGCGCGATCGCCCAGCGACGCATCCACGACGCCCACGGCCGCGCCGGCGTGACGATCGTCGATCCCGCGTCGACGCTCATCGACGTCAGCGTGACCATCGGCGAGGACACGACCATCGAGCCGAGCTCATACCTGCGCGGCGCAACGACGATCGGCGAAGGCTGCACGGTGGGGCCGCTGACGACGCTCATCGACGCCACGCTGCACGACGACGTCACCGTCCTGCACTCCTACGTCGTCGCCGCCACGATCGAGGACGGCGCCACGGTCGGTCCGTTCGCCTACCTGCGGCCCGGCACCAGACTGCGCCCGCGCTCGAAGGCCGGCACGTTCGTCGAGATCAAGAACTCCGATGTCGGGGCCGGCAGCAAGGTCCCGCACCTCTCCTACATCGGCGACGCCGACATCGGCGAGGGCACGAACCTCGGCGCCGCCACGATCACCGCCAACTACGACGGCGTCGACAAGCACCGCACGACGATCGGCAACCGCGTCCACACGGGTGTCGACACGACCCTCGTCGCTCCCGTGACGCTCGGCGACGACGCGTGGACCGGCGCGAACTCCGCGATCACGAAGGACGTTCCGGACAAGGCGCTCGGCATCGCGCGCGAACGGCAGACGAACTACGAGGGCTACGGCGACCGCAGGCGCCGCCGCACCGGCAACTAGACTCAGCCAAGCGATGAGCACAGTCGAGACGCAGCCCTCGCCGGCGACACGACTGAACCTCGGCTACGACAAGAACCTCATGCTGTTCGCCGGGCGGGCGAACCCCGAGCTCGCGTCGCGCATCGCCGGCAAGCTCGGGATCGACCCCGGGCCGGTCACGCTGAAGACCTTCACGAACGGCGAGGTCTACTGCAAGTACGGCGAGTCGGTGCGCGGCGCGGACGTGTTCATCGTCCAGCCGACGTGCGCCAATCCCGTCACGGGCCTGTCGCCGAACGACGCGCTCATGGAGCTCATGATCATGATCGACGCGGCGGTGGGCGCCAGCGCGCACCGCGTCATCGCCGTCATGCCCTGGTTCGGCTACTCGCGACAGGACAAGAAGTCCGCCCCGCGCGAGCCGATCTCCGCTCGCCTCGTGGCGCGGATGCTCGAGCGCGCCGGCGCCGATCGCGTCCTCACGATGGACCTGCACGCGGGCCAGATCCAGGGCTTCTTCTCCAAGCCGGTCGACCACATGACCGCGCTGTTCATCCTCACCCAGCACTTCTGCGACCTCGGCCTCCAGGATCTCGTCGTCGTCGCGCCTGACGCCGGCCGCGTCAAGCTCAACAAGAAGTTCGCCTCGAAGCTCGGCGCCGACCTCGCGATCCTCGACAAGGAGCGCCCCGCCCAGCAGGTCGCCGAGATCGGTCACATCATCGGCGACGTCAAGGGCAAGACCGCGATCATCGTCGACGACATCATCGACACGGCGACGACGCTCCGGGTCGCCGGCCAGGCCGTCCTCGACGCGGGTGCGAAGACGGTCTACGCCGCCGCCACGCACCCCGTCATGAGCGGCCCCGCCTTCGAGAACCTCGCGGCGTCGCGCTTCGAGCAGATCGTCGTCACCGACACGATCCCGCTGCCGCCCGGTGCGCCTTCCAACATCCGCCAGCTCTCGTGCGCCGACCTGCTGACCGACTCGATCCGCAGCATCTTCAGCGATCGGTCGGTCAGCGAGGTCTTCGGCGGCGAGAACCAGCTCTTCTAGTAGCCAAGGCAACTTGCCTCCAGCCGGCGAGACGCAAGTATTCGCTGATAAAGTGGCGTCATGGATCTCGAAAGACTGGAAGGAAGCCCGATCGGAGCGGTCATCCCGATCACCGGGCCGGATCCAGCGACACACGAGGTCATCGAGGCACACGCGTTTCTGCCCGATCCGCTTCCGCGGGCTCTCACCCTCTCGACGGACACATGGACGAGGATCAACACGGCGACGGCTGCCCTTGCGAGACTCGACGGTGCCGCGAGGCTGATTGCCAATCCTCAGCTCCTGCGACGTCCGGCACTGCGGCGGGAGGCGCAGAGCACCAGCGCGCTGGAAGGCACCTACGCGCCGTTCGCTGACGTCCTCGCAGCCGATCGCGACAACGACGCGCATCTCACGGCGGAGCTACGAGAGATCCTGAACTTCGAGCAGATGGCGGAACTGGCGTTCTCGTGGCCTGAGGACCGGCCGCTCACGCTCGGCATGCTGAGCGAGCTTCAAGGCACGCTCGTCAGGGGAACGCGGAGCCAGCTCAGCGACGCGGGCGGCTTGCGGGACCGGATCGTGGTCATCGGCGCGCGAGGCCGCGGCTTCGAGGAGGCCCGATTCGTTCCCGCGCCGCCGGGGGATCAGCTACGCGCCGGGGTCGAGGACCTACTCGGGTGGATCGAGAACCCGCCGGAGCTTCCGACTGTGGTTCGCGCCGCGCTCGCGCACTACCAGTTTGAGACGCTGCATCCCTACTCCGACGGAAACGGTCGCCTTGGTCGCCTCATGGTCATCGTTCAGCTGTTGCGGGGCGCGCTTATCCAAGAGCCGCTGCTCGTGGTGTCGCCATGGTTCGAGGAACGGCGGGAGCAGTATCAAGACGCGCTTCGAGAGCTGAGCTACTCCGGTGACTGGGACGGCTGGCTGAAGTTCTTCGCCGACGGGGTCGCCGCATCGGCTGCCGACTCGCAGCGTAAAGTCGAGCGGCTGGTCGAGCTTCAGCAGAGCCTCCGATCCCGAGTGCAAACCGCGGGTAAGCGGGGCGTCGCGGAGCGTCTTGCCGCCGACCTCGTCGGCCTGCCGTATGTGAGCCGTGCGGCGGTTCGGGAGCGCTACGGGCTGTCTGGACAGGGCGCGAGCAACGCCATCCACACGCTTGTCGAGCTGGGAATCCTCGAGCTGAGCCCGTTCAGGTTCTCTCGCGGCGGACAGCTCTACGTGGCGAACGACGTGCTCGAGATCCTCTCGGCTTAGCGAATGCACCCCTCGATCGAGCTCATACAGCGCCTCGCGCTCACCGACGACGAGCTGTGCGAGATCTTGGCCGTGGATCCGATCTCCGTCATCACCGGCGAGCTGGATCACCGCCCCGAGCTGCGGATCCTGCTCGACCTGACGCACGAGGCCGCCGAGCGCGTCGGCGACGGGGTGCTGCGCGCGTGGCTGCGTCGCAAGGGTCCCGGCGGCATCCCGTTCGAGCATCTCCGCAGACGCGATTTCGCGGCGTTCGAGGACGACCTGGAGACGCTCGCCGCGCGCGGTTTCGTGCTCGGCGGGGGGAGCTCGTAGTTCATCTGTCCAGGACGCCGCGGAAGTCCGAGATCCTGTGGCATGGCCGCCGGCGCCTCGCGGTCAACGGCGCGGGGTGCCCGGCGGTCTATGGCTTCGCAGCTACTCCAGCTCGGGGCGCTTCTCGCCCGGCCAGATGCCGGTCAGCCACTGAAAGCCCTTGGCGCCACCGCGGTTCACGGCCGTCTTCGTCACCGCGAACGTCGCGCCCTGCACGGCGGCCGCGCCGAGCACTCGACCCCAGGAAGCCTCGAGCGTCGTGGCCGTCGGCGGCTCGCGCTCGTCGATGTGGCCCCACACCTGATTGAAGACCTGACGCGCGAGGATCCCGGCCACCATGCCGATGATGATTCCGAAGGGTTTGTAAAGAAGCTTCATATGTGGCGCAGGGTACCCCTCCTCCGGCACAATGACTCCGAACGACATCGGGAGGCTGACATGGACCAGGCCGACGATCTTCTCCAGCGTGCACTGCTCGACGCTGAGGCGTGTGCGTCAGTGGCCCTCAAGGTCCACGACCTGCCGCTGTCCGAAGCCCTCACCGTCATCTTCCACGGCCGCCGCGACCTCGGCACGCTGCAGACGTACGTGACCCATGGCGGCCGCGATGCGGGGTCGGCCGTCGGCGCATCCGAGCTGCTGCGCGTCCCTTGCGACCTCGACCTCGCCGAGGCCTCCAGCCGCGACGAAGCCGAGGAGCTCTACGCCGAGCAGGCGCGCGCGCTGCGCGACGCGATCGTCGCCGCCGACACCGTCCTCGCCGTCTGGGCCGGACCGCTCGCCGCGGCCACCGGTGGCGACATCGAGGTCGAGCGCTCGATCGAGCTCGGCGTCCGCCTGCCGGCCCACCGCCTCCTGCCTGTCGCGCTGACGGCCCCGGAGCGCCGGATGCTGGTCGCCGCCGTCTGCGGCGCCCGCACGCTTGCCGAGGGCCGCCCGCCGATGGGGATCGTGTGCGCTCAGCAGGACTTCGTTCGCGTCTACCAGCTCTCCGACGATCCCGAGTCCTGCCTCGAGGACTTCCAGCAGCACGCCTTCGACCACGCGCAGCGCACAGCCGTGCGGCTCACGCACCAGGAGGCGTCCGTCCAGCGCTTCCTCGAGCTCAACGGCGACGACTTCCACGCCACGTCGTAGATAGCCTCATGATGGGCGCGCGTGAAGCGCCCCCTCATCATCGTCCCGGCAGTCCTCGTCGTCCTCGCGATCAGCGCGATCGTCGCGCGGTACATCAACAACGACACCGTCGAGCGGGGCAAGGTCACGGAGCTGCTGCGCGCGCAGGCGAAGGGCGACGCGGCGACGATGCTCACGCTCGTCGAATGCCCGGACGACGCCTGCGAGCGCCTCGTCCGCGCGAACGCCCGCACGCTGCGCGGGCGCGGCGACCTGAAGATCGCGCTGTACCAGTCGCAGACCGCTCACGCGCTGAAGTCGCGCACGAAGCCCACCCGCGTCGTGTGGTTCACGCCGGGCCGCCTGACGACCGTGCAGTGCGTGCTCGTCCGGCGGACGGGGAACGTGTTCGCCGGGACCTCGGTTAGCCTCCTGCGCCTCAGCGCCCCGATCGACCGCGAGTCAAGCTGCCCGTCCTAGTAAGCAACTCGCGCCTCGTAGGGGTGTTGTGCGCGACGACCATGCGAATCCGCCTGCCAGCCATCCCGCTCGCCTTGCTGGCCGCCGCCGCGGGGGCGCTCGCGCCCTCGGCGCAGGCGGCCGACGGCATCACGCGCGGCACGATCTACCGCGACGCGCCCGACAGCCGCTACCTCGTCGGCGGCGACTGGCTGTTTCGACTCGACACCGCGGGCGTCGGGCTCAACCAGAACTTCCAGCGCGAGACCAAGACGGACGGCTGGGCCAAGACGACGGTGCCGAACGCCTGGAACGCGGGCGACAACTCGGTGGCCTCGATGCTCGGGACGGTCGGCTGGTACCGCAAGGACTTCCGGCTGCCCGACAAGCGCAGGCGGATGAGCTGGATCCTGCGCTTCGAGTCGGTGAACTACCGCGCGAAGATCTGGCTCAACGGCAAGCCGATCGGTGCCAACACCGGCGCCCACCTGCCCTTCGAGATCCGCGTGCCGCGCAGCGCGCTCAAGCGAGAAGGCACGAACCGCTTGGTCGTCCGCGTCGACAACCGCCGGCGCAGCAACGACTTCCCGCCCGCAAGCGAGGCGCCCGACGGCAGCCCCGGCGGCGGCTGGTGGAACTACGGCGGGCTGCTGCGCGAGGTCTACCTGCAGCGCGTCGACGGCGTCGACATCACGAACGTCCGCGTGCGGCCGAAGATCGCGTGCCGCACATGCGCCGCGACGGTCGACGTGCGCGTCACCGTGCGCAACTTCGCCGACCGGACGCTGGCGCTGCGGATGACCGGCACGTACGGCCGGCGCGGTCTCGGGCTCGGCGCCAAGCGCGTGCCGGCGGGCTCGTTCGCGACGTTCTCGGCCCGGATCAGGATCGCCAAGCCGCGACTCTGGTCGCCCGCCTCCCCGAAGCTCTACGGGGTCAAGCTGCGGCTCGCAAGCGGCGGGCGCAAGCTCGTCGGCTACCACCTCCAGAGCGGTATCCGCTCGGTCAAGGTCATCGACGGGCGGCTGTCGCTGAACTACCAGCCGATGGACTTCCGCGGGATGGGCCTGCACGAGGACGACCCGAAGATGGGCTTCGCGATCGACAGCGCGCGCCGCCGGCAGATCGTCGCGCAGGTCAAGGAGGTCGGCGCGACCGTCATCCGCTCGCACTACCCGCTGCATCCCGAGATGTTCGAGCTCGCCGACCGCGAGGGCGTGCTGATCTGGTCGGAGATCCCCGTCTACGGGATGAAGACGAAGAACTTCAAGCAGCCCGAGGTGCGGCGGCTCGCCGCGCGCGAGCTCGAGCAGAACATCCTCGCCAACGGCAACCACCCGTCGGTGATGCTCTGGTCGCTCGGCAACGAGCTGTCGGCGCGGCCGGGGCCGACCCAGGCCGACTACATCAGGCGCGCCACGGCCCAGGCGCATGCGCTGGATCCCGACCGGCCGGTCGGGATCGCGGTGGCGGGCTATCCCGCCGCGGGCTGCCGGCCGCAGTACGCCCCGCTCGACGTCGTCGGCATCGGCGAGTACTTCGGCTGGTACCCGGGACCCAACGGGCAGCTCGCCGATCGCGAGATCCTGCCCGACTTCCTCGACCAGCTGCGCGCCTGCTATCCGAAGAAGGGCATCATCGTCGACGAGTTCGGCGCCGAGGCCAACCGTCCGGGGCCGGTCGAGGAGAAGGGCACGTACGAGTATCAGCAGGACTTCGTGAACTACCACCTCAACGTGTTCGCCTCCAAGCCATGGCTCAGCGGCGCGATCTACTGGACGATCCAGGAGTTCCGGGTGCGCCCGAACTGGGACGGCGGCAACCCGCGCCCCAACCCGCCGATCCACGAGAAGGGCCTGCTGCGCTTCGACGGTACGAAGAAGCCGGCCTGGTTCGATGTCGAGCGCTTGTACAAGGGCACGCGCCAATACGGCGCCCGCTGAACCCCGCGACGGTCCGCTACCCTTCGCCGTCGCCATGGCATCCCAGAGCACCAAGCTTTCGATCTCCGCGCGCACGCCCGAGGGCTCGCGCGCCACGCGCCGTCTGCGTCGCAGCGGCCGCGTCCCCGGCGTCCTCTACGGCGGCGACGGCGAGCCGATCGCCTTCAGCGCCGACGCGCGCGAGCTGCGCAACGCGCTCGCCGCACGCGGCGCGGTGCTCGAGGTCGTCGACGAGGGCACGGCCACGCCGGCGGTCCTGAAGAGCGCCCAGTACCACCCGGTGCGCGGCGAGACGATGCACGTCGATCTGCTGCGCGTGAACCTCGACGTCGCGATCCACGCGGTCGTCGCGCTCGAGCTCGTCGGCGGCGAGGACTCGCCCGGCGTCAAGGACGGCGGGGTGCTCGAGCACATCACCCGTGAGCTGAACATCGAGGCGTTGCCGACCGAGATCCCCGAGTCGCTGACGTACGACGCGTCGGCGATGCAGATCAACGACACGATCACGCTCGCCGACGTCCCCGTGCCCGCACACGTCACGCTGCTCGACGATCTCGAGGAGACCGTCGTCGCGACGCTGTCGCCGCCGCGCGTCGAGGCGGAGAGCGACGAGATCGAGTCCGAGACCGCAGTCGTCGGCGAGGGCGCCGCCGCACCTTCCGGCGACGCCGCCGGCGACTCCGACTGACGATCGTCATGCGGCTCCCCGGCCGCGGCATGACCGCGCCGGTCGACTGGCTCGTCGTCGGGCTCGGCAACCCCGGCACGCGCTATGCCGGCACGCGCCACAACATCGGCTTCGAGGTGGCGAACCTCCTCGCGCGGCGCTGGCAGCTGCCGAAGGCCAAGACGAAGTTCAACGGCCTGCTGACCGAGGGCCGGACGGGCCCCGGCGGGCCGCGCGTCGCCGTGCTGCTGCCGCAGACGTACATGAACGAGGCCGGCCGCTCGGTCGGGCCCGCGCGGGGGGCGTTCAAGGTCCCGCTCGAGCGGGTGCTCGTCGTCCACGACGAGATCGATGTGCCGTTCGGCGACGTCCGCACGCGGGTCGGCGGTGGCCTCGCGGGTCACAACGGGCTGAAGTCGCTGAAGGCCGAGCTCGGCGGACCGGACTTCACCCGCGTGCGGATCGGCGTCGGGCGGCCCGACTCGACGGATCCGGAGATCGTCTCCGCGCACGTCCTCGGCGCGTTCGCCGAGCCGAAGGCCGAGGTCGCGGACCTCGTCGACCGGGCAGCGAACGCAGCGGAGGCGATCGTGCTCGGCGAGCGCGACCCGTAGCCGCATGCCTCTGCGCTCCCTCCTTCACCACTTCACCGCCGACCCCGGCGCCGCGACGCTCGCCCGCGACGGGGGGCGCGCGTTCGCGTCCGCGTCGCTGCGGCCGTACATCCTCGCGGCCCTCGCCGACGAGGACCCCGCGCGCGCGGCGCTCGTCGTCGCCGGCGACGACCGCCAGGCGCGCGACCTCGCCAGCGACCTGCGCGCGTGGCTGCACCCGCGGCGCGTGCGCTTCTACCCGAGCCGCGGCGTCGCCTACGAGTCGCACCTCACGCCGCCGCCGCACCTCGTCGGCCTACGCGTCGCGGCGCTGGATGCGCTGCTGGCCGACTCAAGCGGCCCGGGCTCCGAGGCGCCGGTCGTCGTGGTGTCGGCGGTCGCGCTCTCGGAGAAGGTCCCCGACCCCAGCCTGCGCCCGCACTCCTTCACGCTGCGCGTCGGCGACCTGCTCGACCTCGACGACTGCATGCGCGACCTCGTCGCCGCGGGCTACGAGCGCGTCGACCAGGTCGACGACCGCGGCCAGTTCGCGGCCCGCGGCGGGCTGCTGGACATCTACCCGGCGACCGAGGACCGCGCCGTGCGGGTCGACATGTTCGACATCGAGATCGAGTCGCTGCGCTGGTTCTCGACGTTCACCCAGCGCTCGCTCGGCGAGGCCACCGAGGTCGAGATCGCGCCGGCCGCCGAGCTCGCCGTCGAGCACCGCGAGCTCGCGGAGATGGCGGCGCTCGAGCTTCGCGAGTCCGCGAGCGACGCCAACGGCGGCGGGCCGGTCCGTCGCGACGTCGCCGAGCTGCTGCCCGTCGAGCGCTTCGCCGCGTTCCTCGACCTCGCGCCGGAGGCCGCCGTGCTGCTCGCCGCCGAGGAGGAGATCGGCCCGGCGCTCGCCGACCACTGGCAGGACGTCTGCGCGGCCTTCCACGCCGACGACGCCCACGAGCTCTACGTCTCGCCCGACGCGATCACCGCCGCGCTCGACGCGCGCGCCCGCATCAGGCTCTCGTCGCACGACACCGACCAGCCGGTCGAGTTTCGCGCCCAGGCGCCGGACCTCGCGGCGCGCTCGCTGAAGGAGGCCGAGCCCGAGCTCGAGAAGCTCGTGCGCTCGGGCTACCGGACGGTCGTCGCATGGCCGCAGCGCTCCGAGGGCGAGCGCGCGGCGTACAACCTCGGCCGCCTGAAGGCGTCGTGGCTCGGTGAGGGCGATCGCCCGGGGCGCGGGTTACAGGAGAACCCGCTGAGGTTCGCCCACGTCCGGCTCCGAGACGGCTTCATCGCCGCCGGCCTGAAGCTCGCGGTCCTGCCCGAGCACCGCCTGTTTCGGAGAAGAAGGCAGGAACGCACCGGCGGGCGCGACCACGCCGCGCGCCGCAGAGGGGCGCTGCGGTCCTTCGCCGACCTGCGGACCGGCGACATCGTCGTCCACGAGGACCATGGCATCGCGCGCTTCGCGGGCTTTGAGACGAAGACCGTCGCCGGCGTCACGCGCGACTACCTGTACCTCGAGTACCAGGGCGACGACCGCGTCTTCGTCCCCTCCGACCAGCTCGCGAAGATCAGCCGCTACGTCGGCGCGGGCGGATCGCACCCGCCGTTGAGCAAGCTCGGCGGCAAGTCGTGGGAGACGATGAAGGCGCGCGCCCGCCGCGCCGCACAGGAGCTCGCCGGCGAGCTGCTCAACCTCTACGCCGAGCGCCGCCGGCGCACCGGCCTTGCCTACCCGCCGGACTCCGACTGGCTGCGCGAGTTCGAGGATGCCTTCCCCTACCAGGAGACCGCCGACCAGAAGGAGGCGATCGAGATCGTCAAGGCGGACATGGAGTCCGAGCGCCCGATGGACCGCCTCATCTGCGGCGACGTCGGCTACGGCAAGACCGAGGTCGCGCTGCGTGCGGCGTTCAAGGCCGCCGACGCCGGCAAGCAGGTGCTCATGCTCGTCCCGACGACGATCCTCGCCCAGCAGCACTTCGGCACGTTCGCCGAGCGCTTGAAGGACTACCCGTTCACGATCGGCCAGGTCAGCCGGTTCAGCTCGCCCGCCAAGCAGAAGGCCGCGATCGCGGGCTTTCAGAGCGGCGCCGTCGACATCCTCATCGGCACGCACCGCGTGCTCAGCCGCGACGTTCGCGCCAAGGATCTCGGCCTCATCATCGTCGACGAGGAGCAGCGCTTCGGCGTCAAGCAGAAGGAGCTTTTGCGCCAGCTCAAGCTGCGCGTCGACGTCATCTCGATGAGCGCGACGCCGATCCCCCGCACGCTGCAGATGTCGCTCGCCGGCCTGCGCGACATCTCTGTCATCGAGACGCCGCCCGAGGGCCGGCGGCCCGTCAAGACGTACGTCGGCGAGTACGACGAGGAGCTCGTCAAGCAGGCGCTTGTGCGCGAGCACGCCCGCGGGGGGCAGGCGTTCTTCTTGCACAACCGCGTCGAGTCGATCGACGAGACGGCCGAGCGCTTGCGCGGCCTGTGCCCGGGGATGCGCTTCATCGTCGCGCACGGCCAGATGGAGGACAAGCTCCTCGAGGAGCGGATGCTGAGCTTCCTGCGCGGCGAGGCCGACGTGCTCGTGTCGACGAGCATCATCGAGTCGGGCATCGACATCCCGCAGGCGAACACGCTCATCGTCGACCGCTCGGACATCTTCGGCCTGTCGCAGCTCTACCAGATCCGCGGGCGCGTCGGCCGTAGCCGCGAGCGCGCGTACGCATACCTCCTCTATCCGAGCGCGGCGGCGCTGACGCAGGAGGCCGCGCAACGACTCGCGGCGCTCTCGGACTACACCGAGCTCGGCGCCGGCTTCAAGATCGCGATGCGCGACCTCGAGCTGCGCGGCGCCGGCAACCTGCTGGGCGACGAGCAGTCCGGTCACGTCGCGGCACTCGGCTTCGAGCTCTACATGCAGATGCTCGACGAGGCCGTCGCGGCGGCGGAGCAGGCGGCAGGGGAGGGCGCGGAGGAGATGGCCGAGCCCGTGCGGATGGACGTCAACGTCGACGCGTACGTCCCGGCCGACTACATCCCGTACGAGCAGGCGAAGATCGACGTGCACCGGCGGATCGCGGGAGCAGTCGACGTCGCCGACCTCGAGCTCCTGCGCGAGGAGCTCGACGATCGCTTCGGCGAGCTGCCCCAGCCGCTGTCGAACCTCATCGACCTCCAGCGCGCGCGCATCAAGCTCGGTCAGGCCGGCGCGACGAACGTGAGCTTCCGCGGCGGCCGTCTCGCCGTCACGCCGATCGAGCTCGACTCGGTGCGGGCGAAGAAGCTGCGCGCGCAGATCCCCGGCGTCCTCTATGAGTCCGGCAAGAGCCAGCTGTCGATGCGCGTGCCCGACGATCCGCTCGAGCGCTTCCCCGCGGTGGTCCGCGCGGCGGACATCCTGCTCGCCGTCACGCGCGAGGCTGCGTAGTCCCGATGTGAAGAATCTCGTATGAACCTTGTGTTGGCGTGCGTAGATCAGCGCGGTGATCGCAGCGCCTTCGCTACGATCACCGCATCGTGACCCGAATCTCTCGCTTGCTTCCGGCGCTTGGCGCCTTTTTTGTGGCTGCATTCGCACTCTCTGCGTGCGGTGACTCAGTTCCCGGCAACGCCGTGGCCCGCATCGACGACTCGTCGATCACGCGCGTGGACTTCGACCGCTGGTTCGGCGTCGCCGCCTCCAGCAACCCATCGACCGCCGGGGGCAAGGCCAGCTACGACCCGCCGACGTACGCGAAGTGCGTCGCGAACAAGAAGAAGACGGCGCCGAAGCCCGCCAAGGGCCAGCCGGCGACGACGGATGCGCAGTTCAAGACGCAGTGCAAGCAGGAGTACGAGGGCCTGCGCGACCAGGTGCTGCAGTTCCTCATCCTCGAGAAGTGGGTGAGCGGCGAGGCGTCCGACCAGGGCCTGGAGGTCACGGCCAAGGAGGACGCCGCCGCGTTCGCGAAGGCCAAGCAGGACACGTTCCCCAAGGAAGCCGACTTCCAGAAGTTCCTCAAGCAGTCGGGCATGACCGTCGAGGACGCGAAGTTCCAGGTCGCGTTCAACACGATCTACGTGAAGCTGCGCGAGAAGGCGATCAAGAGCGCCAAGAAGGTCACCGACAAGGCCGTCGCCGCGTTCTACGCCAAGAACAAGAAGCGCTTCGCCCAGCCCGAGACGCGCGACCTGCGCGTCGTGCTGACGAAGACCAAGGCCAAGGCCGACGCCGCCCGCAAGGCGCTCGCCGGTGGCGACTCGTGGAGCGCGGTCGCCAAGCGGTACTCGATCGACCAGGCCTCCAAGGGCACCGGCGGCTCGTTGCTCGGCGTCGCCAAGGGCTCGCAGGAGAAGGCCTTCGACGAGGCGCTGTTCGCCGCCGACAAGGGCAAGCTCACGGGTCCCGTCAAGGTCCAGTTCGGCTACTACGTCTTCCAGGTCCAGAAGGTCACGCCGGCCAAGCAGCAGACGCTGAAGGAGGCGTCGCCGGCGATCAAGCAGGAGCTCACGGCCGAGAGCCAGAAGGCGGCCGACGACAAGTTCAACAAGGATCTGCGCGACAAGTGGAAGGACAAGACGAGCTGTCGCGAGGGCTACGTCATGGATCAGTGCAAGAACGCGCCGAAGCCCAAGACGGCGACGACGGCTCCGGGCGCCCCGGTCCAGCAGCCTCCGCCGCCCGCGCCTGAGTGATCGCGGGCGCGAAGCCCGGGTGGGCCTAAGGGCCCGCGCAGGAATAACTGCGCGAACCCTAAGCTTCGCGCCTCGATGACCACGCAAGCCGAGATCACCGAGGCGCTCGCGCGCCTCGACGAGCTCACGCGCCGCCTGCGCGTGGAGTGCCCGTGGGACCGCGAGCAGGACGAGCGGTCGATCGTCCCGCACACCGTCGAGGAGGCCTTCGAGCTCGCCGATGCCGCGCACGCCGGCGACGACGCGAAGCTGCTCGACGAGCTCGGCGACGTCCTGTTTCAGGTGCACTTCCTGTCGCTGCTGCTCGAAGAGCGCGGCGCGGGCGACCTCGCGGCCGTCGCCGAGCACTGCCGCCAGAAGCTCATCCGCCGCCACCCGCACGTCTTCGGCGACGTCGAAGTCCGCAACGCCGGCGAGGTGCTCGCCAACTGGGATGAGATCAAGGCCGGCGAGGACGGCCGCGAGCCCGGCATCTTCGGCGAGGTCCCCGAGAACCTCCCGGCGCTGCTCTACGCGCGCAAGGTCCAGCGGCGTGCCGCGTCGGCGGGATTGCTCGAGCGGGCTCCCGACCCGCCTGCGCCGCGTCGACGCGATGACGACTTCCACGACGTCGGCGAGCGACTCTTCGCCGTCGTCGACGAGGCGCGCCGCCTGCGCGTCGACCCCGAGCTTGCCTTGCGGGCGGCCTCTGACCGCTTCCGCGCCCGCTTCGACGACGTGGCCCATCCGGCAGCTCCGCACACGCCGGGACCCGCAGCACGGACCACATCCCCCCAAGGAGAACCATGAGCCAGATCGAACGCGTCCACGCCCGCCAGATCCTCGACAGCCGCGGAAACCCGACGGTCGAGGTCGAGCTGGGCCTGCGCTCCGGAGCCACCGGCCGCGCCGCCGTGCCCTCGGGCGCGTCGACGGGTGAGTTCGAGGCGACCGAGCTGCGCGACGGCGGCGACGCGTGGGGCGGCAAGGGCGTCACGCAGGCCGTCGCGAACGTCAACGGCGAGATCGCGGAGGCGATCGGCGGCCTCGACGCGCTCGACCAGGCCGCGCTGGACGGCGCGTTGATCGACCTCGACGGTACCCCCAACAAGTCGCGCCTGGGCGCGAACGCGATCCTCGGCGTGTCGCTCGCCGCGGCGCACGCGGCCGCGGCGCACTCCGGCGTGGCGCTGTGGCGCTACCTCGGCGGCGACGGGGCGAACGTCCTGCCGGTGCCGATGATGAACGTCCTCAACGGCGGCGCGCACGCCGACAACAAGGTCGACTTCCAGGAGTTCATGGTCATGCCGGCGGGCGCGTCGTCGTTCGCGGAGTGCCTGCGGATGGGGACCGAGGTCTTCCACGCGCTGAAGAAGACGCTGCACGACGCGGGTCTCGGGACCGCCGGCGGCGACGAGGGCGGCTTTGCGCCCGACCTCGGCTCCAACGAGGAGGCGCTGGAGATGCTCGTGAAGGGCATCACGGCCGCCGGCTACGTGCCCGGCGAGGACGTCTTCATCGCGCTGGACCCCGCGACGAGCGAGATCTTCGACGACACGGCGTACGTGCTCGAGCACGAGAACCGCTCGCTGTCGCCCGCCGAGATGTCGGCGTACTGGGCGGACCTCTGCGCGCGCTACCCGATCGTCTCGATCGAGGACGGCATGGACGAGGAGGACTGGGAAGGCTGGAAGGTCCTCACGGACGCCGTCGGCGATCGCGTGCAGCTCGTCGGCGACGACCTCTTCGTGACGAACACGCAGCGCCTGAAGCGCGGCATCGAGGCCGGCGTGGCCAACTCGATCCTCGTCAAGGTCAACCAGATCGGGACGCTGACCGAGACGCTCGACGCGATCGCCGTCGCCCGCGGCGCGGGCTACACGGCGGTCATGTCGCACCGCTCGGGGGAGACCGAGGACACGACGATCGCCGACCTCGCCGTCGCGACCGGCTGCGGGCAGATCAAGACGGGCGCGCCGTCGCGCTCAGATCGCGTCGCGAAGTACAACCAGCTGCTGCGCATCGAGGAGGCGCTCGGCTCCGACGCGCAGTTCCTCGGCCGCAAGGTCCTGCGGTCGTAGGTTTGCACGGGCAGGAGCGTGCCGGCAGGGGGCGAACGTTTCCCGGATGGCCGGCACCCCTCCACGAGTGCGATGGGACAGGCTGGGGCGGATGGCGCTCCTGTTCGTCGGCGTGCTGCTCGTCGCGCTCTACGTCAACCCGCTGCGCACCTACGTCGCGACGCGGCAGGAGGCGAGCACGAAGCGCGCCGAGGTCGCCGAGCTTCAGCGCGAGCACAAGACCCTTGTCCGCCGTCAGGCGCAGCTGCGCCGGCCGAGCAGCATCGAGGCCGAGGCACGGCGCCTGGGCATGGTCCGGCCGACAGAGCGCGCGTACGCCGTGAAGGGACTTCCGCGGGGCGATTGAGTCGCGGCGGGTACCCTGCCGAGCCGTGACGACGAGCTTCGAGACAGCGCTGGCGCAGTGGCGCGAGGGCGAGCGGCGGATGGCCGGTGCGCCGCCCGAGCAGCGCCCCGCCCTGGAGGCCGCGGTGAGCGCGATCGAAGCCGAGCTGCGCCGGCGCCTCGGCGGCACGTTCACGACGGACGAGCTCGCCGAGCTCTACGACCGCGGCACGGACTGGTGCACCGACCTCGCTGCCGAGATCGCCCCCGGCGCGCCGTGGGCCTGGGACGCGCGCACGGTCGCCGACACGGCCTTCCTGCGCTACCTGCGCGACGCCCGCGACTACGCCGGCGGCCGCCGCACCGAGCCGTAGGGCGGAGCGCCGATCACCGCCATGCGGCGTCCTCGGATCGCGAAGGAGGGCCGGCGCTCTCGTCCGTGCCTGCCGGCGCCGGCATGTGCGGGCGGCGGCCCGGTGAGCGCGCGTCAGTCTTCGACGGCGTCTGCGCCGGCGCGCCGGATCACGATCTGGTCCTCTTCGATCGTGACCTCGAGGGGGCGGTGCCCCGCCCAGTGCTCGGCGTAGATGGGGTTGTCCGCCACCGCGGGATCGAGCCACAGTCCGTAGCCCTCCTCGCCGTGGTCGAACGTGCCTTCGAGCGCGCCGGTGCCCGCGCGGCCGCGGCCTCGACCGCCGCGGCGGCCCCGGCGACGCGGTGCCGGCTTCGCGGGCGCGTCGTCGTCGGACGCTGATTCGCCGGCCTCGGCGCGGCGGGCGGCTTCTTCGGCCTCCAGGCGCTCCTCCTCGGCCTTGCGCGCCTCGGCCGCCTCGAGCTCGGCGGCGACAAGCGCGTCGTCCTCCGCGCGCAGGTCGATCTCGTCGTCGAAGTCGACCTTCGGCGCCTCGCCGTTGGAGGCTTCCGCGGGGACCAACTCGTTGTCGCGCTTGAAGATCTCGATCTGCTGAACGGTCGCCTCGAGCTGGTGGGCGATCCAGGCATCGGTACGGCCCTGGCGGACCCAGCCGCGGATCTGATTGAGATGTGGGCGCAAAGAGCGTCGAGCCATGCGCGCGAGACCTTACAAGACCGGCCCGCAGACCACCCGGCCCGGGGCTTGCGTCGACGGGACTCTTTGCTTCGGTTGCCTTCTCGCGAGGAACATGATTGAGTGGCCTCGGCGACAAGGAAGGTGGCCTTTCATGCTGGTTCTGACACGCAAGTCCAACCAAAGCATCATGATCGGGGACGAGATCGAGATCTCCGTCCTATCGATCATGGGTGAGAAGGTCCGCATCGGAATCCAGGCTCCGCGGGAGATCCCTGTCTTTCGCAAAGAGGTCTACCTGGAGATCCAGGCCGAGCGGGGGCAGGTCACGGCCGGTCCGCAGGTCGAAGCAGCCCTGCGCAAGCTCAGCACGTAGATCGGACCGCTGTATCGCGGCAGCCCTGTGACGGTGCGTGTCTGCGTACCCGAGGGTGCGCGGACGCGCACCGAGGGCTACGCCGGATCCGGGCTTCAGCCCATGACGACGTACAGCGTCTGGAACATCGCGACGGTGACGATCACCGCGGTCGCGATCAGCGCCAGCACGAGGACGATGAACCGCGCCGTCCCCCGCTTGTGCGTCTGCTCCAGCCTGCGCTGCTGCGAGCGCATGACCGCCTTGCGACGTAGCGACTCCCGGCGAATCCGGTCGTCGTGGGTCTCCTCGTGAAACGCGCGTTCGAACTCCGCGAGGGACTGTCGCATTCGGGTTGCCATGCGTTACGGAGGGTAGCCCACTTCGAGGACGCTGTGGAGTTCCCGCCTTCCGATCTGGGAGGGCCGCGACGATCCAAGCTCGGCGACTGTCGCGAGCGCGACGGGCCGCGTGTGTCAGCCGCACGCCGCCCGCGACCAGAGCCCGCGACCGGCCGCGCGAGCCTCGCGCGCCCGCCGCCCCAGGCGTGCCGCGAAGCGGACGTTGGGCGCGATCGAGAGCGTGCGCGCGTAGCCGCCCGCCACGAGCAGCTCGTTGACGAAGCGCCCGTCGTCGAGCCACAGGTAGACGAGCGCGCGCCCGTAGCGGTCGCGCGGCTCGACGCCGCGCTCGGAGCGCACGCGGCGGCCGGCGAGCAGCCGCTTCGCGAAGGCCGACGCCTCGCGGCCGAAGCACTCGGCGGTGCCGTAGACCTCCGGCGTGTCGATGCCGATCAGGCGACTGCGGCCGACGCCGGCCAGCACGACGGTGTCGCCGTCGATGATCCGCGTGACGGTGGCCGTGGCGGCCGAACCCCGGGGCGCGTCGGGCGGCTCGCCGCCGCGCAGCAGACCGCTGCCGAGGACGACGGCGACGACGACGAGCAGGGCGATGACAAAGCGCGCGGCCATCCGCCGCACGCTACGCGGCGATCGCACCGCGATCCCCTATAGAGGCTGGTTTGTTGCGAAGGCGCGCGCGTTGCTGCGCGGTCTTGCGATGTCGGAGCGGTAGAGCGGCACCGGTCGTGTTGTCCGCCGTGTCGGTGTCGCGCCCCGGGCGCGCGGCGCCCGGGGCCTCGGCCGACGTCAGCCACTGTAGATTGCGTCGCGCCGGTCTGCGACCTGCCTGACGAAGAGCAGCATCACCGTGATGATCGCGAGCACGACAGCTGCGGCGACGGTCCACAGCGACACGCCGACGTCCGCAAGCGCAAGCGCCGCGCCAGCGCCGGCGGCGGTCAGGATTGGCCACTCGACGGCCATGGCGGGCACTGCCCAGCCATGGGTGGCCGGCGTTGTCTGGCTGAGCAGACGCGCGCGGACGTTCCGATCCCAAGCGCCCCATCCGATCCGGGTGGCCAGCCAGGGCAAGCTGAGCAGGATCGCGGCGACCGCGAGCCCGGTCGGCCCCGCTGTCACCAGAACGTGGAGATCCCGTGGCAAGATCGAGCGCAACAGGTCGCTCGCCCACGCGGCGTGACCTCCCAGCCGCGCGAGCGCGCCGTCGTCGCACGCAAGCGCGAGCAGGATGAACCCTGCCACGGCGGTTCCGCCCAGCCGCGTGAGTGCCAGCGTCAGGGTGCGGAGCCGCCGGTGATCGATGTCTGTGTCCAGCGCGCCGTCCTCGATGGGGAGCAGCGAGCCGTCCGCTAGGTTCAGGTCCGCGGCCAGCCCGCCGACGAACTCCTCGAGGTTCTTCGTGTAGCCCGTGTGGTCGAGGACGATTGATCGGCGGTTGCGAATGAACCGGGCCTCGTAACCCGCCGCCGCGGCGGTTGCGTCCGGCGCGTGGGCCAGCGCAGTCAGCGTTCCCGACGGAATGGGGTCCGACGAGGCGACGAAGTCGCACCACCGGACCTTCGAGGCGAGCTCCTGGAGCACCTCGTTGCGGGTCTCGGCAGTGTCGGCCCGCCCCCAGACGAAGCGTGTCAGGCAGGCGTACACGAGAGCCGCGAGCACCCCCGATCCGATCTTGACGGCCAACGGCTGGCCGCCGAAGATGGAAACGGCGGCGAGCGCCATTCCGATGATCGCCATGGCGAGCGCCAGCAAGCGCGGCGCCGTGCGCTCCTGGATCCGCTTCATCCAGCGCATGCGCCATGCCGCCTCACCGAACGTGATGAAGGCCGCAGGCGGTTGTGGCTCAACGAGCTCTTCGTCTCGGATCAGCTCGTGCGTCAACGCGGCTCCGGCGGAATGGGCGACGACGACCGTGCGCGTGCAGCCGGTCAGGCAGGCGTAGTCGTGCTTGATTCGTTCGCGGATCTGCTGCCGGTCATCCTCCGTCGCGAGGATCACGTATACGTCGCCGAGGGAGCTCGCAAGGACTCGCTGGAGCGCCGTGAGCACCCGTGAGATCCATCGCAGCCCCGGCGGGAGCATGTTGCGCAGAGGACGGTCGAGGCGTTGGAGCAACACCAACGCCGCGAGGAACACGATCGCGGGGCCGGCGAGGACGGCGCCGAGCAGCGCATAGAACGGGATGAGCAGGTACTGGCGCAACGGTCGGAACCACGGGTAGGTCTCGCGCGCAGCCTCCCGCTGGCACGCCCCGCGCACGTACTCGCCGAGCATCCAGGGAACCGATCCGATCAACCACCCCGCCATTCGGCGATAGGAGGCGGGTTCGAACGCATCCGACCAGCACGACTCCGCGAGCCGCCATGTGGTGAGGATATTCGCCGACTCGTCGTGGATCGTGCAGGTCACGCGTGCGGGACCGCCGGCCGGGGATGGTTCACGCTCGTCGGACCGGACAACGTTGACGCCGGGAACGCCGTTGTCCAGCCACTCGATGAGCGGATCGCCGACGGCGCGCAGCGTCTTGCCCGGCCCGTGCGTGCCCATGCCGTGCACGAACAGCACGCCGAGGGAGGCCCGTGGGTCGGGCGGGTCGTCGGTGGTGCATGCGAGTGATGGGGTCATGCTGCGAACCTCGCGGGGCTACGTTGCAGCGCCGTTGGCGCCGACTTGCGGACACGTTGGAGCGCTCGGATCAGGACGCCCCGCCGGCGAGCGGAGTGGGCCGGGCCAGGTCAGCCATGCCGAGGGTTTGCGCCTCGCCCAAGCCCTGCTTGAGTAGCTGCGCACCGCGGTCGCGCTCGGCCGCGCCCGGTGCGCGCAGCAGGTGCTCGCCGAACTCGACGCAGGTCCGCGCGACCCATGGCGTGGCACCCATCTCCTCGTTGCGCCGCAGCGCATGGTCGAAATGGCGGCTGGCAGCCGCGGTTTGGTCCAGCGTCGCGGCCAGCAGGGCCAGCGGGCGCGAGGAGGATCCCAGGCACGACGCTGCCCAGCCGATGACGACGGCTCGGTCAGGAAAGTCGGCCAGCAGCTCGTAGAGGACCTCGGCGTGATGCACATCGCCCAGCGTCGCGGCGGTCTCGGCGAGGTGAGCGAGCGCGCCGAGCCACAGCCCGTCGCGCGGGATCGCGCCAAAGCGCTCGCGCGAGAGCTCCGCGAGCTCCGCCGCGGCCTCGTCGGCGCGTCCCAGCTCGCCGAGCAGATGTGCGAGCACGCAACGCCAGCCCGGGATCGCGGGGTAGCGGTGGACGCACGCGCGCACGTCGTCCTCGATCTGAGCGAGCCCGCCGAGGTCGCGGCGCAGTACGGCCATCTGCAGCGTGAACGCCTGATGGGCGTTGGTGTCGCCGACGCGCTGGCCGAGTTCGAAGCTCGTCCTGCTCTGGCTCTCCGCCTCCTCGTAGCGGCCGCACATCAGCAATCGCATGGCGCGGAACAGGTGCACGTAGAGCAGCTCCGAAGGTCGTCGGCGTTGTTGCGCGAGCGCGGCGTAGGCGTCGAGCTCCGCATCGGCGTCGATCGCGTTGCCGAGTTCCAGCAGGTTCAGCATCCGCCAGCGATGGCCCTGCAGCTCGATGGTTCGCGCCCCGGCGGCGGCCGCGAGCTCGAGCAGCTCCGTACAGGTATCCAGGCGCTCGTGCAGGTTCTCCGGCTTCCACAACGACCAGTGACGAGCGATGAGCGCCGTGCTGAGGGCAGTCGGATCGCTGGTGCTGCGCGCGAGCGCCACGGCTTCGGCGCCGAACGCCGCCATGCGCGTGGGCTCGCGTGAGAACCGAAGCTCGATCGCCAGCTGGGACAGCAGCCGCGAGCGCAGCACGTCGTCGTCGTCGCCGAGCGCCGTCAGGGCCTCATCCAGCACACCGACGGTCGTGCGGTCGACAACGCCGCCGAGCACCTGCCCGCAGCCCAGCGCGGCGCGCGCGACCGCGTGATTGTCGCCGAGGCCGCGGGCCACATCGCCGGCCTCGCGGAAGCTCGCGCGCGCCCGGCGGGTGTCGCCGGACTTCAACTGGGCGTCGCCGAGCGCGAGGAGCAGCTCCAGCCGGCGCTCGGGGTCGTCGCCGAGGCGTGCGAGCGCGTCCAGCGCGTCGCTGTAGTGGCGCACGCCTTCCTCCCACGCGAGCAGGTCCAGCGCGCTGCGGCCGGCTCTCTGCGCGTAACTGACAGCCTTGGGTAGCCCCTTGTCCGGCGGCGCTCGGAGGAAGTGGTACGCGAGTAGCGCGTCGGGTCGGGGTCCGTCAGCGCCCGTGGTGCGCTCGATCGTCTCGCCGATGCGCAGGTGCAATCGCGCCCGGCGCGTGAGCGTGAGGTCTTCATACAAGGTCTGGCGGGTGAGGTTGTGCTCGAACGCGAAGCGCCCATAGGCGGCGGGCACCTCGATGATCAGGCGCGCATGGATCGCCTCGCCCAACGCGGTGTCGAGCCCGTCCTCCGAGAGGTCGCACAGATCCTCGAGGACCTCAAGCGTGAACTCGCTGCCCGCCGCGCAGCCGATCTCCAGCAGCTTGAGCGCGTCGTCGGACAGCGCGTTGAGGCGCCGGCCGATGACGTCCTTGACGGCCTCGGGGACGGACTGCACTCCCGCGCGCCACGCGCTTTCGTCGAGCCCTTGTTCTCCGCTGCGCAGCATCTCCTCGAGGAAGAACGGGTTGCCCTGAGACTCCTCCCACATCGTGCGGCAGAAGCGCGTGGGGACCGGTGAACCGCTCAGGCCCTGGATCAACGATGTTGCCGCCTCGTGCTCGAGTCCCCGCAGCGCAACGCGTTCGACGACGTGCTCGCGGCGCAGGTCGACGATCGTGTCAACGAGCGGTTCGCCGCGCTCGGTCTCGCGATACGTACCCAGCAAGACGAGCGGCGACTCGCTCGTCGAGCGGACGATCTGGCGCAGCATCAACAGCGTGGGCTTGTCGGCCCAGTGCAGGTCATCGAGGACGACGAGTGCCGCCGTAGCGCCTCCGATCGCTCCGAGTACAGTGGCTACGGCCTCAAACAGCTCGTGGCGATCGAGGCTGCGGCCCGGTTCCGCCGTTCCGCCTCGTGCGGCGTCGAGGTCGCGCAGCTCGGGGAGCACGCGAGCGAGCTCGCCTCTGTATCGGGGAGCGAGCGCTTCGAGCTCGCGCGAGACGAGGTCGAGGCGATGACGCAGGGCTTCCACGAACGGCTGGTATGGCACGAGCGTGTCCGCGTCACAGCGGCCGTAGAGCGTGACGGCCGAGCTCGATTCACATTCGCGGGCAAATTGCGACGCGAGCCGCGTCTTGCCGATGCCAGCGTCACCCTCGAGCAGGATCAGTTGCCCGCGTGACGCTCGCATCGCGCCGGCAAAGCTCTCGCGCAGCAGCTGGAGCTCGGCGTCACGCCCGACGAAGTCAGCGCGATCGGCGCTTGCACTCGCCGCCGGCCAGGCGCGTTCCGGCGACCGCCGCTTGGGAACCGCGTCGTCCGGCCCGCGCAGGAGCTCCGCGTGCAACTCGCGCAGCGCCAGGCCAGGCGCCACGCCGAGCTCGTCGCGTAGCAGCTCGCGCAGTTCCTCGTACGCGCCGAGCGCCTCGACGACATTGCCCTGATCCCGCAGGACTCGCATGAGCAGCATGCGGGCCGACTCGCGGAAGGGCTCGGCGGCCACGACCTCGTGGGCACGGGCGACGGCATGCTGAAGGGCGGGTCCGCCCACGTGTAGCGCAGCCAGCACGAAGCACTCCCGCGCGCGAATACCGAGGTCCGACAACTCCCGCCGCCAGGGCTCCAGCCATGGTGCCGGCTCGCCCGGTAGCAGGCCCAGGTCGGCGACGCGGATCGTGCGCTCTGCCATGCGCATCGCCTCGTCGGGCAGTGCGCGCTCGATCGCCTCGGTGGATCGAGCCAGCCAGCGGGCCGCGTCATGGAAATCGACGCCCACATGCGGTGCTAGCTGCAGGCTGGTGCGGCTCGGCGACGCGATGACGTGGCGTCCGAGGGCACGGCGCACGCGCGACAGCACGGAGCTCAGACCTGCGCTCGGGGTGCCGCTCGCATGCGGTCCCCAGATCGCGTGTGAGACCTCGTCGCGACTCACCGGCCGCTCGCGCTCGATCGCCAGAAGCGCCAGCAACAGCCGGCCCTGCCGAAACAACCCGACGTCACACCGCCGACCGTCGACGGTGACCCCGAAACTCCCACACACGTCGATCTGGACCGGCCCAGTCATCGTTCTCGGGCGCGATGATCGCAGCAACGACGGGATTGCCGGGAGATTCCTCGCCGCCGGTCGACTGCGTAGCGCGATCCGGTCCCGCGCCGACGGGTACGCTGCGGCGCGATGCGCCACAACTTCACCGGGCCGGCCTGCACGGTCGGCGTCGAAGAGGAGCTCATGATCGTCGACGCCTCGACGTACGAGCTCGTCAACGCGGCCGAGGAGTTGCTCGACGACAAGCACGCGGCCTACCGCTACGGCGACAACGGCGACATCAAGCACGAGCTCATGGAGTCCGTGCTCGAGATCGCGACAAAGCCCTGCCGCACGGTGGGCGAGGCCGGCGATCAGCTGCGTGCGCTGCGCGCGCAGGCCCGCGAGCTCGCGCTGCAATACGACGGACCCAACCGCGAGCTGACGATCGGCTCGGCGGGCACGCACCCGTTCGCGAGGTGGGAGGACCAGCGGATCGTCGGCGCGCCGCGCTACCGCGACCTCATCTCGGCGCTGCGCTTCGTCGCACGCCAAGAGCTCATCTTCGGCATGCATGTGCACGTCGGCATGGACGACGCCGAGAAGGCGATCTACGTCGCCAACGGGATGCGCGTCCACGTCGCCGTGCTGCTCGCGCTGAGCGCGAACTCGCCGTTCTGGCGTGGCGACCGGACCTGGCTGCTGTCGACCCGCACGCCGATCTTCCGCCAGTTCCCGCGCGTGGGCATGCCGCCCGCGTACACGGACTGGGACGACTGGCAGAGCACGGTCGACTTCATGGTCCGCAGCGGCGTCATGGCCGACTACACGTACCTCTGGTACGACGTACGCCCCCACCCGAACCTCGGCACGGTCGAGATCCGCTGCTGCGACTCGCAGACGCGCGTCGAGCACACGGTCGCGCTGACGGCGCTCATCCAGGCGATGGTCTCAGAGCTCGCCGAGCGCTTCGACGCGGGCAAGCCGCTGTCGGACTACCCGTGGCAGATGCTCGACGAGAACAAGTGGCTGGCGGCGCGCCACGGCCTCGACGGCGAGATCGTCGACCTGCCCTCGAGCGACAAGGTCGGCACGAAGGCGCTGACGCGCCGGCTGCTCGAGCGCCTGACGCCGTACGCGCAGGATCTCGGCTCCGAGGGCGCTCTGGAAGGCATCCGCGACCTGCTCGAGCGCGGCAACGGGGCCTCGCGCCAGATCGTCGTCTACGAGGCCAACCACGACCTCAACGAGGTCATGGCGGAGATCATCGCCGCCGCCGCGGAATAAACACACCCGACTTCGTGGAGTGCGCTCGGCCGCTCCGTAGAATCGAACGCGATGTCCCACCCCGACCTGTTCGTCGTGTGCAAGAACTGCCAGGCAGAGGTCAGCCCGTACGTGACCGAGTGCCCGTACTGCGGGACGCGGCTACGCAAGCGCGCGCCGAAGATCGAGCGCCCGGACGCGATGCCCGCCAAGCCCTCGCGCCGTCCGCTGCGCGGCGCCGGCGCGCCGGCCCGCCCCAAGGCCAAGGCCCGGGCGAAACCGAGGTCGAAGCGCGCCAAGTCCGGCCTCGGTCGCCTGCGCAGCGGCGAGATCCCCGGCATCCGCGGCGACGAGACCGGCAAGCCGTGGGCGACGATCGTGCTCGTCGCGATGTCGTTCGGCATCTGGTTCTCGCTCGCGTTCTACACGAGCTCGGAGCTCGCGCTGAACGCGCTGAGCGCCGACCCGTGGCTCTACCTCACCGCGTCGCTCGTCAACGACGGGACCGCCGCGCAGTTCGCCATCGTCGTCGGGCTCGGCCTCTACGGCTGGCTCCTCGAGCGCCGCCACGGACCGATCGCGGTCGTCGGGCTCTTTTTGCTCTGCGGTCCGGGCGCGCTGGCGATCGCCGTCGCGGTCGACCCCGGCACGTTCGTCTTCGGCTCAAACGGCGCGGCGCTGGGCTTCTTGTGCGCGTGGCTCGTGCCGGCCCTGCTCGCCCGCCGGGGCAGCGACGAGGACGACGACGCCGACCTGCTCGGGACGCTCGTCATCGCGGCCGTGCTGGCGCTCGTGCCGGCGCTGTCGCAGGGCAGCTGGCTGGCCGGGATCATCGGCGCGGGGCTCGGCGCGCTCGCGGGGATCGCGCTCGCCGCCCTGAGGCCGGCGCGTTGATGGCAGCGCACACGTACACCGCCGACGAGGTCGACGCGGCCGTCGAGGCGCTCTCCGAGCCCGATCGGTTCGGTCACGCCCAGGCGATCGTGACGCACGCCGCGCCGGGCCTGCAGCGCGTGCTGGCGTCTGCGCTTCAGGCCGGCGGCTGGTTCGACGAGGCCCACGAGGCGCAGCTCTCGCAGGTCTCCTCGGAGGAGGACCCGAGCGCGCGCGCGCGGGCTATCCACGCGCTCGTCGCCGAGGAGACGCGATTGGCGATGCTCGTCGGGGTGTCCGTCGGCTTCGAGCTCGCGCGCGAGCTGGCCGCGCAGCGCACACGCAACGACGAAGGGAGCTGAGTCATGACGCACGCGATCGTGCTCGTCGAAGCCGAACGAGACGTGATGTCGACGCTCGGAGGGGCGCTGGCCGAGGTCGAAGGTGTCCGCGAGGCCTACTCGGTCACCGGCGAGTGGGACTTCGTCTGCATCGTGGCCGTCGCGCGCCACGAGGATCTGGCCAGCATCGTGACCGGCGCCGTCTCGACGATGCACGGCGTCGCGAGGACCCACACGATGGTCGCCTTCGAGACGTTCTCCCGGCACGACCTCGAGTCGATGTTCTCGATCGGCGAGTAGCTCGCTGTAGCGTCGCCGGGCGGTCGGCGGTACGCGCGACCGGACGGCGAATCCGATCGCGTCAGTCCTCGGCCTGCCAGCCGCGGCTAAACCAGACCGAGCGGTCCTTCCAGTCGTGGGCCATGAGGGCCACGCCGACCGCGCCGGCGCACGTCAGGACTGCGCCCGTCGCGCCGTGATGGCAGCGCTGGCCGAAGATCCACAGGCGACGGCGAACGCTGTCGTAATGAATCGGCTTGTGAAATGGAGAAGTAGTCGTCGTGGCCATGTGCGCATCACTGCTTCCTAGATCGGAAAACGCGCGCAGAAATACAGAGTTGCGCGCGGAAGCCGTTCTTCCGTCCAGCACGAGGTCGTTGCACCCGCCCCCGCCGGCCCGGTCGGTCGTCACAATGCTCGGCGTGCCCGTGGTCAAGCCTCAGTACGGCCCCACCCTGCCGCAGCTCGTGCGCACGCTCCCGCGCGCGGGGCAGGCCGCCGTCGTCGCGCTCGTCGCGCTGCTCATCGTGTTCGCGGTGGCGCTCACGCTGCGCTCGCGGCCCGACGAGACGCACGTCATCGTCCGCGGCGACGTCACGTTCAACCTCGCCCACGGGCCGCAGCTGCGGCGCGAGTCGCCGCCGGGCGCGTTGTTCGCCCTGCGCCGCGAGCGCGGCGGCCTGTTCTTGGACTCCTACGTCGTCCGCCCGCTGACGCTCGCGCCCTATCGCGGCGCCGTGGGCGGCACGCTGCCGGTGTACTCCTTCGCGTACATGAAGCGCCTGCGCAAGCGCTACGGGGACGTCGACCTCGTCCTGGAGGGTCGCACGCGGATCAACAACGCGATCGGCTACCAGCTCGTGCTGCGTGCCAAGCTCGGGCAGCGCACGCTCTACGTCCGCCACCTGCTGCTCGTGCCCGACGAGCCCGAGGGCGAGCGCCGGGGCGTGATCATCGAGCTCGAGTCGACACCGGCGGCCGGCACGCCGAACGCCGTGGGGATCGGCAACGCCGGCCCGCTGAAGCAGGCGATGCGATCGTTTCGCTTCGGCACGTCGCGCGAGGGCGGTACCCAGTGATCGAGTATCCGGACTTCGAGAAGGTCGACATGCGCGTCGGGCGGATCGTGGCCGTCGAGGACTTCCCCGAGGCGCGCCGGCCGGCCTGGAAGCTGCGCATCGACTTCGGCCCGGAGATCGGCGAGAAGCGCTCCTCGGCGCAGATCACGAACTACGCGCGCGAGCAGCTCGAAGGGCGCCTCGTCGTGGCCGTCGTGAACTTCCCGCCGCGCCAGATCGGGCCGGTCCGCTCCGAGGTCCTCGTGCTCGGCGCGGTCGCCGACGAGCATCCGGTGCTGCTGCTCGAGCCCGACGCGGGGTCCCAGCCGGGCGACCGGATCGCGTAGCGGCCCGCTCGCTCAGCGGAGCTTGATGGCGCGAGCGATGCGCTCGGCCCGCTCGCTCAGCGGAGCTTGATGGCGCGAGCGACGCGCTCGGCCCGCTCGCTCAGCGGAGCTTGATGGCGCGAGCGACGCGCTCGGCCCGCTCGCTCAGCGGAGCTTGATGGCGCGAGCGACGCGCTCGGCCCGCTCGCTCAGCGGAGCTTGATGGCGCGAGCGACGCGCTCGCGCATGACGTCGTTGGCGCTGCGGACCGCGGGGCGGTCTCGACGTATCCGCTTGCGCGGCTTGAAGGCCGGCGCTCCGCCGGTGCCGGCGGCCGGGGCCGTCCTGTCCGCGGTCGCGGCGGGAGTCGAGGTCGGGGCGGTCGCGGCGGGCGCTGCGGGATCCGGCGTCGGCGTCGGCGTGGTCGCCGGGACCGGTGCCGGCACCGGCACGGCCGGTGGCTCGGCGGGAGCCGCGACGCCGCCGGTCTGCGCGGGCGGCCCGGGGGCGCTGGTGAGCGTCGTGCTGTCGCTCTCCTCTTGGACCGGCGCGAGCTCGGGACCGGCCGTCGCGGGCGGCTGCGTCGTCGCGGAGGTATTGGCCGGCGTCGTGGCTGCCGGCTCGGTGGCCGCCGGCGGCGCCGCGACCGGTGCGGTCGCGACCGGCTCGGCCGGCTCCGGCGAGACCGGCTCGGACTTCTCGGGGGCGGCGGCGACAGCGCGAGGCGACTGGGCGGCCCGCGCCTCGATCGGCTGCTGCGCCGACGCGACGACCTCAGGCTCCGACGCGGCCGCCGCCGGCGCGGCCGGGAGCGCCGTCGCGGCGGCGACGGCACGGCTCGGCACCTTGGTCTGCACATGGTTGACCTCGACGGCGCCCGCCGTGACGATCGCCGCGGCGGCGAGGCCGGCGGCGGTCTTCGTCGCGATCGTGCTGATGCCGGCGCTCATGACGCTCGTGCCGCCGGTCGCGGCGACGCTCGCCGCGGCGGCGCCCGCCGCGCTGCCCGCGCCGGCCGAGGCGGTCATGCCGAACTGGGCCAGCAGGAACTTCTTGAAGAGCAGTAGCGGCGCGACGGGGTAGACGGCCGCAAGCGCCTTGTTCGTGCTGCGCAGCTGCGCCTTGAAGCCCTGGCAGCGCTCGCAGGTACGGATGTGGCGGCGCGCCGGCGCCGTCGAGCGCCGCAGCCCCTCGGCGACCTCGCCGAGCTCCTCGCGGACGTCCTCGCATGTCAGCAGGCGCGCCTCGGCGGCCTCGGCGAGCGAGACGCGCGCCCGCACGAGCAGCGACTTGACCGACGGGATCGTCGTGTCCATGACCTCGGCGATCTGCTCGTAGGACAGCGCGTCGATCTCGCGCAAAAGCAGGGCGGTCTTCTGCGTCTCGGGAAGCTCCTGCACGTCGGCGACGAGCAGCCGGAACTCCTCGCGCTTGTGGACCTTGTCCGCGGTCGTCGCGCCACCCTCGGAGAGGTGGACGTCCATCGAGTCGACACCGATCGCCTGCACGCGGCGCAGATGGTTCAGCGAGCGGTTGCGGGCGATCCGGTACAGCCACGGGCGCACGTTGATCGCGCGATCGTCGCCGAGGATCGCGTTGAACGACGCCGCGAAGACCTCCTGCAAGACGTCCTCGGCATCCTCGCGCGAGCCGAGCATGTGCCGGCAGAACGCGAGCAGCCGGGACTCGTAGCGGCCGACGAGCGCCTCGAACGCGCCGTGGTTGCCGCGCCGGATGAGGGCGATGAGCCGCTCGTCGGATTGCAGGCGAAGCAGCGGGGTCGGACCCCGCATGCCGAGCGCAGCGGAATGCTTGAGAGCTGAGGCTTCCATGGTTGCCTGACGACGGTCGTGTACTGCGATGGCTCAAACCCGAAAACGGGCGCGAAGTTCCGAGGTTGCGCCCGCAGTCATGAGCCTAGCGAGTGCCATCTCCAATCCCTGGCGCGCCCGGAGAACCCTCAGGATTGCCTCATGATCGAACCCATCGCGCGGGTTCGGACGGGTTCGGCATGCCCGGGGCGGGATTCGAACCCGCAAGCTCTCGCGAGCCAGCGACTTTTAAGGCCGCCTGCCTATGCCGTTGGGCCACCCGGGCGGTGCTCGACGCGCGCATCGTAGGCGGTCGAGCGCGCATCGGTCGGTCTTATCGCTTGAAGCTGCGCATGTTCTTCTTGAACACTGCGAAGGCCGGCCGCGGCGAGCCGTCGGGGTTGACCAGCCCCGCATCGAAGCGCGCGCTGTCGCAGTCCGGAGTCGGCGCCCAGTTGTAGCTGTACAGGCGATCGATGTGCCTGTCGAAGCGCTTGGCCAGCGTGAACATGTACTGCGTGCGGTTGGCGGCGCGCGCATTGTCACAGGGGAACCCGGAACCGAGCGCCGCGACGCCTCCCGTCTCGGTGTACCAGAACTTCGCGCGCTTGTTCGCCTTGGCGACCGCGGCGATGATCCGCTTCGTACCGGGGTACTTCCTGATGCTGGCGGCGCCGCGCTTCTCGGTCAGCTTGCGGTTGACCTCGGAGTAGTTGTGGATGCCGACGAACTTGACGCGCGCGGCGTTCGTGCCCGCCGCCTTGAAGAAGCTCGCGATGTACTTCTGGGCGCCCGCCTGGTCGAGGATGTCGAGGGCGACGATGTTGCAGCCCTTGCAGAGCCTGCGCATCTCGCCGAAGAACTGCGCGGCGCGGCGGGGGCTCTTCGCGGTCGGCTGGGACTTGTGGTTGGCCTCGTTCCAGGCGCCCCAGTCGCTGACGCCAAGCTTCTTGTAGCGCTTGATGAGGGCGCCGACGCTCTTGCGGTACGCCGCGACGCTCGGAAGCCTCGGCTTGCCGACGTTGATGTTGTCAGTCGAGATGTGCATGAGCACCTTGACGCGATGAGCCCTGGCCGCCAGGACGAACGCATCGGCCTTCTGGAGCTCGGCAGGCTGGGAGCTCGCGTTCCACTCGATGAAGTAGCGCGTGAGCTTGAGGTTCAAGGACTGGTAGTTGGAGTCCGCGAACATCGCGGGGCTCTGGTCACCGATCCCTACCCGGACGTTGACCGCGGATGCCGACGCGGGCACGGCGAGTAGTCCAAGGACGATCAGCAACGGCGCGAGGCGTCGAAACACGGGGGAGCTTCCTTTCGGCAGGGTCAGACCGGGTCGGGATGACATCGGCATCCCGGGGCAGATCCTGAAGCCTAGTGCGCCGAGCGGTGCAGCTACGCCACTCGGATGCCGCGCTCGGAGAAGGCTCCGACCGCGCCGAGCAGCATCGAGGCAAGCCGATGGTCGCCGTCGACGCGCAGGCCGCTGTGGTCGGCGTCGGGTCCTAGCGCGTCGATCCAGTCGTCCTGCGAGCCCGAGACGCGCACGTCCGCCGTGGCGTCCTCCGTCTCGCAGATCGCGACGCTGCCGTGCTGCACCGTCAGCGTGTAGTGCTTCGTCGTCTCGGGATCGACGTGTACCTCGAAGTCGGCGACGCCGCTCATGGAGGCGGGCGGATCGACGAGGCCCGGTGCGATGCGCAGGATCGCGCCGATGTCGATGTCCTCGGACTCGCGCGGAGCGGTCCACGCCCAGTCATAGCCCCAGCGCGCGAGGGCGCCGAGGACGGGCAAGAGCTCCTTCGAGCGAGCGGTCAGCTCATAGTCCACGCGAGGTGGGACCTCGCGGTAGCGCTGGCGTGTGAGCAGCCCGTCGGCGACCATCCGGTTGAGCCGCGAGCGCAGCTGCTCGGTCGAGATGCCGGGCAGGACGCGTTGCAGCTCGACGAACCGGCGCGGGCCGGCCGCGAGATCGCGGACGATGAGCAGCGTCCACTTGTCGCCGACGAGGTCGAGTGCGCGCGCATCTGGCGCCCACTGGTGGTACGGGTGTCGCTTCGGTGTGGGGGTGGGAGGCATGTTGCTCCGATCGCCGGCGTTGGGGAGAGACGCGGCTCCAAGGACAATGCCACGATAGGTCAACGTCGCAACGTCTGCATGCTTCGATCCGGATGTTGGACCTTTAAGGGTGCAAATCCAGTGCGAAGGTTCCCGCAAGTTTCCATATCGGCGCGCGTTACGGCTTGTCATGGATGCGGTCACGTCCCTGGATCAGTACCGGCGCGATGCCGCACGCCGGCGTGCGGGCGGTCGCCGGCGGCCGACGTTCTACTTCGATCTCGCGTCGCCGTACACCTACCTGGCGGCCGAACGAGCCGACCGGATGTTCTCGGGGCTGGAGTGGCGTCCGGCGTCGGCGGACGCGCTGCAGTGCCCGACGTCGCTCGGTGACACCGAGCGCGGGGCGATCACGCGCCGCGCGACGCTCCTGGGACTGCCGATGGTGTGGCCGATCGGGCCGTCCGCGCCGGTCGTCGGCGCGATGCGGGTGGCGTCGCTGGCATGCGAGCGCGGACTCGGTGCCGCCTTCGTGCTGGCCGCGAGCCGGCTCATGTTCTGCGGCGGCTTTGACATCGACGAGCCGGAGATCCTCGCCGAGGCCGCTGCCGCCGCCGCGATCGACCTCTGCGAGCTGCTTCACGCCGCCGGCGATACCGGTCGCGATGGCCCGATCGAGGATGCGGGGCGCATGCTGCTCGCCGCGGGGGGCCACCGGCTGCCGGCCCTGCGGGTAGGACGGATGCTGTTCTGTGGCGAGGAGCGCCTGTCCGAGGCGTTCGCCGCCCGCGCTTCGGCGTGAGCATGGTGAAGCGCACGGCCCGCGACGGTTTGTGGGTAAGGCCACGCCGTGTTCACCGCATTCACCGCTGCTAGGGTCGGCCCGCGATGCTGAGCGATGCTTCCGAGCGCGCCGACGCAACGACAGCCGACTCTCCGGATGTCGTCGGCGGGCATCTCGTCGCCCGCCGGCTGAAAGCCCACGGGGTGACGACGCTGTTCACGCTGTCGGGGGGCCACCTGTTCTCGATCTACGACGGCTGTCGCGCCGAGGGCATCGACATCGTCGACGTGCGCCACGAGCAGTCGGCAGCGTTCGCCGCCGAGGGCTGGGCGAAGGTGACCCGGCAGCCCGGCGTCGTCGCGCTGACCGCCGGCCCCGGCGTCACCAACGGCATGAGCGCGATCGCGTCCGCGCAGCAGAACCACTCGCCGATGCTCGTGCTCGCCGGCAGGGCGCCGCAGGCCCGCTGGGGCCAGGGATCGCTGCAGGAGCTCGACCACGTCCCGTTCGTCGCGCCGCTGACGAAGTTCGCCGCCACGTCGGCGAGCACCGGCGGGATCCCGGCGCTCATCGACGAGGCGCTCGCGGCGGCGGTCGCGCCGCACGGCGGGCCGGCGTTCGTCGACTTCCCGCTCGACCACGTCTTCGGCGAGGGGGCGGACTCGCAGGAGCCGTTGTCGGTTCCCGACGCCGGCTGCGGGCCGCTCGCCGACGGTGACGCGCTCGCTCGGGCGAGCGCGCTGCTGCGCACCGCGCGCCGGCCGGTCGTGATGGCCGGCACGGACCTCTACTGGGGGCGCGCGGAGCGCGCGCTGCGCGAGCTCGCCGAGGAGCTGCGCATCCCCGTCTTCCTCAACGGGCTCGCGCGCGGCTGCCTGCCCGCCGATCACGAGCTGTTCTTCTCGCGCGCGCGCCGCGAGGGGCTGCGCGAGGCGGACGTCGCGCTTGTCGTCGGCTCGCCGATGGACTTCCGGCTCGGCTTCGGCGCGGTGTTCGGCGAGACGACCTCGCTGGTCGTCGTCGACCGGGTGTGCCCCGGGCGTGCGCACCCGCGCGAGATCTCCACGGAGCTCTACGGCGGGATCGGCGCGACGTTGCGGGCGCTCGCAGGCGCCGGCGGAGGTGGTCCCGATCGCTCGCCGTGGCTCGCCCGGCTGCGCACGGCCGAGCGCGCGGCGCGCGATGGCGAGCTGGCCGAGCGGGCCGACGATCGCGCACCGCTGCATCCGATGCGCGTCTACGCCGAGCTCGGCGAGCTGCTGGACCGCGACGCGATCGTCATCGGCGATGGCGGTGACTTCGTGTCCTATGCGGGGCGCGTCATCGACTCCTACGAGCCGGGCTGCTGGCTCGATCCCGGCCCCTTCGGGTGCCTCGGCTCCGGGCCGGGCTACGCGCTGGCGGCGAAGCTCGCGCGTCCGTCCAAGCAGGTCGTCCTGCTGCTCGGCGACGGCGCGTTCGGCTTCAGCGGGATGGAGTTCGACACGCTGGCGCGCCACGGCGTCGGCGTCGTCGGGATCGTCGGCAACAACGGGATCTGGGGGCTCGAGAAGCACCCCATGGAGATGATCTACGGCTACTCCGTCGCGGCGGACCTCGCGCCGGAGACGCGCTATGACCTCGTCGTCGAGGCGCTTGGCGGCCACGGCGAGCTCGTGCGCACGCCGGCGCAGCTACGTCCGGCGCTCGAGCGGGCGCTCGCTGCGGACGGTCCCGCGCTCGTCAACGTCCTGACCGATCCGTCGGTGGCCTACCCGCGGCGCTCGAACCTCGCCTGACCGCGGCCAAGCCCACCCGCGAGCGTGGGCCGGCCCCGGGCGGGTGCCGGCCCCACGCCTTAAAGACGGAAGCCGCCCCCAGGGGAAAGGGCGGCTTCCTGATGTTGGCCCCGACAGGACGGGCAGGGGTACGTACCGACGGGCCTTATGTGTGGCCCGGGCGGGAGGTGCCGATTGAACGGCTGGCCCGGACCTATGGCCGGCTGTCGGTTCCCCTACGGAATCTGGGTCCCCTTCGCCGGCACTCGCTATATCGGATTTCCGCGCGGAAACCTTGAATAGAACGTTCGTCCAGGGGCGGGTCAGGAGGGATGCGGCGCGGGTGGTGGCGGTTCGCCGCCGGCCGTCCGCGCCAGCGCGAGCGCCGCGCCGCGGAGGATGTCGTGCTCGGAGACCTCGACGCGGTCCAGGCCGAACGCGCGCATGACCTCGATGAGCATCACGATCCCGGCGACGATCGTCGGCGCGCGGGCGGGGTGCAGGCCGACGACCTCCTGGCGCTGCTCGTCGGTCATCTGCGCGAGCCGCGCGAGCAGCAGCTCGCAGGTCGCGAGCTCGAGGATGTGACCGTGCACCCTGGACGAGTCGTACGGATCGAGCGCGAGCTCGATCGCCGCGCACTGCGTGGCCGTGCCCGCCACGGCGATCGCGGTGGTCGTGCGCGCCCGCACGTCGGGCGGTACCGCGCTGTCGACGATCGTGTGCACCTCGGCCGCGAGCGCCTGCAGCTGCTCGGGCTGGGGAGGGTCGCCGTGCAGGTGGCGCTCTGATTGGCGCACGACGCCGGCCTGGGTCGAGACGTGGAAGGACACCTCGCCGTCGTGCCCGACGACGAACTCCGTCGAACCGCCGCCGATGTCGACGACGACGGTCTCGGCGCCGTCGTGCGCGCGCTCGCTCGCCGCGCCGGCGAACGTGAGCCTGGCCTCCTCCTCGCCGCCGATCGTGCGGGCGTCCAGCGCGTAGTGCTCGCGCACGACGGCGGTGAACTCCGCGCCGTTGGCCGCGTCGCGAACCGCGCTCGTGAGGACGGCGACCGTGTGCGTCGCGCCGTGCTCGTCGATCACGGTGCGATAGCGCCGCAGGACGTCGTAGACGCGCTGCATGGGCGCGTCGCCCAGCCGGCCAGCGGCATCGACGCCCTCTCCCAGCCGCGTGACGATCGACTCGCGGTGCAGCTCGTGCGCCACGGCGCCGTCGCGCACGTCGGCGACGAGCAGCCGCGTGGAGTTCGTCCCGATGTCGACGACGGCGACGCGCATGAGCACGCGAGAGTAATGCGCCGCCGGCCGTTGACCCTTCCCGAGGCACGTTGCTAAGCTGTGACGTCCACGCCGCGGGGTGGAGCAGTCTGGTAGCTCGTCGGGCTCATAACCCGAAGGTCGCGGGTTCGAATCCCGCCCCCGCTATACGGAAACCCCCTCTCGCCAGGGGGTTTTCGTGCTTAAGGGGTCGGTTCGGCGGATCGGCGTGGGGGTGCCGGACCAGGTTGCAGCCCGCTTCGTCGGTCACCGCTGCTCTGAGCAGTGCTGAGTCGCCATGCACGGCGACGATCCGAGCCCGGGCCACGTTGGCGAGTTGGTGTCGCATAGCGACACCTACGCGCCATCGCAGCGCGGCGCCGCCCGGGCGCGGCACAGTGGTTCGGAACGGTCGCTATTTGGTCGGTTTCGAACCACTGACCATGTCCGAAGGCCGCGGCGGGCCCGCGAGCACAGCGCTCGACGGCGGGCGGCGAGCCGGGCGAGTGCGGCGCTGATGCCGCCAGCGGCCGCGCTCCCCGCCGACCCCCGGCCGAAGGGGGTGCCCCGAATCCCCTTTGTGACTGGGAGGCGGGTCCTTGCCGCCTCGTGGTGCACACAGCGCCGGCCCTCATCGCGACGCCCGGACGCCCTGAACGCCGCCGCGCGGGTAGACATCCCTGGATGCGGCGACTGCTCCAGCCGGCCCGACCCGATGCGCTCGCGCTCGTCCTGCTCGTGTTTGCGGCGGCCGGCGTGCTCGTCGCCGGGTTTCAGCACGGGCGGCTCTTTCACCGTGGCTACGCGGAGGTCGAGGTCGTCGGGCTGCTGTTCTTCATGAACGCGATCGGGTCGTCGGTCGTCGTGCTCCTACTCGTCGCCGAGCGGGTGTGGCTCTTCGTGCTCGGGACGGTCTCGATCTGCGTGCCGTCGCTCGTCTCGATTGCGATCTCGCACGCGTCGATCGGCTTCCTCGGCTTCCGCGAAGGCGGCTATGACGCCGATGCGCTCGTGATCGTCGGTGCGGAGGTGTGGGCGGTCGTCTTCGCGCTGCTCGGCGCCGCGGTCGCCGTGCGCGCCGGTCCCGCCGAGCGGCGCGCGGCGGGTGCCGGGAGGGCGGCGCTCGCGCTCGCGCTGGCGGCCGTCATGGGCTGCGCGATCCTCGGGGCCGGGATGGGCGAGGCGGCGGCGGAGCGCGAACCGGCGCCGAGCGCGGCGCGCGTCGCGGCGGCGCGCGAGCGGCTCGCCGCCGGCGGCGCCGAGCTACGGCGCGGCCGGGCGCTGTTCGCCGACCAGGGTTGCGACCGCTGCCACACGATCGCGGCGATCGGCGCCGACGGCAAGCTCGGGCCGCGCCTTGACACGCTCGACGACGACCTTGACGACAACCTCGAGAGCATCGCCGAGCCGCGCGAGGACATCGCCGACGGCTATCCGGAGAACCTCATGCCGACCGACTTCGACGACCGCCTCGACGACGCCGAGCTGCGAGCGCTGGCCGCGCTCGTGACGGCCGTCTCGGGCGGCGAGGACGAGGGCGAGGAGGGCGAACGTGGCCAAGAGCGCGGTCGAGGACGCAACCGCGGATCGGGCCGAGGTGGGTCCGGGCAGGACTGAGACCGCCGCCGCGGTTGGACGACCGGTCCAACCGGCGGTGCACCTTCTTGGGCACGCGGTCCATACCGGGATCCCGGGGCGGGACCGACCATGGCTGCACCGAGTGCGCGACCGGCATACGGCCGCGCGCTATCAGAGCACCACGCAATCAAGGGAGCACGTTCATGGCGGAACAGCCCAAGCTGGTCCCCGACACGACCTGGATGTTCTAGAACCGTGGACCTCGGTTTGCGCTCCGAACTCGCCGTGCTCGGCCTCCGTGCGCGGCCCCCGCTGCGGCGGCTGGCCGGCGCCGGTCCCCGCGACGACGGAAACTGGGTCCTCGACGGCATGCCGACGACCCTGCCACTCCAACCCGACTCCCCGTGGACGCTCGGCGGCGATGGCGCGCTCATGCGCGACGGGATCGTCGTCGACGCCGCCCTGCGCGCCGTCCGGCGGCCGCGGTTCTACAACCTCGAGACCGCGGACGGCATCCCGTACGAGCAGATCGCCCGGCTGCACGGCCGGTACGTCCTTGCGACGACCGTCGTGCAGACGTGCGTCCGCTACAAGCGCGACAGCCGCTGCCGCTTCTGCACGATCGAGGAGTCGCTGCGCACAGGCTCGACGACGAAGGTGAAACGTCCCGAGCAGATCGCGGAGGTCGCGCAGGCCGCCGTGCGCCTGGACGGCGTCAAGCAACTCGTCATGACGACCGGGACCTCGAACGGTCCCGACCGCGGTGCGCGCCACCTCATGCGCTGCGTCGCGGCGGTGAAGGACGTCCTGCCGAACCTCCCGATCCAGGTGCAGATCGAGCCGCCGGACGACCTCGCCTGGATCAAGCGGCTGCACACCGCGGGCACGAGCGCGATCGGCATCCACATCGAGAGCCTCGACGAGGAGATCCGCCGGCAATGGACGCCCGGCAAGGCGAACGTCTCGCTCGAGCGCTACGTCGAGGCCTGGACGGAGGCCGTCACCGTCTTCGGGCGCAATCGCGTCTGCACCTACCTGCTCATCGGCCTCGGCGAGAACCCCGACGAGCTCGTGAGGGGCGCCGAGCGGCTCATCAACATGGGCGTCTATCCCTTCGTCGTCCCCTACCGCCCGCTCGTCGGGTCGCTCGCGAGCGACGAGGATCGCGTCCCGGCGCCGAGCCACGAGGTCGTCGCGGACATCACCGATCGCGTCGGCCGCGCGCTGCGCAAGGCCGGCATGCGCGGCGCCGACCAGGGCGCGGGCTGCGCTGCCTGCGGCGCCTGCTCGGCGCTCAGCGCCGTGGGGGGATGAGCGAGCTCGCTCGCGTCGCCGCGGCCAGCACGGACGGCCACGTCCGGGCGCTGCGGCGCTGCGGCGCGGCGGGCGGAGGGTGCGGCCGGGCTACAGCGGCGACGCGAGCTCGACGAGCGTGCCGAACGGGTCGCGCACGTACGCGACGCGCTGGCCCTGCGGCTTGTCGTTCGGCTCGGCGAGCGCCTCGCAGCCGGCGTCGAGCGCGTGCTGGAATGCGCCGTCGACGTCCTCGTGGACGAGCGCGAGCTCGACGTTGAACGGCTGGCCCTCCGCGCGTCGCACACCGCCCGGGAAGTTGTGCTCGCCGAGCGAGTACGCGGCGAAGGCGAGCTTCGTCGAACCGGTGTGAAGCTGCGCGTACTCGCCGACGGCGAACTCGACGCGCATCCCGAAGACCCGCTCGTAGAACGCGGCGGCGACGTCGGGCTCCTCGACGTAGACGATGACCCACCCGAGCGTCATGGCGTAGTCAGCCATGCTCGCGCGCCTTGCGCTCGCGGCTGAACTCCCACCAGGGCCGCGCCGGGCCGCCGTCGGCGTAGGACACCGCCGCGACGAACGTGTCGAGCAGGCATGGGTCGTGGCGCTGGCCGTCGAGCGCGCACAACCGCTCGAAGAGCTCGTGCGGGTCGCGGCCGCGCAGGTCGTCGGCGCTGTGGACATCGAGGCGCTCGAGCTTGCGCGCCACCGCCGGGCCGATGTTGGGGATCGCGATGAGGTCGCTCGTCATGGGGGCATCATCGCTGGCGGGCGGCGGCTTGTCTTGTAGGAAACGGTCGTGTCAGGCCGCGAGCAGCGCCGACGGCGCCACGCCCGCGAGGCTGCGACAGTCGTTGGCGAAGTGCGCCTGGTCGGCGTAGCCGGCGTCGGCGGCGACGCGCCACAGCTCCTCGCCCGCGTACGCCGCGGCCAGCGCGCGCGTGAGCCGCAGGACCCGCGCGAGGCGCTTGGCCCGTAGCCGACCGCCGCTTCGAAGCGCCGCCGCAGCTGGCGCTCGCTGAGGGCCAGCTCGCGCGCGAGCGACCGCACCCCGACGTGCACTGCACCCACGGCGCGAGCGCGGGCGGCGGTGCTTGCTCGCGATAGGTCACCACGGCCGAGCTTACCCCGGCGGGTGACGCAAGCGTGCACTGTGATCGCCGCGCCGCGGGTGAGACGGCGCGACGATCACAGCCGGTCAGTGGCCTACGTCGCGGAGCCGCCCGCAGGAGGTTCAGGCCGGCTCGGGCGAGACAGGTGTCGCAGTGGCCGTTTCGGTGGACGAGCGCGACCACGCCGGGCGCTGTCACGAGTCCGGGGACGTGCGCGGCGAGGCCTCATCGGCTGGGCCCCCGCCGCACTCCGCGGACCTTGGCGCACTCGAGCCCGCGTGCCGGATGTGACCGGAGCCGGCGAGGATGACGCCGGTCGCGCGGAACGCAGGAGCGCTCGAGTCGGTGGGGTATGCGTTGTTCCATGGCGCCATGATCGCCACGATCCGCCCCTGTGCCCTCCGACCGCGGGCGCAAATGTGGGACAGTCGATTGGACCGGATGTCGTACGGCCCCCGGGGGGCGCCACGCGGCCGCGGCCGAGCGCTCACTGCGTCACGTACGAATTGCGGGTCCTCGACCATGGGTCTTCTCTCCATCGCCGCGACCGGGCTCGCCGGCCTCCTCGGTCCGATCATTCCGACCAACGAGCCGCCTCCGCCCAAGGTTCCCGCCCCACCGCTCGCCGCCGCGCCGGCGAGCGCGGCACGATGATCATGGTCCACGGCGGTGGCTGGAGCGGCCCCGGCCCGGAGTCCCAGCAGGCGCTCATGACGATGCCCGGCGAGGTGCTCGGCGCGCGCGGCTGGAAGATCGTTTCGCTGGACTACCACGCCGGCTCGGCCGGGCTGCGGGACGTCGTCGACGCCGCCGGGCAGGAGCTCGCGCACCCGGCGGGCGGGCCGCTGTGCCTCTGTGGCGAGTCGGCCGGCGCGCAGACGGCGCTCGTCGTGGCGGCGCGGCTCAGCGAGATCGCGTGCGTCGCGGCGATGGGCCGACCGGCGGACTTCGATGCCTACCAGGCCGAGGTGGGTGCCTCGAACGATCCCGATCGGTCGGTCATCGCGGCGCTCGCCGCGGGGCGCGCGAAGACGACGATCCGCGCAGGCAGCCCCAACCGGGTCATCCACCGTGCGGATCCGGCGCTAGCGCGGCCGCAGCCGCGACGCCCGCAGCGCGGAGCGGCCGATGCCGGCCTTCGCGCGCGAGCGCGCCGCGAACTTCGCGCTTGCCCGCGGGGCGCTCGCGAGGCGCAGCACCGAGCGCGCCATGCTCGCCATGCCAAGCCCGTTGGGGTGCAGCGGGAAGGCCGGGAACGTCGGGACGAGGCCCTCGAACCAGCGCGTCGGCGGCAACGTGCAGACGTCGTGGCCGACGCTGTCGAGGTACGTGTCGGCGAACTCGGCCCCGTTGGTCGCCGCCTGCCGGGCGAGCATCGCGTTCGTCTGGACGATGAGCCCATCGAAGTAGCGGACGTCGTCCGGGCTCAGCGGGACGAGCGGGTAGCAGCCGTTGCCCGTGCGCGGCAGGACGTCCGGGTAGCCGACGAGCAGGATCCGTGCCAGCGGCGACCGCTCGCCGATGGCCTGCAGGACGGCCGCGATCTTCGGCCCCGTCGCGGCGATCCGGGCGGCGAGGCGATCCGCGCCGCCGGAGGTGAAGTGGCTGCGGCAGGCCGTGCCGGTGGGCGCCGTCGCGCCGAGTTGCACGCAGGTCACCGCCGCCTCGACGAGGCCGACGTCGTTGCCGCCGATCCCGACGGTCACGAGCCGCGCATCGGGGCGCAGGGCGTCGAACTGGGGCGGGTTTGCGCCGAGCAGCACGGATTGCGGCGCGGTCATGTCGGCGGTCACCGCGCCCGAGCAGCTGACGTCGACGAACGTCGCGACCCCGAGCGCGCGCGCGACGAGCGACGGGTAGTTGTGATCGGAGCGAAAGCAGCCGAGCGGGTTGCCGAGCTGGTTGGGCACGAGCGGCGCCGAGGTGTAGGAGTCGCCGAGCGCGACGTAGGTGCCGGGGTCGGCCGCCGTCGCGACCGCCGGGCCGCCCGTCGGGAGGGCGAGTGCCGCTACGAGCGCGGCGATGCACTTGCGGTTCACGGACGGAGTATTCCCACTCCGACGAGAACGTGCGCAGGGTTCGGCCGCCGGCGTCGAGCGACGGGCTGGCGCTGCGCCACCTCAGCGAAGTGCCGTGGCCGGACTTCCGCGTCCACGAAGTGTGGCCGCGCGTCGTCTGCGTCCGCGTGCGCGGACGCGGTCAGATGATCCCGACGAGTGCCGCGCAGTCCCAGTTGCTCGCGCCGCGGCCGCCGTCCCAGAGCCTCGCGGCCAGGCGGTCCTGCTCGGCCTTGGATGCCTGGTAGGCGTGCGGCGTCGAGCCGCCCATGCCCTTCCACGTCGAGGTGATGAACTGGTAGTAGCCCGACGCCGTCGCCCAGTTGGGGGGCAGGTTCTGGCCGCCCGACTCGCACTGGACGACGACCCACGGGATCGCCCACGGGCCGCCCGGCCCGATCTGGCCGATCGCGCGGTTGCGCGCCGCGAGCAGCTTGTCGAGCTCGCGCTCCGCCCGGCGCCTGCTGCGGCGGCTGCCGCTCAGCGCGGCGAGCCGCGCGGACCGCGCGCTCGCGAGCGCGGATTGCCGCTGGCGCAGCCCGCCGGCGATCGCGGCGAGCGCGTCGTGGCGGCGGCGCACGACGTCGGCGGCGCGGCGCCGCTGAACCGACAGCCGCGTCAGCACGCGCCGCTGCACGACCGCCTCGCGGCGACCGCGGCGGACCGCGGCGAGGACCTTCTCGTCCGAGCGCTGGATCCGCTTGAGGAAGTCGACGGTCTCAAGCAGGCTCGCGAAGCCGTCGGCCTCGAGCACGACGGTCAGCATGTCCGGGCGCCCGCCGGTGTAGCGCTCGCGCAAGAGGCTCGCGAGCTGTCCCTGCGACTGCGCGAGCCGCGTGCGCAGCCGCAGCGCACGGGCGACCTGAGCGTCGCGACGCTGCCGGGTGCGATCGAGGAGCGTCTGCGCGGCGTCGAGGTCGCTCTTGACGGCCGCGACGCGCTTCTGGAGGATCGCGACCTCGCGCGCGGTCGCACGCTCGAGGCGGGCGAGCCGCGCCGCCGCCCCGGCCAGCTTCCCCTCGCGGTCGTGCTTGCCCTGGATGCTGTTGCGCAGGCTGTCGACGCGGTCTTGGCCGCCGGCGGGCCCGGCCGCGATCGCCCAGGCGACGACCATCGCTGCGAGCAGCGCGAATACGACGGCTCGCGTCGGGGTCGTCAGGCGGTGACGGTGCATGCGGGGTGCCGCCAACCGGGCGACGCTCCCAACGTAGCGCCATCACGCGCGGGCGGCGTAGCTCTGCAGGCCGCCGTGCGCGGGCTCGCGTCGCCGCCGGCCGCGCGGGCGCAACGACGAAGGGGCCCCGGCGGGCCCCTTCGCGGCGATGCGGCGGTCCGCCAGGCGCGCCCGGCGGACCGTCCCCCCTACCCGAGCTTGGGCGCGTCGCCGACCGCGGCCTGGCGGCGGCTCGCCGTGTCGGCCGCCGCGACCTGCCCGACCGCCCAGCGCATCGTGTCGTGCAGACCCGTCGTGACGCCCCGCAGGTCCCGGATCGTCTTGACCATCCGGGTCAGCAGGACGAACGCGATCGCGCCGAGCATCAGCATGGCGGCGATCATCAGCAGCGCGAGAGCAGCGTCCATGGCCTACGCGCCCTGCGCCTTGCGGACGACGAGTGCGGCCTTCGCGGCGATCCCCGGCAGGACGCCGGCGATGACCTGCAGCGGCGCGTTGATGTCGCTCACCCACTTCATGAGGCCGCGCAGGTGGTTGGTCTCCACCATCGCGAGCGCGCCACCGAGCGTGCCGAGGCCCTCGGAGATCGTGATCAGGCGCTTGCGAACCTGGTTGAGCCCGATGCTCAGGATGATGACCAGCAGCGCCGCCTCGAGGATGCTCAGCGCGATCATGAGATCTCTGCTCACAGCGATTCACCTGCTCCCGTGTAGCCGTCGGTCAGCGCGTTCATGTAGCCGTCCTGGATGATTGCCTCCTCGATGACGAGGTTGAGCACGGCCGGCGTGAGGGCCAGCTTCGGGATGTTCACGGTGTGCGACGCGACGATCCCGGCCGTGCCGAGCAGGTTCTCGACGCTCGTCTCGATGTCGACGACGAGGCTCAGCAGGAGCATGAGCAGGATGACGACGACGATGAGCACGACGGCGCCCATGCCGAGGCTCATCTGCCACAGCGCGTGTGTGTCGAATGCGGCGGTCATTTGCCCACAGCCACCTTTCGCAGCGCGCGGGCCATGTGGAGGATGCGGACCGCGCAGTCGTTGACGATGTCGACGCCGTCGGAGAGGCTCGTCGTCTGCGCCCTGACGGCGTCGACGCCCCCGTCGGCGGCGTGCGCCTGGTCGGCGATCCGCGCCGCCAGCGTCAGGATGATCGCGACGATGATCACCACGACCACGATCACGACGAACGACAGCGAGAGTCCGATGTACCAGTCGGTGTAGGTCGCGCCCATGGCGTCAGGCGCCCTTCCAGCCGACGACCTGAGACCGCGCGCCTTCGACGAAGCCCATGATGATCCGGACCAGCGGCCGGTCGATGTCGAGCTCCTCGAGCGTCAGGAGCAGGTGATGGGCGACGGTGTCGAACGCCTCGTCGGTGATGTTGAGCCGGGCGTGCGCCCCCGTCAGCGGCTGACCGCCCCAGTTGTTCGGTCCGCCCAGGACGTACGTCAGGAACATCCGCTGGTGCTTCTTGAGGGCATCCCCGTCGATCCCCTCGAAGTACTTGTCGAGGCTGTGGTCGGCCCAGAGCCGGCCGTAGAAGTTGTCTACGAGGACGGTCAGGCCGGCGTCACCGCCGACCGACTGGTACATCGCATCTGGTGACGCGGTCGTTGACATGCTTGATTCCCCTCGTGGCAGGGCACTTGAAACGAGCGACGAGCGTACGTTCGGGCTGTTTCTGGCCCTCTCGGTCCCGATGAACGGAGCGTTAACGTCGCGATCGGCTAGGTTGCCGGCACGCGGGCGGGAGGTGGTCGTGGCACGGATCAAGCCCTATCCACAGGGTTGCCGGACGCAGTACGAGGTCAACATCGGCTACTACCCGCGGCACGTCGACCGCGACGCGAACCTGCGCTTCGGGCCGGGGCCGGGCTTCCCGCTGCGCCAGCGCCTGCTGACCGGCCAGCGCGTCGGCCGCCAGTCGGTGCCCAATCCAGGCTTCAGCGAAGCGCCCGCCCCGCGGCTGTCGCGCAACGGCTACGTCTGGGTCTACGTGCTCAAAGGCGGTCGCTCGGGCTGGGTGTCCGCCGACGTGCTCGACGCGGACCCCGGCGGCTGGGCCGACGGGCCCGACAGCGTCGACTTCGAGATCGGCAGCGCGCCGGGCGTGCGCCACGCGCCGCGCGCTCGCCGGCGTCCGCGCGTGCGCCTCGGCGTGCGCACCTCCGGGCGCCGCGCCATCAGCTCCGAGCAGGTCTACCTGCGCTACGCCGCGCACTCGACGCCGTTTGAGTACCTCATGCGCGGCGACGTCGTCGAGCGCCGCTGGCGCCATCCGCGCGGCTACGTCTGCGTGAAGGTGATCGCATCGACGACGGCTCCCGAGGGTGCCGTCGGGTGGGTCGTCGGCAGCGCCTTCTCGCGCTGACCGGCCTCAGCGCCGGCTGACGCGCTCGCAGTCGCGGCTGACGCGGTCGCGCCGGTCGACGATCGCGATGTCGTAGCGGCCGGTTCCGCAGGCGACGACGTCCGCCACCCGCCGGCCATACGGCGACCTGTCGCGCGCGTTGATGCGGTCGTTTCCGGGCCCGCCGGAGAATCTGTCTCGCCCGCTGGTGTCCGTCAGGCGGTCGGCGCCGGCTTCGCCGACGAGCACGTCGTCGCCGGCGCTGCCGCTGAGCCTGTCGTTGCCGGTCCCGCCGCGCAGCTCGTCGTTGCCGGCGTTGCCGATCAGCTGGTCGTTGCCGGCGCCGCCGATGAGCAGGTCGTTACCGGCCCCGCCGCGCAGGCGGTCGTTGCCGTTCTGGCCGGCGATGCAGTCCGGCCCGCCGACGCCGCTCAGGACGTCGTTGCCGCCGCGCCCGAACATGAGGTCGGTGCGCGGGGTGCCGATGCGCGTGTCGGCGCCGGTCGTTCCCACGATGCTCGCCCCGTCGTACTCGCAGCGCGCGATCTCCCTCCCCGGCTCGCCGGTCAGGCCGACCGTGAAGTTGCGAGTCGCAGGCGACGGGTCGGTGTTGCCCGCGGGATCGGTCGCTGCGACCGAGAAGCTGTGCGGCCCGTTCGCGGCCCCGGTCGAGAAGGCCATCTCGCAGGACACGAGCGGGATCGAATCGGCGACGCAGGCGAAGGTCGAGTTGAGCTCCGACGAAGCCCAGCCGAACTCGGGCGCGTCCGTGTTGAGGACCTCGCCCTCGGCCGGACCCGCGGTGATCGTCGTCTGGGGCGGCGTCGCGTCGACGACGAACGAGCGGGTCGCCGGCGAACCGGTCTCGGCGACGGAGTTCGTTGCCGCGACGTAGAAGACGTGACCGCCGTCGGCGAGCGGCCCGGTCGTGTACGGCGAGCCGCACGCGAACTTGGCGGCGGCCTCGGTCGAGTCGATCGAGCAGGTGAACGAGACGCTGGCCTGATTGGCGACGAACTCGAACGTCGGCGTGTTGTCGTTCGTCAGCGAGGCTTCAGCGGGCCCGACGGTGATCGTCGTGTCCGCCGGGATCGCGGCAGCGCTCTGCGCGCCTGCCAGGCAGCCGACCGCCATGACCACGATGGCGAGCCCGAGTCGCCTCCGAGCATCTCCCGCGCTTGTCCGCATCATGTGCATCTCCCGGCCGCTGACATCGGGCGCCGTCGCCCCGACTACCACTGAGCGACGCTAGCACCACCGCATGCGCCGTGAGCCATCAGTTCGCCTGCACGCGGTGCAGGTCGCGCGCCGCGCGCGACGAATGGAGAGGCGCGACGATGACCGACACGCCAGCAGCCTCCGGCGCCGCGGGCGCCAAGGAGATCGCCCCGCGGCGATCGACCCGAGCGGAGATCGCCTCGGCGATCGATCTCGGCTGGCGGGTCGCTGCGCTGCACGCCCTCAGCCCGACGGATATGCACGCGCCGTCGCCGATCAGCGACGACATGCTGCTCAACCGCCGCAGCCTGTCGGCGTCCGATCGCGCCGACCTCGAGGTTCGCGCCATCGCGGGGGTCGCGTCGCGCGTCGGCGTGGCGATCTCGGAGCCCGACCTCGACCGGCTGCTCGAGCTCGCGGACGGCTCGGGCGGCTCGCAGGAGGCCGAGCAGGCGTTTCGCAAGCAGCTCGCGCGCCAGCACATCGAGTTCGAGAAGCGGCTGTGGGCCGCCGACGAGCCGAGCGGCAAGGCGTACGAGCTCGGCAACTTCCTCTCGGACACGTGGAACCGCGTCGTGCGCCCGCGCGTGAAGCCCGACCCGCACAGCGAGCTGCTCGAGATCTTCAGCCCGATGCGCGTGCAGCGCATGAGGCTCCTGCTCGACGACCTGCAGGCGCGCGTGGACCCCGTCGCGGCGCACGCCGTCGAGACGCACCTCGGCCAGTGGCGCGACCGGCTGACCACCGGCGCGGTCGAGCAGGCTCGCGCGTCGGCCTCCGAGCTCGCAGAGGACGAGGTTCTCGCCACGCTCGAGCCGGTCGAGCGCCAGACGATCATCTGGCGTCAGATGCTGACGGGCGACAAGGAGCCCGAGGCGTGGATCGGCAACGCGCAGCGCGCGGAGGTGCGCGACGAGTTCACCAAGCAGCTATGGAAGCGCTACCGCCGCCAGCTCATCGTGCTGCTGCCGCTCGTCGCGGTGCTCGGTGCCGCCGGGGGCCTGCTGTACGCGAAGCATCCCGACGAGGTCCGCGGTCTCATCGGAACGGCGCTTGCGCTCCTGGCTACGGTCGGGCTCACGCGCGCGTCGATGACGTCGGCGCTGAAGCGCGGCCTGCAGCAGTGGGGCGACCTCATGTGGAACCGCGCGCTGTCGGCCGTCATCTGCCGCGAGACGTCGGTGCTCGACGAGCTCATCGCGCCGCCGGTGTCGCCGCGCGCCGTCAAGCGCGGCTGACCCGCTTCAGCGCACGAACTCGACGTCGACCGTCTCGCCGGCCGAGAGCGACGCCCGGTCCTCCGGCACGAACGCGAACGCGTCGATGTCGAGCAACGAGGTCAGGACGTGGGAGTCCTGGTGCGTCTGCGACGGCGCGACGTACCAGCCGTCGGGCCGCAGCTCCGCGCGGCAGCGCACCGCCGTCGTGCGGCCGATGCGGCCGGGCAGGTCGACCGCGGCGGTCGCCGTCGTGCGGCGCTCGGCGCGGCCGCGGCCGAGCAGCGCGTCGACGGCGGCGACGACGAACAGCCGGAAGGAGATCGTCGCGGAGACGGGGTTGCCCGGCAGCGCGAAGCACAGGGTGCCGTCCTCGGCGACGAAGAAGCAGATCTGGCCGCCGGGTCGCAGGCTCACGCGGCCGAAGATCTCGCGGGCGCCGAGCGCGGCGAGCGCCGGGCGGACGTGGTCGTGCGGGCCGACGGACACCCCGCCGATCGTGCACATGATGTCGGCGCCGTCGATCGCCGTTCGCAGCGCGTCGATGGTGTCGTCGCGGTCGTCGCCGACGCGCGCGCGAGAGATGACGTCCGCGCCGGCGAGCTTGGCGGCGGCGCTCAGCGCGTAGCTGTTCGCGTCGCGGATCTGGCCGGGCTGCAGAGCCGGGCCCGGATCGGTCAGCTCGTCGCCGGTGCTCACGAAGGCGACCCGCGGCTTGCGGATGACCGAGGGTCGCGCGATGTTGACGGCCGCGAGGACGCCGATCTCCGGTCCGGTGAGGAGCGCTCCGGCCTTCAGCACGACCGATCCGACGGGGATGTCGCCGCCGGCGACGCGGACGTCGCTGCCGGGGTGCACGACCTTCTCGATCGTCACGCTGCCGTTGTCCTGGCGCGCGTACTCCTGCGGGATGACCGCGTCCGCGCCGGCGGGGATCGGCGCGCCGGTCGAGACGCGGATCGCGGTTCCCGACTCGATCGTCGCGTCCGCGGGGCTGCCCGCGCGCGCCTCGTCGACGAGCTTCAGCTCGACAGGCGCGTCCGTCGTGTCGCCGGCCTGCAGCGCGAAGCCGTCCATCGTCGAGCAGTCAAACGGCGGGACCGGGTTGGGGGCCACCGCGTCCTGCGCGAGCACGCGCCCGAGCGCGTCGTCGAGGTCGACCTCCTCGGCGTCGAGGCGGCTCGTGTGCTCGAGCAGCTGGCGGCGCGCGTCCTCGATCGAGATCCTCTTCGCGGTCATCGCGGCGCCACGCTAGCACCGGCAATGCGCGCGGCAGCGGCGCCGGCTTCATGGCTGGCGCGCGGACGCGACCCGGCGCGCGCGCCGGACGCTTGCCTCGTGGTGGCCGGCGCTACGCCGAGGCGACCGGGCGGGTGCCGCGCCGGCGCGAGGCGCTGGCGCGGACGGCGACCGGACGAGGCGGCGTCGCGGGGCGCGTACGGGGCTTGGCGTGCGCGAGCGCGCGCTTGGCCTGCGCGGCGATCGTGCCGGAGAAGCCCCACAGGGCGACAAGGATGGCGAAGGTGATGGAGATCGTGAGCATGATTGTGGGAGCGAGCCGTCGTTCGTGCTATCGGCAGCGTGGCGGACGGGGGAGAGCCCTTGTGTGAGGTTGTCCCCGATCCTCACGATCCCGAACATCGCCGGCGCGGTCGTGGCGCTGATCGCGTGAACGACGCTCGCTGCGCGGGTAGGGTCGTGGGCATGGTTGCGACGCCTCCCCATCGGCTCCGTCCGGCGCTCACGGCCGTGCTCGCCGGCCTCGCGCTGGCCCTCGGCGCGTGCGGCGGTGACGACGGGGACGGGAAGTCCGCGGACGACGGCCTCACGCGCCCCGAGTACGTCGCGAAGGTCGACGGCTACTGCAAGCAGGCCACGCGGCAGTCCAAGCCGATCTTCACCCGGCTGCAGAAGCTCGTCGACGCGAGCGGCACGTACAAGAGCCGGCTCATCAAAGCCGCCCCGGATCTGCGCAAGCTCTACAAGATCCAGAACGCCAAGCTGCGGCGCTTCAAGGCGCTCGAGGCGCCAACGGCCGATCGCGCGCAGATCGCCGAGCTCACGACGGTCGCGCAGAAGACGATCGACGAGTTCGAGCAGTTCCTGCCCGCCGCCGAGGCCGGCGACCTCGAGGAGTTCATCGACATCGCGACCGACGCGTCGGGTGCGCGTGGCGAGGCCGAGCGGCTCGGGACGAACTACGGTCTGCGCGAGGACTGCTTCAGCCTGCCGGTCGATCTCAGCAACGTCACGTAGGCGGGTTCGGCTGCCCGCGTCTCGTTGCGGCGAGCGTGAGGTATATCGTCGCCCTGGACGTCCGCCGGGCGCCGCCCCGCCCCGCAGCCGAGAGAGAGAACCGATGGCCTACACCGTGCCCGACCTGCCCTACGCGTACGACGCGCTGGAGCCGCACATCTCCGAGGAGACGATGCGCTTCCACCACGACAAGCATCACCAGACGTATGTGGACAAGGCCAACGCCGCGCTCGAGGACACCCGCTGGGCGGCCGAGATGGCGCCCGAGGAGCTCCTGACGAAGCTCGACGAGGTGCCCGAGGCGATTCGCGCGGCGGTCACGAACAACGTCGGCGGCCACGTCAACCACAGCCTGTTCTGGACGAGCATGTCGCCGGACGGCGGGGGCGAGCCGAGCGGCAAGCTGCTGAACGCCATCAAGGAGACGTTCCGCACCGTCGCCATCTTCAAGGAGACGATGGAGGCGGCGGCGATGAGCACGTTCGGCTCCGGCTGGGCATGGCTCGTGCACGACGGCACGCGCGTGTTGATCGTGACGACGACCAACCAGGACAGCCCGCTCTCCGACGGCCTGACGCCGCTGCTCGGCATCGACGTCTGGGAGCACGCCTACTACCTCGACTACAACAACCGCCGCGCGGAGTACGTGCAGGCGTGGTTCAACGTCATCGCCTGGGACGTCGTCGCCGAGCGCTACGCGGCCGCGCCGGTGCCCGACGTCAGCCACATCCTCGAGCGGACGGTCAGCATCAGCGGCAAGATGGTCGCGTTCGGCGCGATCGACCTCGAAGCCGCCCGCACCCAGGCCGCCGAGCTCGGCGCGCTGGCCGGCTGGGGCCCGATGGCGAAGGTCGGCTCGATCGCCCGCGCCTGGACCGAGCTCGCGAAGAACATCGAGGGCCGCGGCGCCGCGACGGTCGCCGACCTCGAGCCGGGCATGATCAAGAAGTCCGCCGAGGACCTCTGGGTCATCCCGCCCGAGCGCGGGATGATCTGACCCTGCCGCCGGGCGGCGTGGCGAGTCCGAGAGGGCGCACCGCCGCCGCCGCGACCGACGCTGCCCGACTACGCACGGAGACCGCACGCAGTCGGCGTGCAGGGCCGGTCGTCGGCTACGCCACAGGGCGCAGGTGGCGCAGGGGGCGGCCTTCGCGCAGCTCGCGCACGACGCCCTCGACAAGGCCGTCGGCGTCGGCTCGCTGCCCGTCGGTGACCGCCGCGACGATGCCGCGCTTGCGCTGGATGAGCGTCGCCATCGTCTCGTCGATCGTGTCGGCCGCGAGCAGGTACCAGGCGGTGACGGCGTCGCGCTGGCCGATGCGGTGGCAGCGATCCTCGGCCTGGTCGTGCATCGCCGGCGTCCATTCGAGCTCGAGGAACGCGACGTTCGAGGCGCGCGTCAGCGTGATGCCCTGCGCCGCGACGCGCGTGGCGGCGATCAGCAGCTGCGGGCCGCCGGGAGTCTGAAACGCCGTCACGGTCTCGTCGCGGCGGGCGCCCGAGTCGCGGCCGAGCAGGTGCGCGGCATCGGGGAAGCGCGCGAGCACGGCCTCTTGGACCTCGATGTGGCGCGCGAAGACGACCAGCGGCTCGCCGGACTCCAGGAAGTCGCCGATCCATGCGAGCGCCGCGCGCAGCTTTCCGCGCGCCGCCAGCCGCTGCAGCGTGCCGAGCTGCGCCAGGCGCTCGGCGCGCAGGGTCGCCGCGATCTTCGCGTTGAGCTCGCGCAGGTCGAGCGGCTGCGTGCGCAGCCACGCGACGACGTCGTCCTCGGCCAGGCGGTACTCGCGGTCGTTGGTCAGCGCGACCGGCACGACGACCTGGCGCTTGGCCGGTAGCTGCGGCAGGACCTCGGACTTCAGCCGCCGCACGAAGCACGACCGCCGCAGGTGCCAGTGCAGCCGCTCCTCCGACAGCTCGCCGCGGAACTTGCGGGCGAACTGCGCGCCCGAGCCGAACTCGCTCAAGCGGCCGATGACGCGCAGCTGCGAGACGAGCTCCTCGGCGTGATTGAGGACCGGCGTGCCGCTCAAGGCCAATCGCAGCCCGTCGGCGGCGACCGCGTCGGCGAGCTTGCGCACCGCGCGCGTGCGCTTGGCCTGCGGGTTCTTGACGTAATGCGACTCGTCGATGACCAGCGCGCGCGGCCGCAGCCGCCCCAGCGCCTCGCGGTGCGCCGCGACGATCTCGTAGTTGAGGATCGTGATCTCGCCCGTCTGCGCGACGGCGACCCGGCCGTCGATGACCTTCACCTCGCGGTGCGGCAGCCACTTCGCCGTCTCGCGCTCCCAGTTGAGCTTCAGCGACGCGGGGCAGACGACGACCGCCGGGTACGCCCCGTCGGCCTCGAGCGCCGCCAGCGCCTCGACGGTCTTGCCGAGCCCCTGCTCGTCGGCGATGAACGTCCGCCGCGCGGCCAGCGCGTAGCGCACCCCCGCCCACTGAAACGGCGCGAGCTCGCCGCCGAGCACCGCCGCGACCTCCGCGATCGGCTCGCCGGAAACGGCGCGCGACGAGCGGATCGCCGCCTGCGCCTCGGCGTGCTCGGCGCGCAGGCGCTCGAGCGTGAACATGCCCGGGCCGTCGACGGCGACGCCGTGGCGCGCGATGAACGCGTCGAGCCCCTCGACGACCCACGGATCGACCGGCAGCGTGCGCCCCTGGTCCTCGGCGCCGGGCAGCTTGCCGAACGCCGTGCCGATCTCGGGGTCCCACAACACGTCGAGCCGCAGCCGCTCGCCGTCGAACGTCCGGGCCGCGGTGAGGCGCGCGGGCGGCGGGTCCTCGCCGGACAGCAGCGCCTCGACGCAGCGGTTCGCGCCCGCGTCCAAGCGCGCGTTGTCCTCGTCCGCAAGCACCGTCGCGCCCGCCGCGGTCAACGGCGCGAGCAGCAGGCCGTCGCGCTCGACGAACCCTTCGAGCAGCTCGTCGGGCGGCGTGCCGGCGCGCGTCGCGAGCACCCACCAGCCGCGCCCGTCGTAGCGCATCGTGGACACATGGCCGACCCAGCGCCGCTGGATCTGCGCGAGCCACGCATCGACGGCGGCGCTGGCCGTCAGCTCCGGGAAGCGCTCGAGCACGTCGGCGACGTGGACGCCGACCCAGTCGTCGACGGGCGCCCACCACTCGCGCGCGTCCCAGTCGAAGCGGCGGCCGGGGATGCCGCGCACGACGTTGACGATGTGCGCGTCGTAGGGGAAGCCCAGCACGACGATCTGCGCGCCCTCAGGCCCACGCCGCAGCTCGACGTTCGGACGATCCGGGGCGAGCTCCATACGCCGCCTCACGATAGTGCGCGCACCCGAGGGCATAACCTCGGTCGACCATGGCGAGCGCCGAGCACGACCGGACCGACGAGCTGCGCGAGCTCGCGCGCTACGCCCGCCGGCGCCGTGACCTCTACCGCGCCCGCAGCTACGGCCCGCGCGCGACGAGCGAGACGCGCCTGCGCGAGCTCGAGCGCGCGTGCGACCAGGCGCAGGCGCGCCTGGACGCCTACGTCGCCGAGCGCGATTCGACCTAGGGGGTGGTGCCGGCAAGCCTCGCCTATCGAGGCTTTCCAGCACCACCCCCGGCACACGATCAGGTAGGGGGTGGCGGGAGACTGTGACGATGATCACACACAGTTCGCCGTGCTTCACCACTATTGGATAGGCAATAGTGTGAAAGCGAGCGCGGGCACCGGGACGAGCACCGCGCAGAAGGAGGTAGGCGCTCATGAAGACGATGGTGAAGCAACTGCGTTTCCACGTCACGAACGGCCACGTGACGGTCGCGGTCGAGCTCGACGGGGAGGGCAACGCGACCTTCCTCAGCCACGCGATCGGCAAGCGCGCGCCGCAGGAGTTCCGCGACGACGAGATCAGGACGAGGCCGTCCGACGAGGGCATCCGCGCGACCGTTGTGCTCGACGACGGCAACGCGGATCGGCCGGTCGTGCGCTTCACGGTCATCGTGCCCGAGGTGATCCCCGGCGACGAGAGCTCTTTCGACGTCAACGCCGCGGCGCTGCAGTCGACCGAGCATGTGGGGTTCGCCGGGCCGCAGCCCGGCCCGCAGCACACCTACGAGGCGTTCGAGCTGAAGGGGACGGTCACGGTCGGTGGCGGCGAGCAGGGCACCTGCCGCGACTGGACGGCGATCCACGACCTCATGCCCGGCCACCCGGCGAAGCTGACGGTCGCGGGCACATGCACGTTTCCGACCGCGGGCTTCGAGGTCGAACTGCGACGCGCCGTGCCGCAGGGCATCAACCCGCTCGACCTGCTGCTCGAGAAGCTCGTGACCCCGCCCTCGGGCCCCGCCGCCGACGTCGTCACCGATGTCGAGGCGCGCTACGAGGAGGTCACGGACGTCATGTACGAGACCGTGACGATCAGGCCCGACGGTCCCTCGATCGACGTCGAGAACGCCCTGTAGCGAGAGGGTGTTCGCAGCGGCGGGCTCCCGCCGGGCCCCACGTTGCTCGCAGCTCCCGGCGCTCGCACGGGGGCTGCGAGCCATCTCGGAGGCTGCTGAGAGCGCTACGCCGCGGCGTCGGCGGCGACCGGCGACCCGACGGCGGCGGCGGCTCGAGCGCGGCTCGGTGCGCGCGCCTTCAGCCTGCTGAACAGCACGATCCCCAAGACGAGGCCGACGGCCGTCGGGACGCCCCAGGCGATGCCCTGTCCGAGCTGGGTCGCGATGGGGCCCGGACACGCGCCCGACACGCCCCAGCCGATGCCGAACAGGACGCTGCCCGTCACATGACGGCGCTCGGGCCTGACGGTCTCCCACTCGACCGGCTCGCCGGTCAGCAGCGCACGCGGCCGGCGGCGGCGCAGGATCCACAGGCCCGCGAACGCGGTCGTCACCGCGCTGGCGAAGAAGAGGAAGAGGTAGGGGCTCTGGAACAGGAGCCCCTCGCGGATGACCTCGGGGCTCGTCATGCCCGACCACGACAGGACGACGCCGAAGACGACGCCGATGAGCGCTCCGGCCACGCGCGTGCTCATGAGATCAGCGCCTCGGTGATGAATGTGACCGCGATCCCCGTCGAGAAGAACGTGGCCGTCGCGACGAGGCTGGCGGGGGACCCCATCGCCGTGCCGCTCAGACCGTTGCCGGACGTGCAGCCGCCGGCGAGCTTCGTGCCGAGGCCGATCAGGATCCCGCAGACAAACAGGATCCCGACGATGAGCAGCGTGCCGCCGGTGCCCCCGAACGTGTCGGTCAGCCAGCCGTAGCCGTGGAAGCCGGGGCCGCCGGCGACGAGCGCGAAGCCCGCCGCTCCGGCGATGAGGCCGAAGAGCATCCAGCCGAACGGGCCGAACGAGAGGCGTCGCGCGGCGACGGCGCCGACGACGTCCGACCATGCGGTCATGACGCCCAGCCGCTCATTCATCAGCCAGCGCATCGCGACGACGCACAGGCCGAGGATCGGACCTCCGATCCACCACGGAAGTTGGGCGTGCAGCATACGGTCCCCCGTCGATACTCGTAATAGCCGGTCGGCTTACGAGGATATAGGGTTCGCGTGCGCGACCTCTCGGGAAGGAAGGGGAATGCGACCCAGCTCGGTCACGCGCTCGGTAGGCGCGCGATGCACGACTTCATGGCCCGGCTCGTCAGCGCACCGCCGCGCTCAGCGGCGGCGCGCCGACGTCGCCGCCGGCCACGAGCTGCGCGTAGCGGCCACGGGCGGCGAGCAGCTCGTCGTGTGTGCCGCGCTCGGCGATCGTGCCGCGGTCGAGCACGACGATCTCGTCGGCGTCGCGGACCGTCGACAGGCGGTGGGCGATGGCGATCGTCGTGCGGCCTGCGGCGAGTGCGTCGAGCGCCTCCTGCACGGCGCGCTCGGTCTCTGAGTCGAGCGCCGAGGTCGCCTCGTCGAGGACGAGCACCGGCGGGTTGCGCAGGATCGTGCGGGCGATCGCGATGCGCTGCTTCTCACCGCCGCTGAAGCGGTAGCCGCGCTCGCCGACGACCGTGTCATAGCCGTCGGGCAGCGATGCGATGAGCTCGTGGATGCGCGCTGCGCGCGCGGCGGCGACGAGCTCGGCGTCGGTCGCTTCGGGCCGCGCGAAGCGCAGGTTGTCGGCGATCGTCGCGTGGAAGAGGTAGGTCTCCTGCGAGACGAGCCCGACGGTGCGCGCGAGCGAGGCGAACGAGAGGTCGCGGACGTCGACGCCGTCGATCGTCACGCGTCCGCCGGTGACGTCGTACAGGCGCGCGACGAGGTAGCCGAGCGTCGTCTTGCCCGAGCCGGTCTCGCCGACGATCGCTGTCGTGGTGCCGGGCGCGACGACGAGGTCGACGCCGTCCAGGGTCTGCGTGCCGTCCTCCTCGTAGTGAAAGGACACGTCCTCGAAGCGCACCTCGCCGGTGTTCCTTGCGCCGGTGGCATCCAGCGTCGTGGGTGAAGCGCGCTCGGTGATGTCGACCGGCAGGTCGAGGTACTCGAAGATGCGATCGAACAGCGCGCGCGACGTCTGGATCTCGATGCCGACGTTCAGCAGCGACCCGATCGGAAACAGGAGGCGCGTCTGGAGGGTCGTGAACGCGACGACCGTCCCGATCGTGATCGTCGACGATCCGTCCGCGATCGTGATCCCCGCGAAGAGGTAGACGAGGGCGGGCATGATCGAGAAGCTCATCTGAACGGTCGACATGCGCCAGCGCCCGGCCATCCGGGACTGCACCTCGAGCTCGGCGAGCTTGGCGGACTCGGCGGTGAAGCGCCGGGCGAGATCGTCCGAGCGGCCCATCGTCTTGCCGAGCAGGATGCCCGAGACCGACAGCGATTCCGCGACGAGCGAGCTCATGTCGGCGAGGCTGCCCTGCTTCTTGGAGGTGATCCGCTTGCGCTCGTTGCCCACGCGTCGCGTGAGCCAGACGAAGAACGGCAGCAGCGCCAGGCTGAAGATCGCGAGGCGCCAGTCGAGCAGCAGCATGCCGGCGATGGTCGCGACGACGGTCGTGACGTTCGAGACGATCGAGGTCGCCGTCGACGTGACGACGTTCTGCACGCCGCCGATGTCGTTGGCGATGCGCGACTGGACCTCGCCTGTGCGCGTGCGCGTGAAGAACGCGAGCGACAGGCGCTGTAGGTGGCGGTAGACGGCGGCGCGCAGGTCGTGCATGACGCGCTGGCCGACGAGGTTCGACAGCCACGTCTGCCCGACGCCCAGGACGCCGGTCGCGATCGAGATGAAGATCATCCCGCCGACGAGCCAGGCGAGCAACGTCGTGTCGCGGTTGGGGATCGCGTCGTCGAGCACCTCGCGCAGCAGGAACGGGGAGACGATCCCGAGCAGCGCCGACAGCGCGATGAGCGCGAGCACCGATCCGAGCCGCACCTTGTAGGGGCGAAAGAGGGCTGCGATGCGGCGAGTCTGCGGGCTCATGGGTACCGCGGCAGTCTAGATGGTTGCGCGTGCAACTACAAGAACGCGTCCGCCGGCACGTCCGCTGGGGGAACGTGCGTGTCGATCAGCCGATGTGGTCGAAGCGCCCATAGGCGACCCCGGTATGCAGCGAATCGCGCAACAGGTAGTCCATGCGGTCGGCGCCAAACACATCGCCGGTGATGATCTCGCTGAGGATCGCCTGCCATGGCTTCAGGATCTCGTCGTCCGCCGGTCCGACTGCCAGCAGCGCGATGTGCTCCGCCTTGATCGGCGGCTCCATCGCATCCCAGATGCAGCGCATCTCGTCGGACAGGATGTGCGCGCGAGAGATCCATTCGTGATCGATGCCGTCGGGCAGCAGTTCGTCCTCCGCGGCGTGCGAGAACGGCAGGTGCCCCAGGTCATGGCATAAGGCCGCCAGACGTAGCACCCGACGCCAATAGCGCACCTGATCGTCGTCGTCCGGGATCACCTCTCGCGCTGCGTCGTGCTCCAGTCGCTTGGGATCGACGACCGTGTCGAAGATCCGCGTTGCCAGCTCCATCACCCCGAGCGAGTGCTCGAAGCGCCGGTGCGTCGCGCCGGGGTACACGAGATATGTCAGCGCGAGCTGGTGGATGTGGCGCAGCCGCTGGAACGCAGACGAGTTCAGCACCGCCTGCTCGGGCGCGTCGAGGCGCACGAAGACATGAAGCGGATCGCGGATCTCCATCGGACCCCGAGGCATTCAACGCGCAGCGTAGATGCCGCCTCGGTCGAATCTGTCTCGCGCACGCCGAGCTCGCAGCCGCTGGAAAGCAGTCTCCGGAGGGGCAGCTTGGAGGATGCACCTCTCGAGCACGTCGGTGTTGAGGGCGGACACGATGGACAGGGATACTGAGCCCGTGTCCGAGCCGCCGCTGTTCGCGTTTGAGTCCGTCAGCGTGGGGCCGCCGGGCACGCGGCGCTTGGACGGCCTCGACGCGAAGCTGCCCGACGGTGGGCTGACGGTCATCGCCGGGCCGTCGGGCTCGGGGAAGTCGACGCTGCTGCGGCTGTGCAACAGGCTTGAGGTCCCGAGCGCTGGGACCGTGCGCCATCGCGGGACGGACATCGCCGAGCGCGACCCGCTCGAGCTGCGGCGCGAGGTCGCGATGGTCTTCCAGCGGCCCGTGACGTTCGCCGGCACGGTCCGCGACAACCTGCACGAGGCGGACGCCAACGCTCGACGACGACGCGTGCGCCGAGCTGCTCCAGCGCGCGGGGCTGGCGGCCGCGTTCCTCGATCGCGACGCGGGCGAGCTGTCGGGCGGCGAGGCGCAGCGCGCGTGCCTCGCACGGGCGCTCGCGACGCGCCCGCGCGTGCTGCTCATGGACGAGCCGACGTCGTCGCTTGACGGCGACGCCACGGCGGTGCTCGAGGAGCTCGCCCGCAAGCTTGTCGAGGACGGCACGCCGGTCGTCTGGGTCACCCACTCGCAGGAGCAGCTCGAGCGTCTCGCGGACTACGTGCTCTTGCTCGAAGGTGGTCGCGTGGACCGGGCGGGCTCGGCGGCGGAGGTGCTCGGGTGAGGCCGGCGCGGGAGCGGGCTCGGCGGCGGAGGTGCTCGGGTGAGGCCGGCGCGGGTGGAGCGCCGGGTGGGCTCGGCGGCGGAGGTGCTCGGGTGAGCCTGGTCGCGGCCAGCGCGAACGGCGACGTCGACGCACTCGGCCTCGCCGCGTCGCTGATTCTCGTCGCCGTGGCGATCGCGATCAGCTGGCGGCTGCGGCTGCGCCTGAGCCGCGATCTCGTCGTCTCGTGCGTGCGCGGGTTCGTGCAGCTGCTCGTCGTCGGCGCGGCGCTCGCGATCGTCATCGAGCCGGGCACGCCGCTCGTGTGGTCGTGGCTATGGGTCGCCGGGATCATCGTCTTCGCCGCCGCGACCGTTCGCCGGCGCGCGCCCGCCGTGCCCGGCCTGTTCTGGATCGCCCTCGTCGCCAACGGCGCGACCGCGGTCGCCGGCTTCGCCGTGACGTTCGGCCTCGGCATCTTCCCCGTCGAAGGCCGCACGCTCGTGCCGATCGCGGGCATGCTCGTCGGCAACGCGATGAAGTCCGGGATCGTGGCGGCGGAACGTCTCGTCGAGGCGCTGTCGGAGCAGCGTGCGGAGGTCGAGGCCCGGCTTGCGCTCGGTCAGCCGTGGAGCGTTGCGTCGCGCCCGATCGTCCGCGGCGTCCTGCGCACGGCGCTGTCGCCGCAGATCGAGAACACGAAGGCGCTCGGGATCGTCTTCCTGCCGGGCGCGATGACCGGCCTCATCCTGGCCGGAGTCGATCCCATCGACGCGGTGCTCGTCCAGCTCGCGCTCATGTATCTCATCCTCGGCGGCGTCGCGACGACCACCGCCGTCACCGCGCTCGGCGCCGTGCGCCGCCTCTTCACCTCCGACCACCGTCTCGTCGCGCTGCCGCGTTCGAGGCGCGACACCGGCTGAGGAGGGGGGTGGAGCGTCCTGGTCTCGCTATGCGCGACCAGACGGATCCACCCCTGGCGTGGGAGGTCGCGCGCGGGGGTCGGCCAGGTCGCGCGGGGGTCGGCCGGGTCGCGGGGGGGTCGGCCGGGTCGCGGGGGGGTCGGCCGGGTCGCGGGGGGGTCGGCCGGGTCGCGCGGGGGTCGGCCGGGTCGCGGGGGGGTCGGTCGGGTCGCGCGGGGGTCGGCCGGGTCGCGGGGGGGTCGGCCGGGTCGCGCGGGGGTCGGTCGGGTCGCGCGGGGGTCGGCCGGGTCGCGGGGGGTCGGTCGGGTCGCGCAGCTCGTGCCGCGCGGGCGCGTCGAGCGGGTCGCGATCCGGCCGTCGCGGTTCAGAACACCACCGTCCGCTCCCCGTCGCGGACGACGCGATCCTCGCAATGCCACTGCACGGCCCGCGCCAGCACCGTGCGCTCGACGTCGGCGCCGCGGCGCTCGAGCTCCTCGGCGCTGTCGCGATGCGAGGCGCGCACGACGTCCTGCTCGATGATCGGTCCCTCGTCGAGGTGCTCGGTCGCGTAGTGGGCGGTCGCGCCGATGAGCTTGACGCCGCGGTCGCGGGCACGCTGGTGCGGACCCGCGCCCGCGAAGGACGGCAGGAACGAGTGGTGGATGTTGATGACCGGCACGGCGATCGCCTCGAGGAACGCGACGGACAGGATCTGCATGTAGCGCGCCATCACGACGAGGTCGAAGTTGCCCGCAAGCAGCTCGATCTGGCGGCGCTCGGCCTCGGCCTTCGTCTCGCGGGTCACGGGGATGTGGACGAACGGGACGCCGAACGCCCGCACGTCGTCGGCGAGGTCGGGGTGGTTGGAGATGACGAGCCCGACGTCGAGGTCGAGCTCGTCGCGGCGCGCGCGCCAGAGCAGGTCGAGCAGGCAGTGGTCGTAGCGGCTGACCATGACCGCCCCGCGCTTGGGAACGCCGGCGTCAGCGAAGCTCCACGTCATGCGAAACGGCGTGCCGACCTCGGCCGCGAAGCGCCGCTCGAGCTCGTCGCGCATCGCCGACAGGCCCGCGCGATGAAAGACGGTGCGCAGGAAGAACGAGCCGCCCTCGGCGTCCGTGGAGTACTGGTCGGACTCGATGATGTTCGCGCCGAGCTCGAAGAGGAACCCCGAGACCGCCGCGACGATCCCGGGCTGGTCCGGGCACGAAACGAGCAGCCGTCCGATGTTCGGCGTTCGGCTCCGGCGCGTCACGGCCGCGACTCTATCCGGCCTGCCTGCAGCGCGGGCGTGGGAGGATCGGGGCATGAGCGCGGACGTGGCGACTGGGCGGACGCGGCGCCTGAAGGCCGTCATGCGCCAGGGAGACACGGTCACGCCGCTCGAGCTCTTCTTCGACCTCGTCTTCGTCCTCGCACTCACGCAGTGCACGGCGCTGATGGCCGACCAGCCGACGTGGGAGGGCCTGGCGAAGGGGATGCTCGTGCTCGGCGTGCTGTGGTGGTCGTGGGTCGGCTACGCGTGGCTGACGAGCGTCGTCGATCCCGAGGAGGACGCCGTCCGGCTCACGATGTTCGTCGCGATGGCCGCGCTGGTCGTCGTCGGGCTGTCCGTGCCGGGCGCCTTCGAGGACGACGCGCTGGTCTTCGCGCTGGCCTACGCCGTCGTCCGCATCGCCCACATCGGGCTGTTCCTCCTCGCCAGCCGTGACGACCCGCTGTTTCGCAAGTCGGTCGTCGGCCTCGCGTGCAGCACCGCGATCGGCTCCGGGCTGATCGTCGGCGCGTCGTTCGCCGACGGCGCGCTGCAAGGCGGGCTGTGGGCGGCCGCGCTCGTGCTCGACATGGGCGGTCCGTACTTCTTCGGCGCCGACGGCTGGCACATCGCTCCGCACCACTTCGCCGAGCGCCATGCGCTGATCATCATCATCGCGCTGGGGGAGTCGATCGTCGCGATCGGCGTCGGCGCGGACGCGAAGGTCGACCCGGGGATCGTCGTCGCCGCCGCGATCGGGATGGCGGTCGCGGCCGCGCAGTGGTGGCTGTACTTCGACGTCGTCTTCCACTTCGCGGCCCGCCGCCTCGCCGATGCGACCGTCGGGCGCGTGCAGAACGAGATGGCGCGCGACTCCTACTCCTACCTGCACTTCCCGATGGTCGCCGGAATCGTGCTCGTCGCGCTCGGCATGAAGAAGACGCTCGGGCACGTCGAGGACCCGCTGAAGCTCGTCCCCGCCGCGGCGCTGCTCGGCGGCTCGGCGATCTACCTGCTCGCGCACGTCGCGTTTCGCTACCGCCACATCCACACGATCAGCACCCGCCGCCTCGGGCTCGCGGTGGCGCTCGTCGCGTTCGTCCCGGTCGCCGTCGAGATCCCCGCGCTCGCGACCGTCGGGATCCTCGCGGTGGCGTTCGTCGTCCTCATCGTCGCGGAGACCCGCAGCTACGGCGCGGCGCGGGCCGAGGCGCGCCACGGCCACAACCACGGGGGGAGCTGACGCGCGATGACCGATGGGCGAACATGCCTCCCGACGCGGAGTACGCGTCGCTCGCGCGGCAGTCGTCGCGCTGCGCTTATCAGGTCGACAACCGTTCCCGCGTGTGAGGCAGTACTGTTCGCCGGGAACGGTCGGACCAACAGGGTCCGGCGAATGCAGTGCCAGCGCCCCGTGTCGTTGCCCCAAGCATCCTCGGAGTGAGCAGCACGCCATCCGAGGAGGGCCAGCATGGCCACCGGAACCGTAAAATGGTTCAGCGACGACAAGGGGTTCGGCTTCATCAGCCCCGACGATGGACAGAAGGATCTCTTCGTCCATCACACGGGCATTCTCGGTGAGGGCTACCGCAGCCTTGCAGAGGGAGCCAAGGTCAGCTACGACGCCGAAGCCGGCGACAAGGGCCCCAAGGCGGTCAACGTCCAGGCCATCTGATCGCTGGTCCGGGCGCTCGTCGCCCGGTCACGATCTTCGTCGTATTCGAGGGCGATCGCGCAAGCGGTCGCCCTCGTTGTGTTGACGACCGGCGTCAGCGCGCCTTCGCGAGGTAGAGGTAGCGCTTGCGCGCCTGCAGCCGGACGGTCTTGCGCTGCCCGAAGTCGCGGACGTCGACGATGCCCCGGCGAACGCGCGTGTACGTCCCGTCGCAGCGGTCCTCGACGAGCCAGTAGGTGCCGCGGACCGTCGCGGACGAGCGTACCCCCGTCGAGCGGAAGTCGCCCTTGCCCTTGCCCCACAGGCGCCGGACCTTGCGCTTGCTGCGCTTGCGGGCCGCGAACTGAAACGGGACCGGGCTGCTCGCGGCGCCGAGGATCGAGCGCGTCGCCGGCGTCGTGGAGCAGTCGGCGAAGCTGCCGCCGGCGAGCGTGAGCACGAGCACCGGCTTGGGTCCGCGCGTCTGCGTGACGACGAAGATGCCGCGGAAGAACGTGCCGGTCTGGGTCGCGCCGGTTCGCGCGTCGACCTCGACGGTGATGGTCGCCTTGCCCTCGCGCGCGTCGATCCGCGACCCGAGCGGGACCTCCGTGAGGCGGGCGAGGTCGACGAAGCGCGTGCTGCCGGGCACCCGCACGCGGACCGTGCCCGTCGACTCGGCGATCGCGACGGACTTGCCTTGGTGCGGCTCGGGCGCGGGCGCGGGCGCGGGCGAGGGTGCTGGCGCGGCGGTACGGCCCGAGCCGGTCGTGCTCGCGGCAGGTAGCGGCGACGCGAGCGGCAGCAGGTCCACCGCGGGCGCCTCGCCCGGCAGTGGCGGCGCCGGCGCGGGGGCGGGGGCGGGCGGCTGTGGCCGGGGCGACACGGCCAGCGTCAGCGAGTGGTCCTCGACCTCGCCGCTGGCGGCGAAGCCGGTGGGGCCGGCGACGTCCGCCTCGCGCGCCGCGATCCGCAGCCGCTCGAAGGTGCGCCCCTGTGCCACGGCGTCCGCGGGCACCGTCCACGCAAGGTCGACCGACTCGGCGTCGCACGGCGCCGTCTCCGAGCGCTCGTCCGCGTCGAAGGAGCCGCTCGCGTCGAAGTCGATCCAGCCGGCGACGAAGCCCGGCCCGGTGCACGCGACACCGGCGTGCGTGAAGCTCGACCCCGCCACGACGTCGATCCTGAGCGGCGGGTGCTCGGTCTCGTCGTCGGCGGCGCCGAACGTGCCGCCCGTGCCCGCGACGTCGTCGCCGCTCGCGTTCTCGGAGAGCGTGCCGCCGCCGGGGTCGACCGAGTCGCCAAGACGGGTCGCCGGCGCCGTCGGGGTGGCGAGCGTGAACGCGTCGTCGCTCACGAGCGTCGGGCTGGGCGCGGGAACGTCGCCGCCGGCCAGCGCCAGGTCCAGCGCGTGGCCGGCCTCGCCGTAGCTGAGCGGCGCGTCGCCGAGATCGACCGGCACCCAGATGCCGAGCGCGACCGCCGATCGTCCGAAGGGCGGCGAGTACACCGCGGCCGTGCCGCTCGTCGCGCCATCGGCGTACGCGACGACCGCCGGGCCCGTCGCGCACAGCTCGGCGCCGGCGAGCACGAGCGTCTTGGTCTCAGCGGTGTCGGTCGCGGTCGCGACGGTCGACGCGTCACAGCCCGGCGAGCGCAACCGGTCGATGATCCGCCAGGTCGCCTGCGCGGCGATCGACGCCTGCACGCGCTCGGGCTCGATCGACTGCTCGGCGTCGGCGACGACGAGGCCGCCGAGGGCGAACGGCTGGCCGCCGAGCGTGGCCGAGCACGCGAACTGAAGCGTCGTCGTGAGGTTGGTCGCGTCGCCCGGGTTGGTGATTCCGCTGATGAGCGTGTTCGCCGTCTCGGTCCCGCTCATGCCGTAGAGCTCGTCGAGCGCGTCGCCATGCCAGTCGCCCGGGCGGTAGGCGAGCGCGATCCCGCCGAACTTCGTCAGCGAGCAGCCGACGACGAGGTCGACGCCGCCGACGGACGCGACGCGCGTGCGGGCCACGGTGCCGGCGCCCGAGATCACCTCGAACGGCGATCCCCACTCCAGCCAGTCGATCGTGTCGAGGAAGCGCCCGCTACCGCTCGTGGCGATCCGCGCGCCCGCGGCCAAGGGCTGTGCGAGCGCCCCGGCGCTCAGCGCGAGCGTCGCCGCGACGAGCCGCAGCCACCGCCTCGGATGCGAGCTCACGGCGCCTTTGCCAGGTACATGAAGCGCTTGCCGGCACGCAGCTTGATCGTCTTGCGCAGCCGCAGGTCGCGGACGTCGACGCGGCCCCGCCGGACGCGCGTGAGCGTGCCGTCGCAGCGATCCTCGACGAGCCACCTTGTGCCGCGGACGGTCGCGGTCGAGCGGCGTCCGGCGGTGCGAAACGCGCCCTTGCCGTCGCCCCACAGGCGGCGGACCTTGCGCTTGCTGCGCTTGGCGGCGAACCGGAACGGGATCGGGCCGGCGGCCGTTGCGAGCGCGACGCGGCTGGCGCTGGCGCGCGGCGCGCAGCCCGCGAACGTCCCGCCGGCGAGCGTCGCCACGAGGATCGGCTTGGGGCCCTTCGTCTGGCTGACGACGAAGATGCCGTCGTAGAACCAGGACCACTGAGTGCTGCCGGTCTTCGCGTCGACCTCGGCGGTGAGCCTTACGCGTCCCCTGCGCGTGTCGATCCGCGAGCCGAGCGGGACCTCCCGCAGCTGGGTGACGTCGACGTAGCTCGCGCTGCCGGGCACCTTCACGCGGACGATGCCCAGCGAGCGCGCGATCGTGACGGACGTGCCCCGCTTGGCGGCGGGCGGCGGCGGCGGCGGAGGCGGCGGCGGCGGAGGTGGCGGCGGGGCTGCCTGGAAGGTCACCGTGGCGGCGGTCGCCGGCGGATCGAGCCCGGCGCGCGCTGAGATGTTCTGCGCGCCGTTGGCGTAGTCGCCGGGCGCGCCCGCGACGTCGACCTGCACGGTGCAGGCGGCGGTGCCCGCAGGCAGGGTGCCGGATGCCGCGATCGCCGGGCTGCCGGGAGGCGCGCTGACGGTGGCGCCCGTGCACGTCGACGCGACGTTCGACACGGCTGCGACGCTCAGGCCGCCGGCGAGCGTGTCGGTGAAGCTCCAGCCGGCCTTCTCGGCGAGCTCGGCGGAGTTCGTGATCGTCGCCGTGAGGCGCGACGTCGCGCCGGGAGCGACCGGCGTCGTGAACGCGAGGTCGAGCTTGGGGGTCGCGTCGTAGACGGCCAGGTCGTCGAGGCCGTGGTCGTTGCCGGTGCCCGTCGCCGTGCCGTTGACGATCCGCACGCCGACAGACGAGCCGCTGACGAGCGCGGCGCGCGGGGCGGCGTAGTTCGACGTGGCGGACACGACACCGACGGGGCAGGGGTTGTACGGCGCGGTGAAGGCCGGGATGGCGGTCGCGCCGTCGATGAGGTAGAGCTTCAAGAGCGGCGCCGCGGTCGTGCATGTCGTCGCCGCGACGTTGACCGACGCGGCGATGAAGCGGCTCGACGCCCCGAGCGCGATCGGGCTCACGGTCTCGAGCTCGACGAGGTCGGCGGCCGGGCTGTTCGTCGTCATCGACGCCCAGGCGCGGTTCGTAGCGGCCGACGTGCCGTTGAAGGTGCCGAGCGCCGCCGTGAGCGCCTCGAGCCCCGCGCTGGCAGAGCAGGGCGTGAGATCCGCGCTGGACTGCGATGTGACGATGCCGTTGCAGCCCGTGTCGGTGATCCACGCGGGGTTCGCCGTGTAGGTCTGGCTTGCGGGCGGCGGGCCGGCATAGGCGCTGATGAGGATCGGCGACGTCGGGGGGCCGCTCTCGAAGCCCTCCGTGAACACGACCGCCGGCGGCTGCGGGACACCGGGCACGGCGCGAGCCGCCGGCGCCGCGGCGAGCGAGCATGCCGCCGCGACAAGCAGCAGGAGACATCGCTCGGTCGGCGTCCGCGCCACTGTGAGGCCCCAATCCACGTTGTCGGTGGGCCGGCCTGTCTCGCGGCATCGTGCCGCGCGGTCCAGTCGACCTTGACTCGCACCGTATCCCCCGCGTCAGGCGCGATCAAGTCCGCATGCTGGCCAAACGGGCGGGAAGGCCGTGAACCTGCGCGCCCGGAGGATGCGCACACGCCGGGGTGGGGTGCGCCAGACTGCGCGCCATGCCCAGACGCAAGCGGCTCGCGCTGACGCTCTACGCGACGCTCGCCCTCGCCACGACGGGCGTCGTCCTCGGGCTGTGGGCGGTGGACGCGTTCCGCGGCTCGGACCTCAAGACCGCCGACGTGCGCTTCGCCGTGCGCGGCGGGCACGCGGCACCCGACGTCGCGCTGGTCGCGATCGACACGGAGTCGCTCACCGAGATCAGGCAGTTCCCGTTCAGCCGCACGCACCACGCGCGCGTCATCCGGCGCCTGACGCAGGCGGGCGCGGGGGCCATCGTCTACGACGTCCAGTTCACCGAGCCGAGCGACGACCCGGACGCCGACAGCGAGCTCATCGACGCGATCGACGCCGCGCCGCGGATCGTGCTCGGCACGAGCGAGATCGGCGACAACGGCACGACGAACGTGCTCGGCGGCGACGACATCGTCAAGGACGTCGGCGCCCGCGCCGCGACCGTGAACCTTCCCAACGACCCCGGCGCCATCATCCGGCGCCTCGCCTACGACGAGCTGGGCCTCGAGTCGCTGCCGGTCGTCGGGGCGCAGCTGCTGCGCGGCCGGCAGGTCGTCACGCGCAAGGACTTCGAGTCCGACGGCACGGCTTGGATCGACTTCCCCGGCCCGCCGCGCAGCGTCACGACGCTGTCGTTTCGCGACGTCGAGCTCGGCCGCTTCGACGCGGCCGACGTGCGCGGCAAGGCCGTCGTCGTCGGCGCGACCGCGCCGTCGCTGAAGGACGTCTTCCCGGTCGCGACCTCCTCCGACGACCTCATGGCCGGCCCCGAGATCCAGGCGGCTGCGCTGCAGACCGTGCTCGACGGCCTACCGCTGCGCAGCGCGCCGGGCTGGCTGAACGCGCTGCTCATCGTCGCGCTCGGGCTGCTCGGCGCCGTGACCACGCTGCGCTTCGGTCCGCAGCGCGCGGCGCTGCTCGGCGTGCTGTCGGCCGCCGTGTTCGCGGGGATCGCACAGCTGGCGTTCAACGCCGGCATGGTGCTCTCTGTGTTCTATCCGCTCGTCGCGCTCGGTCTCGGATTCGTGGGCGCGCTCGGCGTCGCGACCACCGTCGGCGCGTTCGAGCGCGAGCGCGTGCGCGACATGTTCGCGCGCTTCGTGCCGGAGGCCGTCGTCGACGACGTCCTCGCGCGCGCGGAAGACGGCCTGCGCCTCGGCGGCGAGCGCAAGATCGTCACCGTCATGTTCGCCGACATCCGCGGGTTCACGACGTACTCCGAGAAGCACGCGCCCGAGGAGGTCATCGAGGTCCTCAACGAGTACCTGACGATCATGAGCGACGTCATCGCCGAGCATGGCGGCACGATCGTCGCGTACATGGGCGACGGGATCATGGCCGTCTTCGGCGCGCCGACCGATCTCGTCGACCACGCCGATCGCGGACTCGCCGCGGCAGAGCAGATGGCCGGCCCCGCGCTCGAGCAGGTCAACGCGTTGCTCGCCGAGCGCGGCGACGAGCCGTTTCGGATCGGCATCGGTCTGAACTCGGGGCCGGTGATGGCGGGCAACGTCGGCAGCCAGCGCCGGATGGAGTACTCGACGATCGGTGACACGACGAACACCGCGGCGCGCCTGGAGTCGATGACGAAGGGGTCAGGCCACGCGATCTTCGTGTCGGACTCCGTCAAGAGCATGCTCACGCAGTCGCGCGACGACCTCGTCCACGTCGAGCGCATGGAGGTTCGCGGGCGGACCGACGCGGTGACGGTCTGGTCGGTCGGCTGAGAGCCCGGCGGCCCGCGCGCCAGATCAGACACCTTCGCCGGAGATGTGCTCGGATGGGCGCGAGCATGATCCGGCCATCCTCAAGCCTCGGGCGCCGGCGGGCGGCATGACCTCTCCTACCAGGGCAACGCTCCTCGTCGCGCTGGGAGTGTGCGTGCTCGTGCCGAGCGTCCTGCTCGACGGCGGGCGCACTGTGCCCGACGCGCGCCATGACGTCGTCCTCGCGAGCGCTGTGATGCTGGTCGGCTGTCTCGGTGCCGCTCGCCTGCTGTGGCGTGGCGCGACGCGGACCGAGCTCGCGATCGTTGCCGTCGTGGCCATCCTGGCCCGGCTCGCCCTCGCGGTCGAGCCGCCCGTCGTGTCGGACGACGTCTACCGCTTCGTGTGGGACGGCCGCGTGCAGGTCGCCGGCATCAACCCGTACCGCTACGCCCCCGCCGACCCCGCGCTGGCGCGTCTGCGCGACGCGGGGGTGTGGCCGCGCGTGAACCGGCCCACCGTCCGCACGCTCTACCCGCCCACCAACGAGGTCGCGTTCGCGGCCGCTGCGGGCGCCGGGCTCCGTGGCGAACGGTCGATCAAGGTCCTCTGGCTCGCGCTGGATGCGGTTGCGATCGGCTTGCTCGTGGCGCTCCTCGTCAGGGCAGGGCTGCCCGCAGGTCGCGCCGTGCTGTACGCATGGCATCCGCTGGCGCTCGTCGAGCTCGCGTGGAGCGCGCATCCGGACGGGCTCGTCGTCGTCGGGGTCTTGTTCGCGCTGCTCGCGTGGGACCGCGGGCAGCGCGCGCGCCTCGGCGTCGCCATCGCCGTGGCCGCGCTGGCGAAGCTCGTCCCGATCTTGATCGTCGCGGCGCTGCACCGGCGGCTCGGGCGCCGCGGCCTGCTCGCCGCGGCGCTCGCGATGGGCGCCCTGTACGCCCCGTACGCGACGGCCGGCACGGCCGCCCTCGGCTCCGTCGACAACTACGCGGCGGCGCGCTACGGATCCGGGCCGTTCGCGTGGCTGACGGCCGCGGGCGTCGGCGACGGGGTGGCGCGCGGGCTGCTGCTGATCGCGCTCGCGGCCGGCGCGGCCGCGCTCGCCGCGCGCCCGCCGGCAGATCTGCGGGGCGCCGCACGCGCCTGTGCGCTCCTGCTGGGCGCCGCGCTGCTCGCCAGCCACAACGTCCGACCGTGGTACTTGCTGTGGTGTCTACCGCTGCTGTGTCTCGCGCCCCTGCGCGGGCTGCTGTGGGCCAGCGCCACCGCACCGTTGCTGTACGTCACGGCGCTGCAGGGCCGCTGGCTCGATCCGCTGCTGGCGAGCGCGATCGTCTGGGGGCCGGCGCTGGCCTTGCTCGTGCACGAGCTGACTCCCTGGCACCGGTGGCGCGTAAGGGCCGCGTAACCGGTGAGCGTCAGTCTTCGCCGCATGAGAGGTCCGACACTCGCGGTCATCGCCAAGGAGCCTCGCCCGGGACCCGCGGAGACGCGGCGGACGCCGGAGCTCGCGCCGCTCGCCGTGTATGCGGCTGCGCTCGGGTCGCCGGTAGGGGCGCGCGTGCGCGGGCCGCGCGGTGTCGCAGCGCTGCCGGTCGCACGCTGGGCGGGTCCCGCCGACGCCGCCGACGAGCTTGCTGTGAGCCTCCTGTCGGGACCCGTACTCGACGTCGGCTGCGGGCCGGGCCGCCACGTCGCCCTGCTCGCCGCGGCGGGTGTCGACGCGCTCGGCATCGACCCGTCCCCCGAGGCCGTGCAGCTCGCCGTGCGCCGCGGCGCGAACGCGATCGTCGGGTCGGTCTTCGGCTATGTGCCCGGCGCCGGGACCTATGGCGGGGCGCTGTTGCTCGACGGCAACATCGGCATCGGCGGCGACCCGATCCGCCTGCTGCGCCGAGTCGCGCGGCTTATCGCGAACGACGGCTCGATCGTGGCCGAGGTCGAGCCGCGGCTGGGTGGCGACCGGGTCGAGCGCGTGCGGCTCGAGCGACCGGGCGCCGTCAGCTCGTGGTTTGACTGGGCGCGCGTCGGCGCGGCCTCGATCGAGACGATCGCGGCGCGCGCCGGGCTGGCGGTCCGCCACGAGGCGTACTCGGGCGGGCGCGTGTTCGTCCGCCTGGAGCGGCGCCCATGAGCCGGCCTCCGTCGGTGGGCGAGCGCATCGCCGGCGGCGACGACCCGCAGCGCGCGCTCAAGAACCACCTCGCCGGCCGCCGCTTCGGCCCTTTGCGCGAGGACGCGTTCGCCAGCCCGTTGCACGACGAGCGCGTCGCGTCGATCCTGGGCATCGCGCTGGCGGCGGCGTTCACCGTCTGCTTCGCGACCGGCCTGTTCAGCCACTTCATCCAGAACCCGCTGCACATCGGCGGCCTGTCGCAGCCGACGGCGCCCGCGTCGCTGTATCGCGTGACGCAAGGGCTGCACATCACCGCCGGCCTGGCGGCAATCCCGCTGCTGCTCGTCAAGCTCTGGACGGTCTACCCGCGGCTGTTTCGCTTTCCGCCGATCGCAAGCGCGGCCCACGCCGTCGAGCGGCTGCTCGTCGCGGTCCTCGTCGGCGGCTCGCTCTTCATCCTCTTCACGGGCGTGATGACGATCGCCCAGTGGGTCCCGTGGGAGTTTCGCTTCCGCCAGACGCACTTCTGGACGGCGTGGATCGTCATCGGCGCGCTGGTGGCCCACATCGGCGCAAAGCTGCCGATCAGCCGCCGCGCGCTCGGGCGGGCCGGCCGGGCGCGGGCACGCGCGGCCGATGCCCTGGCCAAGCGTGCCGTGGCGAAGGACGGCGGCCTGACGCGCCGCGGGCTCGTCGCGAGCGCGTTCGCCGGCGCGGGCATCGTCGCGCTGACGACGGCCGGCCAGACGTTCGCTCCCCTGAAGAGCCTGGCGCTGCTGTCTCCGCGCAGGCCGGACGTCGGACCGCAGGGCATCCCCGTCAACCGCACCGCCAAGGCGGCCGGCGTGCTCGAGACCTCGCACGCAGCGGATTGGGCCCTCGTCGTCGACGGCGACGTGGAGCGGCCCCTGCGCCTGTCGCTCGACGAGTTGCGCGCGATGGATCAGCGCGAGGTCAAGCTCCCGATCGCGTGCGTCGAGGGCTGGAGCGCGAGCGCCCTCTGGAGCGGCGTGAGCGTCGCCGACCTGCTCGCGCGCGCCGGCGCCGCGCCCGGCGCGAGCGCCGCGGTCGAGTCGCTCGAGAAGGCCGGCTTGCGACGCTCGCGGCTCAACGCCGCGCAGGCCGGTCACGAGCACACGCTGCTCGCGCTCGCGATCGACGGCGAGGTGCTGCATCCCGACCACGGCTTTCCCTGCCGGCTGATCGGGCCCAACCGCCCGGGCGTGCAGCAGACGAAGTGGGTCACCCGGCTGGAGGTGATCTCGTGAACGCGACCGACGAGCCGCCCTCGGGCGCGACGTTCTGGGCGTGCGCGGCGGTCGGCGCGGGGCTGATCGCCGTCGGCCTCTATGGACTGATCTCGACGCAGGAGGTCAACAGGATCGTCAACTGGGCCTTCTACGTCGGGGGCGCGATCGTGCTGCACGACGCGCTGCTGGCTCCGCTTGCGATCGCGGTCGGCTGGCTGCTGGCGCGGCGTTCGCCCGTCGTCGCGCGGCCGGTCCTGCAGAGCGCGCTGATCGTCAGCGCGACCGTTGCGCTTGCCACCGCGCCGGTCTGGCTCGAGCGCGGGCGCGGGCGCTCTCCCGACAACACGACGATCCTGCCCGACGCGTCGTATCCGGCGAACCTCGCGCTCGTGCTCGGCGCGGTCTGGCTCGTCGCGCTCGCGGCCATCGCGGTGCGGATCGCGCGCGCCGCACGCGTCGACGCGCCTTGATGTCAGGCGACGGTCGCCCGCAACGGCGCCGTCGCGAACTCGCGTACGCCGTCCGCGAAGGAGACCTCGGCGCGGAAGCCGAGCACGCGGGCTGCACGATCGGGGCTCGCGAACACGTGCCGGACGTCGCCGAGGCGAAACTCACCGGTGACGACGGGGGCGCGGGTCCCGGGGGCGTGGTCTGCGAGCGTCGCAGCCAGATCGCCGACGGTGCGCGGCCGTCCGCTCGCGATGTTGAACGCGCCCGCGGCCGGCTCCGGCGACGTCAGGGCGAGGACGTTGGCGTTCGCGACGTCGCGGACGTGGACGAAGTCGCGCAGCTGGCCGCCATCCTCGAACACGCGCGGCGCCTGCCCTGCCTGCAGCGCGCTGCGGAAGATGCTCGCGACCCCGGCATAGGGCGTGTCGCGCGGCATGCGCGGGCCGTACACGTTGTGGTATCGCAGCGCTGAAACGACGACCCCTGTCTCGCGAGCGAAGGCCGCCGCCAAGTGCTCCTGGTGGAGCTTGGTGGCCGCGTAGACGTTGCGCGGGTCCGGCGGCGCGTCCTCGCCGATCGCCTCGGGTTCGAGCGCCGCCGCGCAGCGCGGGCAGCGCGGCTCGAACAGGCCGTCACGCAGATCCTGCGGTGCGCGCGGCGGCGGTCGCTGAGGACCGTGGCGCTCGCAGCGATAGCGCCCCTCGCCGTACACGACCATGCTGGACGCGAGGACCAGGCGCCCGGCGAAGCGCGCCGCCGCGAGCTCGGCCAGCAGGACGGCGGTCCCGAGATCGTTGTTTGACACGTACGCCGGCATGTCGGCGAGGTCGACGCCGAGCCCCACCATCGCGGCCTGGTGGCAGACGGCATCGACGCAGCGCAGCGCGGCGCGGACGGCGCCGGCGTCGCGGACGTCCGCGCGCACGAGCTCGACGCCCGCCGGCAGCTCGGGCGGCTCGGCATGCACCCCGGGGTCCAGTGCGTCGAGCACGACGACCTCGTCGCCGCGGCCGTGAAGCGCCTCGACGACGTGCGAGCCGACGAAGCCGGCTCCACCTGTGACGAGCACGCGCATTGCCACCGGACGCTACTAGCGCCACCGCGGCTCGGCACGGAGCGATCGGCGGCGCGCTGTTTCAAAGCCGTAAGAACCGTCCGCGACTGTTACGGGCGATGATCGACGTCATCCTCCCCGTCCTGGACGAGCGCGACGCCATCGCGTGGGTCCTCGAGCGCATGCCGGCGGGCTACCGCCCGATCGTCGTCGACAACGGCTCCGGCGACGGCTCGGGCGAGCTCGCACGGGAGCTCGGCGCCACGGTCGTCGACGAGCCCCTACGTGGCTTCGGCGCCGCGTGCTACGCGGGCCTCGTCGCCGCGCAGACGGACGTCGTCGCGTTCATGGACTGCGACGCGTCGCTGGACCCGCGCGAGCTCCCGGCGCTGACCGCTCGGGTCGCGACGGCCGGAGCACCGGCGCTCGTGCTGGGTCGCCGGCGCGCCGCGCGCGGTGCCTGGCCCGTGCACGCGCGCGCGGCCAACGCGGTCCTCGCCGCGCAGCTGCGCCGCGCGACCGGCGTGACGCTGCGCGACCTCGGCCCGATGCGCGCCGCCCCGCGCCGTGCCCTCTTGGAGCTCGACCTGAGCGATCGCAGATTCGGCTGGCCGCTCGAGATGGTCACGCGGGCCGCCGCCGCGGGCTGGACGATCGAGGAGCTTGACGTTCGCTACCTCCCGCGCGTGGGGCGCTCCAAGGTCACCGGCACCGTTGCGGGAAGCATCCGCGCCGCGCGCGACATGCGCGCAGTGCTGCACGCGAGCCGGGCGGTTCGTCCGTGATCGCGAACGAAGGCGCTGCGCCCCGGCGGCGACGCTGAGAGGCGACGTCGCCGACTGCCGCTGGGACATCGGCTAGGTTGACGCGCAGCATGAGCGCCTGTTCCCGCCCGTCGGTCACGTCCGCCTAGCCGTGACCGAGCCGGGCCGCTGGACTCGCTGGGAGGCGCTGGCGCTCGTCGCGCTGACGGTCGCCGCGATGGTCGGGTTCTTCGTCTACCCGACGTACTCCAACTACGACTCGCTGTACTCGCTGCTGTGGGGGCGCGAGCTGCTCGACGGCTCGCTGCCGTCCTTCGACGCCTACCGCGCGCCGACCCAGCACCCGCTGTGGGTCGTCATCTGCGTGCCGCTGGCCGCCGTCGGCCTGGCCGGCGACCGGATCCTGCTCGCGATCTGCGTGCTGTCGTTCGTCGCGATGGTCGCCGGGATGTACCGGCTCGGCAAGGCGTCGTTCGGCTGGGTCGTCGGGCTCGTCGCGGCGCTTCTCGTGCTGAGCCGCCTGGACTTCCCGTTCCTCGCCGCGCGCGGCTACATCGACATCCCGTACCTCGCGCTCATCCTGTGGGCGGCGGCGCTCGAGGCCGAGAAGCCCAAGCGCGGCGGGATCGTGTGGGTGCTGCTCACGCTCGCCGGGCTGCTGCGGCCGGAGGCGTGGCTGCTCGCCGGGTTGTACGGGCTCTGGGTCGCCTGGGGCAAGCCGCTGCGCGAGTGGGTGAAGGTGAGCGTGATCATGGCCATCGCGCCCGTCATCTGGGCGCTGAGCGACTTCGTCGTGACCGGCGACCCGATGTACTCGCTGAACTACACGACCGAGTCCTCGAAGGCGCTGGGCCGCCGCCAATCGCTGTCCGAGCTGCCGGGGGTGACGCTGAGCTACCTGTCCGAGCTCACCAAGCCGCCGGTCCTCGTCGCGGCGCTCGCCGGGATCGTGCTCGCGTGGCGCATGGCCCGCGACCGGTTCCTCGTGCCTGCGACGCTGCTCGTCTGGGGCACGACGACGTTCCTGCTCGTGTCGCTGCGCGGCTTCTCGGTCATCAGCCGCTACGTCCTCGTCGCGGCGCTCGCGCTCATGCTGTTCGCCGCGTTCACGATGGCGGGCTTCACCCGCCTGCCGCGCGGGCACCGCGCGATCAGGCCGTGGGCGCTCGGCTCCGGCGCCATCATCCTCGGCGGCATCGTCTTCACCCTCCTGACGATCAACCCGGCGTATGTCAACCGCGAGCTGAGGCTGCGCGACAGCGTGCGCAAGGACCTCACGGCCGTCCTCGAGTCGCCGCGGGTGCAGGCGGCGCGCGCGTGCGGCCCGATCTCCGTCCCCAACCACAAGCTGCTCGCCGACGTGCGCTGGATCGCCGACTCCGACCGCGACGGGGTCGTCGCGCGGACCGACGAGACCCAGACGGCGCGCCAGCTGGCGGGCGGCGTCGGCCTGTACCTCATCAGCGGGACGCGCTTCCTCAAGCATCCGGCCTACGGCCCGTTTGACCAGACCGAGGACTCGCCGCGCATCCAGGTGCCGCCGCCCGGCTTTGAGCGCGTGAAGGTCGGCCGCTACTTCAGCGCCTACGTGCGCTGCTCCTAGCGCGCGGCGGCGGCGAGCTTCGCCGCCTGGCGCTCCTCGCTGATCGTCACGACGTCCCAGACGAGCCCGAGCCGTTGCAGCGTCGCGATGACGAGCGCGCTGGGGTCCAGCGCGCGCTCCAAGCCGCGCAATCCATGTGCGGCGGAGGTGGGGAAGGCGTGATGGTTGTTGTGCCATGCCTCGCCGAAGGACAGCGGCGCGAGCCAGAGGAGGTTGCGCGAGTGGTCGCCGGTCTCAAAGCGCCGGCGGCCGAAGAAGTGGCAGAGCGAGTTGATCGAGTACGTGACGTGGTGCAGCAGGACGATCCGCACCGCGCCGCCCCAGAGCAGGCCGGTGAGGGCTGCCTGGATCGTCCCGCCGAGCGCGTAGCCGAGGCCGAACGGCAGCGCGAGGCCGAGGCCGATCCACCACAACGTCGTGCGGTCGATGAAGCTGATCGTGCTGTCGGCGATGAGGTCGGGCGCGTAGCGACGCTTGTTGGCGCGCTGCGTGTGGAGAAACAGCCAGCCGACGTGCGCGTGCGCGAGGCCGCGCAGCGCGCCGCGCAGGCCGCGGCCGTGGTCGACGTGCGGGCTGTGCGGGTCGCCCTCGAGGTCCGAGAAGGCGTGGTGCTTGCGGTGGTCGGCGACCCAGGCCGTGATCGGGCCCTCGATCGCCATCGTGCCCATGACGGCGAGCGTCGCGCGCAGCGGCTTGCTCGTCGCGAACGCGCGGTGCGTGAAGTGCCGGTGAAAGCCGACGGTGATGCCCAGCCCGGTGACGACGTACATCACCGCGAAGACGACGAAGTCGTGCCAGTGCAAGAGCTCCGCCCATGCCTGCCAGACGACGATGCCGAGCGCGAGAACCGGCACGACGGTGACGATCCCGGTCGCGATGCGGTCGGCCCGCTCGTTCGCGCACGGCTCGATGTCCCCGGCGGGCGAGGCGTCGCCGTTCGCGCTCGCGTCGCTGCGGGTTGCGTCGTCGGCCGACGGCCCGGCGTGCTGCGCGCTCGGGGCGCTCTGCATGGTCTGCCTTTCGTCAGGTTCCAGTCACCGGGCCGGTCCACCGCGGCGCCCGTGGGCGCACGGTAACGCTTCGCGGGGTCTGCGCGCTACGCACTCCGGGCGGACCGCCAGTGCCCGGGCCAAGCGTGGATCCAGGCTAAGCTGCCGCATCGTGACGCGCCGCGCACGCATCGCCCTCGCGTTCGGTCTCCTCGTCGCGGCGCTGGCCACGGGGGTCGCGGTCGCGGCGCAGCCGCCGCACACCGTGCGCGTGCCGACGCCCGAGAACCCGACGCCGATCCCGCCCGAGCCCGTGCCCCTGCCGCCGCCGTCCGGTCCGTGCGGCGACGCGAGCCTGCGCTGCCCCGATCTCGTCGTGCTGGCGCCGAGCGAGCTGCGGGTCCAGCGCGGCGCCAACGGGCGCCTGCGGCTGGGATCGCGCAACAGGCTCGTCAACCGCGGGGCCGGGCCGCTGTTCCTGCTCGGCGCGCGCGCGAGCGAGCGCACGATGCGAGTCAGCCAGCGGATCTACTCGCACAGCGGCGACCACACGGACTATCCGCTGCCCGACACCCGCTTTGACTTCTGGTTCATCCCCGGCCAGGGGCGCTACTGGAAGCTGCGCGACGGGCTGCGCTTCGAGCTGTGGACGGCGGGCGGGCCGCTCGAGCAGTTCGTGAAGCTCGGTCGCAAGACGCGCTTTTGCATGCGCGACCTCGTAAAGGTGCCGGGTCTCGCAGGCCCGCGCTTTCGCAAGTTCCCCGGCTGCAGCCAGTCTTCGCGCGCGCGCTCGACGCGGATGGGGATCTCCGCCGGCTGGGAGGAGAGCTACCCGGCGGGCTACCACGAGCAGTACGTCGACATCACCGGGCTGAGCGGCTGCTTCGCGCTGCGCCACGTCGCCGACCCGCTCGGGCACGTCTTCGAGTCCGACGAGTCCAACAACGTCTCCCAGACGCGCGTTCGTCTCCCCCCGCGGCGCGGCCGCGTGCGCGGCTGCTGAGGGCCGCCCGGCCGCTGGCCCGCGCCTTCGCGGGCACGGTTTGCGTTTGCGGGCGCACCCTGAAATCGTGCTGTCGCAGGCCGCCGCGTCTCCTTACCGGGCGACGACCGTGGCGCAACGTCTCCGAGGAGGATGAGTGGCAACGCTACGCTTTCTGTCTGATTGGACGATGCAGCGCGATGGTGACCTGCGTGCCGGCGAGCCGCTGCGCATCGAGTACGACCCGTCGCGCCTTCCGGGGTGCCGAGCCAGCTACCGCGGTCAGGACGCGTGGAGCATCGCCGGCTACGTGCGCTTTCACCCCGGAGCCAAGATCGAGTCCGTCGCGCTGAAGTCCGGCTCGGCCGAGCTCGACGTGCCAGAGGACGCCAGCCGCGCCGAGCTGTGGTTCAACAACACCGACAACACCGGCTGCACCGCCTGGGACAGCCGCTTCGGCCAGAACTACCAGCTCGACGTCGCGCCCGCCTGAGCGCGCGCGACCCCAAGGAGACGCCAATGGCTAGCACGGTGGAGATCCCCGAGTACGCGGTCCGCAAGCGCCTCGCGCTCGACCCGGCGAGCACCGCGCTCGTGATCATCGACATGCAGAACGACTTCGTTCGCGACGAGGGCGCGCTGCAGGTGAAGTCCGCGCCGGCGACGGTGCCCGCGATCAGCCGGCTGCTGGATCTCGCCCGCGACAGCGGGATGCGCGTCGTCTTCAGCCAGGACACGCACGATCACGGCGATCCGGAGTTCGCGATCTGGCCCGAGCATGCCCTCCGCGGCACATGGGGTGGCGAGATGATCGAAGAGCTCACGCCGCAGCCTGGCGAGCTCGTCGTCCAGAAGGTCCGCTACGACGCGTTCTACGGCACCGAGCTCGACCACATGCTCAGCCTGTGGAACGTCAAGACGATCCTGTTGTGCGGGACCGTCGCGAACATCTGCGTGCACTACACGGCGGCGAGCGCCGCCTTGCGCTGGTATGACGTCGTCATCCCGAAGGACGCCGTGTCCGCGGTCGAGCCGTGCGACCTCGAGTTCTCGCTACGCCAGACGGCATGGCTGTTTCAGGGCACGATCACGACGTCTGCGGGCGTGACGGCGCGCAAGCGCCGTGCGCCGCGCGCGGCGGCCAAGGGGTGACCGCGCCCGACGAGCTGTCCGAGCCCGTCGCAGGCGGGCCGAGCTTCGCGCTGCCCGCGGTGGCGGTCTTCTGCGATCCGGCCGAGCCGCACGCGCTGCCATGCCTGGACCTCGAAGGCCGGGAGCACGCACACCGCGTCATCGCCGCCCTCGCGGCGATCCCCGCCTTCGGCGGTCCGGCCGAGCGCGATGCGGCGCTGCGTGCGGGGGTCCGTGCGACCGCGGGACTCGCGCGATGCCTGGCACGCGCCGCCGACCCGGTCGACGGAGAGATGTTGCCGACGCGGTCGCATGTCCAGGGCTACTTCCGCGTGCGCACCACCGCGCTGACCGCGCCGCAGGCGGCGCTGCATGCCGCGCTCGTCATCGAGAGCGCGCTCGTCGATCTGCGCAACGCACCGCTCGCCGGCAGCGACCTGGCGCGCGAGACGGCCGCGATGCGCCAGGTCGTCGTCGACCTCGCAGGGTCCGAGGGCGAGCACGCGGTCGAGGTCGACGCCGACGACGGGGAGATCGAGGCAGTCCCGGAGTGGTCGCAACGGCAGGTATGGCTGTCGCGCTGGATCGTGGGGCACCACGTCCACGTCCTGCTGAACGTCTACGCGACGATCGCGCTTCAGGAGGCGATCGCGCTGCTGCGAGCGGGCAAGACGCACCTCGCGACCCTCAAGCTCGGGGCCGTGACGACCTACGTGACGGGCTTCGCCCCGGCGCGCGCGCACGCCGCCACGCTGCCGTCGGACTTCTACAACGTCGTCGTGCGGCCCACAATGGTCCCGACCGTCGTCCCGGCACCGCTCAGCGGGAAGATGCACCTCGAGTATCAGCTGTATCGCAAGCGCGTCGACGAGCTGCTCGAAGTGCTGCCGCAGCCGGTCAACGAGCTCGCCCTCCCCGAGCCCGAGTTGGCGTTCGCCCGCGAGGAGCTGCTCGAGGCCGACCTCATCGAAGCCGAACGGCACGTCTGCCTCGTCGAGCCCGTCGTCGGCAACGAGCGGTCGCTGATCCAGCCTCCGCGCAGCAGCGAGAACGCCGTCGCCGTGCTGCGCCGCATGCGCCACAAGCGCGCCGCGCAGTTCGAGCCGTTCCTGCGCTTCGGAGATCACCTCGTCGCCTCGATCGCACATCCGGCCGAGCGGCGCGACGGGTCGCGAGAGCCGGGGACCCGGACGGTGGTCGACCGCGCGCCGGAGCACCGGCTGTGACGTCCGACCTCGTGCACGGCGGCGCGCTCGCGGACCTGCGCTTGGACGCGGCCGACACGGCCGGCGTCGATCGGCTCGCGCGCGCCTTGTGTGCCCACGAGCAAGGCCGCGTGGACGCGCCCGAGTGGGTGTCGCTGGCCCGGCGGGCCTCGGACGAGCTGCCGCTCGCGCTGCGCCGCGGGCTGCGCGAGTTCAGGCGGGACGCCGGACCGCACGGGACGCTGCTCGTCCGCGGGCTGCCGGTGGACGTCGAGGCGCTGCCGGCCACGCCGTCGGTGGCCGACTCGGTGCAGCGCGACGCCACCGTCGCCGCGGCGGTGCTCCTCATGGTGGCGTGCGCGCTCGGCGACCCCGTCGCGTACCTCGCCGAGAAGTCCGGCGCCCTCGTCCAGGACGTCGTGCCGGTGCCGGGCAAGGAGCGATTCTCGGGAAATGCCGGCTCGGCGCTGCTCACCTTCCACAACGAGAACGCCTTTCACCGCCATGAGCCCGACTACCTGCTGCTGCTGTGCTTGCGCGCCGACCACGATCGGGCCGCCGGCTTGCGCACGGCGTGCCTGCGCAACGTCCTGGCGCTGCTAGGCGACGGATGCCGCGAGGCGCTCTTCGCACCCGAGTTCATCACGGCGCCGCCGCCCTCGTTCGCCGACGACGGTGAGGCGCGCGCGCCGCAGCCGGTGCTCTTCGGCGAGCCCGACGACCCCGACATGCGCATGGCCACGATCGCGACGACCCCGCTGACGCCGCGCGCCGAGGCCGCGCTGCGGGAGTTCGGTCAGGCCTGCGAGACCGCGTGCCGGACGCTGCTGCTTCAGCCAGGCGACCTGGCCGTCCTCGACAACCGCGTCACCGCGCATGGCCGCACGGCGTTCACGCCTCGCTACGACGGAGCGGACCGCTGGGTCCAGCGGACGTTCGTCGTCGCGGACCTGCGCCGCTCGCGCGACCACCGCCCGCACGACGGGTACGTCCTCGAGTCGGCGCCGGCGCGCGCCCGCGAGGCGTGATCGGCCCCGCGAGGTCGCTTAGAAGCTCGCGCCGGTCTTCGCCTTGAGCTCCGCGAGCTCCATGGCGAGTGCGTCGACGACCTCGTTGAGGTCGGCGATCGCGCTGTAGTCGCCGTCGCGGAGCAGCTGCGTCGCGGCGCGGGCCTCCTGCATGCCCTCGTCGATGCGGTCGAGCACGGTTTCGATGCTGGAGACGTCCATGGGCGCAGGCTACCGCGCCGCCCGGGACGAGGGCCGGCCGGCGGGCACGCCCGCCACCGCACCCGCACGGACCGGCTCGCGACGGCGTGGCCTACGCCGCGTGGACCGCGGCGTGGAGGTTCGAGCGCGCACGGACGATGAGCGACTTCGTCGCGGGAACGGTCGTCCGCAGCGCGCGGGCGGTCTCGGCGTGGGTGCGGCCGTCGAACTCGCGCATGACGAGCGCGAGCCGCTGGCGGTCGGGCAGCCGGCCGATCTCGGCGACGATCTGACGCATCTCCTCGTTGCCGGCGAAGCGCTGCGCCGGGTCGGAATCGGTGACGGGGCGCATCCGAAGCTCGTCGTCGTAGATCTCCGAGCGCTGCGGCGCGCGCAGCGTGTCGAGCGCCCGGTTGCGCACGATCATGTACAGCCAGGGCCGCAGCACCATCGGGCGGTCGGTGACGCGCAGCCCGCGGTAGGCGCGGATGAACGCGTCCTGGACGACGTCCTCGGCGTCGTGGCCGGAGCCCTGCAGCATGCGCCGTGCGAACGCCGTGAGCGCGCTGCGATAGCGCCGGTGCATCTCGGAGAACGCGGCCTCGTCGCCCTGGCGGAAGCGCAGGACAAGCTCGTCGTCGGTGAGGCGGGAAGTTGGCTGGGCGATCATCGGGGGCTCCTTGGGTGGATCTACGACCGCACAATCCCGCCGCGGGCCCGAGTTGCCCTCGACCCGGGGGCTACTCCTGTCACACCTTGGGTGTGACGTTCCTCCACCCAGGGTGTGTTGACCCCTCGATGTGGCAAGCTCAACGGTGCATGCAAAGGGCAGGTACGTCTCCGCTGTCGCCGCACGCCGCCACCCCGGCCGAGCTGCGCGAGCGCATCGAGGCCGAACGCGAAGGTACGCCGTTTCTCGTCCTGCGCGACGGCGACGGCGCGCAGCGCCTGTTCGTGCTCGAGCCGGCGCTGCGGCGCGTCGCGATCGGCCGCAGCGCCGGCAACGACGTCGCGCTCGTGTGGGACACCGAGGTCTCCCGCCTGCACGCCGAGCTCGAGCGCCTCGGCGACGAGTGGACCGCCGAGGACGACGGCTTGTCGCGCAACGGCTCGTTCGTCAACGGCCAGCGCATCTCCGGCCGCCACCGGCTGCGCGACGGCGACATCCTGCGCATCGGCCGCACGCAGATCGCATTCCGCGTCCCCGAGGCGATGGAGTCAAATCCGACCGTCGCCGCCGGCAGCCGCGCGGAGCTGCCGTCGCTGAGCGTGACCCAGCGCTCCGTGCTCGTCGCGCTCTGCCGGCCCTATAAGACCACCGAGCTCGCGACCCCCGCGACCAACCAGCAGATCGCCGACGAGCTGTACCTGTCCGTCGACGCGGTCAAGGCGCACCTGCGGACGCTGTTCGGCTACTTCGGTGTCGAGCACCTGCCGCAGAACCAGAAGCGCTCCTACCTCGCGATGCGCGCGCTGCAAGACGGCGTCGTCGCGCGCCGCGACCTCTGACGCGCGCGGCGCGAGGCCGGCCGCTGCAAGACGGCGTCGTCGCGCGCCGCGACCTCTGACGCGCGCGGCGCGAGGCCGACCGACCGCTCAGCGGTAGAAGCGCACGCGCTGCACGCCGTCGCCGCCCTGCCTGTCGACGAGCGTCAGCCAGACGGCGTTGGCGCTCACGTCGAGCGCGAACGGCTCGATCCCCGTCTCGATCCGCTCGGTCACCTCGCGCGACTCCGGGTCGATGCGATAGAGCTGGTTGGCGTGGCGCGCGGTGACCCAGACCGAGCCGCCGCCCACGGTCACGCGTGTGGGCTCGACGCCGAGCGGGGTCCGCCGGACGCGCAGGGTCTTCGGGTTGATCCGCGTCACCGCCTTCCCGAGCCCGGCGGCCACCCACACCGCGCCCTCTCCGACGGCGATCCCGTTCGGCGCGCCACCGACCCCGATCCGCCGCGTCGAGGTGATGTTCTGCGGGTCGACGCGCGTCACGCTCGAGCCGTAGAGGTTCGAGACCCAGACGGCGCCCTCGCCGTAGGCCACGTCCTGCGCGCCGCCGGGGAGATCGACGAACTGCTGTGACGGGGGATCGGTCCGCGGGTCGATGCGCACGAGCGACTCGCCCGTGCCGTCGCGCTTGCCGTGCTTGCGCACGGCGACCCACACGAAGCCCGCGCCGGTTGCGACGCTGATCGGGTCGCCGCGGACGCCGATCACCGTCGCCGTCCCCCGGCGACCGCCCGTCTTGCGGTCGAAGCGCAGCAGCGTCCCGTCCTGCGCCACCAGCCAGATCGAGCCGAGCCCGGCCGTGACGGCGGAGGCGTTGGGGTTGATGGGGACGCGCCGCACCGGGTTCGCCGTCGCCGCGTCGAGCACGACGATCTTGGCGTCCGAGCCGCTCATCGCCCAGACCCGGTTCGTCGTGACCGTGATGCTGTTGGGGCGCGTGGCGATCGGACGCGTCCTGCCGGCCTTCGCGGCGCGCGGCGTCGGTGAGATCACGGTCCGCGAGGTCGACGCGGTGGGCGCGTCCGAGGCGTCGTCGCCGCCGAGCAGGCTCGCGGCGAGCACGCCCGCGACGAGCACGAGCACGAGCGCGCCCGCGGCGAGGAGCGCCGCCCGCCGCCTGCCACCGCCCGACGCCCCCGCGCCGAGCCCGGCCGTTCGCGCCTCGTCGTCGTGCTCGGCCGGCGGCGAGACGTGCGTCTCGCCCTCGTGCGCGGGCGCGCTCACGCGCGCCGTCGCGGCCGACTGCGGCGTGCCCTGCGGCGCGGCCGCCCCGCGGGCGACGTTGCGCTCCGGGCCGGGCGCGGAGCTGCGCCCGGCGGCGGCGAGCGCCGCGCGCCCGAGGTCGCCCGCGGACGGGAAGCGGTCCGCCGGGTCCTTCGACAGCGCTCGCCCGACGACGCCCGCGAACTCCTTCGGCACGCGGTCGACCGGCGGCGGGTCGTTGAGGTGCGCCCACAGCGTCGCCTCGTCGGAGTCGCGGATGTACGGCGCGCCGCCGGTCAGCGCGTGAACGAGCACGCAGCCGAGCGCGTAGACGTCGGTGCGGGCGTCGACGCGCTCGCCGCGGATCTGCTCCGGCGCGACGAACCCGAGCGTCCCGACCCAGCCGCCGGGCTTGCTGAGCCCCGCGCCCGTCGACGCCTCGCGCTTGGTCAGGCCGAAGTCCGTGAGGTACGCGTGGTCCTCGGCGCCGAGGAGGACGTTGGCGGGCTTGACGTCGCGGTGCACCAGGCCGTGCGCGTGCGCCGCGTCGAGCGCTCCGCCGACCTGCGCGACGATCTGCGCGGCGCGTTCAACGTCGAGGTTGCCCTCCGCGCGGACGAGCGCGCGCAGGTCGGGACCGTCGACGAAGCGCATGACGATGAACAGCACGCCCTCGCGCTCGCCCGCGTAATAGACCGGAATGACGTGCGGGTGCTCGATCGACGCCGCCGCCTTGGACTCGGCGACGAAGCGCGCCCTGAAGTCCGGATCGTCGGCGAGCGCCGGCGTGATGACCTTCAGCGCGACCGTGCGATCGAGGTCGAGATCCAGCGCGCGGTAGACGACGCCCATCCCGCCGCGACCGGCGAGGCCCTGGATGCGGTGGTTGACGAAGACGTCACCTGGGGCGAACTCCGGCATGCCGGGCAGACGCTACCCATACCGGCGCAACCTTTGGCTCGTCAGACGCGTTGGAGGTCCATGCGCACCTCGATCCGCACGCTCACCGTGCTCGCGATCGCGGCCGCCGCGACCCTTCCCGCGAGCGCGTCGGCGAGCCGCTGGACACCCACGCAGACGTTTGCCGTCGGCAAGGCCCACGAGCCCGTTCCGCGCGTCGGGATCGGCGGCGATGGTACGAGCGCGCTCGCGTTTGCCTCGAAGTCCGGCAAGCTCATGCTCTCGATCGGGCGCCCGAGCGGGCGCTTCGATGCACCGCGCGCGATCGATCGGGCGGGCGCGCGGTCGTGGTCTGTCGCGGCCCGCGCCGGCGGGCGGTTCATCGTCGTCTGGGAGGACACCGACGGGATTCGCGCGGCCGTGCGGACGCGCGCCGGCGGGCCGGTGGTCGTGCGGCGCGTCGCGACGAGCAACGGCGAGGAGATCAACGGCGTGCAGGTCGCGGCCGACCCGCGCGGCGGCTGGGTCGTCGCCGAGCGCCAGTTCCGCCGGTCGAAGCACAGCGCCTACTACGTGCGTGCCATGACGCTCACGCCCGCCGGGCGGCTGGTCGGTGCCATCCAGGATCTCGGCCGCGGCGACTTCGGCATCGACGCGCGTCCGACGCAGGCGCTCGTCGTCAACGACATCGGCCGCGCCGTGCTGGCGTTCAACCGTGAGTCGACGCTCGCTCAGGCGACCGGCTCGACGGCGGCCGTGTCGGTCCGCCCGCACGGCGGCGCGTTCACCGCCCCGGTGGAGGTGGAGGGCGATCGCACCGGCGACCCGCGCGTCGGTGCCGAGGGCGGCAAGGCGATCGTCGCGGCGACGCAGATCGCAAGCCGCGGGGACGCCGGCCTGTTCGGCAACCCGGTGCTCGCGTGGGTCGGCGGCGGGCGCGCCGCCGCGTGGGCGGGGGCCGGCGGGCCGTTCTCGCCATTCGGTCCGACGATCGACAAGCCGCAGCGGGCATTCGGGCCGAGCGTCGCCTTGATCAGCGGCGCGCGCGGCGTGCTCGTCTTTCAGTTGAAGACCTCCTCCCAGCCCTTCGAGACCCGGGCGCCGGTCCACGCGGTCGCGATCTCGGCCGACGCGGGCACCGGCCCGGTCGAGACGCTGACGACCGGCCGCGCGACGGAGCCCGTCGTCATGCGCCTCGGTGAGTACGGCGCGCTGGCGATGTGGTCCGGCGAGCGCGGCCTCGGCGCCGCCATCGCCAGGCCCCGCAGCCGCTTTGCGAAGACCGCGACGCCGAAGGGCCCGCCACCGCCGCCATTTCACTCGAACTCGACGAACCGCGACCTGCGGACCGGCGGGCGCTGGGCGATCTTCGCCTGGTCGCGCGACGCCGACGGCCGCGTGCGCGTCAGCGTGAGGCGCTTCTAGCCGGCTGTACGGACGCGCGCGCCCGTACAGCCGGCCGATGTACGCGCGCACGTTCGAGATGCCCGCGCCCATCGGTGTGAGTAGGCGCGGGCCAACGTGCGCGCGCTGTGACGCGCGACGGTTCGGGCTACTGCGATCCGAGCACCTGGTAGGACTTCATCTCGCCGCGGATGCGGCGCGGCAGGTAGCCCGTGAACAGCGTGTAGGAGTGGACGGTCCCGCAGCGCGTGGCGATCTGCGCGCGGACGATCGGTGGCAGCTGGTAGTTCAGCCGCCACCGGCCGAGGCTGTCGATCGGCGCCTTGCGCTCAAGCGTGATGGTTCTGCCGTCGGCGCGGTTGACGAACTGGAGCTGCACGCGCACGACGCCTCTGGCCCTGCTCGTCACCCTTCCGCTGGCCCGCAGGAAGCCTTCTGTGATCGTCGGGCGGCCGAGGCTCAGCCGCGCCTTGTTGTTGGCCGCGCGGAGTCGGACGACCTGCGGTCGCGTGTCGCTGTCGCCGTTGTAGGTGAGCGTGAAGATCCCGGTGCCCAGCCTGGCCTGCGAGGTGAAGATGCTGCGGACGATCCTGATCTGCCCGGCCGCGCTGTCGATCGGCGCGGTGAACGACCGCGTCCTGCCCGCGGCCCGCAAGCCGATGTTCACGCGGCCCGAGGCCCTTCTCGTGATGAAGGCGAGGACGTCGATCGTCCGACGACTCCTGTTGAACGTGGCTCGGGCGAACGCGAGTTTCGAGGTGCGCTTGTCGCAGCCAGACGGCAGCACCTGGCAGTAGTTGCCGACGAGCGCCTGACCCGCAGGACACTGCACCACCTGGCAGTAGTTGCCGACGAGCGCCTGACCCGCCGGACACTGCACCACCTGCTGGGACTGCGCTGGCGCGACGGCGAACAGGATGCCGATCGCGATGATCAGCGGGAGGACGAACTTGGTCACGTCGAGGCTCCTTCGGTTGCCGGAGCGCCCCGGGCCGGGACGCGTTGCGCAGGCTCTCTAGAAACACGTACGCTGCGCCAGCTTGAGCGCTGACAACGTACTACGGTCGGTGGCACGGCAGCCGGCTGCCCGCGGCCGGTCACCTGCTCACCGCGCGGCGAGCAACCTGGCGCCACGGCCGCCTCGCGCTCATCCCGACCGCGCTGGTAGGATTAGCGGCCGTCATGTTCTTCACGACAAAAGCCGAATACGGCGTCCGCATGCTCATCGAGCTCGGGCGCCAGCCGGGCAACCGCCCCGTGTCGCTGAAGTCGATCGCCGACGCCGAGAACCTCCCGCTCGCCTACCTCGAGCGGATCGTCGCGCTGCTCAAGCGCGCGAATCTCGTCGAGAGCACCCGCGGCGCGCACGGTGGCTACCAGCTTGCCCGCGCCCCCGAGGACATCGCGATGAACGAGGTCGTGCTCGCGCTCGAGGGGACCGTCGCGCCGATGAACTGCTTCGTCGAGGAGGAGGGCGACGGCCGCGTGCTGTGCTCGCACCACGACGACTCCGGCCGCGGCTGTGCCACGAAGCTGCTCTGGACGCGCGTCCAGGCGAACGTGCTCAAGACGCTCGCCGACACGACGCTCGCCGAGCTCGTCGAATTTCAGACCCGGCAGCTCGCGCCCGCGCGTGAGCCCGAGCCGGCGACTACAACCGTCTAAGACCCAAGGAGACCATGCCCGAGCTCGAGATCCGCAACCTCCATGTCCAGGCCGAGGACAAGCAGATCCTCAAGGGCGTCAACCTGACCGTCGCCCCCGGCGAGATCCACGCGCTGATGGGTCCCAACGGCTCCGGCAAGTCGACGCTTGCCAACGCGGTCATGGGGCATCCGAACCTGACCGTGACCGACGGCCAGATCCTCTTCGACGGCGTGGACATCACCGAGGCCGACACCGACGAGCGCGCCCGGATGGGCCTGTTCATGGCGTTCCAGTACCCCGTTGCGATCCCCGGCGTGACGATCACGAAGTACCTGCGGATGGTCATGAACGCTCACCGCGAGGCGCGCGGCGAGGCCGACATCTCGCTGAAGGAGTTCCGCAAGACCGTCGAGTCCGCGATGGAGCTCGTGAGCGTGCCGCGCGAGTTCAGCTCGCGCTACCTCAACGAGGGCTTCTCCGGCGGCGAGAAGAAGCGTCTGGAGATCCTCCAGATGGCGCTTCAGAAGCCGCGGATGGCGATCCTCGACGAGACCGACTCGGGCCTGGACATCGACGCGCTGAACGTCGTCGCGCACGGCGTCAACACGGTCGCCGACGGCCAGATGGGCGTGCTCATCATCACGCACTACCAGCGCATCCTCCACATGGTCACGCCGACGAAGGTCTCGATCATGTTCGACGGCCGGATCGCGACCGACGGCGGCCCCGAGCTCGTCGACCGTCTCGAGGCAGAGGGGTACGCCGGCATCCGCGAAGAGTTCGCAACGCCGGCGTGAGCACGATCGCCGACACGCCGCTGGCGACGGGGTTCCCCTCGCTTCAGCGGGAAGGGACCGTGTACCTCGACACCGCTGCGACGGCGCAGACGCAGCAGTCGGTGCTCGACGCGATGAACGACTACTACGAGCACCATCGCGGCACCGTCCATCGCAGCGTCTACCCGCTCGCGGCCGAGGCGACCGAGCTGTTCGAGGGCGCGCGCGATCGCATCGCGGCATGGCTGAACTGGCCCGCTCGCGCGACGATCTTCACGAAGAACGCGACCGAGGCCGTCAACCTCGTCGCGTACTCGTGGGGGCGCACGAACGTCGGCCCCGGCGACACCGTCGTCGTGTCGGAGATGGAGCACCACTCGAACTTCGTGCCGTGGCACATGCTCTGCAAGGAGGTCGGCGCGAACTTCGAGGTCATCCGCGTCGACGACGAGTGCGTCCTTGCGCTCGACGATCTGGATCGGCACCTCGCGACCGGGACGGTGAAGCTCGTCGCCGTCGGGCATGTCTCGAACGCGGCGGGGACGATCAACCCGGTCGCGGACATCGTCGCGCGCTCGCACGCCGCCGGCGCGGTGGTCTGCGTCGACGGGTCGCAGGCCGTGCCGCAGATCCCGGTCGACGTCGGCGAGATCGACGCCGACTTCTACATCTGGACGGGCCACAAGATCTACGGCCCGACCGGCATCGGGGTCCTGCATGGCCGCCCGGAGATCCTGGAGGCGATGCCGCCCTTCCTGGGTGGCGGCCACATGATCGCCTCGGTCTCGATCGAGGAGATCCGCTTCGGCACGCTGCCGGCGAAGTTCGAGGCGGGGACCCTGCAGGTCGCCGAGGGCATCGGGCTGGGCGCCGCCGTCGACTTCCTCGGCGGGCTTGGGATGGAGAACATCCGCGCCCACGAGCACGAGATCTGCGCCTACGCGCTGCAGCGCCTGGGTGAGATCCCGGGCGTCTGGATCATGGGCCCGCTTGATGCCGAGCGGCGCGGCGCGCTCGTCGCGTTCACGATCGAGGGCATCCACCCGCACGACGTCGCCGAGATCCTGGGTAGTCAGGGCGTATGCGTCCGTGCGGGCCACCACTGCGCACAGCCCTTGATGAAGCGCTTCGACGTCGCTGCGACGACGCGTGCATCGTTCGCCGTCCACACGACGCGTGCCGAGATCGACGCGCTCGTCGATGCCATCCACGAGGTACGGAGGATCTTCGCATGAGCAACATGGAGAGCATCTATCGCGAGGAGATCCTCGAGCACTACAAGCGGCCGCACAACTGGGGCCACCTTGACCCGTACGACCTCGAGTTCGAGGACACGAACCCGCTCTGCGGCGACGAGCTGAAGGTCGAGATCAAGGTCGACGCGGACAACAAGATCGAGGATCTGCGCTTCTCGGGCCACGGCTGCGCGATCTCGCAGGCGTCGGCGTCGATGACGTCCGACGAGATCAAGGGCATGTCGATCGACGACCTGCTCAAGCTCGACCGCCAGTACGTCCTGGATCTGCTCGGCATCACGATCTCCGCGACGCGGATGAAGTGCGCGCTGCTGACGCTGAAGGTGCTCAAGGGCGCTGCGCTGGGCCAGGCCGTCGACTGGGAGCCGGCGACGCCGAAGAGCGAGGCCGAAGCCGGCCGCTGACGCCGCGGGTCGCGACGGCCGGCGTGCCCGCCGCGACCGTCGCGCCAGCCGCGCTTGTCGGGCTCGGCCACGCTGCACGCCGATGGCGCCCGCTGACGCCGCCGTCAGCCCGTGGACGTCACGAGCTCGGCGTCGAGCGCGTCGAGCACCGGGTCGATCGGGACGAAGCACATGAACTGGACCAGCCCGAAGACGATGTTCGCGATGCCGACCGCGCGCACTGTGCCGTCGGCCGCCGGCCGGGTGTAGACCGGCCCGCCGCTGTCGCCCTGGCGTGCCGTGATGTTCGTGCAGGACAGCCCGCGAACGCCCGGGAAGGCGCGCACGATCGTCCCGCAGTTATCAGGGCCGCTCGTGATGCCGGCGTAGCAGACGCGCCGCCCGAGCCGGGGCTTGGCGGTGCCCCGCACGAACCACGGCGGACGCCAGATGAAGCGCTCGACGACCGCGGCCGACGGCCTGCCGGCCCCCTGCGGCACGGGCAGGACGAGCGCGTCGATCGGCTTCGCGCGCCGCGCGAGGTTGCGCCGCACGCCGCCGAGGACGATCCCCGGCTGCGGTGGTCGTCGCAGCGCCGCGTTGCGCCGCCGCGTCACGCCGGACTTGGAGATGCCGGCGCAGTGCGCGGCGCTCAGCCCGCCCAGCCGGGCGCCGAGCCGGATGAGGAACGAGGACGTGCAGGCCGTCGAGCCGCGCGGCGCGGTCCCGCCGGGCACGAGCTTGCCGCTGGAGAAGATGAGCTCGCGGTCCGCCATCCAGCCGTCGAGGTCCGGTGCCGTCCCGCGCCGGCGGATCCGCAGCGCCGACAGACCGCGCGTCGCGACGATGTCGTAGGACTCCTGGAAGTCGTTGGCGGCGGCGCGCAGCGCAGACCAGCCGCTCGCGGCCAGCGCGGCCTCAACGCTCGTCACCGGCACCGCGGTGAGCGCGACCGCGACCGCTTGCGCGTCCGCGCAACTCGCTCGGCTGACCTCGACGAACATCGCGTCGCCGGCGGCCGGGCACGGCGAGTACTCGCCCACCTGCGCGCTCGCGGGGACCGCTGCGGCGAGCAGCGCGAGGACGGCCAGCGACGTTGAGCGGAGCGCGCGATGCATCGGCGGGCGATGGTGGCAGACGGCGCCCCGCGACGAGCCGCCAATCTCCGGTCTTGTCGAATAGTTCGCTGATATGGCGGACTATTCGACATGACCGCCCACCGGGGTGCAGGTGGGGTCGGTGTGCGTGCAGCGCCTGGCCGATCGCCCTTCTAGCATGGCGCGGCGGTCCGGCGCTACACTGCACAGACGCAAATCCGAGCGCCCCAGACGGGATTGGGCGACGGTGCGCTTTCACGTGACCGAGACACTCGACATCTGCCCCCTCTCCGAGCTGCCGCCGGGCACCGCTCGCGTCGTCGAGTGGGAAGACCTCGAGATCGGGATCTTCAACTGCGACGGCACCCTCTACGCCATCGAGGATCGCTGCTCGCACGACAACGGCACGCTCGCCGACGGCGAGCTCGACCAGGCTGCGTGCACGGTCGAGTGCCCCCGTCACGGCTCGCTCTTTGACCTACGCACCGGTAAGCCCAAGACCCTGCCCGCCTACGTCCCCGTCGAGACGTTCGACGTCCGGGTCGAGGACGACATGATCAAGCTGGAGGTTGAGTAACCAACATGGCAACTCCCGAGACCATCGCCGAGCAAGAGGGCCTTCAGGGCATCAACTCCGACTACACGGAGAAGTACGGCTTCCACGACGCCGAGAACTACCTCTACAAGGCACCGAAGGGGCTCTCCAAAGAGCTCGTGATGAAGATCTCGGAGTTCAAGTCAGAGCCGGCCTGGATGCTTGAGTTCCGCCTCAAGGCGCTCGAGTACTTCTACGCCCGCTCGATGCCGACGTGGGGCTCGCCGCACCTCGCCGAGGTCAACTTCGACGACATCCACTACTTCGTGCGCGCCTCCGAGAAGGCCGAGCGCTCGTGGGATGACGTCCCCGAGGACGTCAAGAAGACCTTCGACCGCCTGGGCATCCCGGAGGCCGAGCGCAAGTTCCTCGCCGGCGTCGGCGCGCAGTACGAGTCCGAGGTCGTCTACCACCAGATCAACGAGAAGCTCGAAGCGCAGGGCGTCATCTTCATGGACATGGACTCCGGTCTGCGTGAGCACGAGGAGCTCGTGCAGGAGTACTTCGCGACGATCATCCCGGCCAACGACAACAAGCTCGCGGCGTTGAACAGCGCGGTCTGGTCGGGCGGCTCGTTCGTCTACGTCCCGCCGGGCGTCCACATCGAGATGCCGCTGCAGGCCTACTTCCGCATCAACACGGAGAACATGGGCCAGTTCGAGCGCACGCTGATCATCGCCGACGAGGGCTCGTTCGTGCACTACGTCGAGGGCTGTACCGCGCCGACGTACTCAAGCGATTCGCTGCACTCCGCGGTCGTCGAGCTCATCGCCAAGCCGGGCGCGCGGATCCGCTACACGACCGTGCAGAACTGGTCGACGAACGTCTTCAACCTCGTGACCAAGCGCGCCATCGCCGAGCGCGACGCGACCGTCGAGTGGGTCGACTGCAACCTCGGCTCGAAGCTCACGATGAAGTACCCGTCGGTCTACCTGACCGGCGAGCGCGCGCACGGCGAGATCCTGTCGATCGCCTTCGCGGGCGCCGGCCAGCACCAGGACGCCGGCGGCAAGATCATCCACGCCGCGCCGAACACGACGTCGAACATCTTCGCCAAGTCGATCTCCAAGGACGGCGGGCGCGGCTCCTACCGCGGCCTGCTCGAGGTCGCCAAGGGCGCGCACGGCTCGAAGTCAAAGGTCGTGTGCGACGCCCTGCTGCTCGACGACAAGTCGCGCTCGGACACCTATCCGACGATCCGCATCGGCGAGGACGACGTCGACGTCGGCCACGAGGCCACCGTCTCGAAGGTCGGCGAGGAGCAGCTCTTCTACCTCATGACGCACGGGCTGAACGAGGAAGAGGCGTCCAAGCTCATCGTCAACGGCTTCATCGAGCCGATCGTCAAAGAGCTCCCGATGGAGTACGCCGTCGAGATGAACAGGCTCATCGAATTGCAGATGGAGGGCTCAATTGGCTAGCCGGACACTGATCGAGCCTGCTTGGCTGACGGCGCGCCGCGAGCGCGCCGTCGGTTTGCGGGACAGCCTCAAGCTGCCGTCGTTTCGCGGCAACCCGGGCTGGGAGTTCACGTCGCTGAAGAAGCTCGACCTCGACGCGTTCGAGAAGCCCGAGCGCATCGGCGCGCACCTGGATGTGCCCAGCCTGTCGGTCGTCGACGCGCCCGCGGGCGCGACGCGCCTGGAGCAGGTCGACCACGCGTTCGACGGCGCCTGCGAGGCCGGCGCAGATGGCGTCATCGTCATGCCGCTCAGCCTCGCGGTCCAGCAGCACCCGCAGCTCGTCGAGCAGTACTTCGGCACGGTCGTCGACGCCGAGGACCCGTTCGTCGCGCGCAACGAGGCGGGCTGGGAAGGCGGTGCGTTCGTCTACGTGCCGCGTGGCGTCGCCGTCGCTGCTCCGATCGTCGTGACCGTCGTCCAGGCGCAGGGCCAGACGGCGCTGCAGTGGCGCACGCTGGTCGTGCTCGAGGAGGGTGCGTCGGCCGAGGTCTGGGAGCAGTACGTCTGCGCCGACGACGACACCGACGGGCTGCTGAACACGGTCGTCGAGCTGTCGGTCGGCCAGAACGCGCGGCTGCGCTACGTCTGCGCGCAGGGCCTGAGCGAGAAGTCGTGGATCTTCGGCACGCAGCGCGCGACCGTCGATCGCGACGGGGCGCTTGACTGGATCGCGCTGGGCTTCGGCTCGGGCAACGGTCGCGTCGCGATGGACACGAAGCTCATCGGCCCCGGCGCCGACGCGAAGGTGACCGGTGCGTACGCGACGCACTCACGTCAGCACCTGGACTACGCGACGACGCAGGTTCACGACGCGCCGAACACGACGTCGGACCTCGCGTTCCGCGGGATCCTCGACGGTCGCTCCAACACCGTGTGGTCGGGGATGATCAAGGTCGAGCCGGGCGCGCAGCAGATCGACGCCTTTCAGGAGTCGCGCAACCTGCTGCTGACGAAGACCGCGCACGCCGACTCGATCCCGGGCCTTGAGATCCTCGCCAACGACGTGCGCTGCACGCACGCGGCGGCGATCGCCCAGATCGACCTCGAGCAGCTCTTCTACCTGCGCTCGCGCGGGCTGTCTTCGGAGAAGGCCAAGCGGTTGGTCATCGAGGGCTTCCTCGAGGCGACCGTGGAGCGCTTCGAGCAGGGCTTCGTGCGCGAGGCCATCGCCGGCGCGCTCGAGCGCCGGCTCGAGTTCGTCCTGGGGTAGCCGAGCCCGGCCGGTGCGCGCCGTGTCAGGCGACGCCGGAGACCGCGAGGCCGAGGGCTCGGGCCAACCCTGCTTGGGCGCGGTCGAGCGTGTGCAGCGTGCGGCCGGTGGCGCTCGCGGTCGCGATGATGGCCAGGTCGGTCGCCTTGACTGTGCGGCCCGCGGCGCGCGCATGCGCGAGCGCGTTGCGCAGGTCGCGTGCGCGATCGTCCGACTCGGCATAGCTGCGACGCACCGTCGCAGTCCGCGGCCCGTGTCCAGGAGGTGCGGCCAGCTCGGCGGTGGCCCACGGAGTTTGCGCGGGAGCTGGCGCCGGCCGGAACCAGAGCCCGGGCCCCGGCCGGATGTACACTCCCGCCGGTGCTGGACGAGCGCTTCGACGGATCGGGGCGCCGTGAGCTCCCCGGCGGGCTGCGGCTGATCGTCGCGTCCACGCGCCGCTCGAAGATGCTCGGCCTCGCCAAGCTCGACGCGCTGCCCGCCGACCACGGCCTGCTGCTCGAGCCGTGCCGATCGATCCACACGCTGACCATGCGCTTTGCGCTGGACCTCGTCTGGCTCGATCGCGACGGCCGGCCTGTCCGCGTCGACGAGGCCGTCCCGCCGCGGCGGATGCGTACGTGCCTGCGGGCGCGCTCGGTCGTCGAGACGGCCGCCGGCGGCGGAGCCGCGTTTCAGGCCGCGCTGGCGCAGGCGTAGGCTCGCGGTTTACGGCACCCTCCGCAGCGGTCCTCTCCGTCGGCTACGACCAGCCCCAGCTGCTCGACGACGGGCCCCCGGTGACCGTCTTCCCCGAGCCGCTGACCCGCGAGGATCTCGGCGGCGCGACGGAGGCCATCGACGCCCGGCCGCACCACAGTGGTCACGCGATCGTGGTCTACCCGGCGTGGCTCGGCGAGGCGACGCCGCGCCGCCTCGAGACGATCCGCTCCGCGCTGGGCACCGCCGGGCTTGCGCTGTATAGCTCGTCGCTGCCGCCGCTGGCGGGCGCCGTGCTGGCGAACATGGCAGCGGCGCTGGCGCAGCACATGACCGAGCCCGGCCAGCTCGTCGCGGCGCTGCCGGCGATCGAGCGCGAGCTCGTCGTCGTGTCGTGGCTCGGCACGGTGACCGGGCATGAAGGAGCTCGCCGCGTCCGCAAGGTCAGCTCGGCGGATGCGATCGCCGTCGACAGCGTCCGCGAGCGCGTCTGCCGCTCCGCGCGCCCCGCGTCGGCGCTTGGCAACGCGCACATCATCCCCCTGTTCGAGGCCGGCGAGGCCGGTGGTTCGATGTTCGTCGCCATGCGGTTCGTCGATGGTCCGACGCTTGCGGATCGCATGGCGCGCGGCGATCTCACGGGGCACGAGGTACTCGACATCCTCACGCCGAGCGCGGCCGCGCTCGACGCGGCGCATGCGGCGCGGCTCGTGCATGGCGACATCAAGCCGAGCAACGTCCTCCTCGCGTCAGACGGCTCCCCGTACCTGACGGACTTCGGGATGACGACAGGCGGGTCGCAGCGACGACGGTCCCGCGGCCGTATGCCGCGCCCGAGCAGATCGCGGGCGCGCAGGTGACGGCGGCGAGCGACGTCCATGCGCTGACGGCAGTCCTCGTGGAGTGCCTTGGCGGCGTGCCGGCAGAGCTCGAGGCGATCGTCGCGCGCGGCACGGCGCGGCGGCAGGGTCAGCGCTACCGAACGGCCGGCGAGCTGCTGGAGGCGTGCACGACGGTGCTCGCCGACCTGCCGGGAGCGGCGTTGGACCGCGCGCCCAAGCGCCCGCTCCGCGAGGGCGCCGGCGCGATCACCTCGTTGCAGCCCGACGGCGTCGTCTCGTGGGGGAGCGGAGCGGTCGGCGAAACGGACTACACGAGCCTGGAGACCGTGGCCTTCGACACCGAGTGAGTGCGGCACACCCGGCCGCCCGACACGCAGGGGGCGGGACGCCGGCGAATGTGTGAGCGCGCTCGCATGAGGTAGAACCCGCTGCATGGATGCCTGGATCGCCGCCGCCGCCGACGAGATCTCGGCGCGTGCGCCGGCCGAGCTCGAGCGCCTCGTCGCGATCTCGTCGCCGTCGGGCGACGTCGCCGGGGCGGACGCTGCGATCGCGTACGCGCTGACGCTCGTCCCCGACGGCGCGCGCGTCGAGCGCCCGCCGTGCTCGACGCCCGACCACGCCGCCGACCTTGTCGTCACGCTGACCGGCAGCGCCAGCGGCCGGATCGTCCTGCTCGGTCACGTCGACACCGTGCACGCCCACGAGGACCACCGCCCGCTCACGCGCGCGGGCGCCAACCTGCTCGGCTCGGGCTCCGTGGACATGAAGGGCGGCGACATCCTCGCGCTCGGCGTCCTGCGGGCGCTCGCCGGGCGTCGTGACACGTTCGCCGAGGTCGCGCTGCTGCTCGTCTGCGACGAGGAGTGGCGCGCCGGAGACTTCGCGCACACCGAGCGATTCGCGGGCTGGGACGCCTGCCTGTGCTTCGAGGGCGGCCAGTTCGCCGAGGACGGCGAGGAGGCCGTCGTGGTCAGGCGCAAGGCCGCCGGCACGCTGCGCGTCCTCGCGCACGGGCGCTCGGCGCACTCGGGATCGGCCCCCGAGAGCGGCGCCAACGCGCTGCTCGCGCTCGCGAGCGCCGCGCAGGCGGTGGCCGCGCTGCACGACCCGGCCGGCCCGGCACACCTCACCTCGGTGCCGACCGTCGTGCGCAGCGGCGAGGCGTTCAACGTCGTGCCCGCGGCCGGCGAGCTTCTGTGCGACCTGCGCGCCGACGACCTCGCCACGTTCGACGTCGTGCTGGGCGGCCTGCCCGAGGCGGTCGACGGCGTGCGGCTGGAGTCCGACTTCCTGCGCCGCTGGCCGGGGATGGACGCGCGGGCGGCCACCGCGCCGCTCCTCGAGGCGGCCGCGGAGCGCCTCGGCCGCCCGATCCGCGGGGCCGGTCGCGGCGGCGCCAGCGACGCCAGCTACCTCGCCCCGGTCATCGACGTCACCGTCGACGGTCTCGGACCGCGGGGAGGAGGCGCGCACACACCCGGCGAATACATCGTCGAGTCGTCGTTGCGAGAGCGCGCCGCCGTGGCGCTGGCACTCGCGTGCGCCGTGCTCGCATAGAACGACCTTGTGGTCGTATAGAACGACCGTCCGGGACGGCACATAACAATCGCACCGGGGTGCAAATGTCAGGAAGCTGCGCTAGGCTACCCGCGTCTTGACCAGCCGAATCTCCGCCTAAGGTCGGCGGGGAGCGGGGGAACCACTTGGGCCGTTTCGGCGGTCCGGGGGCGAATCGCCGCATCATGCGGCATAGCGCTAGCTCTTTCTGCGCGAGCCCGTCAGCTAACCCCGTAGGCACCCGAAGGAGGAGGGGTTCACCCGCGTGAAGTCGTTGCTTCGTCTATCGATGTTGTCGGTGCTCGTCATGCTGCTCGCGCCTAGCGCCAGCTTGGCGGCAAAGAAGAACTGGCACCTCGGTGACCGCACGCTCCGCAAGGGGATGGAGGGCCACGACGTCAAGGTCCTGCAGAACTTCCTCACCCGCGCCGGCATCCGCACCACGCAGGACGGCGCGTTCGGCAGGGGCACGACGAAGGCCGTTCGCGCCTTCGAGCGCTTCCAGCAGCGCCACGTCGACGGGGTCGTGACGCGACTCGACGTGCTCGTCCTGCGCGACGTCGTGACGAACGGCGGCGCGGTTGCCAAGTCCGCGGGCACCGGCGGCGCGCTGCCCATGAACGCGGCACCGCCGCCGAGGATGCCGCCGGAGACCCCTCCGCCGGTGAAGCTCGGTCCCGGGATGAAGGCCACGGTCGGATCCGACGGGCTGGCGGTCGTGCCGATCCTCGCGCCACCCGTCGTCCAGGCGGTCATCGTCGCCGGCAACAAGATCGCCAAGATGCCCTACATCTACGGCGGCGGCCACGGCAAGTGGGAGGACGCGGGCTACGACTGCTCGGGCTCGGTCTCCTACGCCCTGCACGGCGCGGGCATCCTCAAGAACTCGATGCCGTCCGGCGGCTTCATGAGCTGGGGCGACGAGGGCCCGGGGCAGTGGATCACGGTGTACGCCAACGGCGGGCACATGTTCATGACGGTCGCGGGGCTGCGCTTCGACACGAGCGGACGCTCGTCCGCCGGCTCGCGCTGGCAGTCGGACAGGCGCTCGTCGCGAGGCTACGAAGTCCGCCACCCGCCCGGCCTGTAGTGGCCCAGTAGCTCCATCGCGGGCGAGCCGGTCAGCCGCGCGCGGCAGCGAGCGACGAGGACGTCCCTCGCGTCGCTGCTTGTCGTGCTCGCGTGTGCCTGCGCTACGCCGGCGCCTGCGGGCGCTCGGGTGGCGCTCGTCGCGACCGGCACGCCGGAACTCGCGCTGCTGGACATCGGCACGGACCGGATCGTCGCGCGGATCGCGCTGCCCGGCGACGTGCGCGCGGTCGCCGTGTCCTCCGACGGCCGGCGCGGCTACGCGGCAGCGGGCGCGACGATCGTCGCGCTCGACGTCAACGAGCGCACGGAGCTCGCGCGCGCGACGCACGCCAGCGATCCGATCGTCGCCCTCGCCCTGTCGCCCAACGGCCGTCGCCTCTACGCCGTCCAGGGCCGGCGGCTGCGGATCTTCCAGGCCGCGACGCTACGGCCGCTCGGCTCGATCGGCTTGCGCGGCACCGGCCGCGCGCTGGCAGTGAGCGGCGACGACCGGTTCGCGGCGGTCGTGCTCGCCCGCGGGCGTGTCGCGATGCTCGCGCCAGGGACCCGGCGGCTGCTGCGCCGCGTGCCCGTCCCGGGCGCGGTCGGCGTCGCGATCGTCGCTGGCCGGACGCTGGTGACGGCGCGCGGTCGGATGCGGGTCATCCCGCGCGGCGCCAAGCGCCCGCGCCGGCGCGCGATCGCGCTGCCGCGCGGGGCGGGCGGCAACGTCGCGCTGTCGCCCGGCCGCACCCGGCTCGCCATCGGTGCGCGCGCGGGCGGATCGAGCGGGGCGCTCGTGATCCTGCGCGGCTCGCGCGTGCGGCGGCTCGCGGCCGGCCCGGGCCTCGGGACGCCCGCCTGGACGACCGACGCGAGCCGCATCCTCTTCGCCAACGGCGGCAACGGGACGCTGTCGCTCGTCAGCCCGTTCTCGCGCGCGCGCCTGGACGTCGTCGCGCTGCCGGGCTCCGCGCCCGCGGGCATCGTCGTGCAGCCCGGCCTCGCGCTGTTGCGCGGCACGGACGGCGACGACATCCTCAGCGGGACCCGCGGTCCGGACCGCATCGAAGGCCTCGGCGGCAACGACCTGCTGCGCGGCGGGCGCGACCGCGACATCCTCGACGGCGGGCCCGGCGACGACCGCATCTCCGGCGGCGCGCGCAGCGATCGCGCGCGCGGCGGCGACGGCATCGACTTCCTGACGATGGGCAGCGGCGACGACGTCGCGTCCGGCGGCGACGGCGACGACGGCATCGACGGCGGCACGGGCAACGACACGGTCGACGGCGGCCCGGGCAACGACAAGCTCGACGGCGGCGACGGCGACGACATCGTCCGCGGCGGCGACGGCGACGACGAGATCGTCGAGGAGGGCTTCGGCAACGACGCGCTCTTGTCCGGCGGCCCCGGCAACGACGTCATTCGCGGCGGGCGCGGCAACGACCGCCGGATGCTCGGCGACGACGGCAACGACGAGCTGTTCGGCGAGTCGGGCTCCGACCAGATGAGCGGCGGGCGCGGCGACGACGTCGTCGACGGCGGGCGCGGCGGTGACAACATGCTCGGCGACGAGGGGCAGGACGTCCTGCGCGGCGGCCAGGGCAACGACCGCCTCGACGGCGGGCCGGGTCAGGACCGCCTCGACGGCAGCTCGGGCAACGACGAGCTGCAGGGCGGCGACGACAACGACGAGCTCGTCGGCGGGCCGGGTGCGGATACGCTGCGCGGCGGGCCGGGCGACGACTCCATCCGCGCGGCCGACGACAGCGCCGACACGGTCGACTGCGGTCCCGGCTCGGATACCGTCTACGTCGAGCAGGACGCGCCGGACCGCGACGTGCTCAGCGCGTGCGAGCTCGTCGTGCGAGTACCGGCCGAAGCCGGCAACGACGCCGAGCTGCCGTCGATCCTGCGCGGGACCCCGGGGGCCGACGTCCTGCAGGGAACCAACGACGACGACTCGATCTTCGGCAGCTTCGGCGACGACCGGCTGTTCGGCCGGGGCGGCGACGACTACGTCGACGGCGAGGACGGCGACGACGTGCTGTCCGGCGGCCCCGGCAACGACATCATGGCCGGGCGCAACGGCAACGACACGATCCACGGCGACGAGGGCAACGACCACATCACCGGCGACCGCGGCGCCGACCGGATCTTCGGCGACGCGGGCAACGACGAGATCTTCGGCAACATCGACCCCGACATCATCGACGGCGGGGCGGGCGACGATCGGATCAACGTCGTCGTCGGCGGGATCGACGGCGTCGTGTGCGGGCCGGGCACAGACACCGTCTTCGCCGACGGCGTGGACGTCATCGCGCCGGACTGCGAGGACGTCCGGCGCTGAGCCGCGCGGCGCCGCGGGCGTGCCGCGGCTCGCCGAGGGCGCGACCGTCCGGCGTGTTGCGCCGGTGTTGCGCCGTATCGGGTAGACGCAGCTAGTCTGGCGGCCCGCCAGCGACCCGTCCCGAAGGAGGCTTCATGCGCCTGGTCCACACGAACGTCCGCGTGCGCGATATCGACGCGTCGCTGCGCTTCTACGAGGCGCTCGGCTTCGAGCACCGCGGCCGGCTGCAGTTCGACGGCGCCTACAACATCTACCTCGGGCTACCGGGCGACGGCGACACGCTCGAGCTCACGGTCAACGAAGGTCGGGAGGAGCCGTACGACCTCGGCAGCGGCTACGGGCACGTCGCGCTCGAGGTCGAGGATCTCGACGGGCTGCTCGAGCGGCTGGCGGCCGGCGGCATCGAGCCAGAGAAGCCGCCGTACGCGCCGGGCGGGCGCGACGAGTTCCGGATCTGCTTCGTCGCCGACCCGGACGGCTACCGCGTCGAGCTCATCGACGGCGAGTTCGATACACCCAAGGATCCCGACCCCAACGACTAGGAGGACCGTTCGATGCTGTTCTTCGTGCGCTTCGACGTGACCCAGCCGGCCAACGTCTCCAACGACGAGCTCATCGCGACCTGGGTTCGCGAGGCGGAGGCAGCCATCGGCGCGATGGACGCCGGCGCGGTGCCGCACCTGTGGAAGGTCGCCGGCCAGCGCGTCGTGCTCGGCGTCATCGACCTCCCGACCGCCGAGGACCTCGATCGCGCGCTCGGCGGCCTGCCGATCATCCGCGAGATGGGCCCCGGGATGAAGACCGAGGCGTGGCCGATCTACGACTACCGCACGTTCGGCGCGGACCTCAACGCCGGCGCGCACGGCGGCGGAGGATCCGACTGACGGCCGCGCTGGTCCTCGCGGACCCGCCGGGCGCTGCAGGCTCTGGTCCTCGCGGGTCCGCCCGGCGCTGCAGGCTCTGGTCCTCGCGGGTCCGCCCGGCGCGGCAGGCTCTGGTCCTCGCGGGTCCGCCCGGCGCTGCAGGCTCTGGTCCTCGCGGGTCCGCCCGGCGCTGCAGGCTCTGGTCCTCGCGGGTCCGCCCGGCGCGGTAGGACCTAGTCCTCCGCGGCCGGGGAACGGCCGCCGGCCTAATCCTCCGCGGCCGGGGAACGGCCGCCGGCCTAATCCTCCGCGGCCGGGCGGCGGCGGTCGCGCTTGCGCTGCGCGCCGCGGCGCTTGGCGTCCAGACGCCGCGTGCGCGAGGCCTTCGTCGGCTTCGTCGCGCGGCGCACCCGCGGGACCTCGAGCGCGCGCGCGAGGCGTGCCGCGAGCCGCTCGAGCGCGAGCGCGCGGTTGCGCGTCTGGCTGCGCGCATCCTGCGCGACCGCCCGCACGACCGGCCCGCAGCGGCCCATGACCCGCGCCTTCTGGGCCTCGGTGAGCGTCGCCGACGCGGCGACGTCGAAGCTCGCTTCGATGCGCGACTCGGTCTTGTTGGCGTGCTGGCCACCCGGACCCGACGAGCGGCTCGCCTGCAGCACGACCTCGTCGAGCGGGATCGCGACGTCGCGGTTGATCGCAAGCAGCTCGGCCATCGTCACATGATGCCCGCACCGCGCTGCATGGCTGCACGCGCCAGGGTTGGCCGCCGCGCCTCGCGGGGCTCCGTCGATGTGCGGTTGGGGTCCGCGCGGGAATACCTGCGGTGTTTGGCCACCGTCTCGCGGCGCCATGCACCACCCCCGATGCTCGACGGGCTGGCGCCGGCCTGCGCTCGCGCGCGGCGTCTGGCATCCACGATCCGGCACCCAGACCCACGCAGCTATTCCTGCGCGAACCCTTAGAGTCGGTCCCATGTCCGAGAACCTCGCCTTGAACCTCACGCGGACGGCCGCGGAGCATCCCGACGCCATCGCGTGCAAGCTCGACGACGCCGCATTCAACTATCAGCTGCTCGACAACGCCAGCGCCCGCATCGCCGCGATGCTCGCCGACAAGGGCATCGGGGAGGGGGACCGGGTCGCGATCATGCTGCCCAACGTCCCGTACTTCCCGGCGGTCTACTACGGCATCCTGCGCCTGGGCGCCGTCGTCGTGCCGATGAACGTCCTGCTCAAGGCGCGCGAGGTGGCGTACTACCTCGCGGACTCCGGCGCTGAGCTCATCTTCGCCTGGCACGGGTTCCTGGAGGCCGCGGAGAACGGGGCGCAGGCTGCCGGCGACGTCGAGGTCGTGTCCGTCGTGCCTGGCGAGTTCGAGGGGCTGATCTTCGCCCACGATCCCCGCGGCGCCGTGGCCGAGGTCGACGCCGACGACACGGCGGTCATTCTCTACACGTCCGGCACCACCGGCAAGCCGAAGGGCGCCGAGCTCACGCACGCCAACCTGCGCAAGAACGTCACGGCCGCCATCGGGCTCTTCGGCCTCGGCGTCGGCGACATGATCTTCGCGGGGCTGCCGCTGTTTCACTCCTTCGGCCAGACCTGCACGATGAACGCCGCCGTCTGCAGCGGCGCGACGATCACGCTGCTGCCGCGCTTCGATCCGGCCAAGGCGCTGGAGATCCTCGAGCGCGACGGCTGCACGGTGTTCGAAGGCGTCCCGACGATGTACGGCGCGCTCCTGCACCACCCCGGCCGCGACCAGGCCGACGTCTCGACCCTGCGCGTGTGCGCGTCCGGCGGCGCCTCGATGCCGGTCGAGGTCATGCGCGGCTTCGAGGAGGCCTTCGACTGCAAGATCCTCGAGGGCTACGGGCTGTCGGAGACCTCGCCCGTCGCATCGTTCAACCACCCCGACCGCGAGCGCAAGCCGGGCTCGATCGGCACGCCGCTCGCCGGCGTCGAGTTTCGGCTCGTCGACGACGACGGCGCCGACGTGGGGCCGGGCGAGATCGGCGAGATCCTCATCAAGGGCCACAACGTCATGAAGGGCTACTGGGAGCGCCCCGAGGCGACGGCCGAGTCGATCAAGGACGGCTGGTTCGCGACCGGCGACATGGCCAAGGTCGACGACGATGGCTATTACTTCATCGTCGACCGCAAGAAGGAGCTCATCATCCGCGGCGGCTACAACGTCTACCCGCGCGAGGTCGAGGAGGTGCTCTACGAGCACCCGGCCGTGCGCGAGGCCGCGGTCGTCGGCATCCCGCACGACGAGTGGGGCGAGGAGGTCGGCGCGGCCGTCGGGCTGAAGGACGGCGCGTCGGTGAGCGAGGACGAGCTCATCGCGTTCGTCAAGGAGCAGGTCGCGGGGTACAAGTACCCGCGCCGGATCTGGTTCGTCGACGAGCTCCCGAAGGGGCCGACGGGCAAGATCCTCAAGCGCGAGATCAGCGCGCCGTAATGGCTGGATATGACCTGGTCATCGTCGGGATGGGGTCGGCCGGCATGGTCGCCGCCGAGTTCGCGCCGAAGCTCGGCATCAAGGTCGCGTGCGTGGAGGGGCATCGCGTCGGCGGCGACTGCCTGTGGACGGGGTGCGTGCCCTCGAAGGCGCTGCTCGCCTCGGCGAAGGCGGCGCACACGATGCGCCACGCGGACGCCTACGGCCTGACCGCCGTCGAGCCGCAGATCGACACCGCGCGCGTCTGGTCGCGCATCCACGCGATCCAGCAGGAGCTCGCGAGCACGGACGACAACCCGGCGCGCTTCGAAGCCGAGGGCGTCGACGTGCTGCTCGGTGCAGCCCGGCTCACCTCGCCGACGACCGTCCAGGTGGGCGACGACGAGCACGAGGCGCGCTACATCCTGCTCGCCACCGGCAGCCGCCCGGCGACGCCGCCGATCGACGGGCTGGCGGAGGCCGGCTACCTCACGAGCGAGCGGATCTTCGAGCTCGACCGCGCGCCCGAGAGCCTCGTCATGATCGGCGCCGGCCCGATCTCGATCGAGCTGTCCCAAGCGCTCACGCGGCTCGGCGTGCGGGTGACCGTCCTGCAGAAAGGCACGGGCGTGCTGGAGCGCGAGGAGCCGGCGCTCGCCGAGCGGCTGCTGCGCACGCTGCGCGCCGAGGGGGTCGACCTCGAGGTCGGCGTCGACATCGACCGGGTGAGCGTCTCGCAGGACGGTGGGTCGAAGACCGTCCACGCCGGCGAGCGGTCGTGGACGGCGGCGGAGATCTTCGTCGGGGCGGGCCGGCGCCCGAACGTCGAGGGGCTCGGGCTCGAGGAGATCGGCGTCAAGGTGAGACGCCGCGGCGTCGAGGTCGACGACAAGCTGCGCACGAGCGTCAAGACGATCTACGCCGCCGGCGACGTCGCGGGCCGCTGGCTCTTCACGCACTCCGCCGGCTACGAGGCCGCGCGGGCGGTGCGCAACATGTTCCTGCCGGGCTCAAACGGCGGCTCGTTCCTCGTGCCGTGGTGCACGTTCACCGACCCCGAGCTCGCGCACGCGGGCCTCACCGAGGCGCAGGCGCGCGCCGAGCACGGCGACGACGCCGTCGCGGTCTGGACCCGGGACCTCTCGCACTCCGACCGCGCCCGCGCGGACTCGGCACCCAACGGCGAGATCAGGATCGTCACCGCGAAGGGCCGCATCGTCGGCGCCCACGCGCTCGCGCCGAGCGCCGGCGAGCTCATCGGAGAGCTCGCGCTCGCGATCGACCGCGAGCTCAAGCTCACCGACCTGTCGAGCCTCGTGCACGTCTATCCGACGATCGCGATCACGATCCAGCAGATCGCCTCCGATGCGAGCTACGCGTCGGCGGCGAAGTACTCGTGGCTCGTTCGATCCGGCGCGTGAGCTCAGGGGTCGCCCCCTGATGTGCGCCCCGCGGCCGGCGGTTGGGCTGCTATCGCGCGGCCGGACAGTTGGTTCGACGACGTCTGGGTGAAGGCTAGAGGCCCGGCGGATGGCGGGCGACGAACCCGCCCGTCGGGCGCATCTGGCGCGACCAGCGGGTCCCGCCCCGGAGGTTCGAGGTGTCAAAGCGCCACCCGGCGACGACCATGAACATGTGGCCGCTGTTCGCGTAGGTGGTGATCCACTTGCCCGGCCCGGCCTCGCCCCAGCTCATGAACGGACCGGACGCCATCGGCGAGCTGACGAGCCCCGCCGCGGCGAGCGCGTAGCTCACCGACCCGGAGCAGTCGTACGCGGTGTCCTTGAACCCCGCGTGGCCGCCGCCGTAGAGGTACGGCAGGCCGGCGATCGCGTTGGCGGCCGCGATGACGAGCCCGACGGCGGCCGGCGCGCCGGCGGGGGCCTGCGCCGCGCCGCCCGGGTTCGTGCGGATGCCGTTGCGCGCCGAGCGCGCGAGCTTGCGGCGCAGCGCACCGAGCTGGTTGGAGATCTCGGCCAGCTCGCTGCGCTTGGTCGCGCGGCCGGCGAGCCGCCGCTGCTGCTCTTGCAGCAGCGCTGACTCAAGCGTCCGGGCGCGGTCGCTGCGCGCCTCGAGGACCTCGGCGATCTTGAGCCCGCGCGCCTGCATCGTGGCGAGCGAGTTCGCCTGCTTGGTGACCTCGCCGCGGGAGGTGCGGGCCGCGTCCATGATGTTCGCCTGCAGCTTGCCGACGCGCTTGAGGAAGTCGGCCTTCTCGAGCAGGTCGGTGAAGCCCTTGGCCTCCACGACGACGGAGACGAGGTCGGGCTGCGGGTTGCGGTAGGCAGCGGACAGGTTCGCGCGCAGCGCGCTGGTCGCGCTGTGCTGGCGCGCAACGAGGCGCGTGAGCCGATCGCGCGCCTTCGTGAGCGCGCCCTCGATGCGGTCGAGCTTGGCCTGCTGGTCGGCGGCGTCGGCCTGGATCGCGCGCAGGCGACGCTGCGCGGTCGCGAGCCCCGCCGACGACGCGCGGATCCTCGCGGACTCGGTGGCGACGGCGGCGCGCAGCTTGTCGGCGCGGTTCTGCTTCGCGTTGATCCTGCTGGAAAGGTCGGCGTTCGCGGAGATCGTCACGGCCGCGGCGGCGCTGAGCGCCAGCGCGCAGATGAGGAGGAGTCGGCGGAGGGAGGCGGTGGTCATCGGCGATCGCGGTCGGCGACCCGGGCAGCGCGCTGCCACCCCCGCCCCGACGGCGAGCCGGCGACGCTAGCAGCGGTCGTCGCATATCGCCGATGAACGCCTGCACATGCACGGAATCTTGCGCTGTAGCGTGGTGAGGATGCGCGGCGGATGCGAGGGGGTGGAGTCGTCTACGCACCGCAGCGGAGCGCAGATGGATCCACCCCCCGTGTGGATCGGCCTCGACGTCGGGACGCAGAGCGTGCGGGCGATGGTCGTCGCGGCGGACGGGACGGTGGTCGGGCGGGGAGCGGTGGCCCTGCGCAGCGTTCGCGACGGGGTGCGCCACGAGCAGGATCCGCGTGCGTGGTGGGACGCGGTGGCGGCGGCGTCCCGCGAGGCGCTGCGCACCGTCGCGCCGCAGCGGGTGCGCGGCATCGCGACGTGCGCGACGTCGGGCACGGTCCTGCTCGTCGATCGGGCCGGCGCGCCGCTGACGGCGGGCGTCATGTACGACGACGGGCGCGCCGACGCCGCAGCCGCGCGACCGGGTGCGACAGGTGCGCGGCGCGCGCTGGACAGCGCCGAGGCCGCAGCCGCGCGACCGGGTGCGACAGGTGCGCGGCGCGCGCTGGACAGCGCCGAGGCCGCAGCCGCGCGACCTGGTGCGACAGGTGCGCGGCGCGCGCTGGACAGCGCCGAGGCGGGCCAGCTCGGGGCTACGGCCGCGGGCGACCGCGCACGGGCGCGCGCGTCCGGCGGTCTCACCTCGGCTGCGCCGGCGCTGCGCAAGCTCCGCTGGATGCTCGACGTCTGGCCCGAGCTCGCGCGCGGTGCGCGCCTCGCCCACCAGGCCGACGTCGTCACGCGGGCGCTCGTCGGACGCACCGTGCCGTCGGACTCGAGCCACGCGCTGAAGACGGGCTACGACGTCGAGCGTGAGGCCTGGCCGGAGCTCGACCTCCCCGCGGGGCTGCTGCCCGATGTCGTGCGCAGCGGCTCGCGGCTCGGCGAGGTCTGCGCGGGCGCTGCCGCGCAGACGGGGATTCCGGCAGGCACGCCGGTGATCGCCGGCATGACGGACGGCTGTGCCGCGCAGCTCGCGGCGGGTGCACTGGCCGAGGGCGACTGGAACTCTGTGCTCGGGACGACGCTCGTGCTCAAGGGCTACAGCGCCCGGGTCGTGCGCGACCCAGGTGGGGTCCTCTACAGCCACCGCGCCCCCGACGGCGGCTGGCTGCCCGGCGGCGCGTCGAGCACCGGTGCCGGCGTGCTGAGCGCGCGCTTCGGCGGCCGCGATCTCGACGAGCTCGGCCGGCGGGCCGAGGCCTTCGAGCAGACGAGCGTGCTCGCCTACCCGCTCGTCTCGCGCGGCGAGCGGTTCCCGTTCGCGGCGCCTGACGCCGTGCCGTTCGTGCTCGGCGAGCCGCGCGACGAGGCCGAGCTGTTCGCCGCGCTCCTGCTCGGCGTCGCGTTCGTCGAGCGGCTGTGCTTCGACTACGTCGACCTGCTCGGAGCGCCGACCGGCGGCGAGCTGACCCTCACCGGCGGCGCCACCGCGAGCCGGTATTGGTGCCAGATGCGCGCCGACGTGCTCGGCCGCCCTGTGCGGCTCGTCGAGCAGCCCGAGGCCGCGTTCGGCATGGCCGTCCTCGCCGCGTCTGCGGCGGGCGACCTCGCGGCGCCGGCCGGAGCCGGCATCACCGCGAACATGGTCCGCACGCGCGAGGTCATCGAGCCGCGGCCCGATCGCGGCGAGCCGTTCACGGAGCGCTACCTGCGGCTCCTCGACGAGCTCGAGCGCCGCGGCTGGCTCGGCGTGCCGCTCGCGGCGCATGCCCGCGCGAGAGCTGCAACCTGACAGTGGCGGGAAACGTCCTGCATGCCGTCGTTTCCCGCCAGACTCCCCAGCAACGTTGGTTGACAAGACCGACGGTCGTCAACTACTGTTGACGACATGGCATTCGTACCCACCGAGGAAGAGGCGATCCCGCGCGATCCGGCCGAAGGGCTCGCCGCCGTCGTCGCGCTGCGCCGGCTCGCCGACCGGCTCGAAGCCGGGCAGGTCGAGCGGGCGATCGTCGACGGCTGGTCGTGGCAAGAGATCGCGGCCACGCTCGGCGTCAGCCGCCAGGCCGTCCACAAGAAGCACGCCAAGCGCCTGCAGGCGCGCGGCGTCAACACCGGGAGACGCGATGTTTGAGCGCTTCACTCGCGAGAGCCGCGACGCCGTCGTGCGCGCGCGGAATACGGCGCGGCGCCTCGGTGCAGAGCAGGTCGAGCCCGAGCACCTCCTGCTCGCGCTGACCGACGGCCACACCGACCCGGCGGCGCGCGCGCTGGCCGAGGCCGGCCTCGACACGCAGCGGATCGAGCGCGCGATCGAGGAGGACCTCGTCGCCGTGCTCGACGTCGTCGGCGTGCCCGCATCGGTCGTCGCATCGACGCCGGTCTATCCGCGCGCCGACCCGCCGGCTATCGGCGTCGCGGTGAAGGACGCGCTCGAAGCGGCGCTGCAGGCCGCGGTCCGGCGCGGCGACCGGCGCCTCGGCACCGGGCACCTCCTGCTTGGCCTCCTCGATCCGCCGGCGGTCGGCCTGCGCCGCGTGCTCGCCCGACTCGACGTCGATCCCGAGCGGATGGCGGCGCTCGTACAGGTCGAGACGCCAGCAGGTCGCTGATAGCTTCCGGGGGCGATGCCGTACGACGCCCCCGGTCACGCCGACGAGCTGAGCGACGAGCTGCGCGACCGCTGGAACGAGACGATCGGGCGCGCGTTCGCTTCGCAGCAACAGGCGCTGAAGACGCGCTTCTTCACCCTCGACCCCGACGCGCTGCGCAGCCCGCGCTCAAGCGACGCCGTCAAGTGGCCCGGCGACCCCGGCAAGCCGGCGTACTGCGTCGGCGAGCTCAACGCGCAGGCACTGTGCGACTGGGGCCTCACGGGCCGGCGCGCCGTGCAGCTTGAGTACTGCGAGTACATGACCGTCGACGGCCGCGACGCGACCGGGGCGCTGCGTCCCAAGCGCGTCGAGGTCACCACGGAGTTCCGCGAGTTCTGGGCCTGCATCGCGATGCACGACCCCGACAAGGTCCGCGCGATGGCGACCGGCGTGCTCGGAGCCGAGCCGTCGTGGGAGGAGCTCTACGGCGTCGCCGATCCGCATGCGCTGTCGTCCGAGGAGCGCGAGATCGCCTTCGGCCACGCGTGCGCCGGTCACGGCAACGACAGGCGGTTGCGGGTCGCGGGCGTACCGGCGCAGCCGACCGGCCGCCTGAACATGCAGCGCGCGCTGTTCATGACGCACCCGATCAACGGCATCGACGACCTGATCTACGTCGTGATCTTCGGGGCGCACGCCTACTGCGTCAGCGAGCGCGATACGCGCCTCCAGGCCAGCGGCGACGACGTCTTCAGCGCCTTCAAGGTCGCCCACCTCGCCTGCAACCACGCCGACCCGACGATCTCGCTCGGTGTCTACGACCTCGTCTTCCGCGGTGCGCAGGTCGCGCTCCAGAACCCCCTCGGCATGTACATCCGCCGGCCCAACCTCGAGGTCTTCTCCTACGGCGGCGAGCCGCTGCCGGAGGATTGGGTGCGCTTCAGCCGCGGCAAGCCCGGCTCGTACATGCGCCTCGAGTTCGGCCCGCCGGACGACCACGACGCCTTCCTCGACGACATCACGCTCTCGCTCGGCGCCTCCGAACAGCCGCTGACCGGCGGCTACCAGCTCTTGCGCGAGCTCGAGATCGGGCCGCTCGTCCAGGCCGGCGACACCGACCCGATCGCCGAGGAGGAGTGGGAGATCCTCGAACCGGCCTCAGCGACGATCGCGTGCGACGACGCCGACTCGTGCAAGGCGGTGCGTGAGCTCCTCACGCGCTTCCAAGCCGAGCGCGCCGGCCGCGCCGCGCCGCGCACGATGCCCGGCGCCGCGCCCGGATGACGCTGCAGGAAGGCATCTACCACGCGCCGGGCCGGCGCCCGGGCAGGCATTTCGCGCTCTTGTTCCTGCGCGTGCTGCCGGGCGCCGGCGCGTCCGGCGCGGCGGCGGCACTCGGCGAGGTGTGGGGGATGCTCCAGGCGCTGAAGGCCGGCGCCGTCCGCGACCTCGAAGGCGTCACGCTGCCCGTCGGCGAGCACGGCATGACGGTCCTGCTCGGGTTCGGGCGCAACGCGTTCGAGCTCGACGGCACGGCGCTGGCACGGCCGCGCGGGCTGGCCGACGAGTACCTCTTCCGCTCCGCCGACCCGGCCGGCGGCGGCCCGCTGCTGCGCGGATCGGGCCTTGCGTACGCACCCGACGTGCGCGCGAACATGGCGACGGAAGCCTTCTGCGTGCAGGTCATCGCCGAGTCGAAGCTGGCCGTCGACCGCGCCGTCGTCGAGACGTGGAAGGTGCTCGCCGACGCTGCCCAGCCCGCGCTCGAGCTGACGACGTTCTACCTCGGCAACCAGCGCGAGGACCGCCGCAGCTGGATCGACTTCCACGACGGCCTCTCGAACCTGCGCAGCGAGGATCGTGAAGCCGTCATCACGATCGGTCCGGGTACCGACGAGGGCTGGGCTGTCGGCGGGACCTACCTCGCGTTCATCCGCGTCGCCGTCGACCTCGTCGGCTGGCGGCGCCTGACGCGCGCCGACCAGGAGCTCGCCGTCGGGCGCGACAAGCTCAGCGGCTGCCCGATCGTCGGCCTCGACGACGACGGCGTACCGCGCACGGATCCGGGCTGCCCCGTCGCCGGCACGCAGATCCACGAGGCGCCGAACGACGGGCCGTTCGCCGAGCCGCCCGAGGTGTCCGATCCGGCCGTGCGGGCCAGCCACGTCCAGCGCGCGAACCACCACATCCGCCCGGCGAGCGACTTCGGCTCGCGGCGGATCTTCCGCCAGGGCTACGAGTTCCTCGAATGGGCGGACGGCTCGCCGGGCTTCCGCGCCGGCCTGAACTTCGTGAGCTTCCAGGACACGCCGAGCCGGCTGCTGAAGATGCTGACCGCCGGCGGCTGGCTCGGCGGGACGAACTTCGGCGGCGACGACTCCGCGCAGCCCGGGCTGAAGAGCCTGCTGAGCGTCTACGGCGCGGGCGTGTACTTCGTCGCGCCGGTCGTCGCAGGCGAGCCGTTCCCCGGCGCCGCCGCGCTCGGCGTGGCCGTGGCGCCGCCCCCGGCTGCGGCGCGCGCCGCCGACCCCGTCACGGGCGGCGCGGTCGCTGCGCCGGAGTAGCCTTCGCGCATGTCCCATGCTCCCGCGACGTGGGAGGCCGTCAGCGGCTCGCCGGACCCGCGGCTGCGCGGCAGCGTCCTCTCGTACACCGGCTATGTCGAGCGGGCGGCGGCGCCGATGCGGCGCCTCGAGGTGCCATTCGCCGGGATCCCGATGATCGTGAGCTTCGGGCCGTCGATCCTCGTCGACGGCGTGCGCCATCGCTCGTTCGTCGCCGGCCTCGACGACCGCGCGACCGTCACCGAGTACGTCGGCGAGCAGCGCGGGATCGAGGTGAGCTTCACGCCGCTCGGGGCGCGCCGGCTCTTCGGGCTGCCGATGGACGAGCTCGCCCGCCGCGTCGTCGCGCTCGAGGATCTGCCCGGCGGCGACGGCCTCGCCGAGCGTCTGCACGACGCGCCGGACTGGCCGGCGCGCGTCGCGCTGCTCGACCGCGTGCTGCTTCGCCGGCTCGCCGACGACGGCGTACGCCGCGAGCGTGGTGCCCGGCGGGGCGGGCGTCGCGGCAGGCGAGGTCCCAAACGTCCAAGACAGGGTCGCGCGCGCCGCGTAGCTTGCGCACCATGAAGATCTATCCCGCATTGCGCTACCGCGACGCCCGCGCGGCGATCGACTGGCTCGGCGAGGCGTTCGGCTTCACCGAGAAGGACGTCCACGCCGGCGAGGGCGACGCGATCGCCCACGCCGAGCTCAACCTCCCCGGCGGCGGCGTCGTCATGCTCAGCTCCGAGCCCGAGCAGCCCGACCGCTGGGGCAAGCGGGCCGGCCTCGGCTGGCTGTACGCCGCGACGGACGACGTCGATGCGCTGCACGACCGCGCGGTCGCGGCGGGCGCCGTGGTCGTCATGGAGCTGACGGACACCGACTACGGCTCGCGCGACTTCTCCGTGCGCGACCCCGAGGGCAACATCTGGAGCTTCGGGACGTACGCGCCGTAGCCAGCGCGAGGGGAACGCGCGTATCAGCGGGGCCGCGCCACGCCGCCCTTCCGAAGCAGCCCGTCGCCGCCGTGCGCGCACGAGCGGGAGGCAGCGCGTGGTCGCTCGTCAGGCGCTCGCCACGAGCGCTCAGCGTGTCGGCAGGAGCTCCTGGAGGCGCACGTTCTCGAGCGGGTCGAGCACGGAGTGCTGCGCGCAGGCGGGCACGAGCGTGCCCGTCTCGGGGTGCGCCATCGCGTAGGAGCAGGCCTCCAGGCGCTCCTGGGTCTCGCGGACCTTCGGGTCGTCGGAGACCTCGCCGCGCTGCATCGCCTCCCACGCCGGGCGGACGTAGCGCGCGTCCATGAACGCGTGCATGACGTACGTCACCGCCTTCGGCTTGGATCGAGCGATCGTCAGCGGGCCGCCGAGCCGCTTGACGAGCCGCCGCGCCCACGGCGCCCCGCTGCGCAGCACGGCGGGGTGGCGCGCGACGGCCCGCGCGCAGCGCACGGCGCGCAGGCCGCGCGAGCCGTCCTCGAAGTCCATGCCGCCGAACGCCGCGATGAAGTCCGTGAGCGCGCGGGCGTCGCGCGGGTCGTCCTCGTCGAGCAGCGTCTCGTAGCGGTCGCCGACGTAGATGCCGTGGGCGGTGCGGTTGCAGCGCACGTCCCCGACCTGCTCGGCGTTGTAGTGCAGCCGCGCGCCGACGCCCTCCTCGATGCGCCGCCAGACCTCGTCCGTCGAGAAGTCGCGGTAGGCGTCCTTCCAGCGCGACTGGTTGCCGATGAACGCCGCGGGCTGGAAGGAGAACATCCGGAAGCCCATCTGCCGGCAGTCGCGCACGAGCTGCGGGATCTGGTCGATGTTGCGCGGCGTGACCGTGATGTTGTGCGCGAGGTAGTGCGTGACGCCGTGCTCGCGCTCCAGGCGCTGGAACATCTCGCAGAACGCGCGCCGGTGCGGGTTGAGCTGCGCCTCGTGCTCCACGCGCTTGATCTGACGCCGGCCGAACATCATCGAGTCGAAGTGTCCGGCGAAGGCGAGGTGATCGAAGCGCCGCTCGCCGGTACGCGGATCGATCGCGAGCGCGACGAGGTAGTCGTAGTCGAAGTCGCCGTGCGTCATCGACATCGGCTTGCGGCCGTGGCGGATCATCGCCTGCAGCGCGCGGGCGTGGTCATCGGGGCCGAGCAGCGTGACCTCGCCGCCGATGAGCTGGGCGTGCTGGCCCGGTCCCCGCAGCTGCCGTAGCAGCGCCATCTGCGCGTCGACCTCGGCCTCCGTGTGATCGCCGTCGACGCGGACCCGGTTGGCCTCCTTGGCGTGGTAGCACGGCGTGCAGGCGAGGTTGCACTTGGGGAACACGCCGTGCGTCCCCTCGCAGCCGGTCATCCGCTTGCCGAGCATCTGGTTTGGCTGTTTGACGTGTGCCGGCAGCTGCTCCCATCGAGCCGCCAGCGCGGCCGTGAGATCGGGGTGCTCCGGGCGAGTCGAGATCTCCAGCTCGCGCAGGCGGGTCAGCATGGAAGCCATGTGCTGACGCTAGCGCACGCTGACCCTCCGCGGATCACCCGCGGCCCGCGCATGCCGATCCGCCACATGGATACCTCACGCACATGGGCCGGCGGACCGTCAAGGTGCGCCCGTGCCTCGACGGCGACGACGCCGTGCTTCTCGCCTTGTCGAGCGCGACGCGACGCTCCCGCGCCCGTAGCGCGAGGGGCCTCGCCGAGGCCTGGCGGAGCCCCGATGGGCCCATCACCGCGACGGGCTCGCCGGCGGCCCGGGTGCGCCGGCGAGCACCGCGGCCGGCGGGTCGCGCCGCCTTCCGAGTCGCCGGCGCTCACGGCGCCACGCGGCGATCGCCCCGGGCAGCTTGGCGGCGATCGCGACCGCGTTCACGGTGCGTGCCGGCCCGAGGCCCCACCCCCGCGACGCCACGAAGCGTCCCGCCGGCCCGAGCTTCGCCTCGCCGACGGTGAACCTCCGAGCCGCGTAGCGGGCCCGGGCGCCGATGCCGTCGGCGGCCAGCAGCCGATCGATCGACAGGATCGACCCCGGCGCGGTCCCGGTGCGGACGGCGTTCTCGAGGTGGTAGCGCATCGCCGGCGGCTGCGGACCCAGGCGCGCGAGCAGCGACGCCGCCTCCGCCCGCAGGCGCAGGCGCGCCGCGAGCTCGTGGGCGATCCCGAGCCGCTCGGCCAGCGAGATCGTCGCCTCCCAGTCGTCATGCGTGCTGACCGCGAACGCACGCGTCAGGTCGATCCAGGCGCGGTCGCCGGGCCCCTCGGCGCCGAGATGCAGCGCGACGTGCAGCAGGCGCATCGCCGGGCCGAGCACCGCGACGCCGACCCCACCGACGACCATGCTGCCGGCGTCCTGCACGGCGGCCTCCCAGACGCGCGGGCTCGGGAGGTCGAGCATGCCGTGCAGGGACCGGTGCAGGTCGACGTTCGCGTCGTCTGCATCGCGCACGAAGGTCAGCGCGTGGCTGTCGGCCTCAAGCCGCGGGTAGGCCTGCTCGGTGAAGCCGCACTCCGCGAGCACCGCGCGCGCGGCCGGCCAATCTTCCGGGGCGACGAGCAGGTCGGCGTCGCAGTAGCTTCGGAGATGGGGGTCGTCGGGATACAGCCAGCGGACCGTCGCCGGACCCTTGAGCAGGATGGGCCGGATCCGGCGGTCGGCGAAGGCGGTGAGAACCTCGCCGGTCCAACCGTCCACGCGCATCTGCGAGACGATGTTGGCGACGCGCTGCGCATCCGGCGGATCGGACCGCGACCGGGGCCGCACCGGCTGCGTCCGTCGCATCGGCGCTGTGCCGGGGTCGTCGGCGGCTGGCGGCTCGTCGCCGTCGAGGATCGCGTCGAGGTGGGCCAGCACGCGCGCGGCGGTCTCGCTCGCCTCCGGCCGCGTCCCCACGACGGTCAGGCCCGTCGCGGCGAGCAGCTTGGCGGTGGCCAGGGAGCGCGGGGGCTGCTCGCGCGCCATGACGATGTGGTCCAGCAGCGCCAGGACGGCGCGCCCTCCGCCGAGGACACGCGGCTGCCAGTCCACGCCCGGCTGATAGGACGTCAGGACGGTCAGCGCGACGGGCAGCGGCGGCCTGGACTGCAACCGAGCCGGCTCGTCGATGACCCGGGGCCCCGCAGCGGCGCGCTTCGGCGAGGGCATGCGGGCGTACGGGTGCACGCGGCCCTGCGCGTCGATGGGCGCGCTGTCGTCGGAGTAGTAGGTGGCCCCGCAGCGCACGAGCTCGGCCACGAGCGAGGTCTTGCCGGTGCCGGAGCGTCCGGGCAGAAGGATCGCGCGGTCGCGCCAGCCGACCACCCCGGCATGCATGAACAGCGCGTCCGTAGCACCGAACGCCACCGTGTCGTCGATCTCCCCGCGCAGCCAGGACACGACGTCCGATGCGGTGGCGGCGCGATAGCGCACCTGCCCGTCGCCGGCGACGGAGATCCCGCCGCGCCGGTCGGCTGCGACGACGTACTCGCGGGCGCCGTCGCCCGCGGGGCCGATCAGCTCGGGCGGCGCCAGAGCGCCAAGGCGGTCGGCGACGGCCTGGTCGGTCGTGTCGATGACGCGGATGCGCACGCCGAAGCCGGCGAGATCGAGCACGACCGTCCCGGCCGCGGCCCGCCGCAGCGCGCGCGATGCGCCGGTCCCCCGCGCTCGCTCGCCGGCGCCCGCGACGACAGGCTCTCGCTGCACCAAGCGCTCGCTCGTCGTGAGCGCGCGGTAGCCGCCCTCGCCGATCAGGGTCTGAAGCCAGTGGTCGCGCCCGGCGGACAGCGGCGCCGACCCGTCCTCCGGTCGGCGTTTGCGCATGGGCAGGTCGTCGAGCAGGCGGTCAAACGCGCGGGCGCTGACGGCGATCGCATCGGTGCTCGGCAGCCCCGCGCCGATCTCGCGGACGGCATCGCGCGCCGCCCCGGGAGCGTCCGGCCCCGATCCGTCGCTGCCGGCGAGGCAGAGCAGATCCCACGCCTCTGCGTCGAGCGCCGACACGACGGCGGCGAGGTCCGCGGACGCGCCGTCGGCGAAGCGCACGCCGTCGCCGACGATCAGCGCGTTGGCGTAGCCGCGGTGCTTCGCCGTGGCGATCAGCGAGCGAAACGACGCCGGGTCCACGCGCTGCTCGTCGTCGGTGGCCAGCGCGCGCACGCGCTCGACCCTCCAGCCGATGTCCAGGCGGGCGAGCGCCTCGTGTCGCTCGTGCCAGCGGCCGGCGTCGCCGTCGAGGCAGAGGATCGCGTCGAAGAACATCAGCGGGCTGTCGACCTCACGACGGACTCGGGCGAACGCTCGCTCGGCGCGCTCGGAGCCGAGGTGCTCGCGCAGGTGCGCCCTCATGGCGGCCGTGTCCCACCCGACTTCGGCCCATCCGATCTCGTAGTTGCGCGCGACGTCCGCCCAGACCAGCGGATACGTGATGCCGCCGGGCCGCTTGAAGCGGTGCGCCCAGGCCAGCGCCGGCAGGCACAACGTGCGACCGCCCTGCCGGCGGACCTTCTCGTGCAGGTAGCCCTCCTCGCCGCCGAACCCGCGAAGGCGCGAGTTGAGCCCGGGCCACGCCTCGCGCCGGCATGCGAAGAGCCCGAGCCCCTGCATGGGGATCTCGAACGGCGGGCAGCTCGGATCGCCTGCGCGCTCGTCGACTGCCCATTGCCCGAACATGCCAGCGCCCCACGTCGGGCTCATGTGGGTTGCGACGATGCGGTCCAGGCCGTCGCCGAGCAGCGGGCCCTGGATGAGATCTTGCGACCGTGGATCGGACCGGAAGTGCTCGAGCAGGGCACGCAGCCCGCCGGGACGCACGATCACATGCGAGTCCACGCACAGCACGATCTCCGCGTCGGACTCGCGGAAGAGCAGATCGCGCACGGCGGTGCCACGGAAGCCGTCGAACGGGACGTAGCGCACCTCGGGGACCTCTGCGGCGAACCTCCGCAGCGCCTCGCTGCCGACGCCCCCGGGGTCGTTGTCGAGGACCAGGAACGTGGTCTCGGCGAGCACCTCGGGATGACCGAGGCGCATCGCCTGGATCGTGAAGTAGACGCCGTCGAAGTCCTCGTGCGTCGCCATCGCGACACACAACCGCGGGCGGGCGGTCGACCGGCCGGCGGGGGCGTCGTTACCTTCGGCGCCTGGCGTGAGCGGCCCTACTCGCGCGTGCACCGCCTGCCGGGCATCGTCATCGGCGTGCAGCGCCACGCGGCCCTACGGAGCGTCTCGTGCTCAAGGCGGCTCGAACGTCGTCGTGGGGGGGCCGGAGGTCTGGGCCGCCGCCGGCTGGACGACGACCGTCTCGACGACCGGGAGCAGGGCGATCAGCGTCGCCGACAGGCCGAGCCGCCGGACGATCGCTCGGCGCGTCAGCCCGGCACGCGGGCCGGCGCCCTGCACGACCACGAGCGATGCGTCGGTCAGCTCCGCCAGGGCGAGGTCGACGATGGCCTCGTCCGCCGGCAGGCCGACGCGCGCGAGCGCGTCGACCATCTGCGCCCTGTCGCTCGCCCCGTCGCACATCTCGAAGATCAGCGCCGACGTCTCGTTGAGGGCGTGCGCCTCGTTGGTGGCCGCGACGAACACGACGAGGTCGGACCCGACGCGCTCCACGACCAGACCGTCAGCTTGAGTGATCATGCTCCCCCATTACGCCACAGCGAGGTTTCGCAGCCGATGCTCGGCGGTCACGGTATCAGCCGCGGGGCCGCCGGCGACCCCGTTGTCGCGCCCGAGCAGGCGGCGACCTGCGCCGGCGCACGGATGCCCGCCGGATGGCTGCGTCCGCCGTGCACCCCACCACCCCGCCGACGGATCGACGGGCCGCAGCGCAGCGTGCGACGACGCTGTCGCTCAGCCGTTGCCGAGCGGCGGGGACGCGTTGGCGCTCGCGGGCTTGACGACGCTGATGATCCGCTTGCGCAGATCCTGCTTGAGCTGACGCTGGCCGCTCCACATGATCGTCGGCATGTCCTTGACGTCGAACGGCAGCTCCGTGCCGGCCCTGGCGGTGATGATGACCCGCTTGCCCATGCCGTCGGCGTAGCCGAGCTCGTAGAAGACGTTCGGCCGCAGCTCCGTCAGATCGACGATCGCGAAGGCCGCACGGCCGATGCGCGCGAGGATGTCGGGCAGGATCCGCTCGCCGGCGTTCTCCTGCGTGACGCGCTCGCAGCGATAGCCGAGCTCCTCGCAGACGTCGACGAACGAGTCGAACGCGTCCTCGATGTCGGCCGCGCCGCCATAGGACATGATCACGAGCGCCGAGCGCGACTCGGCGATCTTCTCCGCGAGCGCGACGAGGTCAGTGGCGCGCTCGTCCCAGTCGCTCTTGACGCTGTTGAGCTGCTCGTACTCGAGGCGCTCGACGCGCCCGGCGTACTTCTCCTCGAACTCGTTGAGCTCCTGTGCGTAGATCTTCTCGGCGGCCCCGCCGAATGCCGTGAAGGGCAGCAGCGGCTTCTTCGCGATGCGGGCCCAGTTCGCGGCTCGGAAGGTCCCGTCGAAGCCGCCGACGACGATGACGACGTCGGCCTGCTGCATCTGCTCGGGGACGAAGAACGACTCGCCCTTGATGTCCCAGTCCGTCAGGCGCGAGCGGATGATCGTGCCGTACTCGTGCAGCGGGTCGAGGCCGGCGAGCAGGTAGGAGATCACGCGCTTGTCGGGATCGGAGCCCCCGCGCTCGACGATGTCCTTGTAGGTCGACTCGGCGATCATCCGGTCGAGCTCGGTGCGACAGCCGTTGAGCAGGATGTGGCCGTGCTTGCTCACCGCCTTGCCGAGCGCTTCGCAGAACGCTCCGACACGCTGCTTCAGCGCAACGTTCTCGTTGTCGAACCCTCCCGCGACGAGGATGTGCATGCGGCGAATCTATCCGAGCGCGACCGCCTTCAGCGCACGACGCGGTACAACCGCACGAGCCGCTGCGGCGAGACGCCGCCGATGTACAGCCAGCGGATGAGAAACCAGGCGAGGACCGTGCGCGCGATCCCCATCGCGCGCCAGCGCCGCGCGGAGGTCGTCGCGGGGCCGGGCAGGCAGCGCGTGCGCCCGAAACGCTCCAAGCGGCGGACGAGGTCGTAGTCGTCCATGATCGGGATCTCGCGGTAGCCGCCGAGCGCGTCGTAGGTCTCGCGGCGCAGCCAGACCGACGAGTCGCCGTAGTAGTAGCCGTGGCGGCGCTGGAAGCGGTAGACCGCGCCGAGCACGCGCTCGAAGGCGCCGTCGCCGTCGAAGCGCAGCGCGAAGTTGCCGCCGGCGACGCCCGGCGTGCGGAACGCCTCGGCCAGCGATGCGTATGCGTCGCACGGCAGCCTGCTGTCGGCGTGCAGGAACAGCAGCACGTCGCCCGTCGCTCGGCGCGCCGCAGCGTTCAGCTGCGCGGCACGGCCGCCACCCGCCTCAAGCACGATCGGCGCGGCCGAGTGCGCCCGCGCGAGCGCCGCGGTCGCGTCGCTCGATCCGCCGTCGGCGACGACGAGCTCCCAGCGACCCGGCAGCGCGCCGAGCGCGTCGAGCAGCGACGGCAGCTCGCGCGCCTCGTCGAGCGTCGGGACGAGGATCGAGACGAGCGGCGAGCCGGTCACGGCGCGGGCGCGGGCCGCGACGCCCGGCGCTCGGCCGTCAGCCGGTAGAGGACGTGGCGGCGCAGCGGGCTGTCGGCGGGCAGGGTCGGGTGGTCGAAGTCGTCGGCCGGGTCGTGCGTCATGGCGAGCCGGCGCATGACCGCCAGCGACCGTGCGTTGGACGGCACCGCCAGCGCCACGACCTCGTCGAGGCCCAGATCGTCGAACGCGAACGCCGCGGCGGCGCCCGCCGCCTCGGTCGCGAACCCCTGTCCCCACGCCGCCCGCGCGAGCCGCCAGCCGATCTCGACCGCGGGGGTGAAGTGGGCGTCAAATGCCACGGGCGCCAATCCGGCGACGCCGACGAACGCCGTGCTCGCACGCTCCTGCACGGCGAACCAGCCCCAGCCGCCTCGCTCGGCGAAGCCCTGCAGCGTCCGGTCGACGAACTCGTCGCTCTCCTCGCGGGTGAGCGGCGCCTCGAAGAACGCCATGACCTCCGGATCGGCGCTCATGGCCGCCCACGGCGCCCGATCGGCGTCGCGCCAGGGCCGCAGCAGCAGCCGCGGCGTGGTGAGGACCAGCTCGCTCACACCGCGCAGGCGAACGCGGGCGGGAGCGAGCCGTCCTCGAGGCGCAGCACGAGGAAGCGTTCGACGACGAGGCGCTTGGCCTCGGCGAGCGAGACCTGACCGGGCGCGACGAGGAAGTCCGGCGAGGACGCGACGTCGGCGCCGACGGGGTGCCAGTGGGCGCCGTCGGCGGTGATCGTGAGCTCGGGGACCATGACCGCGTCGGAGACCTGGATCGCGCCGGCCGCGGCCGCGTCCGCCGCGAAGCCGCGCTGCACGAGCGGGCGCACGGCGAAGTCGTCGCCCTCGATGCCGAGCGCCGACAGCATGTCCCGCAGCGCCTCGACCTCGTCGCCGTTGTCTGGCGTCGACGTCATCGCGACACGCAGCGGCAGCCCGAGCCCGGACGCGTAGCGCAACCCGTCCATCGCCTTGACCCACGAGCCGGCGCCGCGCCAGCGGTCGTGCGTCGCGGCGGACGCGCCGTCGATCGAGGACTGCAGCGTGAGCGTCGGCCGGCCCGCGAGCCGCGCGAGCTCCCGGCGCCGGCGGCCGGTGAAGAGCATCGCGTTCGTCAGCACAACGGTCGTCATGCGATCGGACGCGTACTCGACCATCTCGACGATGTCCGGGTGCACGAACGGCTCGCCGCCGGTGAGATACAGCTCGGTGAAGCCCTCGCGCCGCGCCTCGTCGACGAGCGCCGCGAAGCGCGCCGCCGGCAGCTCGCGCTTGCGCGCGGTCGGCGAGCTCGCGACGACGCAGTAGCCGCAGGCGAGGTTGCAGTGGAAGTTCGAGTAGACCCACAACCGCGGCGGAAACAGCGCCGTGCCGAACAGCGAGACGACGGGGCGGGCGTCGTCGGCGGGGGTCCCCGCTCGCCCGGCAGCTCGCGGGACCGAGCCGGGCGCCTCGGCCCAGCCGGCGTCGTCGACGGCGGACCCCGCGGGCAGCGCCTCGCGGTAGACGTGGTAGGCGCCGCGGGCGCGCTCGGGGGGCGGGACCACCTCCAGGCACGTCGTCCACCAGCCGGTCTCGATCGTCTCGACGAACGGCTCGGGCAGCGCCGCCGCTCGCATCGAGGCGGCCTGCGCGCGCCAGTCGTAGGCGAGCGCCACGAGCTCGACGCCGGCGATCTGGCCGTCGGAGAGGTCGATGACGGCGTACCAGACATCGGTGCGGCCGTCGTTCGCCGGCCGGCCGATCGCGCCGACGTTGACGATGTGCGTGCCGAGCACCTCGCGCTGCCACGGGATGCCCGTGTGCGTGCAGAGCAACAGGTCCGCGCCGCTCGCGCGCACGCGCAGCTCGAGCTCGTCGTCGTCGAGCGACTCCCACAGGAAGTCGTTGATGGCCACCGGCGAGCCGTGGACCATGTGGACGTCGACGCCGTCGATGACCTGGCGCAGCTCGCCCGGCAGCCGCCCCATCCACGTTGCGAACTCGGGCGACGTGTGCGCCTTCGTGTAGTCGTACATGAGCTGCGCGAAGTGGTTGTCGCGCTCGTCGGCGTAGCCGCAGCCGCAGTCCTCGTCGCCCCGCGCGATGGCGACGTCGTAGTTGCCGGCGATCGTCGCGACGCCGTGCTCGACCAGCAGCGGCAGGACCGCGTCGCACTCCGCGCCGAAGCCGCCGAGGTCGCCCAGGCAGTACAGCGCGTCGCACCCGCGCGCCCGCGAGTCGTCCGCCAGCGCCTCGAGCGCGTAGGGATTCGAGTACACGCCGCCGAAGGCCGCAATCCGCATCATGGCTGGAAGTATCGTGCGGACGGGCGCCGGAGACGGATCACGAGAGAGGATTTACACAGAGTGCCGCGCATCGCCATCCTGGGAGCAGGCCCAATCGGGCTCGATGCTGCGCTTGCCGCCGCACGGCGAGGCGATGACTTCACCGTGTACGAGTCGGCCGCGACGGTCGGCGGCAATGTGCGCAGCTGGGGTCATGTGCGCACGTTCACGCCGTGGGCGATGAACGTGTCCCCGCGGATGCGCGCGGCCGTCCCCGGCGCGCCCTCGTCGGACGCGATGCCCAGCGGCGCGGAGCTTGCCGACGCGCTGCTCGAGCCGGTGGCGGCGACGGCGCAGCTCGCGGGACGCATCCGCCTGCGCACCCGGGTGCTCGCCATCGGTCGCGAAGGGCTGCTCAAGCACGAGGCGATCGGCGATCCGCGGCGCGCTGCGCACCCGTTCCGGTTGCTGCTCGCTCGCCCCGACGGCAGCGAGGCCATCGCCAACGCCGACGTCGTCATCGACGCGACCGGGACGTACGCCAACCCCAACCGGCTCGGCGACGGTGGCATCGACGCCGTCAACGAGCGCGCGTTCGACGATCGCATCGCGCGCCTCCTGCCGCGCCTGGACGCCGAGCCGGCGGAGTGGGCGGGCAGGACGATCCTCCTCACGGGGTCCGGGCACTCGGCGCAGACCGCGGCGCGCGAGCTCGCGACGTTCGCCCGCGACGCCCCGGGCACCCGCGTCGTGTGGGCGGTCCGCAGGGCCGAGCCCGACTGGGGCGCGGTGAGCGACGACCCGCTGCCCGCACGCGCGTCGCTCAACGCGGCGGCGGCCGAGCTTGCCGGCGGCGCGTCGGATGCGGTGTCGCTGCGCACCGGCTGCGTGACCGAGGCGCTGCGCGGGCGCAATGGGCGGATCGTGGTCACGCTGAGAAACGGCGTCCCGGAGGAGGTCGAGGTCGACCGCATCCTCGCGCTCAACGGCGGCGTCGGCGACCACGCGCTGTACCGCCAGCTGCAAGTCCACGAGTGCTACGCGACGTCCGGGCCGATGAACCTCGCGGCCGCGCTGCTCGGAGAGGCCGGTGGCGACTGCCTCGCGGTCGCCTCGCACGGGCCCGAGACGCTGCGCAACCCCGAGCCCGGCTTCTTCATCCTCGGCGCCAAGTCCTACGGGCGCAACAGCCAGTTCCTGCTGCAGGCCGGATGGCAGCAGGTCGACGACGTCTTCGGAACCCTCATCCAACAAGGAGCTAACTGACCCATGGCCGACTACACGGTGGCGAAGATCGACGAGCTGGAGGGCTTCTACAACGGGCTCTTCCTCAAGGCGCGCGCGGCGCTGGGCGTGACCGCGTTCGGCCTGTCGATCGTCGACATCCCGCCGCACTCGGTGCACTATCCCGAGCACAACCACCCGAGCGGGCAGGAGGAGGTCCTCATCTGCATCGGCGGCTTCGGCCGGCTGATCATGGACGAGAGCCACGAGATCTTCGTCGACCTCGAGCCGGGCGTCATGGTGCGCATCGGGGCGAAGACGAAGCGCACGATCAAAGTCGGCGACGAGGGCCTGAAGGCCATCGCGATCGGCGGGACCCCCGGCGAGGCGTTCAAGCCGCTGCCGTACACCGAGATCGGCGCGCTCGACCCGCTGCTCAAGCGCCCGGGTACCTGATCGCGACAGTGAGCGCGCCCGACGTGAGCGCGTCTCTCACCACCGGCGAGATCTGGGCGCGCGAGCAGCTGACGCTGCTGCTCGACGCCCGCTTCGGGCCGCTTGCGGTCGGCCGCTTCCTCGTCGCCAGCCAGCGACGGACGAACGCCGAGCGCCGCGCGCGTCCGGCGACCGCCCGGCGGATGCGCCGCTTCGTCGCCGCGGGCGCGGCCGCGTGGGCCGCGCTCGCGCTCGCCGGTGCCGAGCCGTTTCGCCGCCGCGTCGGCGCGTTCGCGGCGTGGTGGGCGCTGACGTGGCTCATGCTCGACTGGCACATCGGCATGGTCGAGACCGAGGACGGCCGCGAGCGCAACCTCGGGGCCGCCGACGCGTGCACGCTCGCGCGCGTGTGGCTCGTGCCCGCGGCCGCGGCCGCGCCGGCGCCGTGGATGTGCGCGCTCGCGTTCGTCACCGACGGCCTCGACGGACGCCTCGCGCGCGCGAGTGAGCCGACGCGGATCGGGCGCGACCTCGAGGGGCTCGCGGACTGGTGCTTCGCCGCGGCGGCACTGCGCGGTGCGGTCAGGTGCGGCTGGCTGGGCCGCGTCGGCGGGCGCCGGCGAGCTCGCGCGCCTCGGGGTCGGCCTCGGCTACGCGCTGTACGTGTGGTTCGGCTCGGCCGCCGCGCCGGACCCGCGGGTCTTGCACGCCGCGCGCGTCACGACGCCCGTGCGCGCCGGTGGCCTCGTCGCGGCCGGGCTGGGCCGTCGCCGCACCGCGGACGCGCTTGTGATCGGTGGTGGGGCGTGGAGCGTGCTCGCCATCGCCCGCGCCGTCAAGGACGCTCGCGCCAACCCAGTCGAGAAAGGCATGTCGCCGACTGCGATTGCCGGATGAGGCGACGCCCGCAGCTACCTACGCCAACGCCATGTCGACCAGCTCAGGCGGCCGAGCTTGATCGCCCGCGCCTCGCCGAGGTCTGCAAGATCTTGGCTTCGGAGGTTGTCATCGATTCGGGTACCGCGCCGCGGGGCGACAGATCCGCAGATCGCGCGGCCGGCACGGGTGTGCGCCAGGCTTGGACGGCGCGGCGCTTGAACCGTCACCGTCTATTGAACCGTCACGTACGATTCAGCGCACAGGGTCTGCGGCCTTCGCATGGATGCGATTGGGCCGCATCGGGGCGGGGTAACCCGCGGTCGGGCGTGCGTGGGGTCGCCGGATGCGATCTGCGAAGCACGCGACAGGGAACGCTCACATGGAGGCATCAGTTATGAGGCGACGGACCGTCGGGGCATGTGTCGCAGTGCTGGCAGCAGGGATCGCGTCGATGGGGGCTTCGGTCGCGCAGGCGGCGCCGACGGGACCCGTCCACCCGGGCGTGCAGACGTTCACCGCGGGCGCGCAGTGCACCGCGAACTTCATCTTCAAAGACGCGACCAGCACGTACATCGGCCAGGCGGCGCACTGCTCCGGCACGGGCGCGGCGACCGAGACGAACGGCTGCGACGCGGCCTCGCTGCCGATCGGGACCGCGGTCACGGTCACCGGAGCGAGCAAGCCGGGGACGCTGGCCTACAACTCGTGGATCGCGATGCAGGCCGCGGGCGAGACGGATGCCAACGCGTGCGCGTACAACGACTTCGCGCTCGTCAAGCTCGATCCGGACGACGTCGGCAAGGTCGATCCGACGGTGCCCGGCTTCGGCGGGCCGACGGGCGTCGGCGGCGCGGCGGTGGCCAGCACGGTCTTCTCGTACGGCAACTCGTCGCTGCGCCTGGGGATCACGCAGCTGAGCCCGAAGCAGGGGCTCGTCGTGCAGATCGACGGCGGCGGCTGGAGCCGGGCGGTCTACACCGTCACCCCCGGCGTCCCCGGTGACTCCGGCAGCGGCTTCATGAACTCGACAGGGCAGGCGATCGGCGTGCTGAGCACGCTCGCCGTGCTGCCGCTGCCGCTGTCAAACGGCGTCGGCGATCTGTCGCTTGAGCTCGCGTACGCGCGCGCCCACGGCTTCGCGGGCGTCCAGCTCGTCAACGGCACGACGCCCTTCACCGGCAACCTCGTCACGGCCATCCTCGGCGGTGGCGCACGCGGCCTGCTCGGCCGTCGCTAGCGGTTCGCCTCGGCGACGCGGCGGGCCGGCCTCCAGCCGGCCCGCGCCGCGTCCGCGAAAAGCGACGTGCCGGACCGGCTAGTGGTCGGCGACGGCGCCGCCCTCGGGGATCAGCGGGCGGCGCTGGTCGTCCCAGAGCTGGATCCCGCCGGCCATCGAGTAGGCGTCGTAGCCGGCGGCGCGGTAGGCCTGCGCCGCCATCATCGAGCGCCCGCCGAGGCGGCAGTGGAAGATGATCGGCCGGGCAGCGTCGATCTCTTGGCGGCGCGAGCTCAAGCGATCCATCGGGATGTGGACCGTGCCCTCGATCCGGCCCTCGTCCCACTCGTATTGCTCGCGGCAGTCGACGACCTGCGCGCTGCCGTCGGCCAGCGCGTTCGCCGTGTCCTCCGGCGAGACCTCGATCTCGTCGGGATTCGATGTGAATGGCATGCGCGCGAGGGTAGCTCAGCGGATGGCCGGCGGCACGTCGCGCAGGTCGGGCAGCGGGCGAGGGCGCATCCGCTGCCAGATCCCCGCGGCGACGAGCAGCAGCAGGCCGAGACCGATGAACGAGCCGACGCGATACAGCGACGTCAGCGCCGCGAGGTCGTAGAGGAAGACCTTGCCGACGGTGACGAGCAGCAGCGCGAGCGACCCGAGCCGCAGCGCGCGGTCGTCGCGGCGCAGGCCGGCGACGAGCGCGGCTACGCCGGTCACCGCCCACAGGGCGCTGAGCAGCAGCTGGCCCAGCTCGCGAGCGCCGAGCTCGAGGAGGCCGGTGCCGGGCACCCCGTCGCCGGGCTGGAACGCGGTGACGAGCGCCGTCGAGGCGAGGTACAGCAGCGTGATCGCCCCGATCGCGCCGAACGTCGCGCGAGCCTTCGCGAGGTTCTCGGCGTGCTCCTCGCCCGCGTGACGCAGAGCGCTCCCGAGGAGCTGCGCCCCGCGCAGCGCGGCGAGTGCGGCGGTGCCGAGCGCGAGCGCGGCGCCGGGGAGGTCGTCGACGCCCTCGACGAGCGCGTCGAGCGGTGCGAGGTAGGCGAGCGCGTAGCCGAGCGCCAGGCCGAGGTACGCGGTGGCGCCCCACGCCGCGACCTCGTCGCGACCGCGTAGGGCGATCGAGCCGAGCGCGGCGGCCTCGGCGGCGTATGCCGCGGCGAGCCACGGGCCGTCGAGGGCGACGGCCGTGAGGTACGCGGCGCCGGTGAGCGCGACGCAGTCCAGCGCGACGCGCCACTGCGGCTGCACCTCGTCGACGAAGCGCCCGGCGATGAACGCCGCGCACGCCGCCGTCGCGATCGCGGCGTAGCCGGCGAAGGTCATCGCGTCGCCGCTCGTGATCGCGTCGGGCGGTGCTTGCGTCAGCGCCTGCGCGCACGTCAGCAGCATGTGCCCGCCGAGCCCGAGCCCGAGCAGCGCCTCGTCGCGACCCGCCTGCGCCTCGCCGCCCGCCGCGAGGACGTTGCGCGCGAGGTAGGCGAAGCCCGCGGTCGTGACGGCGAAGGCGGCCGCGAGCACGGGGCCTTCGAGCACGAGGCCGGCCGTGATGTCCGCGAGGACGACGCCGAGCACGAGCGAGAGCAGGCGCACGTCGCGGTTGACGGCGGTCGTGCGCGTGGCGAGCCCGACCGCGAGGTGCGCGGCGGCGAGGGCGCCCAGCCAGAGACGGCCGAGCGTCGTCGCGTCGGCCTCGCCGAGCGCGAACCAGCCCGCGAGTGCGAGCGCCAGCGCGTTGAGCGCGAGCAGGAGGGCAGCGGCCGCGCGCAGCTTCGTCGCCGGCACGCGCAGCTCGAAGCCGATGGCCGCCGCGACGTTCAGCGCGCCGAACGCGCCGAGCACGACCAGGATCGCCGTCGCGGAGGGAGAGGTGCCCAACCACCACGTCCACTGCGCCGCCGCGACGGCGAACACGGCGAACGCGAGCCAGTTCCAGCGCTGCCAGACGAGGACGGCGGCGCCGGACGCGGCGGCGACCCAGAGCAGCGCGAGCGTCGCGCCGGTCGACGGAGCACCCGCGAGGACGGGCGCCATGAGCGCGCCGATGATCCCGAGCGCGCCGATGCCGCGCGACTCCCAGCGCACGGCGAAGTAGGTGGCCAGGGCGCCCGTGCCGAGCGCGAGCACGAGCGCGACGGCCACCGGCAGGACCTCGTAGACCGGCCCTCCGACGGCGACGGTCGTGAAGAGCCCCGCGATGCCGGCAGACAGTGTCGCGAGCGACGCGTCGGTGCGGGCCCTGCGCTCATACAGCCAGATGCCGGCACCGATGAGCGCCAGCGAGAGCGCGCCGGCGAGCAGCGTGCGCGCGCCGGGTCCGATCCAGCCGCGCGAGACCGCGATGGCGAGCAGGAAGGCGATGCCCGCGACGACGGCGACGCCGCCGGTCCAGGCGAGGACGCGGCCGCCGAGCAGGTCCTCGAGATCGAAGCTCTCGCGGGCGGGGGCGGCGGCGGAGGAGGCGGGAGCGGAGGTGGAGGCGGAGGCGGGGGCGGCGGCGGCGGCGGAGGAGGCGGAGGCGGAGGCGGAGGCGGGGGCGGACGCGAGTCCCGGCGGCGGGGTCGAGCCGGCCGGCGAGGCGGCCGGGTGGGCGGGCGAGGCGGCCGGGTTGGCCGGCGGCGCGATGGATCCGGCAGGCGGGGCGCTCGAACCGGTGGGCGAGGCGGCCGATCCGGCGGGTGACGTAATGGATCCGGCGGGCGAGCCGGCCGGCGAGGCGGCCGATCCGGCCCGTGACGCGATGGATCCGGCAGGCGGGGCGGTCGAACCGGTGGGCAGCGGCGGCCCGGCGAGCGCGCGCTCGGTCGCCGGCGCGGCCGCGTAGCTCGCCTCGAGCACCTTCAGACGCTCGTTGAGGTTGGACGTCTGCCGTTCGAGTGTCAGCACTCGTGCTTCGCTGATGCGGCCCATCGCGGTCACCCACCTCTTTTGTCAACCATCGGTCAACAGGACCGTACATGCTTGTCGACCATCGGTCAAGAGAGGCGCTACACTCGGACAGATGTCCGAGCGCGCCTACCGCCGGCTCCAGCGCGACGAGCGGCGCGAGCTGCTGCTCGAACGCGCGACGGAGCTCTTCGCACGCGAGGGCTACGAGGGGCTGTCGATGTCGCGGCTCGCCGAGGAGGCGAAGATCTCCAAGGCGCTGCTGTACCACTACTTCCCGAGCAAGCGCCGCCTGTTCGAGGCCGCTCTCGCCGAGGGCGCGGAGGAGCTGCGCCGTCGCACGGAGCCCGATCCCGCGCGGCCGCCCGCCGAGCAGCTCGCGACGACGCTCGACGCGTTCCTGCAGTGGGTGCAGGAGCGCCCGACGGCCTACGCGACGCTGCTTGAGAGCGGCTCCTCGGAGGTGGGCGAGATCATGGCCGAGGTCCGCGCGACGACCGCCGGGCGAATCCTCACCGGTCTCGGCGAGGACGGCACGCGTCCCGCGACCCGCGCCGCGGTCCACGGCTGGCTCGGCTTCTTAGACGGCGCCATCCTCGACTGGATCGCGCACGACGACCTCACCCGCGAGGAGCTGCACGGCATGCTGCTCGGCGCCTTCGCGGGCGCGCTCATCGCATCCGGCGCGAGCGGCGGCCTGCCGACCGAGCCGCTGCCCGCCACCTGAGCGCGACGCGCACGGGGCGGAGAGCCGGTTCCGGCCGCTGCCGCGCGGCTATCGCCGGTCGGTGGCGATGCGCCAGCGCGCCTGCCTCGCTTCGCCGGTCCGGTTGACGGCGTGAACCCCCGAAACCGGGCGCGGCGCCGCGCGAAGCGGGCGCGCGGGCGGTCGGGACCCCTCGGACAGGCCTCGCCGACCCGGGATCCTTCGAAGCGTGACCGTGCGGCCGCTCGCAGCGACGATGCTCATTGCCGCGGCGCTGGCGGCTGGCTGTGGTGGATCGCCGGACGGGCAGCAGGCGCGCACGCAGACCGCTGAGCCCGAGGTCGCGCCCGCGCCGCGGACCGCGCTGGAGCTGCCGGCCGGGATCCCGCTGAAGGCGACCGGTCCGGCCGATCCGGCGGGCGCGCGGGTTGTGCGCGCATGGTCGAAGGCGCTGCGCGCCGGCGACGTCGCCGCGGCCACCGCGCTGTGGGCCGTTCCGTCGAAGGTGCAGAACGGGACGCCGGTGCTGACGCTGTCAAGCCGCGACTACGTGCGCCTCTTCAACGCGTCGCTGCCGTGCGGCTCGGTCGTCACGTCCACCGGCGGCGCGGGCGAGGACTTCACGATCACGACGTTCCGGCTCACGCAGCGCAAGGGCTCGCGGTGCGACGCGGACTCGGGTGCGACCGCCCGCAGCGCGGTCCGCGTGCGCGACGGCAAGATCGTCGAGTGGTATCGCCTGCCCGACGACCCGGACTCGCCGGGCCTGCGGACGGACGACATCGACTCGACGACGATCTAGATCACAGGTACGGGTCGCGCTCGACGACCCGCTCGCGCGGCGCGACGACGGCCCCGCGGCGATCTGCCTGCGCCAGGTAGACGAGCGAGATCACGAGGCCGATGATCCCGACGATGATGAGGATGGTGCCGACGGTTGCGATGGAGATGCCCGAAACCGTGGCGGTGACCGCGAACTTGAGGATCGCGCCCAGAGCGATGAGGAAGATCGATGTACCTAGTCCCATAAGACGAGGATCCCCAGCGAGTCGGCGATTCAAGCCCCGAATTGGCTGAGAGTACGATGAGAAACGTGCCGGCGACGACCTCCGACGTCTACGAGATCCCGCAGGAGCTCGTCGATCTGCGCGACATGATCCGCCAGCTCGCACAGGAGCGGATCGCCCCGCGCGCGGCCGACATCGACCGCACGGCCGAGTACCCGCACGACATCCGCGCGCTGCTCGCCGAGCACGACATCCTCAGCCTGCCGTTCGCCGAGGAGTACGGCGGCACGGGCACCGGGACGCTCATGACGAACATGGCGATCGAGGAGATCGCGAAGGCGTGCGCCTCCTCGGCGCTCATCCTCATGGTGCAGGAGCTCGGCACGCTGCCGATCGCCCTCTTCGGAACCGAGGAGCAGAAGCAGCGCTGGCTGCCGCGCTGCGCGACCGGCGAGTGGTCGCCGGCGTTCGCGCTGTCGGAGCCCGAGGCCGGCTCGGACCCGGCGTCGCTGCGCACGACGGCTGTGCGAGATGGCGACGAGTGGGTCATCAACGGCCAGAAGAACTGGATCACGAACGCCGGCATCGCCGACTTCTACCTCGTCTTCGCCAAGACCGACCGCGAGCACAACCGCAGCTCGTGCTTCCTCGTCGAGGCCGACCGCGCGGGCTTTCATCCCGGCAAGCTCGAGCACAAGCTCGGCATCAAGGGCTCCCCGACCGGCTCGCCGTCGTTCACCGACGTGCGCGTCCCCGCCGACCACCTCGTCGGCGCCGAGGGCAAAGGGCTGTCGGTCGCGCTCGGGACGCTCGAGCGCACGCGCCTCGGCGCCGCCGCCCAAGCCGTCGGCATCGCCCAGGGCGCGACGGACTACGCAGCCGGCTACGCCCGCGAGCGGATCGCGTTCGGCAAGCCGATCAACCAGATGCAGGGCATCCAGTTCAAGCTCGCCGACATGGAGACGCGCACGGCCGCCGCGCGCGAGCTGCTCTACAAGGCCTGCGCGAAGGCCGAGCGCAACGAGCCCGACCTCGCGAAGTACACGTCGATGGCGAAGCTCTTCGCGTCGGACAACGCGATGTTCGTGACGCTGGAGGCGATCCAGGTCCTCGGCGGCTACGGCTATGTCAACGAGTACCCCGTCGAGCGGATGATGCGCGACGCGAAGATCACGCAGATCTACGAGGGTACGAACGAGATCCAGCGGGTCGTCATCGCCCGCACGATGCGGTAGGCGACGCTCGGATGCGCGCGCCCACGCTCCGTCGCGTCCTGCTGTCCGCCGGGCTCGCGCTGTCGCTGGGCCTGCTCGCGGTCGCGCTGCTCGGCGGCTTTGAGTTGTCCGGCCCGCTCCGGCTCCTGCAGGGTGGAACCGGGGTCGTCGTCGTCATCCTCCTCATCGGGGTCGTGATGATGTCGCTCGGCCTGCGGATGGCCGGCTGGAACGAGCCCGAGTCCGAGGCGGAGTTCGAGCGCATCGTGGAGGAGTCAGAGCGCCTCGCGCGCGACGGCGTCGCCGCTGAGCCCGACGAGATCGAGTTCCTGGACCTCGACCCGTACGACGACGAGGACTTCGAGGAGCTCGTCCGTGAGGCGATGGACGAGCTGCCCGATCTGCTGCAGCGCGCGCTCGAGCGCAACGTCGCGGTCGTCATCTCCGACGGCGGCCGCAAGGCCCGCGCGTACGGCCTCTACCACGGCGACGGCGTCGCGCGCGACGACGTCCCCGACCGGATCGTCATCTACCGCGACACGCTGCGCCGCGACTTCGGCCACGACGCGGAGACCCTGCGCCACGAGGTCACGCGGACGGTTCGCCACGAGCTCGCGCATCACCTCGGCGCCGACGAGCTCGGCGTCCGCGATCTCGGGCTCTAAACCAGCCTCGACACTGTCCGCGGAGGGCGAGAGGATGCGGCGCGATGCGTCCCATCCTCAACTCGCTGTCGGCCCTCGAGATCATCGCGATCTTCGTCGGCGGGAGCGTCGTGCTCGCGGTGACGCTCGCGATCGTCATCCGCAGGCTCGCTCCGGACATCGCAGAGCGCGAGTTCGAGGATCTCGCAAGCGGGCTGCGGGTCGTCTACGAGCTGATGTTCGCGCTGGTCCTCGCGTTCGCGATCGCGGCGGTCATCGACAAGCGCAACGAGGCGGAGAGGGTGGTCGACGCCGAGGCCACCGCCTTGTCGCAGATGATGCGCGCGAACCGCGCGTTCCCGATCGAGTGGCAGTCGCGCTTCAGGGACGGGCTCACCATCTACATCCGTGCGACAGCCGGCGTCGAGTGGGAGTCGATGCGCGAAGGCAAGCCGAGCCGGGAGGCGGCCGCCGCCCTGGACACGTTGTACGCGCTGTACCAGGGCTACGAGCCGGCGAGCCCCGTCGCAGACACGTTCCACGACCAGGCGCTCGCGCATCTCGACACGGCGGCGACGTCGCGGCGCGAACGCCTCGTCATCAGCGACTCGCGGCTGCCGGGGATCCTCGTGTACATGCTGCCGGTCGGCGCGCTGCTGCTGCTGGTGATCGAGTACCGGCCGACGCTGCGCCCGCGCGGGCAGGTCGCGTTCATGGGGACGCTGGCGGTCGTGCTGTCGTCCACCTACCTGCTCACCATCGTGCTCGACTACCCGTTCTCGGGCAACGCGTCGGTGTCCAGCGATCCCCTGAAGAGCGGCACGCTCGCCTATCTCGCGGGCACGCCGCCGCGTGTGCCGCAGGAAGGCGACAAGCCGGGCAAGCTCACGCCGGCGTTGCTCACGGGCGTCTTCAGCTCGGACGCCTACGGGACGATCGTGCTGCGGAGCAGGGGTAACACCATCCGCGGCGTGTATCGCGCCGGGCGTGGGTTCATCCGCGGCGACGTGGGCAGCGACGGCGTCTTTCGCGGTGCATGGTGCGAGGGATCGCAGCGTCCGGCGCGCTACGACGGTGGGATCCTCGACTGGAGTCTTGTCGTGACGAAGTCCGGCGAGCAGGTGATCGACGGAACGTGGAAGTTCGGCTACGACCGGCGTCCCGACCGGACGTTCGAGCCGGTCGCGGGCTGGGACATGCACAGGGTCGACGACGATCAAGCGCGGGATCTGAAGGAGCGCGCGCTGACAGAGCCCGAGTCGAGGTACTGCAAGGTGCGGTAGCGGTGTCGAAGCGGACCCGCGACCATCGCCTGAGCAGCTACTGGATGCCATCCGTGTATCGGAAGAGGATGTCCCCGTGATGCGCGACCTGCTCAACGCGCTGGCGACGTGGCAGATCGTGGCGGTCGTGGTGGGCGGGAGCGTCGTGCTCGCGGTCTCGTTCGCGATCCTCGCACGCAAGCTCATGCCCGACCTCGCAGAACGCGAGTTCGAGGAGATGGCGAGCGGCCTGAGGGTCGTCTACGAGCTGATGTTCGCGCTGATCCTCGCGTTCGCGATCGCATCGGTGATCGGCAAGTTCAACGAAGCGGAGGCGACGGTCGACAGGGAGGCCACGGCGCTGTCGCAGATGATGCGCGCCAACCGCATGTTCCCCATCGCGCTGCAGTCGCGCCTGCGGGACGGGATCCAGTCCTACGTCTTCGCGGTGGCCGACGACGAGTTCGAGGCGATGCGCGTCGGCGGGCATAGTCGCGAGGCCGCCGTCGCCCTCGACACGCTCTACGCCCTGTACGAGGGCTACGCACCGGCCGGCGCGACCACGACGAAGTACTACGAGCAGGCGCTGGCCAACCTCGACGTCGTGGCGACGTCGCGCCGCGAGCGTCTCGGGATCGCCAACGCCCGGCTCCCGTTCGTCATCGTGATCATGCTGCCCGTCGGAGCGGTTCTCCTGCTCCTGCTCGAGTACCGACCGCGGCTGCGCCCGCGCGGGCAGGTCGCGTTCATGGGGACGCTCGCGGTCGTGCTCTCGTCGACGTACCTGTTGACGATCGTCCTCGACTACCCGTTCTCCGGGGAGGTGTCGGTCTCGAGCGCGCCGCTGAAGACGGGCACGCTCGCCTACATCGCCGACATCCCGCCGCGCGGGCTGAAGCCCGGTGACAAGCCGGGGAAGCTCTCCCCCGAGATGCTCGAGGGGGTGTTCGTCTCAGACGCTTACGGCACCGTGGTGCTGCGGCGCAAGGCCAACAACATCCGCGGCGTGTATCGCGGGGCCTCAGGATTCGTGCGCGGGGTCGTCGAGGCCGACGGCGTCTTTCGAGGTGCGTGGTGCGAGGGGACGCAGCGTCCGGTGAAGCGCGACGGCGGCGCGCTCCAATGGCGCCTCATCGAGACGAAGTCCGGCGAGAAGCTCATCGACGGCGCCTGGCAGTTCGGCTACGAGGTCCGAGACGACCGGAACTTCGTGCCGTACGCGGGCTGGGACATGCACCCGCTCAAGAACGACCACGCGCAGGATCTCAAGGATCGGCTCGCAACCGAGCCCGAGTCGAAGTTCTGCCACGTGAAGTAGGTCAGTAGGCGGCCGACCAGCGCACGACGCCCGTGCGACAGCGCGTGACGCGCTTGCCGGTCGCGCGGCGGCGGACGGACAGCTCGACCGAGAACATCCCGTCCGCGCCCGCCGAGCCGATCGTCGCTGCGAAGCGCTCGACGTACTTCAGGATCGAGGTCTGCGTCCTCACGGTGCCTTCCTCGCGGTCGCTGACGCGGCCGTCGGGCCCGATCGGCAGGTTGCCGCGCGGGAGATCGAACGTCGGCGACGTACCGGCGCCCGAGCAGGTCATCCGGACGCCGTAGATGGCGCGGCTCAGCGACCGCTCACCGGACGACAGGCGCAGGGCGATGCCAAGCGGCGCGCCGTCGGCGTCGCGCTGGGCGGAGCTGCCGAAGAGCGCGCCGCCGGGCGCGATCGCCGCCGGGTCGCCGAAGCCGCCGGCCGGCCGCCGCGCCTCCCAGACGACGTCGCGCGCGCTGCATGTGCGCGTCCGCCGCGACGTCGTGCGGGCGAAGCGCGCGCTTGCCGTGCCGGTAGGGGCCTGCGACATGACGCCGCGGACCTCGTAGCGGGTCGTCGTGCGCGCTTGGCGGACGGCGCCGCTCGCCTGAAACGTCCCGTCCGCGGCCACGGGCACGGTCGTCGAGAAGCTCCCCGACGCGCAGCGGCCGACCATCGTCGCGGCGACACGCACGCTCGTGCCGTCGGCGCTGCGCAGTCCGATGGTCATGTTCCCCGCCCGGAAGGCCGAGACCGACGCGGGCGTGACCGCGCCGCCGCCGAACTCGCCCGCGGTCTGCTGCGCGGCGGCGGCGGACGAGAACCAGAGTCCGATGCCGAGGAACCCGGCGACAAGCTTGAGGCCTCGCATCGACGCGGACGATATATCGCTGCCGTACGATCGACCAGCCGATGATGATCGTCATGCAACCGGGAGCGGCGGACGCCGACATCGAGGCCGTTCGCGAGCGCCTCGCCGAGACGGGCGTCCATGTCGTCGTCATGCCGGGCGAGCTGACGACGGCGATCGGGGCGATCGGCGATCCCGAGGGCGTCTTGGAGCTCGGCCTCGAGGGAATGGCCGGCGTCGACCGCGTCGTGCCGATCTCCCGGCCCTACAAGCTCGCCTCGTCGGAGCTGAGCCACCACGAGCCGAGCCGCTTCGAGATCGCGGGTCGGGTGGTGGGCGGCGGCGAGACGTTCTGCCTCGTGGCCGGGCCGTGCACGGTCGAGTCCTCCGAGCAGGCGCTGGCGGTCGCCGAGGCCGTGCTGGCGGGCGGCGCGTCGATGTTGCGCGGCGGCGCGTTCAAGCCGCGCACGTCGCCGTTTGCCTTCAAGGGGCTGGGGGCCGCGGCGCTGGAGATCCTCGTCGCGGCGCGCGAGGCGACCGGGCTGCCGATCGTCACGGAGCTGCTCGACGCCGGGCACGCGGAGGCCGTCGGCGCGGTCGCCGACGTCGTCCAGATCGGCGCGCGCAACATGCAGAACTACGCGCTGCTCGAGGTCGCCGGGCGGCTCGGCAAGCCCGTGCTGCTCAAGCGCGGGCTGTCGTCGTCGCTGGACGAGCTGCTCATGGCCGCGGACTACGTGCTGAAGGAGGGGACCGAGGAGGTCATCCTCTGCGAGCGCGGGATCCGGACGTTCGAGACGGCGACGCGCTTCACGCTCGATCTCGGCGCTGTGCCGTGGCTGAAGATGCACACGCATCTGCCGGTCGTCGTCGACCCGTCGCATGCGGCGGGCGATCGCCGGCTCGTCGAGCCGATGTCGCGGGCCGCCGCCGCAATCGGCGCGGACGGGATCATCGTCGAGGTCCACCAGGACCCCGAGCACGCGCGCTGCGACGGCCCGCAGTCGCTGCACGCAGCGGACTTCGCCGCGTACGCCGCGGGTGTCGCGGCCCACGCCGCGCTCGTCGGCAAGCAGCTCGCGTAGCGGGCGAAACGGCCGCGCCACCCGACTCGAGCGGGGGTGGATCCATCTACGCTCCGCAGCGGACCGTAGACGACTCCACCCCCTCCGGCCGGGGCGAAACGGCCGCGCCACCCGACTCGAGCGGGGGTGGATCCATCCACGTTCCGCAGCGGACCGTAGACGACTCCACCCCCTCCGGCCGGGGGCTGACTGGCGAGTCAGCTCTGCAACAATGGCGCCATGCCAGATGCCGTGATCGTCGATGCCGTTCGCACGCCTATCGGACGCGCGTTCAAGGGGTCGCTGATCGGCGTGCGCGCCGACGAGCTCGCCGCCACGCCGCTGCGCGCGCTGCGCGACCGCAACCCCGAGGTCGACTTCGACGAGACCGTCGACGTCATGATGGGCTCGGCGTCGGGGATCGGCGAGCAGGGCTACAACGTCGGGCGCAACGCGACGCTGCTCGCGGGCTTCTCGGAGTCGGTTCCGGCTTGCACGGTGAACCGCTTCTGCGCCTCGTCGCTGCAGACGCTGCGCATGGCGTTCCACGCGATCGTCGCGGGCGAGGGGGAGCAGTACATCGCCGCGGGGGTCGAGGCCGTCTCGCGCGCCGGGCTCGGAGCGGCGATCGCCGACGAGGCCAAGCACCCGTTGCTCAACGGCTCGGAGGGCTCGCTCTACGACGTCTACATCCCGATGGGGATGACGGCCGAGAACGTCGCCTCGCAGCGCGACGTCAGCCGCGAGGACCAGGACGCGTGGGCGCTCATCTCCCAGACGCGCGCGGTCGCGGCGCAGGCGTCGGGCCACTTCGATCGCGAGATCGTGCCGGTCGCGCTGCCCGACGACGGCGGCGAGCTGCGCAAGGACGACGGCCCGCGGCCCGGCACGACGATCGAGAAGCTCGCGGCGCTGAAGCCCGTCTTCAAGGAGGACGGCACCGTTACGGCCGGCAACGCCTGCCCGCTCAACGACGGTGCCGCCGCCGTGCTCGTGATGTCCGCCGATCGCGCCGCGGCGCTCGGCGTGACCCCCCGCGCCCGGATCCTCGCGTCGACCGTCGCGGCGATCCGCCCCGAGGTCATGGGCCTCGGGCCGATCCCGGCGATCCAGGCGCTGCTCGCCCGGACCGGCCTGTCGATCGAGGACATCGACGTCGTCGAGATCAACGAGGCCTTCGCCGCCCAGATCGTCCCGTGCATGCGCGAGCTCGGTATCACCGAGGAGCAGCTCAACCCGTACGGCGGAGCGATCGCCCTCGGCCACCCCTTCGGCATGACCGGCGCGCGCATCATGACGACGCTCCTCAACGGCCTCGACGCGAAGGACGGCCGCTACGGCATCGAGTCGATGTGCGTGGCCGGCGGCATGGGCCAGGCGATGCTCGTGGAGCGGCTGGTCTGAGCGCGGGTCGGCGGGGCTAGACTCGCGCCATGGCCGACTCTGACGACGACGCGCTGTTCGGTGCCGAGCATGTCCGCGTGTACCGCGAGACGAAGGGCGCTCGCGGCTACCACTGGCGTGGCACCACGATCCTGCTGCTGACGACCACCGGGCGCACGTCCGGTGAGGCGCGCACGACACCGCTGATCCACGTCGTCGACGGCGACGGCTGGGTCGTCATCGCCTCCAAGGGCGGGGCGCCCGATCACCCGGCTTGGTACTCGAACCTCGAAGCCGATCCGCATGCCACGATCGAGGTCGAGGCGGACGCCGTGGCGGTCGTGGCCACGACGGCCGAAGGCGACGAGCGGGCGCGTCTATGGTCAGCGATGACCGAGGTCTGGCCCGCCTACGACGACTACCAGGGCAAGACCGAGCGCGAGATCCCGGTCGTCGTGCTCACCCGCCGGTAGCGGCGTGGCCGGGAGCGACCCGAGCTACGAGGAAGGCGACAAGGTCGCGGTGCTGCGCATGCACGGCCTCACGGGCGAGATCCAGATCATCCCGGCGACGATCCTCGGCGTCATCGACGAGTACCAGGTCATGCTGCGCTTCGCCGGCGGGGAGGAGATGTCCTACCCGATCAGCGACCTCACCCCGATGCCCGCCCGCGGCGGCGGGGGCTGAAGCGGCTAGCAGCGCGCCGGCGGGTCGGTGGGGACGGGCAGGCAGAGGCTCTGCTTGCGCGGGAGCCGGGGCGTCCTGCGCACCGTGAGGCGACGCACGACGCCCGTGCGGCGGGCCTTCGTGATGCGGATCTCGATGACCGCGCCGCGCTTGGGTCGCGCCGCGCGGACGTAGCGCAGCAGCGACCGCGAGCCTGTCGCCGAGCGCACCAGGATGACCGCGCGCTTGAAGCAGCCGTTGCCGCGGCAGCGCACCTCGATCCGGCTGCCGGCGAGCACGTTGCGGACCGACAGCGCCGCGAAGCGCAACGGGGAGCGGGCGAACGCGGAGCGGACGATCGACGGCAGCTTCCGGTAGCGGGCGACGACACCGTCGCAGTTCTCGTCGATCCCGTTGCCCGCGATCTCGGCCGCCGTGGGGTTGATCTTCGCGTCCTCGTCGTTGCAGTCCGCAGGGGCCGGGAAGCCGTCGCGGTCGCGGTCGATGACGAGATCGGCGCCGCTGCAGTCCTGGTCGACGCCGTCGCCGGCCACGTCGACCGCCCCTGGCCGGATCGCGGGGTTCGCGTCGTTGCAGTCGGCCGGCGGCGCGACGCCGTCCTGGTCGACGTCGCGGTCGGTCGCGAACAGCGCCGTCGTCGTGATCGCGCCTTCGGGCAGTCCCGGGAAGTTCGCCCCCTTGGAGGCGACCTGCACGAAGTACTCGCCCGCGGCGACGTTCAGCGCCGCGCCGGGCGAGGCGCCGGCCGCGCAGGCGAGGGCGCTCGCCGCTCCGGCGCGGTACACCGAGACGACCGTCTCGAAGGCGGCCGACGTCGTGAAGGTCGCGGTGCCGGACCCGGGCGCGGTCCAGCGAAACCAGATCGTCGCGGCGGCCGGGGCGGACTGGCAGAGCAGGCCCTCGGCGAGCTCGTGGCTCGCGCCGACGTTGCTGACCGGAGCGGGCAGGGCGCTCTGCAGCACCGTCGCCGAGGCGCGATCGTCGTTGGCGGGGCGGGTCGCCGCGGCGTTCAGGACGATCAAGCCGAACTCCGACGCCAGCACGCGCCCTCCGACGGCGACGAGATAGGACCGGCCGCGCACCGACGCGAACGCGGTGGCCGACGTCCCGAGCCCGCCGGCGTCGTTGTCGCAGGCGATGCGGTTGCCCGTGTTGGGGTTCAGGTCGCCCTGGTCGTAGACCGCGAGGACCGTGTCGAAGTTCGAGCCGGTCGTCGACAGGACGATCTGCCGGCCGGTGCCGGCGATCCGCCACCACGCCGAGCCCGTCAGCGCCGGGCAGCCCGGTGACGAGCCAGGCTCAGCGCCGCCTTGCGTCGTGTAGGCCGTGTTGTCGACGCCGCCGGGCAGCGAGAACAGCAGCGGTGCGGCGTCGGCGAAGTTGTCGGACCCGGGCGCGGCCATCGCCGGCGCGGCGGGCACGAGGACCGCCGCGAACGCGGTCGCGACGACAAGCGCGCGGGTGCGGCTCACGCCATCAGCGAGGCGTCGTGCTCGGCGCCGCCTTGGGTCCAGACGACCGACCCACCGACGAGGCGCAGGGCATCGACGCGGGCGAGCGATCGGCTCGTCTCGCCGTACAGATCGCTGTGGGTCTGCACGACGGGCACCCGGGTGCCGGCTGTCGTGAAGATCCGCGCCGCATCACGCATGAGGCCATCGTCTCACGATGCGAGCTCGCGCACGTTGCCGCGTGCCAGCGCGCAGGCGCCGATGCGGCCGGTCTCGGGCTCGCCGCGCACGACGGGGACGGGCCGGGCACGGCGGCCGAAGACGTTCAGGAGCCTCCCGCGCACGCCGCGTGCCGCGGGCGCGGCCCTGATCGCGATCGGCGACAAGCTGCTCGCGGCGTTCCCCGGGCTGCGCGACAAGTTGCGCAACGCGATCAAGAGGGGCTCGTGGCGATGGCCGAGGCCGCCGTCAACAAGCTCGCCGAGCGGCTCAAGAACGCCGTCAAGAAGGCGCTCGACGCGCTGGGCAAGGGACTGGATGGCTTGCCGGGGCTCTACGAGAGGGCGTTCCTGGCGATCGTCGACTCGGTTCAGAAGGCCGTCAAGGGCGCGATCGACTTCGCGAAGCTACGGCTGTTTTATCCAGGCGACCGCGCAGCTGAAGCGCGGGGCAGCGTCCCCGGGAGGCAGCCGGCAGCGGGTCCTCGGCGCGGCTACCGCGGGCCCATCCGCAGCGCGCCGTCGAGGCGGATGACCTCGCCGTTGAGCATCGGGTTCTCGACGATCTCGCACACGAGCCGCGCGAACTCCGCCGGGCGGCCGAGCCGCGACGGAAACGGCATCGTGCGAGCCAGCTCCGCGCGCGCGTCGGCCGGCAGCGCCGCGAGCAGGGGCGTGTCGAAGAGGCCGGGCGCGATCGCGCAGACGCGGATCGCGGACGCGGCGAGCTCGCGCGCCGCGGGCAGCGTCATCGACGCGACCGCGCCCTTGGAGGCCGCGTAGGCGACCTGGCCGACCTGCCCGTCGAACGCCGCGATCGAGGAGGTGTTGACGCAGACGCCGCGCTCGGCGTCGTCGCCGAGCGGGTCGTTGGCGAGCATCGCCGCGCTCGCGAGGCGCAGCGCGTTGAACGTCCCGACGACGTTGACGGCGATGACCCGCTCGAAGGCGTCCAGGCGGTGCGGGCCGCGGCTGCGCGCGAGCCGCTCGGCGTGCCCGATCCCCGCGCACTGCACGGAGATCCGCAGCCCGCCGGGCGCCTGCGCGGCGGCGTCGACGGCGCCTTGCAGCCGGCCGGCGTCGGTGACGTCGGCGGCCACGAACCGTGCTCCCTCGCCGAGCTGCGCGACGAGCGCCTCGCCGCGCTGGGCGTCGAGGTCGGCGACGACGACCCGGGCGCCGCGCTCATGCAGCGCGCGCGCCGTCGCCGCGCCGAGCCCCGAGGCCCCGCCGACGACGAGCGCGCCTGTGCCTTCGATCAGCATCGGCGCGCAACCCTACGGGGCCGGTGCGCGCCGCGCCCGGCCCTGGATCGCGGGCTTGATGAGCGGGTGGCCGGACGGCATCGTGAACTCCTCGACGGCATCGAGGTGCAGGCCGGCGCGCTCCAGCGCCCCGGCGACGTCGCGGTTGAGGTGGCAGCCGTCGGCGACGCGCCGCTGCACGGGCGTGAGGCGATCCTGCCAGCGCGCCAGGCGACCTTCTCCGCGGACGTGCTCGATGAAGTGCAGCGCGCCGCCGGGTCGCAGCACCCGGTGGACCTCGGCCAGGACGGCGTCCAGCCCGGCGACCGAGCAGAGCGCGAGCGTCGTGACGACATGGTCGAAGCTGCTATCGCCGAAGGGCAGCGATTCGGCCGCCTGCTCGACGACCTGCACCGCGACGGATGCGGTGCTCGCGCGGTCGCGCAGGCGGCGGGCGTAGCGACGATCGGGCTCGAGCGCGACGACGCGATCCGCGCGCCTGTAATGGGGCAGGTTCAGCCCGGTCCCCGCGCCGAGCTCGAGGATCTCGCCCTCCAGCGTCCCGACGAGCCGCACCCGCCGGTCGCCGAACCCCGCGCGATCGCAGGCGGCACCGACCCGGTCATACAGCCGCTCCTTCATCGCGCAGAGCATGCCCGTTCGGACGACCGACGACGCGCCGGTGAGGCCGTGCGTGAGGGGCCATGATGTCCCGTCGCGATGCGTCGCGCGTAGGAACACGGGAACATCTGACTCAAGCAGGCGATCAAGGAGCTTCGACGACATGGCCGGACCGACGGTGCAGTGCCGCGACGAGATGAGCGACGGGGAGTGGCTGTTGGAGTACAAGCTCCCCGTGGAGGACGACCAGACGACCGTGCGGGAGTTCATCCGCGCGCGCGTCGAACATGAGACCGGTGCGCACAACTCCGAGCTCGATCGCGGCCGCACGTTCCGCGGCCTCGTCTTCGAGCCGCCGGCGGTGACGTCGGAGCTCAACGGCTGGGCGGGGCGCAAGCGCGAGGGCAAAGCTGTCGACACAGAGGTCATGGTGCAGATCGCCCTGGAGGCCTACGAGCGCGGCGACCTCGTGCTCCTCGTCGACGACGAGCAGGCAGGCGAGATCGACTCCGAGCTCGTGGTCGGCGACGGCAGCGTCGCGGTGTTCCGCAAGCAGGTCCCGCTCATCGTCCCGCAGCTGCGCGCGGGCCGCCGGCGCAAGCGCAACGCGACAAACGAGACGTACGACTGACCTCATGGCGCGCAGGGCCTCCGAACAGGAGTCCGACCCCGAGGCGGTCCTCGTCCGGGCGGTCAACGTCCAGCTTCTGGACAACATCCGCATCTGGGGCGAGCTGCTGGAGGAGGGCGTCGGCGACGAGCCCGAGCTGCGGCTGACCTTCGCCTACCTCGCGGGCGGTGAGGCCGAGGCCGAGCGCCTCGCGGCGTTCCTGCGCGCGGAGACCGACTACGAGCTGTTCGTGCGCTCACACGGCCGCGGTCGCAAGCGCCAGTGGTTCGTCGCGGGCGCGACGCGGCCCGCGCGGGTGACGCTCGACACGATCAACGCCTGGACGGAGTGGATGATCGCGGCGGGCGCCGAGCACGGCCCGTGCGCCTTCGACCGCTGGGCCCCGCGCGATCGCGACGCCCGGCAGCCCGGTCTTGGCGAATAGTTCGCTCTATTGGCGGTATAGACGACAAGACCGCGCGGATCGGGGTCCGCTGGCCTGACGCGCCGAACGTCGGCCGAGTTTGCACCCGCCCGCTCACGGCGGCAGACTGCGCTTAGGTCGCACGTCAACCACACGGAGGTGAGCTCGTTGGAGAGGCGCGTCGTGGAGGTCCAGCTTCCCAACGGGACGAGGGCGCTCGCCCGCGTGATCGACGAGGCGCACGGCGGGGCCACCAAGACGCGCGCTCCCGACCTGTACGACTTCGACGGCGTGGCGGGCACCCTCGAAGGCCTCAGCGACGCCATCCGTGCCGCGCTTCGCAAGGCGGCGCCGCACAAGACGACGGTGGAGCTCAGCCTCGAGCTGGCCGTGAAGTCGGGCAAGCTGACGGGCCTGCTCGTCGAGGGCGAGGGACGCGGCGCGCTGAAGGTCACGCTGGAATGGAGCGGTGACGGCGGGTAGCGCCGGCGCGCAGCACGGTAACCCGCTGCTCGAGCTGCTCGCCGACTGCGTCGTCAGGATCGACTGCGAGGGCGCGTTCGCCGCGACGGGGTTCTTCGTCGCGCCCGGCGAGATCCTCACCTGCGCGCACGTCGTGCACGGCTGCGAGCGGCCGTCGGTGTCATGGGCGGGCGAGCAGCGCGCGGTCGCGGCCGTCGAAGCCGTTCCAGATCTGGCACCCGACGACGAGACGGCCGCCTTCTACCCGCTCCCAGATCTCGCGCTGCTGGCGCTCGAGGACGCGTTCGAGCACCCGTGTGTCCTGCTCGGCGAGCGGCTCCCCGCGGCGGACGTCGTCGTTCGGCTCTGCGCGTTCACGAAGGGCGAGCACGCGGCGGGTGCGGTCGCGCGCAGCGCTGCGAGCACCGTCTACGAAGGTTCGCTGACGGAGGACGAGGAAACGTTGCTGAAGCTCCGCGACGGCCAGATCCTCGGCGGGTTCAGCGGCGGGCCGCTGCTGGACGTCGGCGGCGGCGCGGTCTGCGGCGTCGTCGAGAGCTCGCGCGACGCCCGCTCGGCGCTGGGCGGCTTCGGTGTGCCCGTCGCGTCGGTGCTCGCAACGTTCGACGGGCTGAAGGACCGCAACGCGGCATTCCACGACCGCGACGAGCGCTGGGAACGGGCGGTGGAGGCCGAGCGTGTCGCGGAGCGGACGCGGGCCTCGGGGTTTCGCTCGCTGCCGCTGCGCTCGGGCGCGGCACCTGCGCTCGCGAAGGATGCGTCGCCGAGCGCCGTCCTGCTACCGCGCCGGCGCGTCGTGCCGCTCGTCGGGCGCGAGGAGCTGCTCGCGCGGTTCATGCTCTGGCGCGAGCGCGACGATCCGCTGAGCATCGCGATCGTCGCGGGCGCCGGCGGCTACGGCAAGACGCGTCTCGCCGCCGAGCTCTGCCTGGCGGCACACGACGCCGGCTGGACAGCCGGGCTCCTCGATCCGCCCGACAGCGAGGAGCGCGCGGGCGAGACGATCGACGCGCTCGCGGGCTGGCCCGGCCGGCTCCATGTCGCGATCGACTACGCCGAGACCCGACCGGACCTCGTCAACGAGTTGCTTCGCACCGTGCGGCGCTACCCCGATCGCCTGCCGGTGCGGATCGTCCTCGTCGTACGCCAGGCGGGCACGCGGGCGGCGATGCGCGACCTCTTCGTCAGCCGCCGCGTCAGCGAGGAGCTCGCCGATCTGTATGACGCGGCGCAGTTCGTCAACCTCGACGCGAGCGTGCACGCCGTCGATCGGGGCGTGCTCTTCGAGCGCGCGGCGGCGGCGTTCGCGACGCACTTCGAGAGCGGGCCGTACGCGGGGCGGATCCCGCGGCTCGGCGCCGACCACTTCGACCGGCCGCTGTACGTGCTGGTGGCGGCGTCGCTCGCCGTCCGCGCTCCGGAGGTCGATCCCGACGCGCTCGGCGAGCGCGACCTGCTGCTCGAGCTCCTCGACCGCCACGAGGCGTCGTACTGGGAGCGCTGGGACGAGCGGCTGGGGGTCGGGCTCGACGAGCGCGACCGCCCGGCGGCGGTGGCGCTGGCCGGGCTGCTGGGCTCCTCCAGCGAGGCCGAGACGCTCGCGCTGGTGCGGCTCGTGCCCGGTCTCGGCGACGCGACGCAGGAGCGCGTCCGGCTCGCCGGGCGCTGGCTGGGCTCGCTGTACGGCGCGGGCGACCTCGACGTCGTCGCGCCGCTGGAGCCCGATCGCCTGGCCGAGGTGCTCATCGGCCGCGCGCTCGCCGACGCGGCGGCGATCGGGGCCGCGCTCGATGCGGCGTCGCCGGCGCAGCTCGCGCGAGCGCTCAACGTGCTCGCACGGGCGGCCTCGGAGCACGCGCGGCTGCGGCTGGCGGCGCGCGCCGCGCTGGACGAGCGGCTCGCCGGCCTCGCGCGCGACCTTGCGTCGACCGCTGCGCCGGATGTCGAGCTCGTGGCCGCGCTGCGACTCGTCATGCAGGTGGTACGGCCGCTCGCGGGGGCGTCCGCGGCGTCGCGGGAGCTCTTCGACGCCGGCCGCACGCTCGGCCCGTTCAGGGTCGATGTGAACGAGCTTTCCGTCGCGGCGTCGCGCGCGCTCGTCGAGGCCGACGCCGATCGCCTGCCCGACCTCGCGGGGTCGTTGAACAACCTGTTCGCCGGGTTGCGCGATGTGGGGCGTGCGGGTGAGGCGCTGGCGGCGATCGAGGAGGCCGTCAAGCACTATCGGGTGTTGGCCGCGGCGAGTGCGGAGCGCTTCTTGCCCGACCTCGCGATGTCGTTGAACAACCTGTCCGCCGGGTTGAGCGATGTGGGGCGTGCGGATGAGGCGCTGGCGGCGATCGAGGAGGCCGTCAAGCACTATCGGGTGTTGGCCGCGGCGAGTGCGGAGCGCTTCTTGCCCGACCTCGCGATGTCGTTGAACAACCTGTCTAACGGGTTGCGCGATGTGGGGCGTGCGGATGAGGCGCTGGCGGCGATCGAGGAGGCCGTCAAGCACTATCGGGTGTTGGCCGCGGCGAGCGCGGAGCGCTTCTTGCCCGACCTCGCGATGTCGTTGAACAACCTGTTCGCCGGGTTGCGCGATGTGGGGCGTGCGGATGAGGCGCTGGCGGCGATCGAGGAGGCCGTCAAGCACTATCGGGTGTTGGCCGCGGCGAGCGCGGAGCGCTTCTTGCCCGACCTCGCGATGTCGTTGAACAACCTGTCTACCGGGTTGCGCGATGTGGGGCGTGCGGGTGAGGCGCTGGCGGCGATCGAGGAGGCCGTCAAGCACTGTCGGGTGTTGGCCGCGGCGAGCGCGGAGCGCTTCTTGCCCGACCTCGCGATGTCGTTGAACAACCTGTCTCGCCGGGTTGCGCGATGTGGGGCGTGCGGATGAGGCGCTGGCGGCGATCGAGGAGGCCGTCAAGCACTATCGGGTGTTGGCCGCGGCGAGTGCGGAGCGCTTCTTGCCCGACCTCGCGATGTCGTTGAACAACCTGTCTACCGGGTTGAGCGATGTGGGGCGTGCGGATGAGGCGCTGGCGGCGATCGAGGAGGCCGTCAAGCACTATCGGGTGTTGGCCGCGGCGAGCGCGGAGCGCTTCTTGCCCGACCTCGCGATGTCGTTGAACAACCTGTCTAACGGGTTGCGCGATGTGGGGCGTGCGGGTGAGGCGCTGGCGGCGATCGAGGAGGCCGTCAAGCACTATCGGGTGTTGGCCGCGGCGAGCGCGGAGCGCTTCTTGCCCGACCTCGCGATGTCGTTGAACAACCTGTTCGCCGGGTTGAGCGATGTGGGGCGTGCGGATGAGGCGCTGGCGGCGATCGAGGAGGCCGTCAAGCACTATCGGGTGTTGGCCGCGGCGAGCGCGGAGCGCTTCTTGCCCGACCTCGCGACGTCGTTGAACAACCTGTCCGCCGGGTTGCGCGATGTGGGGCGTGCGGATGAGGCGCTGGCGGCGATCGAGGAGGCCGTCAAGCACTATCGGGTGTTGGCCGCGGCGAGTGCGGAGCGCTTCTTGCCCGACCTCGCGATGTCGTTGAACAACCTGTCTGCCGGGTTGAGCGATGTGGGGCGTGCGGATGAGGCGCTGGCGGCGATCGAGGAGGCCGTCAAGCACTATCGGGTGTTGGCCGCGGCGAGCGCGGAGCGCTTCTTGCCCGACCTCGCGACGTCGTTGAACAACCTGTCCGGTCGGTTGGGTGAGATCGGGCGCGCCGGCGAGGCGGATGCGCTGTTCGCCGAGCTCCTCGACGAGCACGCAGACGGCTGGAGCGCCGGGGTGTTGCGGCTGAGCCGCGCCTCCTGGCATCGGCGAAGCGGGCGTCTTGAGTCCGCGATCGCGGATGCGTGGCAGGCCGCTCGGCAGATCGACGTCATGCGGGACGCCAGGCGTCGCGGGCAGGCCAGGAAGCTGCTGCGATCGATGCGCACGGACGACCCGGCGCGCTTTGACGAGGCGTGGGCGACGGCCGCCGCGACGCGGCAGCCGGGCTGGCTCGTGCACCTCGACGACCAGCCCGCGACGGTGAAGCGGCTGCTGGCTTGGATCAAGACCCCCGGCTTAGATGAGTCCGAGGCGACGCTGAGCACCCATGCCGACGGGTTGCTGACCGAACCGGCCGAGGCCGCGCTCGAGCATCTCGTCGATGCCAACCCCGGCCGGGAGACGCTCGTCACGCACGTCGCGATCCTCCAGGCGGCGCGCGCCGCGGGCGTCGCCGCGACCTACGCGGACATCCGCCGGCAGCAGCGGCAGGCGGAGCTGGCGGCCCTCCTCGACGGCTGGCTGCGACTGACGGACGCGCAGGGGTCGGCGTACCTGGGCGAGCACGCCGACGTGCTGCTGACCGACGAGGCCGAGGGCATGCTCGAGGCCGGCACGCGACAGGCCGGCGCTCCGCGGCTCACCGCGGCGCTCGGGCTGCTCGGACTCTGCCGCTCCGACGGCATCGAGCAGGCGTACGCGCTGCGCGCTACCGACAGCACGCTGCCAGAGCCCGACGAGCCCTCGCGCGCGCTGGCCGTCGCGCGCATGCGCGCCGGGATGCACCCCGGTGACGTCGAGCTGCTCGCCGACCATGCCGTCGCGGCAGCCGCGCACGGCAAGCCCGAGGAGGCCGCGGGCGCGATCGCGGCGTGCCGGGACGCGGCCGACGCCTGGGAGCTCGACGCCGTCGACCGCAGGCTCGCCGCCGTCGCTGCCGCACGACCGCAGCTCGCCGGCGAGATCGCCGCGCTGCGCCAAGCGCTCAGCGCGCCGGCCTGACGCCGACCACCGACGCCGTCAGGCGCGGCGCGACAACGAGACGGCGAAGAGGTCGTCGGGGTCCGTGTAGAGCTCGACGAGCTCGAGGCCGGCCGCGGTGAGGTCGCCCGACAGCCGCTCGGGGGTGAACTTCGCGCTGATCTCGGTGCGCAGCTCCTCGCGCGCGGCGAAGTCGATGTCGAGGTCGAGCTTGCCGATGTGGACCTGCTGGACGTCCGTCGCGCGCAGGCGCATCTCGATCCACTCGCGCTGGCGATCGAAGAACGCGACGTGCTCGAAGGCGTCGACGTCGAAGTTCGCGTCGAGCTCGCGGTTGAGCACATGCAGGACGTTGAGGTTGAACTGCGCGGTGACGCCCGCGCTGTCGTCGTAGGCGGCCTCGATGATGCGCGGATCCTTGACGAGGTCGGTGCCGAGCAGCAGATGGCCGTCGGGGCCGAGGACGTTGCGCAGGCCGCGCAAGAAGCGCCGCCGGCTGCCGGGCGGGAAGTTGCCGAGCGTCCCGCCGAGGAACGCCACCAGGCGCGGGCCGCCCGCCTCCGGCAGATGCGTGAGGTGGCGCTCGAAGTCCCCGACGACGCCGTGCACGGACATGCCGGGGTACTCGCGCACGAGCGTCTCGGCGGCCGCGTGCACGGTGGTCGCGCTCACGTCGACGGGCACGTAGCGCTCCAGCGACCCCGCCGCCGCCATCGCGTCGAGCAGCACGCGCGTCTTGGAGGCCGACCCCGACCCCAGCTCGACGAGCTCGACGGCGCCCGTGCGCTCGACGATGTCCTCGGCGCTGGACTTCAAGATCAGCCGCTCGGTGCGCGTCTGGTAGTACTCGGGCAGCTCGCAGATCGCGTCGAAGAGCTCCGACCCGCGGGCGTCGTAGAAGTGCTTGGGCGGCAGCTCCTTCAGCGGCCGGGTCAGGCCGTCGAGCACGTCGTCGGCAAGCGTCCGCTCGTCGCCCGGACCGAGGTAGGAGCGCACCTCGACGGTGCCCTCGAGGGTCGGCTCCATCAGGTCACGTCCTTTGCGAGTCGGACGCCGGCGAAGATCTGCCGGCGCATGGGAAGGTCCCAGTTGCGAAACGTCACGGAGCGCACGCGCTCCTCGGTCGCCCACGACGCGCCGCGCAGCACGCGGTAGGCGTCGCCGAAGAAGACCTCGGAGTACTCGCGGTAGGGGTGCGCGACGAAGCCCGGATAGCCGTCGAAGTGCGTCGACGTCCACTCCCAGACCCGGCCGACATCCTCCAGCGGGTCCTGATCCCGGGTCGCCGCCCTTTCCCATTGCGCCTCGGTGGGCAGTCGCGCACCGTGCGAGTGAGCCATGGCGTCGGCCTCGAACCAGGAGACGTGGAGGACGGGCTGATGGTCGTCGTCGACAGCCCCGTCCGCCGTCCAGCCCTCGGGGCGAGAGATGTCGTACTCCTCTTTCCACGCCCAGCCCTCGTCCGACCACCACTCGCGGCGCTCGTAGCCGCCGCCCTCGACGAAGTGCATCCAGGTGGCGTTGTCGACCGGGCGCCGCGCGATCGCGAAGGCGGGCACCTCGACGCGGTGGCGCGGGCGCTCGTTGTCGAAGGCAAAGCCACCGGCCAAAGCGCCCATCTCGAAGCCGCCGGACGGGACGACGATCCAGTCCGACCCAGCGTCCGCCGCGGGTGAGGTCGCGGGCGGACGCCCGCCTTCCAGGCCGCCGAGAAACAGCGTCTGGCGCATCGTCTCGTTGTGCTGGGCCTCGTGGCGAACGACCATCTCAAACAGCGTGCCGTCGCCCGGGCCCGCGCGCTCGAGGATCTCGAGCGTGCGCTCGCGCACCGCGGCGAGGTAGTGAAACACGTCGTCGCCGCGCAGGAAGGGGATGGCGCCGCGGACCGCCCGCGGCGTCTCGAAGGCGTCGTAGAGATCCGCGAGGTCGCCGCGCAGCAGGGGCTCGCCGCCATGGCGATGCACGAGCCAGAGATCCTCGTAGGCGGCGATGTGCCCGAGGTCCCAATCCAGCGGGCTCATGAGCGGATGCTGGACGCGCTCGAGCTCGGCGTGCGAGAACGGGGCGACGAGGGCGAGGGTCCGCTCCCGAACGTCCAGCAGAGCGTCCTGGAACGCTGTGGCAGCAGCCGTCGCCATGCGAGGTTCAGCGTACCCAGTGCGGTGTGTCGAAATCATGAACCGTCCGGTCTTCTCGGCTCGGGTTCGTTACGGGACGAGGGCGCCGAGCGCCACGTCGACGTCATGCTCGGTGTTGTAGAGGTGCCATGACACCCGCAGCCGCCCGCCGCGCAGCGCGGCGAAGATCCCGGCGCGCTCGAGCCGGTCCGCGCCGTCGGGAAGATCGACGGAGACGATCGCGCTGTTGGAGGGCTCGAGCCCGAGCCCGGCGCGGAAGCGGTTCGCGAGCGCCACATCGTGGGCGTATACGGCGTCGATGCCGATTCGGTTGAGCAACTCGAGTGCCGGCTGCGTGCCGACCCACGAGAACCACGCCGGCGACGTGTCGAGCCGGCGCGCGTCGGACGCCAGGCGCAGCGGTGGGCCGAAGTAGCTGCTGTGGACGTCGTCGCCCGCGTACCAGCCCGCGCTGTGCGGGACGATCCGCTCAAGCCACCCGTCGTCGACGGCCATGAACGCTGCCCCGCGCGGCGACACGAGCCACTTGTACGCGCCGCACACGACGGCGCCGAAGCGCGTCGCGTCGATCGGCAGCCAGCCGCAGGCCTGCGTCGCGTCGAGCAGCGTCAGCGCGCCGTGGTGCGCCGCCGCCGCCACGATCGCGTCCATGTCGGCGACCTCGCCGGTGCTCATCTGCACCGCGCTGAACGCGACGACGTCCGTGCGCGCGTCGATCGCCTCGGCGAGCCGCGCCGGCGCGACGGTCTCGACGACGACACGGCTGCCCGGGGCGCGCGCTTCCTGCACGAGGAACGGAAACAGCGTCGAGGTGAACTCGATGTCGGGCACGAGCACGCGCGTGCCGGCGGGCAAGCACGCGGCGGCCATCCCGACGAACTCCGACACCGTCGCGCCGATCGCGACCCGCTCGGCATCGACCCCGACCATCGCCGCAAACGCCGCGCGGGCGCCCTCGGAGCTCTCGCCCCAGTGCTCCCAGCTCGTGCGCCCGCCGCGCCAGTCCGCGAGCGCGCGCTGCAGCGCGTCGAAGCCGTCGCGCGGCGGCAGGCCGTAGCTCGCGGTGTTGAGATAGACGCCCTCGGGCGACCACTGCTCGCGGGCCTGCGCGATGCTCAGCATGGCGTGGATGGTGTCAGGACCGGGCCGCGACGCCCGGCGTCACTCGTCGACGAGGCCGGCCGACGGCGGCGCGCCCGCGGCCGCGGCGGGCTTGACGTCCGTGTCGGCGGGAGGCGGCGTGCCGCTGGTCGGCAGCCGGACGGACGAGGGCGCCGTCGGCGACGGCGGGTCGGCCTTGCGCGAGCGCCCGGTCAGCCCGCCCGTCAGCGTGTCCTGTGCCCAGCGCTCGCTGAAGCCGGCGCCGAACGCGATGACGCAGAGGAAGTAGAACTGCTTGATGCCGTCGGGCGGGATCTTGAAGATCTCGACGAAGCCGCTCGTGACGGCGAAGTACGTCAGCACCCCGAAGATCGAGCCGATCCATGGCCGCAGCGCTCCGAGGAACAGCGTGTAGCCGCGCGCGACGTCGGCGTCGAGGTCGAACGAGCCGCTGTTGATGCGCGCGATGACGCTGACCACCGCGCCGAGCGCGCCCGCGACGAGGCAGCCGATGATCGTCGCGTCCTGCACGTCCTCGCCCTGCAGCAGGCCGCGGGCGATGAGGTACAGCAGCGAGATGAAGACGACCCCGATCGCCATGCCGCCGAAGTAGATGAGCTGGGCGTCGCCGTTGGCGGCCTGGCGATAGTCCTCGGCGACGAGCTCGAGCTCGCGCTTCTCGGCGGCCACGGCGGCGGCGTGCGTCTTGGGGTCCGTGCGGACGCGGCGCGCGTCGACGAGGCTCAGCAGATGACAGGCGGACGTCATGACGAGCTGGATGCAGATCCGCCGGCTGCGGCCGCGCAGCACCTCTGCCGAGCGGATCGCGAGCTCGTCGCACTGGTGCAGCATGCGCGCGATCTGGGGATCCTCCTTCGTCGCCCAGTCGCTGACGCGGTGGAACTTCGGTGCCGGCGATCGCAGGCGGCGCAGCCGCCCGGTGCGCGGCGTGCCGGTCGTCAGCGCGACGGCGCTCTCGAAGTCCGCGCACCAGTACGCGCTCATGATCTTGCCGTGCTCGGCTTCGAACTTGGCGAGCGCCGCGTGGTACGCCGCATCGACGGCCTCGCGCTCCTCGGCCATCTTGGAGTCGTCGCGGACCGCCTTGCGCCAGCGGTAGTGGATGCGCACGAGGTCCGGAAACGTCACGCGCCGATCGGCCGGGGAGGGAGCTGTAGCGGGGTCGGTGGTCATCGCGTCGGTGCGCCCGGGCGGCCGATCGTGGCGGATTTCCCCCGCCGGCCGTCTGCGTGCGCCGGTAGAAATCCGCCAACAAGGGTAAGTGATTGTCCAGGTACGGACACTGGAGCACGGGAGATCGCGGATGGCATCGCCTGGACATGGGGCACGACAGTTGGTCGAAACGCGGGACACGTCAGGGGCGCAGGCTCGCCAGACCGGCCCCGACGGGGCACTGGTGTACCTCCGGCCAGCCCCGAGCTCGCCGCAGGCGCTGCCGGACGTCCTCGATCAGCGGCTAAAGGCGATCGAATCGCGTACGCGCGAACTCGCGAGCACCATCGCCTCCACGCGCGCGCTCCTCGCGCACGTCGAGTGCCGCCTCCGCGAGCTCCAGGCGATCGAGGCTCGCGTCGCGACCCTCCAAGCCGACCTCGACGCCCGCGAGCGGCCGGTCCGCCGGCGTTCGAAGGCCCCCTGCCCGCTGAGCTCGCGCGAGCTCGAGGTCCTCATGGCGCTGTCCGACGGCAAGGTCTACAAGCAGATCGCCTTGGAGATGTCGCTCAGCGTCAGCACCGTGCGCAGCCACCTGCACCGCGCTTACACGAAGCTCGAGGTTCCCGACCGCGCCCAGGCGGTCCTGCTCGCCACGAAGCACGGCTGGATCTAGCGCTCGACCAGTGGGTCGCGCGTCGGCTGAGGGCCGCCGGCCTACGCGCGGATGTCGCCGACGAGTCGGAGCTGCTCGACGTAGCCGTCGGCGAAGCGGCGCGCACCGTCGGGGCTGAGCAGACGATGCGGGTAGCGGAAGGACAGGTGCAGTCGCCCGCCGACCGTGACAGCTCCGAGGCACAGGCTCAGCGGCGCGCGCGCCGGCGTGGAGAACCAGAGCTCGGCGGCCTGACCCGCGTCGGGGCCGAACGAGGGCGACTCGTCGAGCCAGCCGAGGTTGCAGAGCACCGTGGTGTCGATGAGGTTGCCCGTCAGCGGCGCCAGCACGATGGTCGACTGCTTGGCCCACAGCGCCAGCATCTGCGCGCGCTCAAGCGCCGCGATGAGCGCGACGCCGGTGCGCATGCGCTTGTTGCGGGCGATCTCGGCGGCGACGGTCTTCAGCGTTGACGCGGGGCTGGCGCGGTTCGCCGGCGTGGTCGACACCCGAGCGACCACGGAGAAGTTTGCGATCGGGTCGTGGCGCCACTGCGGCGGTCGCAGGTCGGCTTGCACGAGCACGCCGATGCGGCGCCCGCCACAGCCGTGGCGACCGTTCCAATCGTCGATCGCGAGGTGCAGAGCCGCCATGAGGACGTCCGTGTTCGAGCGGGCATGCTCGACGCCGACCGCATGACGGGTCGCCCGGGCCGACAGCGCGACGAGGTGATAGCCGCACCCGGCGGCGTCGCCCGGCCCGTCTGCGGCGAGGCGCGCCGGCCGGTCGCGGGTGTCGCGCACGCGCTCGACCACGCGCTCGTAGGCGCGGGCCGCGACCGACTCGACGCCGGGTACCGGACGAACCGGCAGCTCGCGCGACGCGAGGAAGTGCAGCCGCACCGTGGCGCCCGCGTCGCCCGCGTAGGCGCGCGCGATGGCTTGCATGACCTGCAGCGCTCCGAAGCCGTCGCACGCCGCGTGGTTGAGGCTGAGCATCAGCACGTCCCCGTCGCGATGGCGCGCCAGGCACGCTCGCAGCGGTGGCTGCGCGTCGGCCGGGGCCGGCGCACGCGACAGGGCGCCGCGCGCCGCGCTGAGCGCCTGGTCGTCGGGACAGTCGGCGATCGTCAGGGGATCGGTGCGCATGGCGGGTCCCAGCACGGCGCCCAGCGCGGCGCGCAGCCGCGTCGCGTCGAGCGATCCGGCGACCCGCGCGTCCATCTGCACGCTCCAGGACCCCGTCGCGGGATCGAGCAGGTCGGCCTGCGGGGTTGCGCGGTCGGCCTTGGGCGCGCTCCATTCGCAGTTGAGCTCGCAGCGATGGTCGCCCTGGCGGCCGCGCAGCAGCCAGACGAGGTCCTGCGCCATGCCGGCGAGGTTGTGCGCGAGCGCGCCGCGCAGGGAGTACGCCGACGAGCCGTCCGCGCGGACGGTCAGCGGCGAGACCCCGTCGACATGCGCCAGCAGCCTGTTGCCGTCGACCGAGACGTGCAGGCTCTCGGTCGGCTCGGTCTCGCGCAGCGACACCATGCCGCGGTGAAAGACCCGGCCGATCCTGCTGTCGCGATGGAAGTGCCCGCTGACGTCGAGATGGTGCAGCAGCGCCACGGGGTCGCTCATCCGCGCGTCGGCATCGAGCTCGCAGCGATCGTCGTCGGCCACTTCGAGCCGGTTTTGGAGCGTGGCCGACGCGTCGTCGGCTGGGCGTTCGGGATCCACGATTGGCGGCTCGACGGACTCGCCGGGGCAAGGCGAGCACCGCCCTCGCCATGGTAGGCGCTGCGGCGCGCATCGCCCTGCCGGTGGTGCATGCGGGCGCATTGGGAGAGAGTGCGCTCATGGGTGTCTCGGCCGATGATGCGAGGGGGTGGAGTCGTCTGGTCGCGCGAGGCAAGACCAGAGGGATCCACCCCACCCAGCGGGCGCCGTCACGCCACGGCGAGCACGCGATCGTCATCGGCGCGAGCGTCGCGGGGCTGCTGGCTGCGCGGGTCCTGTCGGAGTTCTACGCGCGGGTGACGGTCCTCGATCGCGACGCGCTGCCGGCGGGGGTGGGCGAGGGGCGCCGCGCCGTGCCGCAGGGTCGCCACATCCATGGCATGCAGCCGGGTGGCCAGCACGCGCTCGAGGAGCTCTTCGAAGGCTTCTGCGCCGAGGCGCTCGAGGCGGGTGCGCCGCCGCTCGCGTTCGGCCTTGAGATGCGCCTCCGCGTGGGCGGTCACCTCCTGGCGCGCGTCGATCTCCCCGGCGACTACTGCCTGACGAGCCGCGACCTGCTCGAAGGGCTCGTGCGTCGCCGGGTGCGTGGGCTTTCGAACGTCACGCTGCGCGATCGCTGCGGCGTGCTCGGGCTCGTGGCCGACGGCGCGCGCGTGGCCGGCGTGCGCGCGCTCGATCGCACGCCGGGCTCGCGGGAGCAGGTTCTACACGGCGACCTCGTCGTCGCAGCGACCGGCCGGGCCCCCAAGGTCTCGACCTGGCTCGAGGAGCTCGGCTACCCGCGCGCCGTCGAGGAGCGCGTGGACGTCGACATCTTCTACGCGAGCCGGTACCTGCGGCTCCCCGCGGGCGTCCTCGGCCGCGACCGCGTCGTGCTCGACGACGCGCACGCCGGGCGCCCCCGCGGCATCGCCGCGCAGTCCGTGGAGGGCGATCGCTGGATCGTGACGCTCTACGGCTACGGTCCCGCGCACCGTCCCCCGACCGAAGACGGCGGCTGGCGGGCGTTCGCCGCCACGGTCGCCGACCCCGAGGTGATCGCGGCCATCGAGGACGCCGAGCCGCTCGGCGAGATCGACACGCACGGGTTCCCGGCCGGTGTGCGCCGCCGCTACGAGCGTCTCAAGCGCGTTCCGGACGGCCTGCTCGTCATGGGCGACGCCATGTGCGCCTTCAACCCGATCTACGGGCAGGGCATGTCCGTCGCGGCGCTCGAGGCCGTCGCGCTGCGGCGCGTGCTGCTCGGCGGCGAACGTCGGCTCGCCAAGCGCTACTACCGGGCGGCGCGCAGGCCCGTCTCCGAGGCCTGGTGGCTCGCGGCCGGGACCGACCGCGCGCTGCCCGAGCTTGGCATGCGCGTCCCGCTTGCCGAGCGCCTCGCCAACCGCTACGTCGATCGCCTCGTCGCCGGGGCCGAGCGCGACGAGGTGCTCGCCCGCACCGTCTACGACGTCACCGGCATGCTCGCGCCGCCCTCGCGGCTGCTCGCCCCGTCGACCATCCCGCGCGTGCTGTTCGCCGCCGCTCGGCGCTCGAAGGGGCGATCCTGAGGACGGTACGGTGATCGCGAGGGCCGTGCGGGGTGCGGTCGCGCACCTCTGAACGCAAGCGCGAGCACGAGGGTTACATCCCGCGTGGTTCGGGACGTCACCCTCGCGCTCGCGCAGGTCCGCCGGGTGAGCGGCGCCGACGCGCTACACCCGCAGCCGAATCCTTCCGTGGCCGACGCCTGCCGTCTCCTGCGTCGGCGGCGGTGCCCCCGGCGTCAGCGACGCGCTGTACGCCGGCGGACGGCCGACCAGGCGGATCGTGCCGTGGCCGACCGAGGTGCCGGTCGGCATCGGCGGGGGTGCGGGCGCGCTTGCGGCAGCGGGGGCGAATCCCCCGCTCGGACGCAGGCGGATCCTCCCGTGACCTGCGCCGGAGGCGGCAGACGGGTAAGCGGTGGCTGGCGGCATGGCGACTCCCGAGAACGACGTCGATACGGATGGCCTTCGACGTGTGCGGCGCGCGATCCGCGGGCGGGTCCGATGCCAATCCGTCGCCCGCCGCCTCGTCGGCGCGACGCTACACCGCGCGACCGCGGCAAGCAACGTCAACGTGCCAATTAATCCTCTCGCCACAGAAGTCGAGCGGCTCCGACCGACCATCCAGCCGATCAGCCGGAATCGAGGCGCTCTTGAGGCCGCCCGGCTGCTCAGCCCCGGCGCTCCAGCATGCGCTCGGCGTCCACCGGGCCGAAGCCGAAGCGCTCGTACAGGCCGTGGGCGTCGGCTGTCGCCAGCACGATCCGCAGCGAGGCCAGGCGCGGGTCGCCGACGACGGTCTCGACGAGCCAGACGCCGAGCCCCTTGCCGCGGTGCTCCTGGAGCACGAACACGTCGGCCAGCCAGGCGAACCGCGACAGGTCGGTCACGACCCGCGCGAATCCGACCTGCTCCCCTGACGGGTCGAACAGCCCGAAGACGAGCGAGTTGTCGATCCCGCGTTCGACGACTTCGCGTTCGATGCCCGCAGACCAGTACGTGGTTCGCAGGAAGCGCCAGATGACCTCGCGGTCCATTCGGGCCACAGCGGTCGAAATGCGGTAGCCGTCGCGGTGCAGGTCCATCCGCGAAGCATCGCAACGATCCGCGCTCGGCTGGCCGCGTCGTTGCGCCGAGGACGGCGACGTCCGATGACCACACGGACGGAGAGCCTGCGTGTGAGCGCGCTCAGTCGAGCGCGCCGGCGGGCAGCACGAACCGCGAGGCCGTGCGTGCCTCGGGCGCCGTGGTCTCGCCGAGCCGCCAGCCGTGGATCCCGCGCGGCGCCGCGCTCTTCACCGCGGCCTCCGGTGTCCCGCCATGGCCGATGACCCACGCCATGACATCCTTCGAGCCGGCACCTTCGGCCATGATCGCGGCCCGCTCGATGACGGTGCCACCGGAAGGATGCGCCCGGGCCAGCCGCTTGACCAGCACCTTGATCTCGTCCTCTTCCATGCACCCAGCGTAGTCCTCTCGCGCGGTGCGGGCCATACCGCCCGGCGCAGGCGGTCAGCGCGCGATCGCGCGGGCCGCCAGCGAGGGCCGTGCGTTGAGCTCGTCGAGGTCGAACCCGGCGGTCGCGCTGTAGCGCGCGACGATCGCGCGCAGCTCGTCGGGCGCGATGACGTCGTCGATGTGCGCGAAGCCGTCCGGGGCGCGCTGCGCGACGATCGTCATGACCTGCTCGGGGCCGTGACGGCGGTTGGCGAGCACGATCGCGCTCGTCGGCGGCCGGCGGACATCCTCGTAGGCGGCGAGCGCGGCGGCCGGATCGTCGTGCTGCGCGAGTTCGCGGGCGACGACCCGCGCGTCGACGATCGCCTGCGATGCGCCGTTGGAGCCGATCGGGTACATCGGATGCGCCGCGTCGCCGAGCAGCGTGACGCGTCCCGCTCCCCAGTACGCAAGCGGGTCGCGGTCGATCATCGGGTACTCGAAGATCGACGGCGTCCCCGCGATGAGCGCCGGGACGTCCAGCCAGTCGAAGTCCCAGTCCGCAAAGCGCTCGACCACGGCCGCGGGATCGCTGGTGCGCGTCCAGTCGTGCGCGTCCGCGGCGGCGTTGTCGGGCGCGAGGCGCACCTCCGCGACCCAGTTGACGAGCCGGCGCCCGTCGCGCCCGCGGATCGGGTAGGCGACGAACTTCTCGCTGCGGTTGCTGCCGGCCATGATCATCGTCCGCCCGCTGCCGAAGGGCTCGGCCTCGCTGACCCCGCGCCACATGCCGACGCCCGACCAGCGCGCCGCGCCCTCGTCGGGGTGAAGCTGGGCGCGGACCGCGGAGTCGATGCCGTCGGCGCCGACGAGGACGTCGGCTTCGAACGGTCGCAGCGCGCCGCTCGCGCGCTCGCGAACCTCGGCGCGGATGCCCTCGCCGTGCTGCTCGAAGCGCTCGAGCGCGAGGCCGCACATGACGGCGTCGCTGCCGAGACGCTCGTTGACGGCGCGTAGCAGCAGCATCTGCAGCTCCCCGCGGTGCATCGAGATCTGCGGCCAGCGGTAGCCGGCGGTGCGCCCGCGCGGCTCGGCATGGATGCGGCTGCCGAAGCGGTCGTGGTAGGCGAGCTCCTTCGTCGCGATCCCGGCGGCTTCGACCTCCTCGCCGAGGCCGAGCTCGGTCAGCTCGCGGACCGCGTGGGGGAGGAGGTTGATGCCGGCACCGTAAGCCTGGATGGAGCGCGCCGACTCGACGACCTCGACGTCGATACCGGCCGCGTGCAGGCTGAGCGCGGTCGCGAGACCGCCGATCCCGCCGCCGGCGACGAGCACGCGCATCAGCGATCGGCTCCGAACCCGGCCGCGGGGAACTGCTCGTGGACGATCATCAGCGCTCGGCCCTGCGACCTGATCGCGTACGTCCGCTGGCACATGAGCCCCGGCCCGAGCACGGCCGCCGCCTCCTCGCTCGCGGGCGCGACGCCGACGCTGACCGGGACGCGGAACGTCTCGATCTCGTGCGCGCGCAGGACAAGTCCGATCGCGACGGTGCCGGCGACGAGCGCCTCGCGGGCCGGCCGCGGCAGGCGGTGCGCGACGATCCGCGACGCGCCGTAGAGCAGCGGCGTGCCGGTCTCGGTGCCGTACAGGAGCACGCGGCGCTCGAGCACGTTGCCGCCGGCCCACAGCGCGAGCTCGGCGTCGTCCTGGGCGAGCGCGACGACGTCCTGAGAGAGCGTGCGCACGCCGATCGGCTCGCCGGCGATCGTCGCCAGGGCCGTCGTGACCGTGCCGTCGGTGCTCAGCAGCAGGCGCTGGAGCGCCGGCAGCCGCGCGACGCGCGCTGCGTCGTCGGGCTCGCGCGGCGCCCACGAGCCGTGCCACTGCACGCCGGCCGGGGCGGGGCGAAGGGCGGTGGCTTGCAGCATGCGCACAGCTTCCCGACCGGACGTCGCGCGAACACTGGGGCTGGCTGGCGTGTCGCTGTTCGGTTAGCCACACGCGGCAGCCACGCGGTGGCGCGCTCACGTCCGAAGGCCAGCCCGCGGCACGACCCCGGCCCGGCGGATCCGCGACGAGACCTCCGCGCCAAACCCCCGCAGGGAGGTCCGCACCGTGATGCTGGGATACCGTCGCGCGATCGAACGTCACTTCGCCCTGCTGCGCAAATCCGGCGGCCGGAGGAGGCCGCGCGGCGAGTCATGCCGCGCGTCGAGGGCTGCGCTGGGCGTCGACGCCGGCCGGCCCATCGAGATCTACGCCGAGGGCGATCCGATCGGTACGACGATCAGCGTCCTCGCGCGCGGGGTGCGGGTCCTGGCTCCGGCGCGAGGCGAGCGCCCGCGGGTTTCATCCGTCGGCGACGCGGTACCAGGCGAGTTCGCACATGGGTTCGTCGGCGTACCAAGCGTAGGTGCCGATGGCGAGGTCCTTCAGTCGCCGACGAGCCGGGCCGCTGTTGCGCGAGCCGAACGCCGTGAGGAAGCGACAATCCGCCTCCGGAATGCGCTGGCCAACGGCCCACCGCACGAGACCGCGTTTGCGATCCTCGTCGATTGGTCCGTCGCTCGCGACGGCCTCGACGATCCAGAACGTCGGCGGCTCTACACCGATGTCGACGAGCACTGCGTCCGGGAGAAGGGTCGCCGAGTTGATAGCGACGCCCAGGCGACGCAGCACGTCGCTGTCGGCTGTGTAGATCTTGTCGCCCGGCTCTGAAATCGTCAGGACGACGGGATCCACCAGTCGTCGGGGCGCCCAGAGCTCTATGACGCCCTTGAGGATCACAGAGGCCTCACCGGGTTCCAGCGAGCGGACCTCCCCGTCAGGCAGCGCGACGCGCACGGCGTGCGCGCGCTGCGCGCGTTGTTGAGCTGTGAGCGCCTTCAGTCGCCCTCCAGGGCTCATGTGCGCGTCACGCCACGCGTCGATCTTTGCGGCCAGCTCGTCGCTGACGAGGGCAGGGTCAAAGAGCTCGGCAAACGACCTCGTCAGCGCCCAGCGCGGTTGGCTGCTCGTCGTCTTGATTCCCGGACGAACGCGCATGGCGCCTTCATCCAGCCACTTCGGGAACGTCTCGTCACGCAGCGTCTCGCGCGAGCCGTCCGCGTACCGCGGCTCAAACTGCTCGCCCCATCCTTCGAGGAGCGCCGCAACTCGCTTGGCGCTGCCCATCGCGGCGTTCCACCAAGCGGACCTCGATGCTTCGTCATCGTGAGCGTAGGCGGCATCAGAGAGCCAGAGGCACATGGACGGCCGCGCCCACGTCGCCATGTCCGCGAGGTCGCCGTCATCGGGGACGATCGCGTCCACGTAGACCATCGCCGCGACGGCCGAGGCCGCGAGGGGATTGGACAGCACAGTGTCAAACGCGGCGCGCGGGAAGATCATCTCGAGCCGGCTGGCGCAGTCGTCGAGCGGCAGCAGGGGACGGACGGTCACTGGGTGACTCGGCGATAGGCATCGGCCACGGCACGCTCGAGCCGGGGACCCTCGAGCGTCTCCCAGGCAGCCAGGACGTCGGCGTGTGGGAGTGGTAGCGACTCGAGCTCATAGGCACTGAGCGCGACGGAGCCGGATATGCAGCGGGCAAGCTGGTCGATCGTCTTGGTGGTGAGGACGGCCGCGAGGGTCGATTCTGAGAGCAGCGGGCGTGTCTTCGGCGTGCGAGGACGAAGCACGTTGACGTGGTTCTCGACGACGACGGCGCCTCCCCACATGGCGAGGTGATCGCGGGTGAGTTTGGTCACAACGACGCGCCGGCGTTGCTCTGATGCTGTCGTGCGCTGGACGAGGACGGCAGGGGTGGTAAGGGTCATTACTGCCTCGTCGGCGTCGTCGCGGACGCGGAGGTAGCGCAGCGCGTCGCGTGCTCGATCGCAGTTCAACAGGCCGTTGTCGAAATCCGCGGCCCAGACGACCCGGAAGCGTCGAGCGCCCGGGTGCGACGAAAGATCGTCGCGACGGCGATTCCATACCAAGGGCCCGGTCGATGCGCGCCAGCCCGCGGCGGAGAGCGTCAGCGGCATCGTGAGCGCGGCGGCGGCGATGTGCGCATCGTCAGCTCGACGCGGCAGCAGCCAGGGTGCGGAGCCTCGCGGCGACTTGACGCGCGCGACGTCGCTGACGTGCCCGTTGATGCTCGCGATGGTGGTGCGCCGGGCCTTTCGCTTGGTGAAGACGGCCAGGCATGTCTCCTGAAGCACTCCCGCGAAGACGCCTCCGCGAGCAGCGACGAAGGTTGCGTCACGCAGCGGAGCGACGCGACTTATCTCCTGACGGAGGCTGGAGAAGTAGCGCCCCGCTGTGAACGACGTCGGCACGAGCGCCGCGAGCACCCCCGCGTCGTCGAGGCTCTCGAGGGCGGCGCCGAGGAACAGGCCGTAGAGATTCGCGTGGCCGTAGAGGATGCTGGCGAAGCGGACCCGGTCATCGGGGGTTAGGCGCACCCGGCCGTAGGGTGGGTTCATGAGGACGAGGCGCGCCGATGCGGGCGCCGACGCCAGGCCGTCACCGACTCTGGCCAACGCCGGCAGAGGCCGCCGCCGAGCGGCCGGTACGGCCGCGAGTACCGGTAGCGCCTCCGCTGCGAGCACGACGCTGGCGATCCACACTGCTGCGGGATCGGCGTCTACGCCTTCGATGACGTTCGGTAGGCCGGCCAGCACGACACGGGCATCGGCCCGCACGAGGGCTCGGAGATGTTCGCGAAGGGCCGGCAGCAGGAGTGCCCCAGCTCCGCACGCGGGATCGCGCACGAGCCCTGAAAGCCGCCGAGCGGGCCGCCGGTGCTCAAGGCTCCCGCGGGCCATCGTCCACAGGTGGTCCGCGAGGTCCGACGGGGTGTAATGACGTCCGTGGCGAGCGCGAACCTCAGGTGCCAGCGCAGCGACGTAGGCGCCGCCGAGCTCCGACGCCGACCACGAGGGCTGTTCGGCGTGAGTCGTGGACTCGACGAGCTGCTCAGGCCGCGGCGCGTCGACGGCGTGGAACACGTCCAGCCACCGGCCCTCGAGGCCCACGGCTCGAGCGCGCGCCTCCCACCATCCCGGAACCGCTGCAAGGACGGCCGCCGCCGCCGGCGATGCGGCGAGAGCGGGATCGCTGTCCCCGACCGCCGCGCGCGATCCGCGCGCGCCAAGATCTCGTGCGACGTAGGGTTCGGCGGCGGCGGTCGAGCTCATCGGCCGGCGCGCGCGTAGTCAGCCAGCGGCTTCATGACGCGAACGTATCGCCACCGGCGGACGCTGGATGGTGGGAATCTCGGGTCTGTCAGGCGTCCTCGCCGCGGGCCGCCTCGTCGCAGGCGATCTCGTCGAGCGCGTCGCCGAGCATCGCCAGCGGCAGCCCCGCTTCGCCGGCGAGCGTGCGGCGCAGCGCGTCGCGCTTGTCGGCGCCCGTCACGAGCAGCTGGGTGAAGCGGGCACGGCGCAGGACGGGCAGCGTCAGCGTGACGCGCTCGGGCGGCGGCTTGGGCGACCCGCGCACCGGCGCGACCGGCGCTTCGGAGACCGCGAGCACGGGGTGGCCGGGAAACAGCGAGCAGGTATGGCCGTCGGGTCCCATGCCGAGCAGGACGATGTCGAAGACGACATCCCCTACCAACCGCAGCACCTCGAGTCCGTAGCGCCACGCCGCGTCCTCGGGGACGAGCGGCGATGTCAGCGCGTGCAGCAGCGGCGGCTCCGCGCGTGCGTTCGCGTACAGCGAGTCGCGGACCATCTGCGCGTTGGACTCCGGGTCGCCGTCGGGCACGCAGCGCTCGTCGCCGAGCCACAGGTGCACGTGCTTCCACGAGCCCTCGATCTGCGCGAGCAGCTCATACGCGCGCCGCGGCGTCGTCCCGCCCGCCAGCGCGATGTGGACGTCGCGCCCGGTCTTGCGCGCGTCGCCGATCCGCCAGGCGAGCGTGTCCGCCGCGTGGGCCGCGACGGCCTCGGCGTCCTCGAAGACGCGAACGCGCGTCACGGCTGCGCTTCTCGCCGCGTCGCGTCCAGCGGCTGCTGCGACAGCGAGAGCTCGTGGTCGGCACGGATGACGTGCAGCGCCGCGTTGATCAGCGCCAGGTGGGTGAACGCCTGCGGGAAGTTGCCGAGGTGCCGGCCGGACGACGGGTCGATCTCCTCGGCGTAGAGCAGCAGCGGCGACGCGTAGGACAGCAAGCGCTCGCACAGCTCGCGCGCGCGCCGGTGCTCGCCGATCTCGCTCAACGCCGAAACGAGCCAGAACGAGCAGATCGTGAACGAGCCCTCCTCCTGGGACCCGAGGCCGTCGTCCGTCTCGTCGACGCGGTAGCGCAGGACGAGCCCGTGCACCGTCAGCTCCGAGGCGATCGCGTTGACCGTCGCGACGATCCGCGGGTCGTCGGGGGCCAGGAAGCGGACCAGCGGGGCGAGCAGCAGCGACGCGTCGAGCGCATCGGCGCCGTAATGCTGCACGAGCACGCCGCGCGCGTCGACCCCGTGCTTTAGGACGTCCGCCTTGATCTCGTCCGCCGCCGCCTGCCAGCGCGCGAACCGCTCGGCGTCGTCGCGCAGGCGCGCCAGCCGCGCGCCGCGGTCCGCCGCGACCCAGCACATGATCTTCGACGACGTGAAGTGCTGCGGCTCGCCACGGACCTCCCAGATCCCGCGGTCGGGCTCGCGCCAGTGCGTCAGCGCCTTCTCGACCTGCTCGCAGACGAGCGGCCACATCTTCTCGCGCAGCCCGTCGCGCGACTTGACGTGCAGGTAGAACGAGTCGAGGAAGCTGCCCCAGACGTCGTGCTGGCGATGGTTGTAGGCGCCGTTGCCGATCCGCACGGGCGCCGCGTTCTCATAGCCCGACAGGTGGCCGAGCTCCTGCTCGGCGAGCGACCGCTCGCCGCCGATCCCATACATGACCTGGAGCTCGTGCTCCTCGCAAACCTCGGCGAGGAAGTTGAAGAAGTCGTCGGCCTCCCAGTCGAAGCCGAGCGTGTAGAGGCTCCAGAGCATGAACGTCGAGTCGCGCACCCAGCTATAGCGGTAGTCCCAGTTGCGGTTGCCGCCGGGCGTCTCGGGAAGCGACGTCGTCGCGGCGGCCACCAGCGCGCCGGTCGGTGCGTACGACAGCCCCTTCAGCGTCAGCGCCGAGCGCTGGAGCACCTCGCGCCACGGATGGTCGGGGAACTCGCCCTGCGCAAGCCACTCGTGCCAGAAGTCCGCCGTGCGCACAAGCCGGCCATAGGCGTCCTCGAACGACGTCGGGCTCGGATGGTCGCTCCAGCTCAGCGCGACGTACGCGAGGTCGCCGTCGTGCATCGTGGTGCGCGCGCGCACGCGCGTCGACTCGATCCCCAGGCGCAGGTCCGAATGCAGGTGCAGCCGCAGGTCGCAGCCCTCGAACGTCGCGGTGCAATGCTCGTAGGCGTCGCCGGCGTACTCCCACTGCGCGGGCACGCGCCCGTAGTCGTAGATCGGGTCGCACTCCATGAGCATCTGGACGGTCCCGTTGACGCAGCGCAGCGTGCGCAGCAGGATGTGCTCGGCGTCGTAGTCCGTCGGCGAGCGGCGGTGCGTGTGCGAGCGCTCGCGATCGTGGCGCCACGGCCCGACGAGCAGGACGTCGCGGACGATGAGCCAACCGGTCTTCGTGCCCCACGTCGTCTCGAGGATGTTCGTCCCCGGCAGGTAGCGCCGCCCCGCCGGCACGAGCGCGTCGGCCGGCGAGAGCGCGAACAGGCCGGCGTCGCGGTCGAGCATCGCGCCGAAGACGCTCGGGCTGTCCATCCGCGGCAGGCACATCCACTCGACGTTGCCGCTCGGCGCGACGAGCGCGGTGGCCTCGCAGTCCGACAAGAAGCCGTACTCGGCGATCGGCGGGAACGGGCTGCCGGCGAGCGGGACGTGGGAGTCGACCCGTCTCATACGAGCATGCGTCGCGCGGCCGCGAGCGCGGGCGGGTACGTCGGGTCGGGCATCAGCGCGTGGCGGATGCCCTCGCCGAGGATGCCCGCCTCGCCGCGCGACGCGCCGAGCACGCTCCAGACGCGCTCCGCCCCCTTGCGCTCGATCCGGCGCGCGGTCAGCCCGCCCTCGCCGCGCGCCAGCGCGAACATCGTGCCGAGGTCCGAGCGGATCTCGAGGCCTGCGAGCCCCGGCACGCGCATCCCCTCGACGGGCTCGAGGCGCAGCTCGACCTCGCCGCGGCGCCCGCGGGCGCGACCGCGCAGCAGGTCGCCGTGGCGCGTGAGCTGCTCGGTGCGCCAGCCGAGGCGCTCGCAGAGCCAGCCGACGAGCAGCAGGCCGGAGATGAGCGAGTCCGCGCCGTGGCGCACGGAGATCTTCGACAGCGTCCGCAACTCCGGTCGGCGGTCGGCGGGGTCGAAGTGCGCGGCGAGCCGCTCGCGCCACGGCGTGACCCGCAGCCAGGCGAGGTCGACGACCTCGCAGGAGCCGGCGAGCTGGCACACGCGGTCCAGGGCGTCGCGCGGCGCGGGTTCGCCGGCCGAGTCCCACAGGACGCACTGGGCGACCGGCATCGCCCCGCCCGACGGCCTGACAAGCGAGTCCACGGCCTCGAAGTGGCCGTGCGGCGACCAGGCGACGGTCGCGAGGTCGGTCACGACGAGCGGGTCGACGATCCGCGCGAGGTGGGGGAGGTGCCGCTCGCCGACCGACACGACGACGGTCTCGCGCATGAGCGAGAACTCGCCCGGCCGCGGGTCGGCCTCGGAGGCGACCATCGCGCGGGCGTCGATCGTCGTGCGGCCCGGCTCGACCGAGCAGACGACCGTGCGCGACGCGTGGTAGCGCCCGACCCGGCGCAGGCGGTTGGCGATCTCGCCGCTGTACTCGGCGTCGACGATCGTGACCATGTTCAGCGCGCGCGCGGCGACGTAGCCCTCGTTCTCGCGGTGGCGGTCGGCCACGAGCTGGCGCAGGGCGGCCTCGATCGTCGCGGGCGTCGTGTCCTGCGCGCTCCAGTACGAGTCGAGGACGGCGGGGCTCAAATCATCCGCCACTTCCGGTCGCCTTCGAGCAGCGCGTCGGCCTCCGTCGGGCCCTGCGTGCCGGCCTCGTACTGCGGCAGCGGCCCGGGCGCGCGCTCCCACGCGGCGACGATCGGGTCGCAGATGCGCCACTGCGCCTCGACCTCGTCGTTGCGGGTGAAGAGCGTCGCGTCGCCGCGCATCGCGTCGAGGATGAGGCGCTCGTAGGCCTCCGGCGACTGCGACATGAACGCCGAGCCGTAGAGGAACTCCATCTGCACCGGGCGGATGGCCATGCGCGTGCCGGGGATCTTCGCGCCGATCGACAGCGACACGCCCTCGTTCGGCTGGACGGTCAGCACGAGGACGTTCGGCCGGACGCCCTTGCCGCCGTCCTCGCGAAACGCGAGGTGGGGGACCGGCTTGAGGATGACGGCGATCTCCGTGACCTTGCGCGCGAGGCGCTTGCCCGTGCGCAGGTACATCGGGACCCCCGCCCAGCGCCAGTTGTCGACCTGCAGGCGCAGCGCCGCGAACGTCTCGGTGTTCGAGTCGGGGGGTACCCCGGCCTCCGCGAGATAGCCGGGGACGTCGACGCCCGCGACGTTGCCGCGCGCGTACTGCGCGCGCACCGCGATCTTCGAGATCTCCTCCTCTGTCGGCGCGTGGATCGCGCGCAGGACCTTGACCTTCTCGTCGCGCACCTCGTCGGCGGAGAAGTCGACCGGCGGCTCCATGCACAGCAGCGTGAGCAGCTGGAGCATGTGGTTCTGGACGAGGTCGCGCAGCGCGCCGGCCTTGTCGTAGTAGCCCGCGCGCGTGCCGATGCCGATGTCCTCGGACGCCGTGATCTGTACGTGGTCGATGTAGTTGCGGTTCCACAGCGGCTCGAACATCCCGTTGGCGAAGCGCAGCGCCAAGACGTTCTGGACGGTCTCCTTGCCGAGGTAGTGGTCGATGCGGAACACCTGGCGCTCCTCGAAGACCGACAGCACGATCTCGTTGAGCTGGCGTGCCTCGGCGAGGCGGGTGCCGAAAGGCTTCTCGATGATGACCCGGACCTCGGCGCCCTCGGAGTCGTCGAGGTTGTGGGTCCCGAGGCGCTGGACGATGACCGGGAAGAACTCCGGCGCGGTGGAGAGGTAGAAGCAGCGGTTCAGCGCGACGCCGGCGCGCTCGTCGATCTCGGGCAGCACGCTGGACAAGCGCTCGTAGACGGTGTCGTCGTCGAAGGACCCGACGACGTAGCGCGCCGTCTCGAAGAGCTTGGCGAGCACCTTCTCGTCGGGCGGGCGGCGGGAGAACTCGCGCACCGCGGTCGCCGCCAGCTCGCGGAAGTCCTCGTCGGAGAGGTCCCCGCGCGAGCTGCCGACGAGCGCGAAGTGCTCCGGCAGGGCGCCCTCGTGGGCGAGGTTGTAGAGCGCGGGGAGGAGCTTGCGGCGGGCGAGGTCGCCGGTCGCGCCGAAGATGACGAGCGTCGTGGCGTGGACGGGCAGGCGCTCGAGGGCGGCCGCGAGCGGGTTGGGGCCGGGGTCGCTCTCGCTCGGCTTCGCCCCAGCGCGTGACCCCGGCGCCGGAGGCGTCATCCGTCGGCCGACTTCTTCGTGGCGTGGCCGCCGAACTGCGCCCGCAGCGCGGCGAGCATGCGATGCGTGAAGGCGCCGTTGTCGCGGCTGTAGAAGCGCGCGTACAGCGACGCGGTGATGACGGGGGTGGGCACGTCCTTGTCCATGGCGTCCTCGATCGTCCAGCGGCCTTCGCCGGAGTCCTCCGTATAGCCGCTGAGGCTCGCGAGCTCGTTGCCCTCCAGCTCGAACGCCCGCGCGGCCAGCTCGCACAACCAGGAGCGCACGACCGAGCCCTGGTTCCAGAGGTGCGCGATCTTCGCGTTGTCGAGCTCGTACTCGGACTTGTCGAAGAGGTCGAAGCCTTCGGCGTAGGCCTGCATGAGGCCGTACTCGATGCCGTTGTGGACCATCTTGACGTAGTGCCCGGCGCCGGACGGGCCGAAGTGCCCCCAGCCGCGCGGCCCGATCGCTTGTGCGGAGAGCTCGTTGGTCTCGGGCGCGAGGACGTCGAGGATCGGCGCGAGCTTCTTCACGGCCGCTTTCGGCCCGCCGACCATCATGCAGTAGCCGACTTCCAGGCCCCAGACGCCGCCGCTCGTGCCGACGTCGACGTAGTCGATCCCGGCCTGCTTCAGCGCGGCCGCTCGCGCCTTGTCGTCCGTCCACTTCGAGTTGCCGCCGTCGACGATCAGGTCGCCCTGCTCAAGCAGGCCGGCGAGCTTGTCGACCGTGTCCTGCGTCGGCGCGCCCGCCGGGACCATGATCCACACCATCCGCGGCGCCGCGAGCTTGGAGACGAGCGCCTCCAGCGTGCTCGCGCCGTGCGCCCCCGTCGCCGCGGCGACCTTCTCGACGACGTCCTTGTCGCGGTCAAAGGCGACGACGTCGTGGTCGGAGTCGCGCTTGATGCGCGCGACCATGTTGCCGCCCATGCGACCGAGCCCGACGAAGCCGATCTGTGCCACAGCGCTCTCCGCGTGTCGTGAGGTGCCCGAGCTTCGGAGCATAGGCCGGGACGGGTGCCCGGCACATTGTCCAGATGTGACATACCCACCATCGTGGCGTTGGCCGCTTTTCTCCGGCTGGTCGGGCGTCCCCGACCGGTCAGACACCACGGCGGGCCGCCGCCCGGCCCATGTGTACACGTCCTCGGCCCGTCCTTCGGCGCGGTCAAACTCGCCCCACGAGGCGGGACGACGAGGCCCGTCGGAGGGACCTCGGGCCGGGCGGTGGCGAGCCGCGGCGAGGATTGAGGGGGATCGCGGGGATGGCATGGGCGCTGAACCGCGATCTGGCCCGCTTGGCATCCGCCGCCGCGCCCGGGAGCCTTCGCGCATGACCGCGTTCATGTTCTACGACATCGTGCTCACCATCCACATCCTCGCCGTCGTCGTTGCGTTCGGCGTGGTCTTCGCGTACCCGATCATCGACGCGACGATGAAGCGCGCGGGTCCCGCCGCGCTGCCGGCGCTGCACCGGCTGCACCTCGTGCTCGCGACGCGGCTCGTGCAACCCGCGATGACGGTCGTGCTGCTCGCCGGCCTGTACCTCGCGCTCGACCGCTTCAGCCTCGGCGACCCCTGGATCAGCGCGACGTTCGCGATCCTCATCGTGCTGTTCGCCCTCACCGGCGCCATCCTCATCCCGGCCGACAAGCGCCTCGCCGAGCTCGCCGATCGCGACCTCGCCGCGGGCGGGGGGCCGAGCGCCGACTACGTCGCCTTGTCGCGCCGGGCGGACCTCGTCGGCTCGGTCGCGCTGCTGCTCGTCGTCGTCGCGATCTTCCTCATGACCGCGAAGCCGGGGATGTGAGCGTGCCTCGCCTGGACGGCCTTCACGACCGCACGCTCGTCCTCGAGGACGGCTGGCTGGACTGCCTGCGCTTCGGCAAGAGCCAAGCCCGCTACCGCGTGGAGGATCTCGGCGAGACCGAGGTCGTGCGCGACGATCGCAAGAAGCGCTTGAGCCGCAGCGACGAAAAGCGCATCCGCGTGCGCTTCGGCGGCATCGAGACGGCGATCTGGGTTCTCCTCGAGGAGGAGGACGCGGCCCGCGCCTTCGCGGACGCCGTCGACGCGGCGCGCTGAGCGCCGGCGCGGCCTACCGCGCTCGACGTCACGACGATCCGCGCCCGCTGAACCGGCGACGTGTGGCGAACAACGGCGATCAGACCGCCGTCTTTCGCCACACCCCCTCGGGGCGAGGTCAGTCCTCGGCCAAAAGGCGCTTCACGCGCGCCGTGAGCGCGTCGATCGCGTCGGCGGGGTGGCGCGTGCCGTCGAGGCGCAGCTTCTCCACGGGCAGGTCGTGCGCGCGCAGCGTCGCGAGGTCGCCGAACGCCTGCGCGTTCTTCAGGGTCTGAAAGCCGAACGGGCGGCTCGGGATCGGCACGTCGTCCGGGCCGTCGTGGACGAGCACGAGGAAGCGCCCCTCCTTCGGGCCGCCCTTGTGGAACTGGCCCGTCGAGTGCAGGTAGCGCGGGCCGTAGCCGAACGTCGTCGTCGCCTTCGTGGCCGCGCGGATGACCGCCCGCAACGACGCCACCGCGCGATCGACGCGCACGCACGGCGCGATGTAGCCGAGCACCGCGACGTACGCGGGCGGCTCGCACGACAGCAGCGCGCGCAGCTCCTCGTCGGAGACGTCGCCGGGCTCGACGAGCGCCCCGCCCTCGCCGATCGAGTCGAGCACGTCCGCCGTCGCGTCCTTGGCCTCCTGGACGTTGGGCTGGTCGAAGGGGTTGATCTGCAGCGCCCACCCCGCGACCGCCGTCGCGAACTCGGCGAAGAAGAAGATCCGCCCGAGGTCCTCCGGGCCGCCGGCCGACAGCGTGACCGTCGGCTGGCCGGCGTCCGCCAGCGCCTTGACCGCCTCGTCGAGCGCCTCGCTCGGCGCCTCGGTGTCGCGCAGGTAGACGAAGATCCGGTCGTCGCCGTAGACCTCGGGCGCACCGACCGGCTCGTCGGCGACGGGCAGCACGCCCTTGCCGAGCTTGCCGGTCGACTCCGCGACGAGCTGCTCGGCCCACACGCCGAACGACGCGATCGGGTCGTCCACGATGAACGTCAGCTTGTCGCGTGGGCGGGCGGGATCGATTCCGAGCGCGCCCAGCGCCGCGCCGAGCCACAGCCCGGAGTTCTGCGCCGGCGCGTGGTAGCCCGCGCACGCCTCCGCGGCGACCCCCGCGCCGTCCAGCAGGCGCTGCAGGTCGACGCCCATGAGCGCCGCCGGCACGAGCCCGAAGAACGTCAGCGCGCTGTAGCGCCCGCCGACGTCGGGGTCGTTGAGGAACGTGCGCCGGAAGCCGCGTTCGGCGGCGAGCATCGCCAGCGACGAGCCGGGGTCGGTGATCGCGACGTACTGCGAGCCGTCGGGCTGCAGCGACCAGAAGTGATGAAACAGCGAGATCGTCTCGATCGTCCCGCCGGACTTCGTCGAGACGACGAAGATCGTGTGGTCGAGCGTGATCGAGCGCTCGACCGCGAGCACGGCCGCCGGGTCCGTGGAGTCGAGCACCTGCAATCGCAGCCGCCCGTGCATGCGGTCGCCGAAGCTCAGCCGCAGCACATCCGGCGCGAGCGACGAGCCGCCCATCCCGAGCAGCACGGCATCCGTGTAGCCCTCGGCGGCGAGCTCGGCCGCCAAGCCCTCGAGGTCGTCGATGTGCTCGGCGTAGATCTCCGGCGCCTGCAGCCAGCCGAGCCGGTTGGCGACCTCGGGCTGATCGCGCGGGCCCCACAGCGTCGGGTCCTTCTTCCAGATCCGTCGCGCGACCTCCTCGACCTCGGCGCGACGCACCATCTCGGCGACCGGCGCCTCGAGCTCGAACGGCAGCGAGGCGTCGATGGTCTCCGGGCGCCCCGTGAAGATCGCCTCGCGCTTGGCCTCGATGCCGGCGAGCAGCTTCTCCATGGGCGTGACGAACGCGTCGATGCCGTCGCGCAGGAGCTTGTCGGTGACCTCGCCCATGTCGATGCCGGCCTCGGCGAGCACGGCGAGGGTCGTGGCGGGGTCCTCTCCGACGGTCGCGCCGCGCACCTCGAGACGCTCTGCGCAGGCCATGAGCGTCGGCATCGGCATCGTGTTGACGGTCTGCAGGCCGACGAGCTCCTCGACGTACATCGTGTCCGGGTACGCGGGGTTCTTCACGCCCGTCGACGCCCACAGCGGGCGTTGCGCCGGTGCGCCCGCGCGCAGCAGGTCGGCGAAGCGCGGCCCGTGGAAGATCTCCTCGAAGCGCCGGTAGGCGGCGCGCGCGTTGGCGAGCGCGGCCTTGCCTTGCAGTTCCGCGCGCCCGAGCTTCTCCAGGCGCTTGTCGACCTCCGAGTCGACCCGCGAGACGAAGAACGAGGCGACCGACTGCACGTCGAGCGCGAGGCCCTCGGCCTGGCGGCGCTCCAGCCCGCGGATGTAGGCCTCGGTGACGGCCGTGTACGCCTCGACGCTGAACAGCAGCGTGACGTTGACGTGGATGCCTTCGAAGATCGCCTGCTCGATCGCCGGGCGGCACTCCGGCGTGCCGGGAATCTTGATCATGACGTTGGGCCGGTCGACGCGCGACCAGTACTCGCGCGCCTGGGCGATCGTGCGATCGGAGTCAAACGCGAGGTCGGGATCGACCTCGAGCGAGACGAAGCCGTCCGTGCCGCCCAGCTCGTCGTAGACCGTGCGCAGGACGTCCGCCGCCTCCTGGACGTCCTGGATGACGATCTCCTGGTAGACGGCGCGCGTGTTCAGGCCCTCGCGGGCGAGGCGCTCGATCTGCTCGTCGTAGTCGGGCGACCCGAGGATCGCCTTCTCGAAGATCGCGGGGTTCGAGGTCACGCCGCGCAGCGAGTCCTCCTCGACGAGCCGGCGCAGCTCACCGCCCTGCGTGAGCGATCGGCGGATCTGGTCCAGCCAGACGGACGTCCCGGCCTCGGTCAGCGCCGCGAGCCGCTCGTTGACGTTCATGACGCTGGTCACAGCTTGGCCTCCAGTCCATCGCGTTCCATGAGCAAGATCTTGCCGAGCCGACGTACGTGGCGCTCCTCGCCGCTGAACGCTGCCCCGGCGAACGCACGCGCAAGCTCGTCCGCGATCGCGGGACCGATGACGCGAGCGCCGAGGCAGAGCACGTTGCAATCGTCGTGGCTCACGCACTGCGCGGCGGTGTAGTGGTCGTGGCAGACCGCCGCCCGGATCCCCGGCAGCTTGCACGCCGCCACCGACACGCCCGCGCCCGACCCGCAGACGAGGATCCCGCGCTCCGCCTCGCCGGACGCCACGGCGCGCCCGATCGCCAGCGCGACGTTCGGGTAGTCGTCGTGCTCGCCGAGTTCGACGACCTCGTGCTCGTCGGCGGCGAGCGCGTCGCGGACCGCGTCGTGCAGCGGCACGCCGGCGTGGTCGACTGCGAGCGCGATCCTCACGCGACGCCCGCCTCGTGCGCGGCTTCCTGGCCGGCGAGCAGCGCGGCGCCGCGCACTCCCGCGCGGTTGCCGTAGCGCGCCTGGACGATCTGCGTCTTCGTCCCCACGCCGTGCAGGACGAAGCGCGCGGCCTGCGCGCGGGCGGGCCCGAGCAGCAACTCGCCCGCGGCGCAGACGCCACCGCCGACGACGACGAGGTCGGGATCGAACGTGTTGATCGCGTTGGCGATCCCGACGCCGAGCCGCCGCGCGAGCAGCTCCAGCGCGGCGAGTGCGTCGGGGTTCCCGGCGCGAGCGGCATCGACCACGGTTCCGGCGGGGATCGCGTGTTCGGCACCGAGCTCGTTGAGCGCGCTTCCGGAGGCGAGCGACTCGAGCGAGCCGGGTCGCGGGAAGTCGTCTGCGTGCGCGAACGGCACGCGCCGCAGGTCCGCGCCGACGATCGTGTGGCCGAGCTCGGCGGCGGCGCCCGTCGCACCGCGGTAGACGCGGCCGCCGATGACGATGCCGCCGCCGACGCCGGTCCCGATCGTGAACATCACGAGGTGGCGGGCGACGAGGGCGCCGTCGTCGTCGTAGGCCTCCGCGAGCGCGGCGCACGTCGCGTCGTTGTCCACCACGACGGGCATCGCGAGGCGCTCGCGCAGGACGTCGCGCAGCGGGATGTCGGCGAGCGGGACGTTGACGGAGGCGCGCACGCGCCCGGTCTCGAAGTCGACGACCGACGGCACCGCGACGCCGACGGCGCTGGCCGGGCCGGCCTCGCGGATCGCCTCGACGAGCTGGTCGAGCAGGTGAGGTCCGTCGCTCGTCTCGGTCTTCCGCACTCGCGGCTCGTGCAGCGTCGAGCCCTCGAGGACGGCGACCGAGACCTTCGTGCCGCCCACGTCGACGCCGATGTACCGCTCGGTCATGGAGATCCCTGGCTACCCACTGCCTCCGAGCATGCCACACCGGGTCGTCGGCGCCTGTGGACGAGGTGTCACGAATGTCGGCTCGCCGCATGGGCAGCCCGGCGAGCTGTTGTACTTCCGGGACGTGAACGACATCGAGCCCGCGTGACTGTTGCACGCAACGAGCCCCAGGTGACGCTGCGCCGGCTGCTCCCCGCGGCCGGCTCGCTGACGGCGGACGAGTTCGCCGCGTCGCTTCACTTCGCGGCCGCCGCGCCGTCGTCGCGGCCGTTCGTCGCGCTCAACATGGTCAGCACCGTCGACGGGCGGGCGACCGTCGCGGGCCGGACCGCGCCGATCTCGAGCCTCGCCGATCGCCAGCTGTTTCATGCGCTGCGCACGCGTGTCGACGCCGTCATGCTGGGCGCGGGGACGCTGCGCCTCGAGCGCTACGGCCGGCTCGTGCGCGATCCGCACCGCCGCGAGCAGCGGGTCGCGGCTGGGCTGGCGGCGGATCCGCTCGCGATCGTGGTCAGCGGCCGGCTGGACCTGTCCTGCGACCTGCCGCTGCTCGCCGACGGTGCGTCGCACGTCATCGTCGTGACGGCGTCCGACGCCTCGCTGGACGGCTGCGCGGCGCGGGTCGAGTACCTGCGTTCGTCGCCGGTCGACCTCGGCGGGGCGCTCGCGCGCCTGCGCAGCGAGCACGGCGTGCGCTCGATCCTCTGCGAGGGTGGCCCGACCCTCAACGCGGCGCTGCTCGCGGCCGGGCTCGTCGACGAGCTCTTCCTCTCGACGGCGGGCAAGCTCGCGGGCGGCGCCGGGGCGCTCACGATCATCGGCAGCGCCCGGGCCGGTGGCGCTCCGACGGCGCAGCACGCGGAGCGCGCGGAGCGGGCGCAGCCGGCCGGCGAGCCCGTCGACGCGCGCCTGCGATCGCTGCTGGAGTGCGACGGCGAGCTCTTCGCGCGCTACGTCGTCGCGACCTGACAGCACCGCCGCACCGTCCGCTCGTCCGCCCGGCTGTGGCTCGCCCGCGCACGGGCGTACGATCGTGCTACATGGAGCAGCGCGACCCGCTCGACGGGATCGGTGCCGCGGACGCGCACCTCGGGCGCCGCGTTCCGCTGCCCGAGGTGGCCCTGGGGCTCGCGCGCTGGGTGGAGGTCATCGCGAGCGGGCCCGGTGCGGTCCAGGTCGAGTGGAACCTCGATGCCACCCGGCCGGGGACGCCCGGCAGGCTGACGCTCTACGTGGGCCTCGAGCCGCCGCCGGAGCGAGGCCTGCCGGCGCCGCGCAGGCACGAGCGCTATGCCCACCGCACGGCTGCGCTGGAGGAGGCCGAGCCGGAGCTGCGCCCCGTCCACGAGCTCGCGTGGGAGCGCGACGGCCTGCACCTGCGCCTCACCGGCCAGGGCCCGTGGACGGTCGAGCAGCTCGTGGCCGTGGCAGACTCGACGCGCTGATGGGGCGACTGACCCGCAACGAGCTCGCCGGCGCGCTCGGCGGCCTCTTGCTCGCCGGTGCCCTCTTCGCGCCCTGGTATGACTCGGTCAGCCCGCTGGCGTCGATCGCGGGCGCGAGCGGCCGCGGCTCGCACAGCGGCTGGGCGGTCCACGACATCCTGCGCTGGGCGCTGCTCGTCATGGCGATCGCGCCGTTCGTGCTCGCCTACATCGTGGCGCGCGACCACGAGCTGTCGTGGGTGCGCGGCGAGCTGACCGGCGTGCTCGCGATCACCGCGCTCGGGCTCGTCCTCTACGTCGGCATCGTCGATCGCCCGGGCGAGCCTCCCGGCCAGATCGAGCTCGCGTCGGGCTGGTACGCCGCGCTCGCCGGCTGCGTCCTCATGCTCGTCGGCGCGGCGCGCCGCACGGGCGAGGCCGAGCGCCGCCGCAAGCCGCCGGGCACGCTGTAGACGGCGGGCGCCGGCGCGGGCGCTACGTACGGCCGCACGGCGCCGACCGCGTATGCGCCCCCGCGCCGAGCGTCGCCCGCGGCGACGGCCATGAAGACCCCCGCGGCGTCGAACGTCGCGCCGTCGCCGAGCAGCCCGACGAGGATCGCGAAGCCGAGGCCCCGCCCGGGCCGGCGCCGCCGCCGAGAGCGCGCGGAGCCGTGGTAATTCGCGCCCGGGCCTGAAACTTCCCGCAAACCGCGGGGTACTTGGCTACGTCCCATCCACATTCGTCGCGTCAATAAAGGAGGCGTGATGGATCTCCTCAAGCGGCTCGATCCTGTCTGGATCGCCCTGCTCATCATCGGCGGCCTGAACTGGGCCGTGCTCGCGTTGTTCGACACGAACGTCGTGTCCGAGATCTTCGGAACCGGCACCGTCACAGACGCGATCTACGTGCTGGTCGGCGTCGCGGCGCTCATGTTCGTGCCGCGGCTGCTCGAAGGCGTGCACCTCCCCGGGCGCCCCACGCACCCGCACGGCGCATAGCCGTCGCACCGCCCCCGGCCATCGCGGTCGGGGGCGTGTCGTTTCGCCCACGCGAGCTCGTAGACGACGATCTCGCCGAGGCGCGCCTCGCACAGGTGCATCGCCGCCTTCTCCATGACGCGCCGGCTCGGGCCGTGGCCGACGAGGGTCTCGGCCATGATCCGCCGCACGCGCGGGATCGGTGCCGGCCGCACCACGTCGCCGTCCATCATGTGGCCGTGCGCTCGCGCGACGACGGCGGGTCGGGAGGAGGGCCGGGCTCGGGCGCCGCCGCGTAGCGCCCGACGACGGACTCCGCGAGGTCCAGCCTGGCGAGCGAGCGCAGGAAGCCGTGCGTCACGACGACGTGGATGCGCGACTGCGTCGCCGAGTAGAACCAGCGTGCGATCCCGCTCGCCAGCGCCGGGTAGAAGTTCGCGACCTCGACCTCGACGTGCACCCGCGCGGTGTCCGCGTCCACGGCGGGACAGCGGCGCACTTCGATCCGCAGGTCGCCATCGCCGCCGCGGCCGTGGCGCGACACGAGGATGCCCCGGTCGATCCGCCAGCGCACGACGCCGCGCTCGGCATCCATCTCGTACTCCGGCGCCTTGAAGCGCAGCAGCGCGAACGGCCGCGTGAGCAGGACGACGGTCCGCCCCTCCTCGTCGTAGCGCACGCGGACGAGACCGAGCGTGCACCTCGATATGAAGCGCCAGTAGGTCCGGGCGAGGCGCTCGAGGTGCATCGGCGTCCAGATCGCGTCGAGCGCATCGGCCGGCAGCGTGAGGTCGGCGGCTTGGACTGAGCGGACGGCGCCGGAGGCGTCCATCGTCGTGTGCTCCTCGGGGTCGATGATCACCGCTTGGGCGACCCGCTTGGAGCGGTTGAGGATGCGCCGGACCCCGGCGAACCAACCCAGCGCGATCGCGGCGAGCGCAGCGATCACGGCGACGATCACGGCCATCGTCACACGGTACCGGCCGCTGCTCGCGCCCCCGGGGCTACGCCGGCCTCAGGCGCACGTAGCCGATCGCACCCGACGCCGTGAAGCCGAGCGCGTCTGCCGTGGCCTGCGTGAGGTCCCAGTCATAGCCGCCGTTAAACGGTCCGCGATCGACGACCGGGACGATGATCTCGCGGCGGTCGTGCAGCAGCGCGACCTGCGTGCCGCACGGCAGCTTGCGATGCGCGACGCCGTGCAGCTCGGGCGTGAGGATCTGGCCGCAGAAGGTCGTGTTGCCGTACAGGCCCGGTCCGAAGTACGTCGCGCGAGCGCGCCGGTAGACGTTGACGTTCGCCACCGGTGCCGTGGCGGCCGCGCTCACGCGGCGCGCGATGACGACGCGCAGGCTGATGCGCCCGCTGCGGTCCGCTCGCCAGCGCATGGCGAAGCGCTCGGTGCTGTGGATTCGGGTGCGCGCGATGTTGCGCCACCCGCTGCGCGGGTCCAGGCGCTGCAGGATGGCGCTCCGTCGCGCCCCGCCCGGCAGCGTCCCGCGGACCTTGAGGAGCTCGCCGACGAGCGCGGTCGGCGCGACAACGACCGTCCGCGTGCCGGGCGCCCCGTAGCCGCTACCGCCCGTGCTCGGCGGGACCTGCGTGGGCATCCCGGCGCCGCCGGTGCCCGGCACGGCGGCGGCGACGGCGCAGGCGCAGCACCACATCCCCGTGCAGAGCAGGGCGGCGAGGGTGGCGCGGTCGCGACGAGTGCGGAGCATGTGGATGGACTGCCTACGGGCGCAGGGACCATCCGGCCCCCGGGCCGGCGGCTGGCTCGCGCATCCATCCCGTGCGCTACGGCCACAACGGCCGCTCCCCCGTTCGATCCGGTCTCCGCCGGCTCGGCGTCCCGCTCCCCGCGAAGGGACTCGGCAGACGGCGGCAGCCTACCGCTCCGCGCTCGAACTCGGCAACTTGCCGCGGTGGCGCGGCGCGCCGGGTCAGGCCTTGGGCAGGCGGTCGAGCATCGATCGCACGGCGGCCCGCCCGACGTCGAGCCCGATCTGCGCGAGCTCGTGCGCTGCCTGCAGGGTCGTCGTCACGAGATCGGCGACGGCCGAGTCGGATTCCCCGGCGCTCGACGACGGCGCGGCGTAGCCCGCGGCCGGGACCTTGCGCTCGGGCGCGGGGGGAGGCGCGTCGGACCGGGGGATCCGCGTCTGCGGCGCCTCCGCGACCGGTGCACTCGCAGCGGGCCGGGCCGGGACGCTGCGCGCCGTGGCTGCAGGCTCCCCCGGCGGTGTGGGAGCGGCGGCTGCCGCGCTGCGCACCTCCGCGGCCGCCGGCCTCGGGCGCGGGGTCGTGCGCGGCTCGCGCGGGGCGGACCCGTTCGACGCGGCCTTCGCGTTCGGCTTGCTCGCCTTGGGCTTCGCGGCCGCCTTGCCGGCGGACTTGGCGCTCGCCTTCGGCTTGGCAGCCTTGGACTTCTTCGCGGTCGCCGTCGCCGTCGTCTTCGCGGTGGCGGCCGCGGCCGGGGCACGCTCGGCGCGCTTGGCGCTCCGGCGTACCGGGCGGGTGCGCGGAAGGCTCGTCATGACCTCGCGCTCAGAATCGTCTCGGTCGGGCACAATGCAGCATGATGTCACGCGCTCCGCGCCATCATGGCTCGCTCCATGAAACGAAGCGGCCCCCGCCGCGTACCTGCTTGCGAAGATGTCGTTGACTTCAAAAAGTAAAGTGCCTAGGCTTGCACGCTAGAGTTTGCGGTCTAGGTTGGGCGAGGTACTGCCCCAGGAAGTCCCTCGTCCACGCCCTCGTCCTTCGAGTGTGCGGGCGGACCGGAGCCGGCGCACGACGTGAAAGCGAACGCGAATGTCCGTAGTTGAACTGCAGGAACTCGAAGAGATCAAGGGCCTTTTGACGAAGGGCCAGCTGACCGGCGTGCTCACGTACGCCGAGATCGCTGGTGCGGTCGCCGAGATCGATCTCGACGAAGCCGACATCGAAGAGCTTCACGGCTACCTGGAGAAGTCCGAGATCGAGCTCGTCGAGGAGATCGATCCGGCCGTCCAGGCGGCCAACGCTGTCGAGCGCGCGCCGGATAAGCGGCGGGCTCGCAAGAAGGCGACGATCGACCTCAAGCCGGACATGACGACCGACTCCCTTCAGCTGTTCTTGAAGGACATCGGCAAGGTCCGGCTGCTGACCGCCCAGGAGGAAGTCGACCTCGCCAAGCGCATCGAGCGCGGCGACCTCGACGCCAAGCAGAAGATGGTCGAGTCCAACCTGCGGCTCGTCGTCTCGATCGCCAAGAACTACCGCAACCAGGGCCTCCCGTTCCTCGACCTCATCCAGGAGGGCACGCTTGGCCTCGTGCGTGCGGCGGAGAAGTTCGACTACCGCAAGGGCTTCAAGTTCTCGACCTACGCGACCTGGTGGATCCGCCAGGCGATCGCCCGCGCGCTCGCCGACAAGGCGCGCACGATCCGGATCCCGGTCCACGTCGTCGAGAAGCTCAACAAGATCGGCCGTGCCGAGCGCAAGCTCGTCACCGAGCTCGGCCGCGAGCCGACGCCGGAGGAGATCGCCGAGGTCACCGGCATCGATCCCGAAGAGGTCGACTCGATCAAGCGCTCCGCGCAGGCTCCGGTCTCGCTCGAGAAGCCGGTCGGCGACGAGGAGGAGTCCGAGTTCGGCCAGTTCATCGCCGACGAACGCGCGGAATCTCCCTACGAGCGGGCCGCGGAGATCCTCACGAAGGAGGCGCTGCGCGAGGCGCTGGAGAACCTCTCCTACCGCGAGCGCCGCGTGCTGGAGCTGCGCTACGGCCTTGGCGGCGAGCACCCGCGCACGCTGGACGAGGTCGGTCGCACGTTCAACGTCACGCGCGAGCGCATCCGCCAGATCGAGAACCAGTCGCTCAAGAAGCTTCAATCGCTCGCCGAGGCCCAGAAGCTCCGCGACGTCGCCTGAGGGCCCGCGCAGCAATAGCTGCGGGGTTTGGCCACCGTCTCGCGGCGCCATGGGCCACCCGCGATGCTCGACGGGCTGGCGCCCGCCTGCGCTCGCGCGCGGCGCCTGGCATCCACGATCCGGCACCCGACCCACGCAGTTATTCCTGCGCGAACCCTGAGTCCGCGTCAAGATGGGCGCTCGGCGCGCCTGGCGGCACGCCGATCAGCAGTCGCTCAGCGCCGAGAGCTCGGCTACGAGCTGCGGCGCGTGCATGCGCTGTGCGCGCTGCGCCCCCGCACGCGCGTGGCGGCGGCGCGCCTCGTCGTCGCCGAGCACCCCGGCCAGCATGGCGAGCGGGCGATCCACCGGACCCCAGCACGACGAGTAGGAGACGACGACCGCGCGGTGCGCGTATGGGGCGAGCTCGGCGTACAGCGTCTGCGCCCCGTCGGCATCGTTCAGCGCGGCGCACAGCTGGCTGAGCACGACCACGCTCGTCAGCCAGAACGCCGGGATCGCCGCGTCGAAGATCCGCAGCTCCTCGCGATAGATCGCGTGCGCCCCCGCCATGTCACCGCGCTCGGCGAGGATCATGGCCTGCGCACTGCGCCAGCCGGTCTTGCGCGCGTCGTCCTTGCTGACGAGCTGCTGAACGATCGGCGCGAGCTCGTACATCCGCCGCTGACGGCAGCGCAGCATGAGCAGCTTCGCCGTCCATGTGCCGCGGGCGTCGCGCATGTGCGCGCGGCGGCCGAGCGCCAAGCACTCCCCGGCGCAGCGCTCGGCCAGCTCGATGTCGCCGGCGAGCTCGGCCAGGACGCCGCGCCAGCCCGCGGCGATGCTCTGCCACTGCGGCTGGCGCAGGTGCGCGGCCAGCTCCTCGAGCTCGCGATGCTCGGTGCGGGCGCCGTCGACGTCCGCGCTCTCGAGCAGGTCGTACAGGCGCCAGTGCCTGCGCTCGGCCAGCAGCTCGAGATGGTCGGCGCCCATGCTCATGAACTCCTCGCTGATCGCCAGCCGCTCCTCGAGGTGGCGGACGTGCAGCAGCGTGGCGTGGCGCGCCATGAGGCCGGCGACCAGCAGGCTCTCGTCGCCCAGCCGCCGAGCGATCGCGAGCGCCTCGGCGCTCGTCTGCGCCGCGCGCTCGCGCTGACCGGACGCGAACGCCGCGTTGCCTGCCAGCCGGCTCAGGAGTAGGACGCGCTGGGGGCTGTCGTCGCTGCCGACCGCTTCCAGCGCCTGCTCGAGCAGCTCATGGCGGGCGCCCGCGTAGCCGGACTCGTGGTAGCGGGCGCTGTGTCCGAGCGCGGCGCGGGCGAGCTGCTCGGCGTCGCCGCGCCGCGCGGCGCTCTCGGCGACGGTGCGAAACGTGGCCCGCGCCTCGTCGCTGCCCGCCCGCCGCTGCGCCCGGCCGAGCGAGAGCAGCACGTCACAGCGCGCTCCGTCGTCGCCGTCGCGATACAGCGTCGAGGCCTGGCGATAGTGCTCCACGGCCTCCTCGTAGGCGAGCAGCTCGGTCGCGCGGTCGCCGGCCGCGATCGCGTAGCGCCGCGCCGGATCGGGGCCGGCGACGTGCCGCGCCTGGAGGAAGTGATGCGCGAGCTCCGCGGGGTTGACGCCGTCGCTGCGCGCGAGGACCTGGAGCGCCTCCGCGACGCTGTGGTGCAACCGCACGCGGCGACTGACGCTGATGCGCTCGTAGAGCACTTGGCGCACGAGCGTGTGCGAGAAGGCATAGAGGTCGATGTGGTCGGGATCCTCGCGGACGAGCCCGGCCTCCATGCACTCCTCGAGCGCGCGCATGACGCGCTCGGGCGGCTCGTCGACGATCTGGGCCACGATCCCGAGGCGGAAGTGGCGGCCGGCGACCGACGCGGCCGTCAGCGTCTCGGCGGCCAGCGCCGAGAGGTTGCGCACGCGCCGCCCGACGATCTCCGAGACGCCCTCGGGAACGCCGACGCGCTCGAGCTCGTCGTCGGTGACGACCTCGGCCGTCGACAGCCCGCTCTCGACCAGCGCGCGGATCGTCTCCTCGATGAAGAACGCGTTGCCCTCGGTCTGCCGGCGCAGGCGCCGGATGAACTTCGCCGTGACCGGGCGGCCGAGGCGGTCGGCGACGAGCGCCCGTGTCGCCGCGTCGTCGAGCCCGGCCACCGTGAGGCGCTCGTAGTGGCGCTCGCGGCGCAGGTCGTTCAGGAGGGCGAGCAGCGGATCGTCGCGATCGACCTCGACGCGGCGAAACGTGCCGACGATGAGGACATCGGTGAGCTGCTGATGGCGCAGGAGGTGGCGCAGCAGCAGCAGCGTGGGCTTGTCGGACCAGTGCAGGTCGTCGAGGATGAGCAGCAGCGGCGCCCGGGTGGTCGCGGCGCGCAGCAGCGACGCTACCGCCTCGAACAGCCGGTAGCGCAGCGTGTCGTCGCCGCCCGGCGGCTCCGCGAGCGCGGCGCCGGGCGGAGCGAGGTCGGGTAGCAGCCGGCAGAGGATCTCGCGGTCCTGCTCGGCCGCCGCGACGAGCGCCGCGTCGCCGTGCGCGATGAGGTGGCGCAGCGCCTCGACGAACGGCTGATGCGGCAGCAGCGCGTCCTCGTCCGCTCGGCCGTAGAGCACGATCGCGCCGGCGGCGTGCACCTCCTCGGCGAACTCGGCGGCCAGACGGGACTTGCCGACGCCGGCGTCGCCGACGAGCAGGACGAGGCGCGTGGGCCCGTCGCGGCACTCCTCCCAGCGCACCCGCAGACGTGCCGAGAGCTCGTCGCGACCGACGAACGTGCCGTCGATGAGCTGCGACGTCACGGTCGGGATGGTCGCGGCGGCGGCGGCCGCCGCCAGCGCCGGCACGGCCGCGGGGGCGCGGTCCTCGCGCAGCAAGCGCTCGTGCAGCGCGACGAGCGACGGCGACGGCGACGCGCCGAGCTCGTCGCGCAGGAACACGCGCACCTGCTCGAACGTCCGCAGCGCCTCGGCGACGTTGCCCTGGAGCGCCTGCGCCTGCATGAGCAGGGCGTAGCCCGCCTCGCGGAAGGGCTCGCGCGCCACCAGCGCGACGGCGAAGCGCTCCGCGGCGGGCAGCCGGCCGTCGCCGAGGGCGATGCCCGCCTTGGCGCCGATCTCAAGCGCCCGCGGCGCGAGGTCGTCGAGGCGCCGGCGCCAGGCCTCGACCCAGTCGCCTGCGAGATCGGGCAAGAGCGGCCGCGCGAGCACGTCGAGGACGGTCTGCGCGGTCTGAAGCGCGGCCGCCGCGTCGCGCTCGCCGAGCGCGCGCTCGGCCCATGCGACCTGCGTCTGCACCGCCTCGACGTCGATCTTCGACGCCGGCGGGAGCTCCAGCGTCAGCGCCTGGCGACCGCTGATCAGCGCGGGCTCGAGCGCGCGCCGGACCTTCGCCAGCACGCTCGTCAGCGCGGCCTCGGGGGCCGCGGGAGGGTTCGACGGCCACAGGATGTCCAGCAGCTCGTCGCGGCTGACCGGCCGGTCGCGGTGCAGGACGAGAAAGGCCACGAGCGCACGTCCCTGGCGCCCGGGGAGCTGCTCGGCGAGGTCGCGATCGCCGTAGCGAATCCGCAGTCCGCCGAACAGGTCCACCGACAGCGAGGGCGCAGACGCCCGAGCATCGCTGGTGAAGCCGCTGGCCAACCCGGTGTCGATGCTGTCGTGGAAGGGTTCGGAAAGCACGCGCGCTGGGGTTGCTGTCACCGCCGGGAAGGTGTGACTCGTACGCGTGAGAGCGCGCAGCAAGGACTTCAGATACATCCCGGGCGCAACTTTCTCACCCCAGTATTTCGCACGGCGGGCGCCAATTTTGCGCCAGCGAATCGGCAGCGGGCACCCCCGACAGTGCTGGCGCACGTCACGCCAAGCACTGCCGAAAGGATCTCTGCAATGTCCGCATTCCCCATTCCCAGCCTGCTCGTCCGCTACGCCGCGGCCGTTGCACAGCCGGTGCGCTCTCGCATCGGCGCTTCGCCCAGCCTCGTCGGCGTTGATGCGCGGCTGCGCGCTGGCGAGGCTGCCTGTCAGCGCTGGTTGATCGCCCACGCCATCGCCATCCTGCGCATCAGCATCGGCTCCGTTCTGCTCGCGTTCGGCGTGCTGAAGTTCTTCCCGGGCGTGAGCCCCGCACAGGCCCTCGTCGAGCAGACGATGGGCATCCTCACGTTCGGCCTGATTCCCGGTCCGGTCGCGCTCGTCGCGGTCGCGCTGCTCGAGACGGTCCTCGGGATCTGGCTGATCAGCGGTCGCGCGATGCGCGGCGCGGTCTGCCTGCTGGCGATCCAGCTCATCGGGATCATGTCGCCGCTCGTGCTGCTGCCCGCACAGCTGTTCGGCGGACCGCACCACGCGCCGACGCTCGTGGGTCAGTACGTCCTGAAGGACATCATCATCGTCGGCGCGGCGCTCGTGCTCGCGGCGACCATCGGCGGCGGGCGTCTGAGCGCGCCGCGCGACGAGACCTCGCCGGCGGTGTGACAAAGGTCACAGTCCGCCACGTATCTATGGGCCGTTCACAGCCCTCTTGTGGCCGAGGCTCGATCTCCCGTTGAGGTGAGATCGGGCCGCGGCACAAGCTCGCAATCTCACACGACGAGGCGCCCCGCGCACGACGGCGTTCCACCATAAGGGAGAGCTACATGCTCGTCATGAAGCACGGTCAGCACGTTCACATCGACGGTGAGACGCCGCCGATCCAGTCGCCGTTCGAGTACCTCCTTCCCGAGCTCAAGGACAAGCCGGAGGCGCATCTTCCAGGCGAGCCCGCGAAGGTCACGAGGGACCTTACGAAGCTGGGCGAGGCACTGATCGACAACGCGTCTGCCACGGCTTCCGACGCAGCTGAGGTCAACTCGACGATCCCGGCGGTCTACACGTACTGGGGTCAGTTCATCGACCACGACATGACCGCCAACACGGATCGCCCGTCCCCGACCGGCGCCGTGTTGGGCGACATCACGAAGTCGCCGCTCGTGCCCGTGCCGGCGAGCGAGGTACCCCGGGGTCTCGTGAACCTCCGTCGCCCGACGTTCGATCTCGACAGCGTCTACGGCAACGGGCCCGGCCTCAGCGACGACTACGTCTGCGTCGATGCCGGCGGACCCGACAGCCCGATGTACGACGGGATCCGGATGCGCGTCGGCGTCAACGCCGACAACCCCGGCATCCCCGGCGTCAAGATCCCGCCGGTCGAGGATCTCAACCGCGACCTGCCGCGGATCGGCACGATGGTCGCCGACGGCATCATCACCCTCGCCGACGTCCCGCCCGGCCTGAAGGGCCTGTCGCCCGACGAGGTCAAGACGCGGCCGTTCATCGGCGACCTGCGCAACGACGAGAACCTCATCGTGGCGCAGTTTCATCTTGCCGTCCTGCGCTTTCACAACAACGTCGCCGACCAGGTCGAGGCAAATCCCGAGGCCTTCGGGCTCGCCCCCGGCGCCTGCGACGCCGACCGCTTCAAGGTCGTGCAGCGCCTCGTGCGCTACCACTACCAGTGGCTCGTCATCAACGACTACCTGCCCACGGTGACGCTGCCGGGCATCGTCGACAAGATCCTCGTCGGGGACACGCAGCACTACGAGCCGCTGCCCAACGGCGACCTGTTCGCGCCGCTTGAGTACTCGGTCGCGGCGTTTCGCTTCGGCCACACGATGGTCCGCGGCGGCTATGACCACAACCGCAACTTCGGTGCCCCGGTGCCGGCCAGCGTCACTCCGGTCGCGCGGTTTGCGAGCTTCGACCAGCTGTTCTTGTTCACGGGCAACGGCCACCAGCTCGACGCGGACGTCACGAAGAGCAAGCGCAACCCGTTCCTCGGCCTGCCGACGCTTCCGTTCAACTGGATCATCGAGTGGGATCGGATGTCGAACAAGTCCGACCCCAACGAGGCGCACTTCGCACGCAAGATCGACACGCGCCTCGCCCCGCCGATCCTGAACATGGTCAACGAGGGCACCGCGGCCGACATCCAGGACGACGCGGGGCTGCCCGTTCGCAAGCTGCTCCGCGGCCTCGCCGTGCGCAACCTGCTGCGCGGCTACCTGCTGAGCATCCCGACCGGCCAGGCAGTCGCTGACGCGATGGGCGTCGAGAAGCTCACCGAGGCCGAGCTGCGCAAAAACAACTCCGACGACACGAACCGGGCGCTGCAGAGCGGCGGCTTTCTCGTCAACACGCCGCTGTGGTTCTACATCCTCAAGGAGGCCGAGGTCCGCGCCGACGGCAACTCGCTGGGCGAGCTCGGAAGCCGCATCGTCGTCGAGACGCAGGTCGGGATCATGCAGTACGACCCCGGCTCGTACCTCAACGACGTCGATGGCCCCTGGGACCCCTCCAAGGGCGTCCAGCTCGCAAACGGCGGCGGTCCGATCGTCACGATCCGGGACTTCTTGCAGTTCGCCGACCTCGCCGCCTGAATCGCGTGACGCCTCCGGGCGGGGTCGCCGCCCCGCCCGGAAGTCGTCACCGGCCGTTCGTCCAGATCCCCGGGCGCCCGTTCACGAGCGCGGATGGCGCGACCGATGCGACGCTCGTGTTCGACATCGACAACGCCCTCTGCACGCTCGTTGCCGACGGCGGCTCCGACCTGCACCTGAAGGTCACCAACAAGCCGCAGACGCGCATCGACGGCGATCTGCGCGAGATCCCCGACGCGGAGGTCCTCACGCCGCAGGACACCGAGGCCGCGGTCCGCACCATGCTCAAGGACCCCGCGAAGCTCACGGAGCTCGCCGAGGAGTTCGAGGTGGACTTCTCGTACTCGATCTCCGGCGTCGCGCGCTTTCGCGTCAACGCCTTCCGCCAGCGCGGCACGCTGAGCGTCGTCGCGCGGGCGATCCCGCACACGATCCGCTCGGTGTCCGAGCTCAACCTGCCCGAGGTCATCACGACCCTGGCGGAGGAGGAGCGGGGGATCATCCTGCTCACCGGGACGACCGGCTCGGGCAAGTCGACGACGCTCGCGGCGATGCTCGATCACATCAACCGCACGATGTCCAAGCACATCGTCACGATCGAGGACCCGATCGAGTTCCTGCACGTCGACCGGCGCTCGATCATCAACCAGCGCGAGATCGGCATGGACACGCTGTCGTTCAAGCGCGCGCTGCGCCGGGTCCTGCGCCAGGACCCGGACGTCATCCTCATCGGCGAGATGCGCGACGAGGAGACCGTGCACACCGCGCTGTCCGCCGCCGAGACCGGCCATCTCGTGCTGTCGACGGTCCACACCGTCGACGCCGCCGAGACCGTCAACCGGATCATCGACTTCTTCCCGCCGCACATGCACCAGCAGGTCCGGGCGATGCTCGCCGGGACGCTCAAGGGCGTCATCTCCCAGCGCCTCGTCCGCTCGACGGACGGCGGCCGCGTCGCGACCTGCGAGATCCTGCGGATGACCGGCCGCGTGCGCGACATGATCATGGACCCGTTGCAGACCGGCCGCCTGACGGAGGTCGTCAGCGAGGGCGCCTACTACGGCATGCAGACGTTCGACCAGGCGCTCTTTCACCACGTCAAGGCCGGCCGCGTCGACATCGAGCACGCGATGAAGGCCGCGACGAGCCCGCACGACTTCAAGCTGCTGCTCCAGGCCGACGGTCGCAAGGGCACGACGATGGCGGACCTCGAGCAGGCCGAGACCCAGCGCGCCGCGTAGACCTCTCGCTTCAGTCTGTAAAGTGTTGGCGTATGGACGACACGTGTCCGGTGTGCAAGACGGCCGAAATCGTCTGCGGAAAGTGGACGCTGCTGCTGATCCGCGATCTCTCCGAGGGGCGCTCGCGCTTCTGTGAGCTCGAGCGCTCGCTGCAGGGCATCAGCCCCCGCACCCTCTCGCTGCGCCTGCGCGCGCTGGAGGAGGAGGGGATCGTCGAGCGCGACACCTATCCCGAGGTGCCGCCGCGGGTCGAGTACGTGCTGACCGAGAAGGGTCGCGCGCTCATGCCGATCATCGACGACATGCGCCGCTACGGCAGCCGCTGGCTAGGCGCGGACTGTGCCGACCTCGCGCCCGCCGGCGCGGTTGTCGACGCCGCTGCCGCCTGACAGCGGCCGCGTCAGTCCTCGCGGCCTGCGCGCCGCGCGCGAGCGCTCGTTGCGCCGCGCCGCGCGCTCGATGAGCGGCCGCTCGACGGCGATCCAGCTCAGCGCGGAGACGGCGAGCGCCACGGGCAGCGCGACGGCGGCGCCGAGGACGAAGTCCGGCGGCAGCGCGCCGTGGCCGCGCAGGAAGATGAGCACGGGGACGTGCCAGAGGTAGAAGCCGTAGGAGACCGTGCCGAGGCCGACCAGCGCGCGGCTGCCGAGCACGCGACCGTGCGGCGCCGCAGCCGCCGCGGCGATGATGAGTGCGAAGCCGATGGCCGACAGCGCGTCGCGGATCGTCGAGAAGAGCATCGTGGCGTCGACGGCCCCCGATGCCGGCACCGCGCTCTTGGCCACCGCGTCGCAGACGACCAGCGCCGCGCCCGTCGCGAACATCGCGCGGCGCGCTCGAGCGGCGAGCGGGCGGCGGCCGTGCATGGCGAGCGCCGCGAGCATGCCGATCGCGAAGTAGGGGAGCATCGCCGCGAGCGTCTTCGAGAACGTCATGCCGAGGCCGCGGCCGGCGATCGACGCGTTGAAGGCCACGCCGAGCGCGAGCAGGGCGAGCGGGACGATCGCCTGCGCGCGCCGGCGCGGCGCGAGCTTGCATGCCAGCAGGCCGATGAGCGGCAGGAGCGCGTAGAAGCCCACCTCGACGGCGAGCGACCACATCGGCGGGTTGAGCTTCATGACGCTCGACGCCGACGTGTTCTGGGCGAACAGGAAGAACAGCGGCAGCTCGCCGGCGGGCGGCAGGCGCAGGCCGGGCGTCCCGGCGAGACCCCACAGCAGCCCGATCGAGCCGACCAGCGCGACGTAGTACGCCGGCGCCACGCGCGCCACGCGCGCGCGCACGTAGCGGCGCAGGTCCGGCGGGCGGCGCCCCTCGAGGGCCGCGGCGAACCAGGGCCGCGACAGCAGGAAGCCCGACAGGACGAAGAACAGCACGAGCCCCACGCGCAACTCGGCCGCGGCGTAGTCGCCGAGGCTCGTGCGCTGCGACGCGTGCGGCTCGGGCATCGTGTAGAGCCACGCGTGAAACGCGAAGACCGCTAGTGCGGCGAGGCCGCGCAGCCCGTCGATCGAGGCCATCCGCCGGGTGTCCTTCGCCGCCGTCACGGTCGTCGTCGTGCTGACGTCGGACGCTTGCATGCGCGGCCGATGCTACCCAGCGGCCCTTGCCGCGACGCCGCATGCGACCATGGCCGCATGCACCGCACCGCTTCGGCGAGCTGGCTCGAGCATGCCGGCGAGGTTCTGCGCTGCGCCGGATTGCGCGCGAGCGCCGGCCGCAACGCCGTCGTCGAGCTGCTCGCCTGCCAGAGCTGCCTGCTCACGGCGCAGGAGATCGCCGATCGCCTGCGCGAGACCGGCAGCGCCGGTTCGACGGCGACGGTCTACCGCGCGCTGGAGACGCTCCACGAGCTCGGGCTCGTTCGCCGCTTCGACTCCGGCGAGGGCGTCGCGCGCTACGAGCCCGTCCACCCGTCGGGCGAGCACCATCACCACATCGTCATGGAGGACTCAGGCGACGTCGTCCCGTTCGAGGACGAGGAGCTCGAGCGCGCGATCGAGGGACTCGGCGATCGGCTCGGCCTCGTCGTGACGAGCCACGACATCATCCTGCGCGCCCGCCCGTCCGGCGACGGCTGACGGCTCGGGCGCGGTCGGCTGAACGTCCGCCTGCAGCGGGAGGAGGGCGCCGCGCCGGCGCGAACCGGTCTCGCATGCGCAACCGCCCGCTGCACGACGCGCTCGAAACGTTCGCCGAGGAGGCCGCGTGGCTGCTGGCCGGCGACACCGCCGACGGCGCCGAGGTCCCGTTCGAGCTCGTGGAGACGCGCGGCCGGCGCCTCGACACGCCGCTGTACTGCTACCGCCCCCTGACCGACGCGTTCATCCGCGATCGCGTGGGCGTCTTCGGCCGCCTGCCCACGTACGCGCCCGCGGCCCGCGCGCTCGCCGGGATGGACGGCATCGGCGACTACCTGCGCGCGCAGGCGGAGCAGCGGATCCCGTCCGATCCGCGGGAGCTCGCCGACGCCGCGCTGCGCGTCTTCATCAGCCGTGTCTTCAGCGAGGCGACGGAGTTCGTCATCACGCCCGAGCGCCTCGAGCGCGCGTACGGCGAGATCGAGGACGCGCTGTTTGAGGGCCGGGCGGAGTCCGCCGTCGTCGCGCCGCTGCTCGGGCTGCGGATCGTCTCGGCTGAGATCGCGCTGGGGGAGGGGCTATCGCTCGTACGCGGCGAGGCGCTTGAAGACCCGCCGCCGGAGGCCATCTGGCCGACCGGCGCCGACGAGCCGTGCGTGCTCGCCTGCCTGACGCTGTCGAGCGATCCCGGCAGGCCGGCGCCGCTCACCGAGGCGCGCGTGCGCTTTCGCCGGCTGCTCAGCGCGCTGCGGCTGTTCGACCCGGCGCGCGTCGCGCTGGGTCCGGTCGCGTGGGAGCGCAGCGGGGCGGGCCCGTGGTCGCTCGGGGACCTGCGTACCGGCGGGCGCCCCCACGGCGTGCTCGAGATCCAACCGGACGCCGAGGACGAGCTGCGCGCCTTCATCTCGCTCGTGACGCGCCGCACGCCGCGCGCCGGCGAGCTCGCGTGGGCGCTGCGCCGCTACGAGCTCGGCTGCGAGCGGCCGTCGCTGTTCGAAGCGCTGACGGACCATCTGCTCGCGTTGCGGGCGCTGCTCGAGCCCGAAGGCCCGGCGAGCGGGCGTCTGGCCGGCCGGGTGGCGGCGCTGTGCGCGACCGAGGACCAGCGCGTCCGCGTCACCGAGCGCGTCGCGCACGCCGTGTCGCTCGAGCGGGCGGTCATCGCCGGCCTCGCCCCGTCGGACGGCTCCATCCAGATCCTCCTCGCCGAGCTCACGGGCCACCTGCGCGCGCTCCTGCGCGACGTCCTCTGCGGCCACCTGGACTCCGACCTGCGCTCGGTCGCCGACCAGCTCCTCGCCGAAGCCGGCGCCGCCGCGATCTGACCCTGTTGGGACGACCTCCGCGCGTGGATCGGGAGGAGCAGTCGGGCGGTGAATGGTGATTGGCACCGCGGGAACGCTCAGCTCGGTCGGCTCGGGTAGGTCGCGCGAAGCTCATCCACCCCCTGCGCGGGCTACATCAGCGCGTCGCGCAGCGCGAGCAGGCCGTCGATGTCCTGGATCTCGCCGTCCAGACGGGGGACGACGATCGGGTCGGGCTCGTCGAGCTCGGCCTTCAGGCGCGCGATCTGCTCGGCGTCGCGGGCGGCGAGCTGGCGCTGGTCGGTCGCACTTGCCGCGACCTTGGCGGCCAGGGCGTCGTCCAGGCCGTCGTCGCGAAGCTGAGCCTGCACGGCCGCCGGATCGACGTCGTCGGCGACGTTGACGCGGTTGACGACGAGGCCGCCGAACGCCATGCCGGCCTCGCGCAGCTTGCCGCGGAAGAAGATCGCCTCGGCGACCGGCTCGCGCTCGGGTGAGGTCACGATGAGGAAGGTCGTCGCGTCGTCGGCGAGCAGCGCCTTGACGCCCGCCGCGCGCTCCTTGAAGCCGTCCATGAGGCCGCTCAGGGATCGCAGGAAGACCGCGATGTCGTCCATGAGGTCCACGCCCGTCAACCGCTTGAGGATCGTGAACACGACGCTCGTGCCGCGCGCCATGACCCGCGCCGCGATCCCCGTCGGGACGAGCAGGACCTTCAGCGCGCGGCCCTCGAAGAAGTCGGTCAGCCGGTCGGGTGCGTCGAGGAAGTCCAGCGCGTTGCGCGACGGCGGCGTGTCGAGCACGAGCACGTCGAAGCCGCCGTCGTGGTGCAGGTCGTAGAGCTTCGCGACGGCGGTGAACTCCTGCGAGCCGGCGACCGCGTTCGACAGCTGCTGGTAGATCCGGTTGCCGAGGACGTCCTCGCGCGTCCGCGCGTCGGGCGACAGCCGCGTGATGAGATCGTCGAAGGTCGCCTTCGGGTCGAGCATCATCGCCCACAGCTCGCCCCCCTCGAGCGCGACGCCGTGCGAGGCGAGCAGCGCGGGATCGACCCGCCGCGGATCGTTGCCGAGCTGCTCGAGGCCGAGCGACTCCGCGAGCCGCTTCGCCGGGTCGATCGTCACGACGGCGACGCGCTTGCCCGACGCGGCGAGGCCGAGCGCGAGCGCCGCCGAGGCCGTCGTCTTGCCGACGCCGCCGGAGCCGGCGACGATGCAGACGCGCATCCCGGCGAGGCGCTCGGCGACGCCGGTCACGAGACGGGAGCCACGGGGTCGCGATCCTCGGCGTCCAGCTGCGGCGCGAGCTCGTCGGCGAGGCGCTCGAGGTCGACGCCTCCGGGGTGCAGCTCCAGGCGCGCGGGCTGCTGCTCGCACAGCTCGGCGAGCCGCGCGAGCTGCGCGCGCTGGCGCAGCGCGCGCTCGTGGCCGCGCAGCGCCCGCGCGACCGCCGGGTGCTCGGCGCGGGCGCGCAGCCGGACGGCCTCCTCGTCGTCGAAACGGTCGGGATCCAGGGCGTTTGCGACGACCCGTTCGATCTGAAGGCCCATGCTCTGTCGCAGGGACGCGCGCAGCTCGCCCGTCTCGGTGACGGCGAGCTCCTCCGCGCGCGCGACCGCGACGACAGCGGTCTGCGCGGGATCTGACAGCGTCGCGTCGATCTTCGTGCCCTGGCGGGCGACGGGTCCCGCGCCGGCCGCCGCCGCGAACGTCCGGGGCGCCGTCAGCACCGCGACGCCGTGGCCCGTCGCCGGCGCGTCGACGACGACGAGGTCGTAGGGATCGGCGCCGGGGGTGCGGCGGTCGAGCTGGGCGAGCTCCCAGAGCTTGCCGACGGTGAGCAGCTCGCGCATGCCGGGCGTCGCCGCGGCGAGCAGCCCGAAGACGCGGCTGCGCGCGAGCAGGTCGGCCAGCGGCCCGCGCGGGAGCTGGTCGCGCAGGTACTCCTCGAGCGCGTCCTGCGGGTCGATCGAGATGTGAAAGAGGCCGGGCGCGAGCTCGATCTCCTCGAAGGGCTCCGAGCCGTCGCGATCGAAGGCGCTCGCCACGTCGCCGCGCCGCGCGACCTCCGCGACGATCGTCCGCTTGCCGGCGCGCGCGGCGACGAGCCCCAGCGCCGCGGCGACGGTCGTCTTGCCGACGCCGCCCTTGCCCGTGACGACGAGCAGGCGGCGGGAGAGCAGCACGGTCCGCTACTCCTCGCCGTCCCAGTAGTCGAGCTGCTCGACGCGCGCGATGACGCGCAGGCCGCGGAAGGCGACCTTGCTCGAGTCCGGGTACCAGCACATGTCGGCGGGTTCGCGCGTGCCGTAGGCGAGCAGCGTCATGCCGTCGTCGCCGGCCTGGAAGCAGTGCGCGATCCCCGTCGCCGGCGGCCGCGCGACGACCGAGCCCGCGCGGACGGGATGCTCGTCGTCGCCGAGCAGCACGACGCCGTCGCCGTCGAGCACGACGAACAGCTCCTCCTCGACGGAGTGGCAGTGGTGCGCGGACGATCGCGCGCCGGGGTGCACGGTGACGTGCGTCAGGCCGCTGCGGCGCGAGCCCGCGGCGCGGCCGAGGTCGCGTCGCACGCGCCGCACGTTGCGACCGCGGTGCGTCTCGATGCCGTCGACGTCGTCGAGTGCGACGATCGTGTCCGGGCGCGGGGCGAGCGGCGGCAGCTCGGGCGCGGGCGGCTCGGCTTCGAACGGATGCGGAGCGTCGGCCGGCAGCCAGCGCGCGCCGACCCGGGTGACGCCCGCGCGCGGCAGCTGGGTCAGCCCGGTCGGTGAGCCGCTGCCGAACGTGAGCAGGTCGAGCGTCTCGCCATCGCCCGCGACGAGCGTGTGTGCCTGCTCGGCGGACCGGTGGACGATGACGTCACCGGCGCGAACCTCGTGCAGCGCATCGTCCTGCCAGGAGAACCCCGAGCCGGCGAGCACGAAGACGATCTCCTCCTCGTCGGCGTGTACGTGCAGCGGCATCGGCCGCCAGCCCGGCGCGACGCGGTAGCGGCTGAGCCCGACGTCGAGCGCGCCGGCGGCGGCGCCGAGGCGCTGGCGCTCGCAGCGCAGGTCGCCGCCCTCCAGCGCCGTCCACGACACCTCGTCCCAGTGGCAGATCATCGCGAGCCGATGCTAGTGGCCGACGATGCGCGGGTTGGCCCGGCGTCAGCCGGTGAACGACGGCGCGGACCGCTTGGCCTCCGCGCACGGCCTGAAGCGGAAGCCGATGTTGCGGGTGCGCGTGGTGTCGCTGAAGTTCACGCGGGCACGCAGCTTGTGCGTTCCGCGATGCAGGCGGATCGTGGCCCCGAACGGAGCCCGGTCCTGCGTCGTCACGCGGCGACCGTCGAGGAAGAAGGTGACGGTGCGGATGCGCGCGCCGGTCACGACCGCCCGAAACGTGCGTTCCACGCAGCGACCACGACCGAAGCGCGCGACGGTTCGCCCGACCGAGCGCGGCTCGGTCGCCAGGACGGCTGTCCCGGCGTCCGGGGGCGTGGCCGTGGCGCTCGGCGGCGCAGCCGACCCATCCGCGGGAGATCCCTGAGCCGGGCCGGGGCCGGCCGGCCCCGTCGCGGGAGGCCCCCCGGCGCCCGCGGGCGGGACCTGGCCGGGGGGTGCGGTGCCCGGATTCACCCCCGGGCCGGATGCGGTGCAGCCCGGCCGGTCGATGGTGTTCGTGTCGAGGGTGACCGCGCCGACCCGCGCCAGCGCCCGGCCGCGCAGCGTTGCGCGCGTGTTCAGCGTGATCGATTGGTTCGCGAGGATGTTGCCGACGAACGCGGTATCCGTGCCGAGCGTCACCGAGCTGCCGATCACCCAGAAGACCTTGCAGGCTTGCGCGCCGCCGATCAGCTGCACCCGGCTGTTGGATGCCGCGGTCAGGGTGCCAGCCTGCAGGACGAAGACCGCGTCCGGGTCGCCTTGGGCGTCGAGCGTCACGGCGCCGGTCAAGCCCAGGGCGGACGCGCGGCGATGGACTCCGGCCGTGAGGTACAGCCCGCCGGCGTCGGCCGGCAGCAGCGCCGGAGGCGTGCGTCCCGCGGCGTCGATGTGCGCCGTGGTGAGGTCTGCCTGCGCGTGCGCCGCGACGGCATCCGCCGCATGACGGGTGCCGTTGATCTGCGCGGGCGGGAAGCCGATGATCGCCGTTCCGGGCGCCACGCCGAGATCGCCGTTGATGACGCTGGCGCCGGTGTTCGTCACCGTCGAGCCGGCCAGCACGGCGAAGGGGTCGGCGGTGCCCAGGCCGACCGGCGGCTGCGCCGCCTTGGCGGCGGCTGCAGCGACGAGTACAACGACCAGCCCGAGGACGGGCATGGTGGCTTGGCAGCACCGCGGAAAGCGAACGATCTGTTCAGCGTAAGCGATCCGCACGCGGGATTGGGCGTCGATCGGCCTCGTCGTGTGACGTCCAAGCGCTCAGAGCGGCGTCGCGTCGAGGCGACTTGGCGAACAGCGCGCGCTACTTGTCGCGGTGTTTCTCGTCACACGGACCTAAGGCTTTTCGATGAGGTCCCAGTACCGGACGCGAATCGTTCTTCAGTTCTCCACACTCAAGTCGGTCGCGGCGCTCATCGGATGCGCGATCGTGCTGCTGACCTGTGCGGCCTGCGCGCCGGCGACGGCCGCTGCCGCGAGCGACGCGGCCGGCATCTACGGCGAGGAGCTCGAGCACGCCAAGCCGTACGCCGGCAACGGCCTGACGCCGCCGGAGTACATCGACGCGATGTACGCGGCCGGCGCGCGCGGGACGTTCGACACGATCGCGATTCACCCCTACGCGCCGGACGTCGCCGGCGTCATGGAGATCCTGCGCCGCACACGCCAGCAGCTCGACGTTCTCGGCGATCCCGACCGCCCGATCTGGGCGACGGAGTTCGGCTGGGCGACCGGCGGGCCGCCCGTGACGATCACCGCGACCGAGCCCGTCCAAGCCAACCTGCTGCGCCGGTCGCGCGAGTTGCGTGTCACGGCGCGCGACGGCAGCGCGCGCGCCACCCGTCTTCTCCCGCTGAACACCCGACACCGACCGGAGTCGTCTCGCTGAGCGGACAACCCGCCTCCGTGCATCTCGCTGCGCTGCGGGTCGATGCGTTGCAGGGCAGCTCGCCGTTCCCATTTTTCGTTCTTCGCCCAGCTCACGACGACGGGCGGCGACTGCACCGCCGGCACTTGGCTGCAGACGCCGTACTTCTTCGGCGTCGGTGCCGTCTGCCCCGAGAGCGGCATGCTGCCGGCAGGCCTCACCGGCCAGGCCGTGTCGCTCGACGACCTGAGCCCCGGCATGACGACGACGACGCCGGCCACGGTCCTCAACACCTCGCCGCTGGACAACGAGAACATCTACGGCGCGAGCGCGGTCGCGTTCGCCGATCCCGACCAGACCGCCTCTGTCGTGGCGCTGAGCTTCGGCCCGCGCGGTGGCGCTCAGACGGCGGCGTCCGGCAACGCGAACTCGGCTGCGGGCGCGGTCATGACCGGCATCCTCGCCGGGACGCGGTACGCCGCGACGTGGGCCGCGACGAACGCCAACGGCGACACGACGGCGTACACGACCCGCTTCAACGGGCAGGCCGGCGCGACGCAGGGTCCGGCAGGTGCGCCAGGGGAGACCGGTGCGGCCGGACCGGCTGGACCCGCTGGCCCGACCGGGCCCGCTGGCGCGACAGGCCCGGCAGGGGCGACCGGCGCACGCGGCCCCGCCGGACCGCGCGGTCTCGCCGGGATCGGCATCAGGGGCGTGAACGTCACGTGCAGGCTCGTCAAGAAGGCCGGCGCGATCACCGGCACGAAGTGCAAGGCGACGGTCGTGCGCTCGTCCTCCTCGGCACGCGCCCGGGTTGCGCTGCGGATCTACAACGCCGGCAAGTCGTACGCCATGGGCGCCACCGTGCTCAAGTCGCGCAGCGGCTCGTTCGGGCTCGTCCAGCGGCGCAAGCTCACCCGCGGCGTGCGCTACGACATGTCGATCGTGCTGACGCAGAAGGGCGCCGCCAAGACGGCCACCGGGCGCATTCGCGTCCGCTGACCGCATCGCGCGCGGTCCGGATCGCATCCGGACGGCGCGCTTTCAGATCGACCCGCGGCCCGGCCGTCATGCGACGGCCGGGCCTTCGGCCTCTCAGCGACGACGACGGCCGGGCGTCGCGCGGCGCCCGCCGGCGGGCTGCATGCACGATGGGCTGAAGGAATACCTCACACGCGTGCGAATAGAGCCGACGTGTCCGGTTTCCCGACCCCAACGGAGCTTCCCGTGCGAAAGAAGGCCAGGATCATCGCCTTCGCCAATCAGAAGGGCGGCGTGGCGAAGACCACGACGACCCTCAACCTGGCGGCTGCCTTCGCAGAGACCGGACACCGGGTCATGTGCGTCGACATGGACCCGCAGGGCAACCTCACGATGTCCCAGGGCATCGACCCGGACACGCTCGAGCTCTCGATGTACGACGTCCTCGTCCATCACATCCCGATCAAGCAGGTCGTCCACAAGCGCGAGATCGACGTCGCGTGCGCCTCGATCGACCTCGCAGGCGCCGAGATCGCGATGTCCACGCAGATCGGCCGCGAGCGCTCGCTGACCAAGGCGCTCAAGGGCGTCGAGGACGACTACGACTTCATCTGCATCGACACGCCGCCGTCGCTCGGGCTGCTCACGATCAACGCGTTGACGGCCGCGCACAAGGTGATCGTCCCCGTGCAGTGCGAGTATCTGTCGATGCGCGGCCTCATCCAGCTGCAGAACACCCTTCAGATGATTCGTGAGAACCTCAACCCCGACGTTCAGATCGAGGGCATCCTGCCCACGATGATGGACATGCGGACGGTTCACGCGAAGGAGGCGATCGAGATCCTCGAGGAGAACTTCGGCGACCGGCTGTTCGCGTCGCGGATCAAGAAGACGGTGCGCTTCGCGGAAGCCCCTGTCCAGGGGATGTCGGTCCTGAAGTACGACCCGGACGGCACGGCCGCCCAGTCCTATCGCGACCTCGCGAAGGAGGTTCTCGCTCATGGCATCCGGTAAGCGCGCGAGCATGCGGGAGGGTCCGCTGGCGGCTCTGTTTCGCAAGACCGAGGAGGACGCGGCGCGGGCCGAGGCCGACGGGGAGGGTCCCGACGCCGCCGATCCGGGCGCCCGAGGCGGGGCGCTCGAGCCGACGCCGATCGAGGAGATCCCGCCGCGCGAGGTCCCGCACCCGTCGCTCGCGGTCGGCGCGGACGCGCCCGCGGTCGAGCCCGAGGCCGAGGCCCGCATCCCGTCGCCGCAGGAGCGCCTGCGCCATGCGTTCTCGTCGGAGATGGACCTGCCCGACAGCTTCATGGACATCCCCGAGCCCGCGACGAGCGCCGGCCGTGTCCGCACGCCCGGTCGCGAGGAGCCGCGCGACGCGTTCGCGCGCCCGGACACCGGCCGTGAGACGCCGTTCGGCCAGGCCAAGCCCGCCGGCCAGCCCGTGCTGCGCGTCATCGGCGTCGGCGGCGGCGGCTCGAACGCGGTCAACCGCATGGTCGAGGCCGAGGTCAACGGCGTCGAGTTCTTCGCCGTCAACACGGACCTGCAGTCGCTGCAGCAGTCGCTCGCCCACGAGACGCTGCACATCGGCGCGGCGCTGACGCGGGGCCTCGGGTCCGGCTCGAACCCGGAGCTCGGGCGCGGCGCGGCGATGGAGGAGTACGACCGCATCAAGGCGATGCTCAAGGGCTCGGACATGGTCTTCATCACCGCCGGCGCCGGTGGCGGCACCGGCACGGGCGCGGCGCCGGTCATCGCGCGGATCGCGCGGGAGCTCGGGGCGCTCACGGTCGGGATCGTCACGAAGCCGTTCGGCTTCGAGGGCACGCGCCGCCGCGAGCAGGCCGAGGTCGGCATCGCTGCGCTCAAGGAAGAGGTCGACACCCTCATCGTCGTGCCGAACAACCGCCTGCTGGCGGTGCTCGACAAGCAGACCTCGATGGTCGAGGCGTTCCGCGTCGCCGACGACGTCCTGCGTCAGGGCGTCCAGGGCATCTCGGACCTCGTCACCCTGCCGGGCCTCATCAACCTCGACTTCGCCGACGTCCGAACCATCATGTCCAACGCCGGCAACGCGCTGCTCGGCATCGGCATGGGCTCGGGCGAGAACCGCGCGCTGACCGCCGCGGCGCAGGCAGTCGCGTCGCCGCTGCTCGAGACGAGCATGGAGGGCGCGCACTCGATCCTGCTGTCGATCACGGGCGGCCGCGACCTGTCGCTGTGGGAGATCAACGAGGCGGCGAAGGCCGTCTCCGAGGCCGCCCATCCGGAGGCGAACATCATCTTCGGCGCGATGATCGACGAGGCCCTCGAGGACCAGGTCTGGGTGACGGTCGTCGCGACAGGCTACGACGGCGCACCCGTGCCTCGGCGCACGGAGCAGCCCGCCGGCGCGCGGCGCCTCGTGGAGCCCAAGGGCGAGCCCCGCGTTTCGCGGAGCGTGCCCCCGCCGCCGCCTCGCCACGGCTACGAGGACCGCGAGGAGATGCGCCGCCGCGCGGCGACCGCCAGTGTGCAGTCGCGCGAGCGCGAGGCGCCCGCACGGCGCTCGGGCGGCCTGCGCGTGACCGAGCTCGACGTGCCGGAGTACATGCCGCACCGCTGACCGCGGCGCGCGCTTCAGGCGGCGCGCCGCAGCAGACCGCGCAGGGTCGCATCGACCGTGCGCGGCTCGTGGAAGACCTGGCCGTACGGGAAGCGGACGACGCGCCAGCCGGCGAGCGCGAGGTGCTGGTCGCGGCGGCGGTCGTGCTCGAAGCCCTGCCGCGTCGCGTGAGCGGCGCCGCCGTCGGTCTCGGCGATGAGGCGCTGCGCGCGCCAGAGGAAGTCGGCCTCGTAACCCGTGGGCCCGAGCGGGATCCAGGCATTGACTTCCGGTTGCGGCAGGCCCGCGGCGCGGCAGATCGCGAGGAACGCTTCCTCGAGGTCGTTCCGGGTTCGCGTGGTCCCGGGCGCATGATCGACGAGGACGGCGCGCAGCGCACCCGCCCCGCGATGGTGGCCGGCGCGAGCGAGGACGTCCTCGATCTCGCGGGCGTCGAGGACCTCGCGAAAGGCGGCCTCGTCGAAGGCGCGCTCGACCGCGCGGCGCGGGAGGACGGCCGCGAGGTCGAGCAGCGTGCGTGCGACGCTCGTGCAGCGGATCCCGTCGACGAGCTCGATGTCGCGCTCGAGCAGCGTGCTGCTCGTGTGCGCGTCGATCCCGGCCCGCCGGCGGCCGGGCCGCCGCGAGGAGATGATGTCGATGCCCGCGCGGCTGCTGTGGCGCAGCTCTCGGTGATCGGCTGCGGAGCGATGCGACAGCGCCGACCGCTGACCACACGCGAGCACCGCGGCCATGTAGTACCCCTTCTGCGTGAGCCGTGGATAGCCGACCGCGTAGACCCCTTCGTGGATTCGGTGCAGCCGCCCAGCCGCGACGCGCTTGCGCACGGCGCGAGCGCTCAGCCCCAAGCCGACGAGCTGCCATAGCGCGACGACACCGTGCTGCGAGCTCGCAAACTCCGCGATCAACCGATCCACCGGCGTCAGTGGTTCGAAACGGTACTCATAGGGCCGTTTTGAACCACTGTCTCCCATGGACGGGAGGATGGCGGGGAAGGTGTGCCATGTCAGCACGCGTTTGCGACAACACACGCGCGGTTGTGTGACGGAACTGCGGGCTACTTCGGCGCGTGGCCGCGCTGGCGCTTGTCGAAGAGCGCGATGAAGAGGATCTCGTGCTGGTCCTCGAAGTCCCAGCGTGGCTTGGTCGGGCGGAAGGAGACGATCGTCAGGGGTCCGGCGGCGCGCTTGATGCGCACGAGCCGCGGCTGCAGGCCCGACCGGCCGCGCGCGCCTTCGCCGTCGACGATCTGAAAGCCCGGCCATTCGCCGCCGCCGAGCGGTGCGGTCAGCAGCACCTCGGCGTCGTGCTCGGCAGCGCAGTTGACGGCGGTGACCTCCGGCACCCCGTTGTGCCCGCCGTCGGGGTTCTCGAGGCGCTCGCGCAGGTTGCTCGCGCAGTCGCCGGCGCGCAGGTTCAAGAGGCGCGTCGTGCCGGCCTGCTCGATCGCACCCGCCGCGTCGCGCTTCGGACCGCCCTCGCCGCAGCCGCCGAGCAGAGCAGCAGCAGCGGCGCCGGCGGCTAGCGCCCCGGTTGTCGTCCTCGCGCCGCGCATCATGGCGCCGCAGCCTATGGCCCGGCCGCGTCCGCCGTGGTCTAAGAGCGGGTGCCCCGCTAGCCTCGTCGCGTGACCTCGCAGGGCATCGTGGCGGCCGGCCACCCGTTGACCGCGCAGGCCGGCGTCGACGCGCTGCTCGCCGGCGGCAACGCCGTCGACGCCGCCGTCGCGGCGATGCTGACGTCGTGGGTCGCCGAGCCGCTGCTCACAGGGCCGGGTGCGGGCGGGTACATGCTCGTCGCCGGCGCGGGCGAGGAGCCGGTCCTGCTGGACTTCTTCGTCGCCGCGCCCGGGCACGGCGCGGACCTCGCGGCCCGCTCGGAGCTCGTGCCCGTCGAGGTCGACTTCGCGGGCGACGCGCGCCAGATCTTCCACGTCGGGGCGTCGTCGTGCGGGACGTACGGCACGCCGGCCGGCATCGACGCGGCGATGCGTCGCTGGGGCACGCTCCCGCTCGCCGACCTCGCGGCGCCGGCGGCGGCGCTCGCGCGGGGAGGGGTCGTCGTCAACGCCCAGCAGACCGAGGTCGTGCACTTGCTCGAGGCCATCCTGCGCTCGACGCCCGAAGCGCTGTCGCTGTTCGCCCCCGACGGGCCGCTTGTCGTCGAGGGCCACCTCCAATGTCAACCCGAGCTCGGCGACACGATCGAGCGGCTCGGCGCCGAGGGCGCGCAGCCGTTCTACGAGGGCGACATCGCCGCCGCCGTCATCGACTGGGTCGGCGCGGGCGGCGGCCTGCTGACCGCCGAGGATCTGCGCGCCTACGAAGCGATCGCGCGCGAGCCGTTGTCCGTCCGCTATCGCGGGCGCGACGTGTTGACGAACCCGCCGCCGTCCGCCGGCGGCGTCCTGCTCGCGGTGTCGCTGCAGCTACTCGACCAGACGCCGTCGCCGCCGCCGCTCGCGCTCGTCGTGCGGGCCATGGAGGAAGCGCAGGCGGTGCGCACGGCGGAGTTCGTCGAGGGGCTCGCCGACCCCGCGTTCGGCGTGCGGCTGCTCGCGTCGCGGATGGGCTCGACGACGCACATCACCGTCGTCGACGCCGACGGGCGGGCGTGCTCGGTGACGTGCACGAACGGCGAGGGCTCGGGGATCATCGTGCCGGGGACCGGCATCCACGTCAACAACATCATGGGCGAGGCCGATCTCAACCCGCTCGGCTTCCATTGCACGCCGCCGGGGCGCCGGATGCCGTCGATGATGTCGCCGACCGTCGTCCTCGAGGACGGTGAGGTGAACCTCGCGCTCGGCTCGTCGGGCTCCAACCGGATCCGCTCGGCGCTGCTGCAGACGATCGTCGGCGTGGTCGACCACGACCTCGGGGCAGTCGCCGCGGTCGCCGCGCCGCGCGTGCACTTCGAGGACGACATCATCTACGCCGAGCCCGGGACCGCGCTCGACGTCCTGCGCTTCGACCCATACGAGATCCAGCGCTTCCGGGCCGCGAACATGTTCTTCGGTGGCGTCCAGGCGATCAGTCGCGACCCCTCCGACGGCGCGCTGTGCGGCGCCGGGGACCCGCGCCGCGGCGGCGTCGCGGTGTCGGCGTGAGGCGCGCACTGGCCGCCGCTGCGGCGCGCCGCGGCGGGGCGCGGCGCGTGGTGGGCGCAGTGGCCGGCGGCGTAGCGGCGCTCGCGCTGACCGCGTGCGGCACGCCATCGCCGGACCTCTTCGTCGCCGAGCGCGACGGCGGCGTGCCGGGCGCCAAGCTGCACCTGCTCATCTCCGACACGAGCGTGCGCTGCAACCACGGCGAGCCGATCCCCTTCACGAGCGAGCAGACGATCGAGGCGCGCGACATCACCGACGACCTCATCGACGTGCAGACCGGCATCGTCGCCTACCCGAAGCCGCCGCCGGCGCAGATCTTCCACTTCAAGATCACCGACGAAGAGGGCACGCTGCGCTTCCCCGACACCGCGCAGCGCCCGCCGATCCTGCCGCGGACCGCGCGCTTCGTCCGGCGCGTCGCGATCGACACCTGCAAGCTCACGCGCTGACCGCCCGCTGCGTTATGCAGCGAGCGGCTCCCACTACGCTCAACGCATCGTGACCCGCCGCGCGTGGCTGCTCATGGGACTGCTCGCGGCGCTGTGGGGCGCCTCGTATCTCTTCATCAAGGTCGCCCTCGACGACGGGATGCACCCAGTCTTCATCGTCTTCGCCCGTCTGGCGCTGGGTGCCGCGGTGCTCGTCCCCATCGCGCTGCACCAGCGGGCGCTCGGCGTCCTGCGCACGCATCCCGGCGCGATCGCGTTCATGGCGATCGTGCAGGTCGTCGTGCCGTTCTTGCTCATCACCTACGGCGAGCGGCACATCGCGTCGTCGCTCGCGGGGATCCTCGTCGCGTCCGCGCCGATCTTCACGGCCGTGCTCGCGGCGCGCTTCGACGCCGACGAACGGCCGCGCGGGGTGGCGGCGGCGGGCGTCGGGATGGGGATCTTCGGCGTCGTGCTGCTCTTCGGCGTCGACCTCTCGGGCGACGCGCAAGCGCTCGCCGGCGGACTCATGGTGCTGCTGGCCTCGCTCGGCTACGCGGTCGGGGCGATGTTCCTCAAGCATCGCCTGCGCGGCGTGCCCCCCGTCGGCATCGCGGCGTCGACGCTCGTCGTCGGAACGATCTTGCTGGCGCCCGCCGCGCCCTTCGCCCTGCCTGAGGCGATCCCAAGCGCGACGGCGGTCGGGTCGCTGCTCCTCCTCGGTGCCGGCGGCACCGGCATCGCGTTCGCGATCTTCTACACGCTCATCGCCGCCATCGGCCCGAGCCGCGCGGCGCTCGTCGCCTACATCGCGCCCGGATTCGCCGTGTTCTACGGCGTCTGGCTGCTGAGCGAGCCGCTCACCGCGGGCGCCGTGCTCGGGCTCGTGCTCATCCTCGCGGGCTCGTGGATCGCCGCGGAGGGACGCCTGCCGGGGGGCACGCGCCCTGTCCCCGTGCCATGACGCCGCGCGAACTCGACACCCGCGCGCATCGGCGCTAGTGTCATTTGACGCGTAGCGTCAATCGCCCGATAACGGGGCTACGCCCGGAGCGGACGGGGAACGATGGCTCGGACGGGACCGGTCGATTTCGGCAGTTGGGTCGCGCCGAGGAGCTCCAATCGAGATGAACCATCTCAGGCATGCTGTGACGCAAGGGCTGAGCCCTTGTCGCTGAGCCCGTGGCTCGCCGTCGGCGTCGACACGGTCCCCTCCAAGCGGGCGCGTGAGCTGCGCGACGCCTGGGAGGACTTCGTCGACGACCGCCTGCAAGGCGACGAAGAGGATCCCGGCACGCCCGACGTCCGCGGACCGATCGCCGACTCTTGGCATCGCTCGCGCGAAGCGGGCGTCGACCCGACCGGGCGCCTGCCCGCGAAGTCCGTCGTCGAGCTCGACGGCGCCCGCGCGTTGTGGGACGACCACCCGCTGCGGGGCGCGAGCAAGCTCATCGAGCAGTGCATGGCCGAGACGCTGCTGGAAGCCGACAACCTGCTCGTCGTCTCCGACGCCGACGGCATGTTGCTGAGCATCAGCGGCGACACGCGGCTGCGAAACCGCGCCGCGGACGACATGAACTTCGTCGAGGGCGCGCTGTGGAGCGAGTCCTCGGCGGGCACGAACGCCATCGGCACGGCCGTGGCCGCCGGCCACGCCGTCCAGGTCTTCGCGGCCGAGCACTTCACCGAACCGGTCCAGCGCTGGACCTGCTCCGCCGCCCCGGTCGTCGATCCGGACACGGGCGCCGTCGTCGGCGTCATCGACCTGACGGGCGACATCAGCGTCGTCAACCCGCTCAGCCTCGCCGTCGTGGTCGCGACCGCGCGCGCGGTGGAAGAGGTTCTGCGCGGCCGGCTGCACGAGCGCGACGACCGCCTGCGCGCGCGCTACGGCCAACTCCTCGGGCCGCCCTCGGAGGGTGCGGCGCTCGTCACGGCGACCGGCCGCATCCTGCTGGACCCCGGCGAGCGCTGGGCGCGCGTCGCGCTCACGTCGATCCCCGCCGGCGGCGGTCTGCTCGCCCTGCCGTCTGGCGTCGAGGCGATCGCCGAGCCGATCGCCGATGACGACGTCTACGTCGTGCGCCGCAAGTCCCGCGTGCTGGCGCCGGCGGCCCCGCGTATCGAGCTGCGCGTGCTGGGCGACGCCGCGCCCGAGGTGCGTCTGGACGGCGTCGCGATGCCCATGCGCCGGCGCCACGTCGAGATGCTGACGATCCTCGCGCTGTACCGCGGCCGCCTCAACGCCGACGTCATGTGCGCGGAGCTCTACGGCGACGACGGGCATCCGGCCAGCGTTCGCGTGGAGATGTCGCGGCTGCGCCGCCTGCTGCCCGGCGCGCTCGGGTCCGGCGGGTACGGGCTCAACGCTCCGGTCGAGAGCGATGTCCACCGCGTCCGCGCGCTGCTGGACCGCGGGGACGTGCTCGAGGCGGCGCAGGCCTATCCCGGCCCGCTGCTGCCGGACTCCGTCGCGCCCCTCGTCGAGCGCGTCCGCGACGAGCTCGAAGGCTGGCTGCGCCAGGCGGTCATCACCTCCGGCGACGCCGATGCCCTGTGGGCGTGGGTGCGCTCGACCTCGGGAGCGAGCGACCTGCTCGCCTGGCAGCGGCTGCTCGCCGCGCTGGCCTACACCGACCCGCGCCGCAGCAGGGCGGTCGCGCGGACGCGTGCGCTGCGGCTGGAGTTCGGCCTCTGAGAACGCAGTGTTGCGGCGGTGTAACGCCGCGCTGATGCACTCCTCATACCGGTCCGCGCAGCGACCGGAGGATCTGACCCCCAGAACCTGTCCGCGGAGGAGAGGAAGGCTTCAGCATGAGCAGAGCCAGCATCACGAAGGCTCATACGAAGATCCAGGAGCTGTCCTGGGATCCGACGTTCGTTGAGCCCGTCGACAAGTACCCCACCGACTACACGTTCGAGAAGGCGCCGAAGAAGGACCCGCTCAAGCAGGTCCTGCGCTCCTACTTCCCGATGGAGGAGGAGAAGGACAACCGCGTCTTCGGCGCGATGGACGGGGCCATCCGCGGCAACATGTTCCGCCAGGTCCAGGAGCGCTGGATGGAGTGGCAGAAGCTGTTTCTGTCCATCATCCCCTTCCCGGAGATCTCGGCAGCTCGGGCGATGCCGCTGGCGATCAACGCGGTCCCCAACCCCGAGGTCCACAACGGCCTGGCGATTCAGATGATCGACGAGGTACGCCACTCGACGATCCAGATGAACCTCAAGCGGCTGTACATGAACCACTACATCGACCCCGCAGGGTTCGATATCAGCGAGAAGGCGTTCTCCAACTGCTACGCCGGCACGATCGGGCGCCAGTTCGGCGAGGGCTTCATCACCGGCGACGCGATCACCGCCGCGAACGTCTACCTGACGATCGTCGCCGAGACCGCGTTCACGAACGTCCTGTTCGTCGCGATGCCCGGCGAGGCCGCCGCAAACGGCGACTACCTCCTGCCGACGGTCTTTCACTCCGTGCAGTCCGACGAGTCGCGCCACATCTCCAACGGCTACTCGATCATCCTCATGGCGCTCGCCGACGAGCGCAACCGGCTGCTGCTCGAGCGCGACCTGCGCTACGCCTGGTGGAACAACCACCGCGTCGTCGATGCCGCGATCGGCACCTTCATCGAGTACGGCACGAAGGACCGCCGCAAGGATCGCGACAGCTACGCGGAGTCCTGGCGGCGCTGGATCTACGACGACTACTACCGCAGCTACCTCATGCCGCTGGAGAAGTACGGCCTGACGATCCCCCACGACCTCATCGAAGAGGCCTGGGACCAGATCAACAACAAGGGCTACGTCCACGAGGTCGCGCAGTTCTTCGCCACCGGCTGGTTCGCCAACTACTGGCGGATCGACGCGATGGACGACACGGACTTCGAGTGGTTCGAGCACAAGTACCCCGGCTGGTACGACAAGTACGGCAAGTGGTGGGAGCGCTACTCCGACTACTCGGTCAAGAACGGTCACAAGCCGATCGCGTTCGAGCCGGGGGCGGACTACGAGTACCCGCACCGCTGCTGGACGTGCATGGTCCCGTGCCTCGTCCGCGAGGACATGGTCGTCGACGAGGTCGACGGCCAGGTGCGCACCTACTGCTCGGAGACCTGCCACTGGACCGACGCCGTCGCGTTTCGCCCGGAGTACGAGGGTCGCGCCACGCCGTCGATGGGCAAGCTCTCGGGCAAGCGCGAGTGGGAGACCCTCTACCACGGCATGGACGTCGCGGAGATCATGCAGGATCTCGGGTACGTGCGCGACGACGGGCACACGCTCGTCCCGCAGCCGCACCTCGACCTCGATCCCAAGAAGATGTGGACGCTCGACGAGGTCCGCGGCATCACGCTGAACAGCCCGAACGTGCTGCTCAACCAGATGACGCCCGAGGAGCGCGAGAAGCACGTCGCGCAGTACAAGAAGGGCGGGCCGGCGGGCCGGCCATACAAGGAGGGCGCCGCGTCCTGACGCCTGCGCCGACCGACCGGCGCGAGGGCCTCCGCAGACCGACCAGGTCTGCGGGCGCCCGCCGCGCCGGTTGCGAGGCGCCCTGCGACGGACCACGACCATGGGCAAGAAGCACATAGCACGGCTTGAGCCGGTCGGCATCGAGCTGGAGGTCGACGAGGACGAGACGATCCTCGACGCGGCCTTCCGCCAGGGGATCATGCTCATGCACGGCTGCAAGGAGGGCCAGTGCTCCTCCTGCAAGTCGTTTCTGCTCGACGGCGAGGTCGACCTCGACAAGTTCTCGACGTTTGCGCTGCCGGACTTCGAGGAGCAGGAGGGCTACACGCTCCTGTGCCGCGCGCATGCGCTGAGCGACGTCGAGATCGAGCTGTTGCACTACGACGAGGACCGGATCCGCAGCGGGACGCCGATCGTCACGGCGACGACCGAGGTCGAGGCCGTCGAGGAGCTCACGCACGACATCCGGCGCCTCGTGCTGCGGGTGACCGATCCCGAGGCGCTCGAGTTCAACGCCGGGCAGTACGTCGACATCGGGGTTCCCGGCGTGGATGGCGAGCACCGCTCGTTCTCGATGGCCAACGCCCCGGGCGAGCCCGACCGTCTCGAGTTCATGATCAAGCTCTTCGAAGGCGGCCGGTTCTCGGGCCTCTTGGCGAACGGCGGCGGCATCGCCGTCGGCGACGAGCTGACCTGCAAGGGCCCGTTCGGGATGTTCACCCTGCGCGACAGCTCGCCGCGCCGGCTCGTGTTCATCGCCGGTGGCGCCGGCATGGCGCCGGTCCTGTCGCTGCTTCGCTCGATGGCCGCGAAGGGCACGACGCGGCCGGCGACCTTCTACTACGGCGCCCGCACGCGCGACGACCTCTTCGCCCTCGACGAGATCGAGCGCCTCTGCGGCGAGGTCGAGAACCTCACGTTCGTCCCGGCGCTCTCGGAGCAGGAGGGTGACTGGGACGGCGAAGCCGGGCTGATCACGGATGTCGTCGACCGCCTCGAAGACGACCTCGCCGACATCGACGCGTACCTCTGCGGCCCGCCGCCGATGGTCGACGCCGCCATCGCGCTGCTCGAGCGCCGGGGCACCCCCGAATCGCACATCTACTTCGACAGATTCACGACGAGCGCGGCCTGACCGCGACAGGAGAGGAGCAGCATGTCCACAGAGACCGCGAAGCCGCCGCGCAGCGTCCCGAAGCCGCAGTTCACCGACGCCGAGGCCGGCGCCAAGGAGTTCCCGTCGTCCCGGAGCCGTTCGTACAACTACTTCGAGCCGCGCAAGCGCCGCGCGACCGTCTACGAGGACGTCACGATCGACGTCCAGCCCGATCCCGAGCGCCACCTGACCCAGGGCTGGGTCTACGCGTTCGCCGACGGCAAGTCCGGCTACCCCCAGGAGTGGACGGCGCTGAAGTCGGAGAACTGGCACACCTTCCTCGATCCCAACGAGGAGTGGGAGCAGACGATCTACCGCAACAACGCGAACGCGGTGCGCCAGATCGCGGGCACGCTGGCCAACGCGAAGGCCGCAGGCGCCTATCGCGGGTGGAATCGCGCGTGGACGACGGTCGTCGAGCGCCACGTCTCCGCGTGGGCGCACGTCGAGCACGGTCTGGGGATGCACGTCTACACGCCGGCCCAGCGCGACGCGCCGACGAACATGATCAACAACGCGATGTGCGTCGGCGCCGTGCACAAGCTGCGCTTCGCGCAGGACCTCATCCTCTACAACCTCGAGGTCTCCGATCAGGTCGAGGGCTTCGACGGCAGCGCCCACAAGGACGTCTGGCAGAACGACTCGAGCTGGCAGGGCGTGCGTGAGAACGTCGAGAAGCTCACGGGCATCCGCGACTGGGCGGAGGCGTTCTTCGCCACCGCGATCGTCTTCGAGCCGCTCGTCGGCGAGCTGTTTCGAAGCCAGTTCGTCATGCACGCCGCGGCGCCGCAGGGCGACTTCGTCACGCCGACGATCATGGGCTGCGGCGAGTCGGACTGCGCCCGCGAGCAGCGTGGCGCGCGCGCACTGTTCCGGATGCTCGCCGGCGACGAGCGCCACGGCGAGCACAACCACGAGGTCATGCAGGGCTGGCTGGCGCAGTGGGTGCCGGTAAGCCTCGCTGCCGCGCAGCAGCTCCAGCCGATCTGGTCGGAGATCTCCGAGAAGGTCGTGCGCTTCGACGACGGCCTTGAGGCGTCCAAGCGCCGGATCTGCGATCTGCTCGACGACATCACCCTCGAGATCCCCAAGGAGGTCCGCTCATGACCGCGTTCGAGACCAATCGCTCGTCGTCCAACGAGTGCGGCGTGACGCTGATGAACAACCAGGTCGGCTACGTCGTCGCCCACGTCATGGAGGGCAAGAAGGACGTGACGATCCGCGTCCTGCCATCGATGATCCGCGTGGACGGGATCAAGAAGATCGACTTCGACTACGAGGAGATCGCGGAGGCCCTCGGCTGGGAGGACTTCGGCAACGATGACTTCGAGGAGATCATGTCGACGCACTACGGCCGCATGGTCGTGCTCGACGACCGCACCCTGATGTTCGCCAACCCCGAGGACGCGGCCGAGTACATCGACTTCGACCTGGTGCCGGTCGGGGAGGGCTGAACATGTACGAGAAGGACGGGGAGAAGTACTTCATCCTCGACACCCACCTGCACTTCTGGGACGCCAGTCCTGAGAACTGGGTCGCGGGCCAGGAGCGCTACGCCAAGGGCTGGATCGAGTGCTTCCACGCCTACCAGAGCCTGGGGCCGCCCGAGACCCACTGGCCGATCGAGCACTTCCAGAAGTACTCCGAGGAGGACTTCGAGAAGGACGTCTACACGGACGGCTACGTCGACGTCGCGATCTCCCAGCCGACGTACTTGCGCCAGTGGTACAAGGAGGGCTTCAACGACCTCGAGCGCAACAGCCGGCTCCTGGACCGCTTCCCGGGCAAGTTCATGGTCAACGGGCGCTTCGATCCGCGCGAGGGCGACGCCGGGCTGGCGCAGCTCGAGGCCGACCACGAGCGCTTCGGCATCCAGGGCGTGAAGCTCTACACGGCCGAGTGGTATGAGGGGTCGCGCGGCTGGACGCTCGCCGACCCCGAGGCCGAGCGCTTCTACGAGAAGTGCGAGGAGCTCGGCATCAAGAACATCCACGTCCACAAGGGGCCGACGATCTGGCCGCTGGACAAGGACTCCTTCGACGTCAAGGACGTCGACATCGCGGCGACGAGCCACCCCGACCTCAACTTCATCGTCGAGCATGTGGGGCTGCCGCGGATCGAGGACTTCTGCTTCATGGCGACGCAGGAGCCCAACGTCTACGCCGGCCTGTCGGTCGTCGTCGGCGGCTTCTTGCACGCCCGCCCGCGGTTCTTCGCGAAGGTCATGGGCGAGCTGTTGTTCTGGGTCGGCGAGGACAAGATGCTGTTCGGCTCGGACTACGCGATCTGGGAGCCGGCGTGGCAGATCGAGGGGCTCGTCGACTGGGACTATCCCGACGAGACGTTCTCGGACTTCCCGCGCTGGACGACTGCCGCGAAGAAGAAGGTGCTCGGCCTGAACGCCGCGCGCCTGTACGGCGTCGAGGTTCCGCAGGACTGCCAGCTTGCCGACGGGGAAGGCACGCCGGCCGCTCCCGACGACGCGCAGCTCGTGGAGGGCGCGGCGTGATCACGCAGGCGCGGGTGCTCGCCGCGCTCGCCACCGTCCACGACCCCGAGCTCGACGAGCCCATTACCTCCCTGGGGTTCGTCGGGTCTTGTGAGGTGACGGACGGCGGCGATGTCGACGTGCATCTGCGCCTGCCGACCCCGCAGTGCGCGCCGAACTTCGCGTTCCTCATGGCAGCCGATGCACGCGAGGCCGTGCTCGGCGTGTCCGGGGTCGGCGAGGTCGGCGTCGTGCTCGACGACCACTACACGGCGGACGAGATCAACGGTGCCGTCGCGCGCGGAGGCGGCTTCGGCGCCGCGTTTCCGGGCGAGGGCGCCGACGACCTCTCGGCGCTGCGAGAGCTCTTTCGACGCAAGGCGCTGCTCGCGCGCCAAGGGCGTGTCTGCTCGATGCTGCTGTCGGGCGGCGGTCCTGCTCGCGGCGACGGTCGTGCGGGCGGCGCGCGTACGGGCGGCGCCGGCGGCGGCGGTCGGTCCGGGGGCGACCCTTCGGAGCACGCCGCGGTCGTCGCGCTCCGCGTCGCCGACCTGCCGGCCGACGACCCCGAGGTCGCGCGCTGCCTGGTGCTGCGCCGCGAGCTCGGCCTGCCCTGCGGGCCCGACGCGCCGGCGCTCGTCGCCGGCGACGGCAGCGCGCTGACTGCCGAGGAGATCCCCCTGTGGCTGCGGCGGGCGCGGCTCGTCGGCCTGAGCCTGGAGAGCAACGGCGGGCTGTGTCGCGCGCTGCTGCGCGTTCGCCACGGCGTTTCCGATCAGACCGAGGAGGTGGCGACATGATCGCCGCACGCTTGCATCGCTACCACGACCCGCTGACGGTCGAGCAGATCGCAGAGCCCGAGATCACCGGCCCGCACGACGTCATCGTGCGCCTCGGCGGCGCCGGGCTGTGCCGGACCGACCTGCACATCCAGGAAGGCCAGTGGGCCGAGAAGTCCGGCGTCGAGCTGCCGTACGTGCTCGGCCACGAGAACGCCGGCTGGGTGCACGAGATCGGCTCGGCGGTGTCGAACGTCGCCGTCGGCGACACGGTCATCGTCCACCCGCTCGTCACCTGCGGGCTCTGCCGCGCGTGCCGCGCCGGCGACGACGTGCACTGCGAGAACAACCTCTTCCCGGGGATCTCGGTCGACGGCGGCTTCGCCGAGCTGCTGAAGACGAGCGCGCGCGCGGTCGTCAAGCTCGACCCGTCGCTGCACCCGAAGGACATCGCGGCGCTCGCCGATGCGGGGCTGACGGCGTACCACGCTGTGAAGAAGGCCGTGTCGCTCCTGCATCCGGGGACGCGCGCGGTCGTCATCGGCGCGGGTGGCCTCGGGCACATCGGCATCCAGTGCCTCAAGGCCATGACGCCGGCCGAGATCATCGTGGTCGACCCGAACGAGCGCGCCCGCGCGCTGGCCGCTGAGATCGGCGCCGACACGACGGTTGCGGTCGACGGCAAGCAGGTCGACACGATCCTCGAGATGACCGACGGTCGCGGGGCCGAGGTCATCATCGACTTCGTCGGCGAGAAGGGCGCGATCGAGGACGGCGTGGCGATGTTGCGCAACGCCGGCTCGTACTACGTCATCGGCTACGGCGAGAACATCAACGTGCCGACGATCGACATCATCTCGCGCGAGATCAACTTCATCGGCAACCTCGTCGGGTCCTACAACGACCTCGCCGAGCTCATGACGCTCACCGCACAGGGCAAGGTCACCTTGCACACGAGCGCGTATCCACTGGAGGCCGTCAACGACGCGATGGCCGACCTCGACGGAGGACGCCTGCAGGGTCGAGGCATCCTCGTCGCCGAAGCCGCCTGAGCGAGAGGACTACTTCCTATGGGCAAGATCATCCACTTCAACGACGACGCGCGCCGGCGCCTGCAGCAAGGCGTCGACATCCTCGCCGACACGGTCAAGGTGACGCTCGGGCCGAAGGGCCGCAACGTCGTCCTGGAGCGGCTGAGCGGCGCGCCGACGATCACGAACGACGGCGTCACGATCGCGCGTGAGGTCGAGCTGTCCGACCAGTTTCAGAACATGGGCGCGCAGCTCGTGCGCGAGGTCGCCGACAAGACCTCCGAGCTGACCGGCGACGGCACGACGACTGCGACGCTGCTTGCGCAGTCGCTCATCCGCGAAGGCATGCGGGTGCTCGACGACGGCGTCAACCCGATGCAGCTGCGTCGCGGCATGGAGGACGCGGTCGAGCTCGTGGTCGCCGAGCTCGTGCGCAGCGCGCGCCGCGTCACCGAGGCGGACCACCTGCGCCAGGTCGCGACGATCGCCGCGAAGGAGGACGAGCGGATCGGGGGCGCGGTCGCCGAGGCGCTGGATCGCGTCGGCGAGGACGGCGTCGTGAGCATCGAGGAGTCAGAGCTGCCGGGGATCGCCGTCGACTTCGTCGAGGGCCTGCACGTCGAGAACGGCCACCTGTCGCCGTACCTCATCCGCGACCGGATGCGGATGGAGACCGTGCTCGAGAACCCCTACGTGCTCATGACGACGCAGCCGATCTCGTCCGTCCAGGAGCTCATGGGCGCGATCGGACAGGTCATGCGCCGGCCCGAGCCGCTGGTCATCCTCGCCGAGAAGGTCGACGGCGCGGCGCTCGGGATGCTCGTCCAGAACAACCAGCACGGGACGATGGAGGCGACCGCGATCCGCGCGCCGGGCTTCGGCCATCGCCGCGTCGCGTACCTCGAGGATCTCGCGGCGTTCACCGGCGGTCGCGTCATCACGCCGGAGGCGGGCCTGTCGCTTGAGAACGTCGAGCTGTCGACGCTGGGGCGCGCGCGGCGGGTGATCGTGCGCGAGGACTACACGACGTTCATCGAGGGTGCGGGCACCGCGGAGTCCGTCGAGGGACGGCTGAACGAGATCCGCGTGGAGCTCGAGCGCGCGACGCACGACACCGACATCGACGCGCTGCGCGAGCGGCGCGCCCGGCTGTCCTCGCGGCTGGCCGTGATCCGCGTCGGCGGCGCGACGACGGTCGAGTCCAAGGAGCGGTTGCGCCGGACCGAGGGCTCGCTGGCGGCCGCGCGCGCGGCGATGTCCGAGGGCGTCGTGCCCGGCGGCGGGACCGCGCTCCTGCGTGCCGAGAGCGCGCTGGACGGCGTGTCCCGCGACGGCGATCGCGGGGCGGGCATCGACGTCGTGCGGGCGGTGCTGTCAGACCCGCTGTACTGGATCGCGTCGAACGCCGGCTATGACGGCCAGGCGGTCGTCGACCAGGTGCGCGCGATGCCCGACGGCCATGGCCTCAACGCGCTTACCGGCACCTTCGGCGACCTCTTCGAGACGGGCGTCGTGGACCCGGTGCGCGTGACGCGGCTGAGCTTGCAGAACGCGGCGTCCGTGGCCGCGTTGATGCTGACGACCGAGGCGCTGGTCGCCGAGGAGCTCATCGGCCAGCCGGGAGCGATCATGGCGCCGGGCTTCGGCGACCTCGCCGAAGGCATGGCGCGCCCCTCCTCACCCGTCTGACCTCGCGCGCCCCGCGGCGCGCCCGGGGACTTGCGCTCATCTCGCGTCGCCTCTACACTGAACCAGATGGTTCAGCATTCGCAGATCGACCGGACGTTCTCGGCCCTCGCGGATCCGACCCGCAGGCAGCTGCTCGAGCGACTGGGCCGCGGTAGCGCGTCCATCTCCGAGCTCGCGGAGCCCCACGCGATCTCGCTCACCGGGTGCAAGAAGCACGTCCAGGTGCTCGAGGACGCCGGGCTCGTCACGACCGCGAAGGTCGGTCGTGTACGGCAGTGCAGCCTCGGCCCGCGGCATCTCGAGGACGTCGAGGAGTGGATCGGGACCTACCGCCGGATGCTCCAGGAGCGCCTCGACCGGTTCGGGGAGCTCGTGCAACGCCAACAACAAGGAGGCAAGCCATGACCGCCGCGCCGCAGCTCAAGACCGCGACCGTGACGACCCCGACCGACCGCACGATCCACATCGAGCGCGAGTTCGACGCGCCGCGCGACCTCGTCTTCGCGACGTTCACCAATCCAGACCTCATCCCCGAGTGGTGGGGCCCGCGCAACACGCGCACAGAGGTCGCCGAGATGGACGTGCGGACGGGTGGCAACTGGCGCTTCATCATGCACAGCGAGGACGGCAGCTCGTCGGGCTTCCGCGGCGCGTACCGCGAGGTCACGCCGCCGGAGCGCATCGTCCAGACGTTCGAGTGGGAGGGCATGCCCGGCTACGTGTCGCTCGAGACCGCGACGTTCGAGGATCTCGGCGATCGCACGAAGGTCACGACGGTCACGATCTTCTACACGACCGAGGAGCGCGACGGCATGCTCGGCTCGGGCATGGAGGGCGGCATGAACGAGACGTTCCAGCGCCTCGACGAGGTGCTCGCGCGGCTCGTCTGATCGCGCCACCGGCGGCGGGCGCCCGCGCGGCGCTCGCCGACGGGGTCTGGCGAAAAACGGCGAGCAGGTCGCCGTTTCTCGCCACACCCCCGGCGTCGCACCCAATCCGGCGTCTGGATCTCTAGGGTCCTGCCGCGTGGACGTCATCGACGATCTCATCGCGAACAACACGGCCTTCGCGGCCGGCCTGCCGGCTCAGCACCTGCCGATCGAGCCGCGCCGCAAGCTCGTCATCGTTAGCTGCATGGACTCGCGCCTGGACGTCTTCAAGGCGCTCGGCCTGCGCGAAGGCGACGCGCACATCCTCCGCAACGCCGGCGGCGTCATCACCGACGACGTCATCCGCTCGGTCGCGGTGTCCCAGCGCCGTCTCGGCACCCGTTCGGTGATGCTCATGCACCACACCGACTGTGGCATGCAGAAGGTCACCGACGACGGGTTTCGCGCGGAACTACAGCAGGCCACGGGCGTCGCCCCGGCGTTCGCGATCGAATCGTTCACAGACCTCGACGCCGACGTCCGCCAGTCGATCCTCCGCGTCCGCCGCTCGGAGTTCATCCTGCACCGCGACCGCGTTCGCGGCTTCGTCTACGACGTGGACACGCACCGCCTCCGCGAGATCCCCGTCGATGGTGAGGGCTAAGCGACCGCGGCCGGCTCATGCGGGCGCGCGGCGCCGCGCCCGCGGACCGCGGCGCCGGTCGCTTGGCCGCGATGACGTACCCGGGTCGCCCCCATCGTCCCGACGTCCTCGCCGGATGAGGGTGATTCAGCCGAAGCGGACCTTGCCGTTCGAGCGGGCTCGGGCCTGCGCGCGCTCGACGAAGTCCAGGCGCTTGGTCGCGGCCTTGAACAGGCGCGTCGCGAGGCGCAGGCGGGCGTTCTCGGAGCGCAGGTCGAGCAACCCCTGCTTGGCGTCCAGGCCGAAGTCCACGGTCGCGGCCATCTCGTAGGCGGTCTTGCGCGCGACCTCCTCGTCGTCGGGCTCGTTGTCGGTCGCCTGGACGACGAGCTCGGCGTAGGCCGCATGCGCCGCGTCGGCGGCGCCCGCGTCGACGGGCTCGGGCTTGTCTTTCAGGAACTCGACGGTCGCCGCCGGGTAGGGGAGGTCGTCCTGCTCGACGACGATCCGAAACGGGCGCGTGCCGCGGGTCAGGACGTTCAGGCGGCCGTCCTCCATGCGCTCGATGACCCGCGTGATCTCGCACGCGCAGCCGACCGGACGCAGGCCCTCGTCGGTCGCCCAGACGATGCCGAACTCCGTCTCGCGCTCCAGGCACTCGGCGAACATCGTCTGGTAGCGGGGCTCGAAGATGTGCAGCGGGACGTACTCGTACGGCAGAGCCACGAGGCCCAGCGGAAAGATCGGGAAGTCTGAAACCGTGCGATCGGGCATACCGAATGAGTCTACGTTCGCTCTACCCGCGTACCTCAATCCCGTGCCCTCGACCGCCCTGCTCTGGTTTCGCCGAGACCTGCGCGTCACCGACCACCCGGCGCTGACGCTGGCCGCGCGTGAGTTCGAGCGCGTCATCCCGGTCTTCGTCCTCGACGACGCGCTCCTGCACGGGCGCTTCGCGTCGACACCGCGCACGCGGTTCATGCTCGGCTGCCTGCGCGCGCTGGACACCGCGCTGCGCGACCGCGGCAGCGGGCTCGCCATCCGCCACGGCGTGCCCGAGCGCGAGCTCGTCGCCCTCGCTCGCGAGACCGGCGCGCAGAGCGTGCTCTGGACGAGCGACGTCGCGCCATACGCCCGCGCGCGCGACCGGCGCGTGACGGTCGCGCTCGCGGACGCCGGCGTGCACGCGCAACCGCAAGGCGGGGCATACGTCGTCGACGTCTCCAAGCCGCGCACGCAGGCGGGCAAGCCGTTCACCGTCTTCAGCCCCTTTCACCGCCGCTGGCTGGACCTCGAGCGGCGCACGATCCACCGCGCCCCGGCCGCGCTGCCCGCGCTCCCGAGCTCCCTGCGCCAGGGGCGGTTGCCCGCGCTCGCCGCGCTGGGCCTCGACGACGAAACGCCGCTCGCCGCGCCGCACTGCGAGCCCGGCGAGCACGCGGCGCGCCAGGCCCTCGTACGCTGGCTCGACGGCGCCATGGGCACCTACGCCGACACGCACGACCTCGTCGCCGACGAGGGCGGCACGAGCGGCTTGTCGCCGTACCTGCGCTGGGGCTGCGTGTCGGCAGCCGAATGCGAGCAGCGCGCCGCGCGCCGCGGCGGTGCGGGGGCGAGTGCGTGGATCCGCCAGCTCTGCTGGCGCGACTTCTATGCCCACGTCATGCTCTCGAACCCCGACAACGCGCGGCTTGAGTTCCAGCCGCGCTACCGCGCCCTCGAGTGGGTCGACGACGACGAGGCGCTCGAAGCCTGGCGAACCGGGACGACGGGCTATCCGCTCGTCGACGCCGGCATGCGCCAGCTCGCCCGCAGCGGCTGGATGCACAACCGCGCGCGCCTGGTCGTCGGCTCGTTTCTCACGAAGGACCTGCACCTCGACTGGCGCCTGGGCGAAGCGCACTTCGAGGCGCTCCTGCTCGACGGCGAGCCTGCGCAGAACAACGGCAACTGGCAGTGGGTGAGCTCGGTCGGGGTCGATCCCGCCCCGTACTTCCGGCGGATCTTCAACCCCATGCTCCAGCAGCGCAAGTTCGACCCCGACGGCGTCTACGTGCGCCGCTGGGTCCCCGAGCTGCGTGACGTCCCGATCGCGCGGCTCGTCGAGCCGTGGACGATGACCGCCGACGAGCAACGCGACGCGGGCTGCATCATCGGTCGCGACTATCCGGCGCCGATCGTCGAGCACGCGGCCGAGCGCCGGCGGGCCGTCGAGCGCTACCAGGCGGCCGCGCGCTGAGAGATGAAGCCACGAACCGAGCCAACCCGGGGTGGGGGATCAGCGGCCCGACGTTCCTGTGGCTGAACGCCGCCGCGTCGCGCTCGCTATGGCGCAAGCGGATGCGGGCGGTCGAGGCGGCATGGCCGGCGCTCCCGCCCGCGCTGGGCGCGCGCTTCGAGCGGCGCTTCGAAACGTATGCGCGGGCCGCACCACCACCGAGGCGTCGCCGGAGGGGGCGGTGCCCGCGCGGGGCGCGTGACCGCGGTCGTGCCATACCTCTCATCCGGGATGAGCAGCCCGTGCTATCGGCAGTGCTATCCGGTGCTGCTCATGCCGGCAGCGTGGAGGGCGGGGCGCGGCCAAATCGCGGCGCGCGCGTGGCGCCGGCATCTTGCCGCGTGGGCGTGGCGCCGGCGCCGCGCGCCGACGCCTCGCGCCGACGGCCTCGCGCCGACGGCCTCGCGCCGACGCCTCGCGCCGACGCCGCGCGCCGACGCCGCGCGCCGACGCCGCGCGCCGACGCCTCGCGCCGACCCTATCCTTGCGCCATATGGACGAGCTCGCGGCGTACGAGGGGCGCCTGCGCCGGGCCGGGCTACCGCTGCTCATCGAGGACTACTCGGCCTACGAGGACATCTTCACGCGGGCGGTCCCGTTGCTCGCGCTCGTCTTCGGCGTCCAGCTCGTCGGCGCCGCGAACCTCGACTGGCCCGTGTGGGCGAACGTGGTGTCGCTCGGCAGCGGCCTGGCGGTCCTGCTCGGCAGCCTCGCGGTCGTCAACGGTCGCCGGGGGCGCCGAGCCATGTCCGTGCCAGACCGCGTCGGACCCGTCGAGCTGGCCGGCTTCGTGTTCATCCCCGCGCTTCTGCCGCTCATCTCCGGGGGCCAGATCGTCAGCGCTGTCGTCACCGCCGGCGGCAACGCCCTGCTGCTCGCCCTGATCTACGCCGTCGTCGGGATCGGTCTGCTGTCGATTCTCGGCTGGGCCGGGCGGCGCGTCGTCGCCCAGCTCTCCGCGTCGCTCGTGCTTCTCACCCGCGCGGTGCCGGTGCTGCTCATCTTCATGATCGTGCTCTTCATCAACACCGAGATGTGGCAGGTGTTCTCGGACGTGGGCGACCCGGCGCTCGTCGGCGTCGTCGCGCTGTTCTGCGCGCTCGGATCGGTGTTCATCGCCTCCCGGCTGCCGAGCGAGGTGCGCGAGCTCGAGCGCGACGTCGGCGTGAAGCCGCCGTTGCGCAGGCGCCAGCGGTTCAACGTCGGGCTCGTGATGTTCGTCAGCCAGGGGCTGCAGGTGCTCGTCGTCTCGCTGCTCGTCGGCCTGTTCTTCGTGGCGTTCGGCGCGCTCGCGATGACCCCGCACGTCATCGAGGTCTGGCTCGGGGGACCCCTGCACCCGATCGCCGGCCAGCGCTGGCTGAGCGTCGAGCTCGTCAAGGTCTCGTGTGCGCTGGCGGCGTTCAGCGGCCTGTACTACGCGATCGCGGTGCTGACCGAGGCGACCTACCGCCAGGAGTTCCTCGCGGACGTCGAGATCTCGCTGCGCGAGACGTTCATGGACCGCGCGCGCTATCTCGACCTGCGCGCCGAGCGCGAAGCGGCGTGAGCTGAGGCGACGCGTCAGCGCGCGCCCGCGACCGGGGCGCCGACGCGGCCGGCGCTCTCCAGACGAAAGGTCCGCCGGGGGTCGACCGCGACCGCCAGCGCGATCGTTCCGTCGGAGCGCGTCCTCGAACGCGCGATCGTGCGCCAGCGCCCGCCCGGCTCGAGCACGGCGATGCGTGCGGCACGCTCGCCGGACCCCGGCCGCACGAGGCCCCAGAAGTCGACCCGGTCCGCCGAGGCGCGGTGCGCCACGAGCCCCAGCGCGAACGACGCGTGAGCGGGCTTGGCCCGGCCGTCCTCGAAGCGCAGGCCCGACTGGTAATCGCGCCAGCGGATGCGCAGGCTGGGCCCGGGCCGCTCCGGTAGGTCGCGCACGAGGAACTGCGAGACGCTGCGCAGCGTGCTCTGGCGGCGCGCGATCTGCTCCGCCTCGGGCAGCCAGCGCGCCTGGTCTGCGAGCGTGACGTCCCATGTCGGATCGGGCGGCGCAGTCTGATAGCCCGACTCGGTGAGGTAGAGCGGCAGGTCCGCGCGCGTGCGCCCGTCCTCGTGCAGGCGGTGAAGCAGCGAGGTCAGCCGGTCGAGGTCGGCCATGCGGACGTTGTCCGGGCGCGGGTCGGGCTGCCACGGGGCGAGGTCGAGCGAATAGGGATGGTGCGACCAGCCGTCGCCCGGGAGGGCGTCGAAGTTCGCGCATTCGGGCCGCTTCAGCGGCTCGAGACGCTCGTCGACGCACGCCAGCTCGCGGATGAACGTCAGCGGCGCCATCCGCTCCCCGGCCTGGCTGCCGCGAGCGCTGCCGACTGACGACGTCGCGCCGATGAGCGCGAGCGCGTCCGGCGCCGCCGCCTTGATCCGCGGCACCGCGGCGCGCAGCATCGCGCGGTAGCGATGCGGCGAGGCCGGGCGCCACTCGCCGCCCACGCGCTCCCACTGCGGCATGAGGAACGCGTTGTGGTTGGGCTCGTTCCAGACCGTGAATGCGACGGCGCGCGGGTAGCGCCGCGCGACCGCCTCGGCGAAGTCCGCGTACTCGCGGGCCTCGATCTCGTCGCGCTCGCGATCCGCCCGGCGACCGGGCGCTCGCACCGCCCAGCGCGGCGCCCAGAACGCGATGTCGATCGACGGTCTCAAGCCGCGCGCGCGGGCCATCTCGTAGACGCGATCCAGCGCGCTCCACGCCCCGGGTGGGTACTGCGTCGGATCCGTCGCGTCGAAGGCCGGCCGCCGCGACGACCGCGCGGCCGGCGCGATCTCCGACCAGCCCGCCGTGACGCGCACCCAGTCCACGCCGAGGTCGCGCAGGTCGTCGAGCGTGGCGGCGATCCGCCGCGGCGTGCGGTGCAAGAGCTCGGCATCGTCCTGGACGATCGTCGCGATCGTCGGCGGGCTCGGCGCATCCTCGGCGCCGCAGCCTGCGGCGGCCGTCGCGAGGACGATCAGGGCCGCGAGCATCCAGAGACGCATCCGGGCTTCTATCGGCAGCAGGGCGCAAAAGGAGAAGACGCGTAGGCTGCGCCGCGCGTGACCGAGCCCAAGCTCTACATCCAGCGCGACCAGCCGCCCGGCGTGCCGCCGCTCGCGCTCACCGGCGAGCGGACGCTGCCCGACGTCCCGGAGGAGAACTACTGGTTCGCGCGCCACCTCGTCGTCTACGAGTGGATCGCCCGGCAGACGATCGGGCTGCGCGTCGCCGACCTCGCGTGCGGCGAGGGCTACGGCTCGGACGTCCTCTCGCGCGGCGGTGCGGCCCGGGTCGTCGGCGTCGACGCCAACCCCGAGGCGCACGAGCACGCACGGTTGCGGTATGTCCGCGAGGGCTTGCGGTTCGAGCGCACGCTCGTCGAGCTCTACGAGGACCCGTGCGACGCGGTGGTCTTCCTCCAGACGATCGAGCACGTCCGCAACCCGGGGGAGATCCTCGAGCGGTTCAAGACGCTCGTCGGGCCGGGCGGGATGGCGTTCGTGTCGACGCCGAACGTCCTGACGCTCGCGCCGCCCGGTGCGGAGCGCTCGGGCAATCCCTGGCACGTCCACGAGTATCGCCCGGAGGAGTTCGCCGCGCTCTGCCGCGCGCATTTCGCGGACGTCGAGATCCTCGGCCTCTTCCACGCCCGCAAGCTCGCGGTGCACGGCGCGGCGCTCGCACTCGGCTGGGACCGCATCCACCAAGGTCTCGGCATCACGCAGCGCTTCTACGATCGGTTCACGCCCGCGATCGGCGCGCGCGACTTCAAGCTGCGGCGCGCGCCCGCGCGCGACCTCGCCGGCGCGCTGGACCTCGTCGCGGTGCTCCGGGCGTAGATGCCGGCCTCCGGAGACGAGGGCGAGCTCGCGATCGTCCTGCACAGCCACATGCCGTACGTCGAGCGCTGCGGCACATGGCCGTTCGGCGAGGAGTGGCTGTGGGAGGCGATCGCGACCTCCTACCTGCCCGTGCTCGAGCTGCTCGACGCCGGCGCGGCGCTGACGCTGTCGATGACGCCGGTGCTCTGCGACCAGCTCGAGGCACCGGGCGCGCTGGACCGCTGCCGCGAGTTCCTCGCCACGATCCGCGTCGAGTCGCACCGCCGCGACATCGCCACGGCCGCCGGTCCCGGCGAGGTCGCCGCGCTCGAGCACTCCGCGGCCCGGTACGAGCGCGCACGCGAGCGCCTGGAGGGGCTCGACCTGCTCGGCGAGCTCGGCCGCCACGTCGCCTGGACCTCGTCGGCGACACACGCGATCCTGCCGCTGCTCGCGACGGACGCGGGCGTGCGCCTGCAGCTCAGAGCCGGCATCGACGCACACCGGCGGCGCTTCGGCGAGGGCTGGCGGGGCGGGCTCTGGCTGCCGGAGTGCGCGTACGCACCGTGGCTGGACGAGTTGCTCGACGAGGCCGGCGTGCGCGCCGCCTGCGTCGACTTCACCGACGTGCTCGACGACCACCTGACGCCGCTGCGATCCGCCGCCGGTCCGCTGCTCGTCCCGATCGATCGCGCGACGATCGAGCTCGTCTGGAGTCGCGGCGGGTATCCGTCCGGCGGGGCATATCGCAGCTACCACGACTTCACGCCGCATCGCCACCGCGCCCGGGCCGTCGACGGCTCGCCGTATGACCCGGCGCGCGCCGCGGACGCCGCGCGCCGCGATGGCGCCGATTTCGTCGCGCGGACGCGCGAACGGGTCGCGGGCGGCGGGCTGGCCGTCTGCGCGCTGGACACAGAGCTCATCGGCGACTGGTGGCACGAGGGCCCGCTGTGGCTCGCCGCGGTCGTGGACGAAGCCGCGCGCCAGGGCCTCCAGCTCGCGCGCCTCGACGACGCGCTCGAGCGCCACGCGCCGGTTTCGGCCCCGACCGACCTGGACGTCACGTCGTGGGGCACGCCGCGCGACCTGTCCACATGGAGCGCGCCGCCGGTCTGCGACATGGCATGGAGCGCCCGCGACGCGGAGCTGCGCACGATCGCGGCCGGTGCCGCGGTCGACGAGCGCGCCGTCCGCGAGCTCCTCGCGCTGCAGTCAAGCGACTGGGCGTTCCTCGTCTCGCGCGACCTCGCCGAACCCTACGGCCGCGAACGCGCAGCCGGCCATCGCGCCGCGCTCGACGCGGCGCTCGCGGCACCCGGGACGCTGGACGCAGCGCTCCATAACCTCGCACCGGACGTCCAGCCGGCTGGGCTGCTGGAGCCGTGATCGGCCTCGACACATAGCCGATAGCCACACGTTTTTCCCGCAACTTGCGGACGAATCGCGATGCGTTCTGACCGGCGCACCCGTAGGATGCACATCTGCTTCACATAAGGCCGAGTCCCGGGCGCCCAGTGCGACCGGGAGCGGGGGACCCAATTGAGCACCGGTTCAGTCCGGTTCTCGGGGCGAATCGCCACCCAACCAGCGGAGCTGGTGCCGGTGGCGTAGCGCACGTTTCAGCGCGAGCCCGACAGCTAACCCCGTAGGCGCCGAAACGAACGGGGAGTGCGTGCAATGCCGAGAAGTGTCGATGTGTCGTCGATCGCCGACGTACCCACCGGGGACCCCGCCTGCGAGCTCACCTTCAGGCGTTCGCTGCGCGGATCGCGCGCCCGCCGTGCCGCTGCCGCGCTACGGCGCCGCCGCACGCTGCGCTCGCGCGGATCGGCGATCGCCGCCGCCGCCGGGCTGTTCCTCCTGAGCGCCGGCGCGGTCGCGAGCACAGGCGGCGCGCCCGTCGGCGACGCGCTGTCCAAGCAGACGATCGCCGCCGTCCAGCGCGCGCTCGGCATCGAGGCCGATGGTGTCCTCGGCCCGCAGACGCGGCGCGCCACGCGGCGCTTCCAGAAGGCGCACGGCCTCAAGCCCGACGGCCTGCTCGGCCCGCGGACCCTGAAGGCGCTCGGCGTCGACGTCGAGAGCGCGCGGGTGGCGAGCGCCACCCTGGATCCGCGGCTGGAGGCGATCGCGGAGTGCGAGTCCGGCGGCAACCCGACCGCCGTCTCGGCGAGCGGGCGCTACCGCGGCAAGTACCAGTTCGACAGGGCGACATGGCGCAGCGTCGGCGGCAAGGGCGACCCGGCCAAGGCGTCCGAGCGCGAGCAGGATCGCCGGGCGATGAAGCTCCTGAAGCGCGAAGGCACCGCGCCCTGGCCGAACTGCGCGTAGCCCCCGCGGCGCGGCGGCGCGCCCCCGCGGCGCGCGGCGCGCCGCCGCGCCGCGCGGCAGCGCCGACGCGCGGTGGCGAGGTCGGCGACGCCGCGCCGGTAAGGTCGCCCGCGACCAATCGACGAGGGGCAACGCGATGAGCAGCGATCTGACGAACTCGCAGGACACCGACCGGGCCCTGTGGGCGGCCGGTGACTACGACGCGATCGCGGAGCTCATCTGGGACGTCGGTGCGGTGGTCGCCGGCGCGGTCCCGGTTGAGTCGGGCATGCGCGTGCTCGACGTCGCCACCGGTACCGGCAACGTCGCGATTCGCGCCGCGCAGGCGGGCGCCGAGGTCGTCGGGCTCGACATCGCCCCCGAGCTCTTCGAGGCGGCGCGCCGGCGTGCGGGCGACGCGGGCGTCGAGGTCGACTGGGTCGAGGGCGACGCCGAGGCGCTTCCGTTCGAGGACGACAGCTTCGACCGCGTCATGACGGCCTTCGGGACGACGTACACCACGGAGCACGACCACGCGGCCAACGAGATGGTCCGGGTCTGCAAGCCCGGCGGCGAGATCGTCATGGCCAACTGGTGCCCGGGCAGCATCCCCGCGCGGATCTCGTTCTTGCTCCGACGCCTCGAGATGGACGAGACGCGCAGCCCGACCGATCCGTCGGAGTGGGGGACCCACGGCCACCCGCGCCGGGTCCTCGGCGGCCAGCTCGTGCTCGCGATCGAGCCGGGCAGCATCGATCTCGTCTTCGAGTCCGCCGACGCGGCGCTCGCACACTACGAGGAGAACTTCGGGCCGCTCGTCGTCGCGCGCCGCGAGGTCGACCCGCAGCTCTACGACAACGTGCGCCGCGAGCTGCGCGCGTGGATCGAGGAGGCCGACAAGGGCGAGGGCGAGACGCGGATCACGGCGTCCTACCTGCTCGTCGTCGGGCACAAGCCGGTCGCGGACCTGCGTCCGAACGTCTGACGGCAGGCCGTTTGGCACCCTTGAGCGGGTGGAGATAGCGCAATCACCACCCGCGGGCGAGGCCGCGCTCTCGCCGCGAGAGTCGTTTCGCGCGGGGGCACGCGCCGGGATCGCGTTCGGGATCGTGGCCGTCGTCCTGTCGCTGTCGTTCGGCGTGCTCGCGCGCGAGATCGGCTTCTCGGCGCTCGGCGCGATCGTCATGTCGGCGATCGTCTTTGCCGGGTCGGCGCAGTTCGCGGTCGTCTCGATCCTCGCGGGCGGTGGCGGGCCGGGGGCGGCGGTGGCCGCGGCGGCGCTCATGAACTCGCGCTTCTTGCCGATGGGCGTCGCGCTCGCGCCGTCGCTGCCGGGCGGCTGGCTCAAGCGCGGCGTGCAGGGCCAGACCGTCGTCGACTCGTCGTGGGCGATGGCGAGCCTCGGCGACGGGCGCTTCGATCGCTGGTTTCTCTTCGGGGCGACCGCGCCGCAGTACGCCGGCTGGATCGGCGGCACCGCGCTCGGCGCGCTCGGCGGCGACGTCCTCGGCGACATCGACGCGCTTGGCCTCGACGCCGTCTATCCGGCGTTCTTCCTCGCGCTGCTGTTCGCGGAGATGTCCGACCGCAGGTCGCGGCTGGTCGCACTGGGCGGCGCCGCGATCGCGTTTGCGCTGGTGCCGTTCGCGCCGGCCGGGATCCCGGTGCTCGCGGCGAGCCTCGCCGCGCTCGCGGGGCTGCGGCGGCGTGGTAGGGCGAGCGCATGAGCACGGAGCTCTGGCTCGTCGTCGCCGCGACGGCCCTCGTGACCGCGCTCATCAAGGGGTTCGGGCCCGTGACGGTGGGCGGGCGCCGGCTGCCCGCATGGTCGGCCGGGGTCATCGGCCTGCTGGCCCCGGCGCTGCTGGCCGCGCTCGTCGTCGTCTCGGCGCTGACCGAGGGCAAGTCGATCGCCGTCGGTCCGCAGACGGCGGGCGTCGCGGCGGCGGGGATCGCGCTGTGGCGGGGCGCGAACGTCCTCGTCGGCGTCATGGTCGCGGTCGTCGTGACCGCAGGCGTGCGCGCACTGGGCTGACGTCCTGCGCTGGCGCGAACGTGCCGCCATCCGGCATGTTCTCGCCATTGCCGCCCGGCTACTCCCAGCGCATGACGCGCGGCGCCTTGCGCATGCGCAGGATCCGCACCGGAACCCCCGCGGCGACCGCGTTCGCCGGCACGTCCTTCGACACGATCGTCGAGGTGCCGAGCACGCTGTTGTCGCCGACCGTCACCCCGCGCAGGATCGCCACGCCGTAGCCGATCCAGACGTTGTGCCCGACGCGCACGTCGCGCTTGTAGATGCCCTGCGCGCGGATCGGCCGCTCGACCTCCACGACGCCATGGTCGAAGTCGATGAGCATGACGCGGTCGGCGATGATGCACTCGCGCCCGATCGAGACGTGCTGGAACGCCGAGATCGTGCACTCCTGACCGAGCACGGACTTCGCGCCGATGCGCGCCTCGCCCTCGTGCACGCGGATCTTCGAGCCGTGCCCGATCCACGACCAGCGGCCGAGATGCAGCGTCGCGCCGCGCCCGATCTCGATCGTCACGCCGGGACAGACGAAGCACAGGCCGTCGGTCTTCAGGCGGCCCGCGGAAGCGCAGCTTCAGCCACAGCCAGCGCGCGATGAGCTTCGCGTACGGCACCGACAGCATGCCGTGGTCGCGCAGGAAGCGATAGAGCACGAGCGGCCCGCCGCGCAGCGGCGCCGGCGCGCCGCGGACCTGCGGGGCCGCGGTCGGGACGGACTCGGCGATCGAGCTGACGGGCGCCACGCACCCAATGCTATGTGTGTGGCGCCGGGCCGGCTACACGGCCGGGTCGCGCGCCGGACGCGCGCCGGCTTCGAGGTCGCTGCGGTCGTATGGGGACGCCGGGGTCGGCACGCCCGCCCGCGGGACGTAGGGGGAGCGCTCGACGAGCGCCATGCGGTGGATGTAGCGCGGGCAGTTGGGAAACAGCCGCAGGACGTGCACGCGGACGACGAACTGCGCGCCGGGATACTCCCACCCGAGCTCGTCGTGCTCGTCGATCGTCGCGAACCCCTCGATGCGCATCCGCTCTGGTCGTTCGGAGACGAAGTCGATGAGCAGCATCCCGACCAGCGGGTTGACGAGCACGTTGCCGAGCGACAGGAACATCCCGTTGCCGTCGTAGTTCGGGAAGGCGAGCGTGCTCTCGTCGATCACCGTGATGAAGCCGGGGTCGCCGCCCTTGTAGGAGCACTGCGGCTGACCGGCGTCGTCGGAGGTCGCGAGGAAGAACATGTCCATGCGCTCGATGAACGCGTGATCCTCGGGCCTGATGACGTCGCGCATCGTCCGGTCGTGCAGCCGATCGGCGAGCCGGCGCGTGTCGAAGCGGTCCTGCAGCTTGCGTGCACCATCGTGATAGCGATCCCCCATGAGGGCGAATATGCACAGCCGGCGTGCGCCGGTCAACGAGGCCGACCGGTACCGCTTGGCACCGACGGGGCTGGCACCGCCGTTCGCCCGGCGGAAGCCGTGCTCGCCTCGACGCCGTCAGTGGCGCGTGACGTGCAGCACGGCTTTGGCCGGCTGGATGAGGATCGCGCCGCCGTGAACCTCGGCCCAGCCGTCGACGATCAGCGCGTGCTCACCCGCCACGGGCGCCGGCCACAGCAGGACGACGACATCGTTCTCGCGCACGTTCGCGGCGGTTCGCGTGCCGGCGCCGGTCATGAGCACGCGGCCCTGCCACTCGATCCGCACCGAGGTCGCCCGCGGCTGCGCGTCGGCGCCGACGGTCACGAGGTACGGGGTGTTGCCGAAGCGCTCGATCGCAGCGGGCAGTTCGGCGAGGGTCACGGGGACGGACATGGCGCCCATCCTAGGACGCCGCCCGGCAGAGCCGTCGCCTACACCCGCCGGTCCCGACGTCCTCGACACCGCCCGGGTACGGGTCGGCGAGCTCCTGCTGGATCCCGGGATAGGAGGAGATGTCGGCGAACGCTGCCTGTAGTGTCGGGCTGTGAGGGCACGGTTTGCCACGATGGCCGTGTCGTGTATGGCCGCGCTCCTCTCAGCGGCGGGGACGGCGAGCACCGCAGTTTCACTCCACGCGGCCGGCGGGACTGGCGACCGACGGCTGGCCGCCGCGCGATCCGTCGACGATCTTCCGCGTCGCCATCGAGCTCGCGCGACGCTACGGCACGCTCGGAACGTACTGGGGCTGCGTCGCGCCGGGGGTGCTCTGCCGGCGCCCGTACCGCCCGCTGCGGGCGTGGCAGGTGTGGAACGAGCCCGACTACCCGGGGTGGTGGCGAACGGGCGTCGACCCGGTCGCATACGTGAACCTCCTGCGCTACGCGTACCTCGGATTCAAGCTCGGCGATCCCGCATCCGAGGTCGTGCTCGGCGGGCTGTCCTGGCCGGCCGTGTTGCCCGGCGGCTACCTGGACCGTCTCTACGCGGCGGGCGCGGCGCCGTTCTTCGACACGCTGGCGCTGCATCCGTACGCCGTGAGCGTGGGCGCTGTCGTCTCGCTGCTGCGCCAAGCGCGAGCGGTCGCCGCCGCGCACAACGACGCCGGGACGCCGATTCGCGTCTTAGCCGTTGCGACGTCCGACAGCGATGAGATCGCACCATCGACCGCAGGCGCACGCGCCGGGCAGCCGTAGCGAGACGTGCGCGTGGCATGATCGGCGGCCCGTGACGCCGCCTGACACGTCTCTCGCACAGCGCCTGCTCGACGGCGATCGGCGCGCGCTCGCCCGCGCGATCACGCTCGTCGAGGACGACGACCCCGCGGGCTGGGAGCTCGTCCGCGAGGTCTACCCCCACACCGGCAACGCCGTGGTCGTCGGGATCACCGGCGCGCCGGGCGCCGGCAAGTCGACGCTCATCGGCGCGATCGTCAAGAACCGGCGCGCGGCGCAACGGACCGTCGCCGTCCTCTCCATCGACCCCTCGTCGCCGTTCACCCACGGCGCGCTGCTCGGCGATCGCATCCGGCTCACCGAGCACTTCCTCGATCCCGGCGTCTTCATCCGCTCGATGGCCAACCGCGGCGCGCTCGGCGGGTTGAGCGAGGCGTCGCTGCAGGCCGCGCTGCTCATGGACGCTGCAGGCCGACAGGACGTCCTGCTGGAGACCGTCGGCGTCGGACAGGCGGAGATAGACATCATCGACCACGCGGACACGGTCGTCCTCGTGCTTATGCCAGGCGGCGGCGACTCGGTCCAGGCGTTGAAGGCGGGGATCATGGAGATCCCCGACGTCATCGTCGTCAACAAGGCCGATCACCCGATGACCCAGACCATGGTGCGCGAGATCCGCGGCGTGCTGTCGCTCGCGCCGCAGGGTCCCTGGAAGGTCCCGATCGTCCAGACCGAGGCGACCGAGGGCAAGGGCGTCGACGAGCTCGTCGCCAAGCTGCTCGAGCACCGCGCGCACATCGAGCAGGCGGGCACGCTCGCGGAGCGCCGCCGGCGCAACCTGCGCAGCGAGGTCATCGCGCTCGCCACGACGAAGCTGCGCCGCAAGCTCGAAGCGCGGCTGCGAGAAGACCCGTCGTTTCAGGCGCTCATCGACGATGTCGTCGCGCGTCGCCTGGATCCCGCGTCAGCCGCCAAGGCGATCCTCGAAGACGAGGTGACGTGAGTGAGCGCCCGCGTGCGATGCGCCCCCGCGCGGCCTCGACGGCCGACCGGCGGGGTCGGGCCAGGCTGCTGGTCCTCGCGGGCATCTGGATCGTCTACGCGCCCGTCGCCGCGGTCGCGCAGGCTCCAACGACCACCGTCGCGAGCCCGACAGCGCTGGGCTGGCACCAGACGACGAGGATCACCGGCACCCTGACCGACCCGGCGGGCGCGCCGCGGATCGGCGTGCTCGCCCAGCTGCAGCAGAGCCCCTATCCGCACCGGCGCTTCGTCGACGCCGCGCACGTGATGACGGCCCGCGACGGCTCGTTCGCGTTCGAGGCGGTCAAGCCGGATCGCAATACGCGCTACCGCGTCGTCGAGCCGGGCGGACCGGCGGTGCCCGCCGGCGAGGTGTTGGTCACGGTCGCGCCGCGCGGCACCGCGCGCTCGCGCAAGCTCGGGCCCGGACGCGTGCGGCTGTCGCTGAGCATCCGCCATTCGGGCCACTTCCGCTGGCGCGGCGAGCGCGTCTTCTGGTACGTGCGCCGCCGTGGCACGCGCGCCTTCAGGCCGGTCGCGCGAACGTCTGCGCGCGAGCCCCGGCGCGGCACGACCTCGGCCTCGGTGAGGATCGCGCCGCCGGCGCGGCGATTTGACTTCCGCGCCTGCCTGGAGCCCTCCGACCTCGCCGGCACCGGTCCGCCGCCGGCGGCGCCGCGCTGTCCTCGCCGCACGTTCAGGCCCGGCAAGCGCTCCAGCGGCCTCACCTTCGGTGCGGACGGCCGCGGCGAGCTCGCGTACCCGGCGAAGGGCGCGATCCTCGCCGCGCGCCGCTACCTTGCACGGCGCTCAGGCCGCACCGCGTTCGCGGTCGTCGACAGCGCCGGCAGGCTGCACGGCGTGCGCATGCACCAGCAGTTCGCCTCCGCGAGCGTCGTGAAGGCGATGCTGCTCGTGGCCTACCTGCGCCGCCTGGCCGGGCGCGGCGCCGGCCTGGACGCCGGCTCGCGCTCGAAGCTCGCACCGATGATCCACGTCTCCGACAACGGCGCGGCCTCGGCGATCTTCGGGGTCGTCGGCCAGGCCGGGCTGTCCCGGCTCGCGCGCCGCGCGGGCATGACGCACTTCACGCCGTCGGGGATCTGGGGCGCGACGATGATCACCGCAGCCGACCAAGCGCGCTTGTTCTATCGCCTCGACAGCCTGCTCCCCAGGCGCTTCAGGCGCTACGCGCGCGGCCTGCTCAGCGCCATCGCGCGCGAGCAGAGCTGGGGCATCCCGGCAGCGGCGCGTCCCCGCTGGAAGGTTCTCTTCAAGGGCGGCTGGAACCCGGCGCGGGGCAGGGTGCACCAAGTCGCGCGCCTCGAACGGGGCGGGGTGCACATCGCGATCGCGGTGCTTCAGGACGACACGCCGTCGATGGGCTATGGCGAGGTGACGATCGCGGGTGTGACGAGTCGCACGGTATCAAGGCGCTGACGCAGCGCCCCTTATACGGCAACTAACCGTTACTCACGGTACCTACCCGTGACCACCCCGCATGAGCCGTACGCCACGCCCCGATTTCGCGTACGGCCAACGATCGAAGGAGTGCCCCGATGGCCGCAGGATCCGCCACCCGACTCCCTGCCATGCCCGAGATGCCAAGCCACGCCGGCAGCATCGAGGAGCTCGGCTGCTACTCGCAGATGCACACCACGCTCGCGGAGGTGGTCGTCCCCGCCGACGTCGCCGAGCTCGCCGCCATCGTCGCGCAGGCGCGCGCGGACGGCCGCCGCATCACGCTGCGCGCCGGCGAGAACGCGTTTGACTCCCAGTCGCTGGGGTCCGATCTCGTCATCTCGCTCAAGCGCCTCGACGCGATCGGCGACGTCTTCTCTGAGGATGGCGACGAGTGCATCACGGTCGGCGCCGGCGCGACGTGGGGCGACATCCTCGCGAAGGTCGCGCCGCTCGGCCTCGTGCCCGCGGTCATGGTCACCACCGAGAAGGCGAGCGCGGGCGGGACGCTGTCGGGCAACTGCCTGTCGCGCTTCTCGCCGACGTTCGGCAAGGAGGGCGGCTGGGTCAAGCGCTTTGAGATGCTGACGGTGCAAGGCGACACGCTTGCCTGCACGCCGCCCGCCGACGACCAGCACCCCGAGACCTGGACGCTCGAGGAGCGCGCCTTCATGGCGGCGATCGGCGGCCTCGGCTACATCGGCGTCGTCTTTAGGATCACGTACAAGCTCGTGCGCGCGCACGACCCGGCGCGCGACGGCGTCGCACCGCTCGCGGTGAAGACGACGCTGACGAAGCACAAGACCTACGAGCATCTCGCCGAGAGCCTCGTCCGCCAGGCGCACGAGATGTGCAACCGCGAGATCCCGAAGGGCATGACGCTCGCCGAGCACCCCGAGAACCAGGCGATCTACTCGGGGCTCGTCCGGCGGGTGAGCGGCCGCCAGTCCGCGGTCGTGATGACCTCGACGTACACGACCGACCGCGAGCGCAAGCCGCTGGCGATCCACCAGCCCACGAGCACGTTTCGCTTCATCACCGAGCTGCTGTTGCGCACGCGCGTCGGCTGGCTGCTGAGCCTGTTCGGCTACCACGTCGTGTTGCGCCAGAACACGACGTACATCGACGACCTGCGCGGGTTCACGTTCTTCATGGACGGCAACGCGCTGTGCAAGGCCTGGGGCAAGCGCCGCGGGCTGAGGATGCCGACCGTGCAGCAGACGTTCGTCGTCCCGTTTGACCCGGACACGACCCTTCGCTCCGACGCGGAGGCCCGGGCGGCGAGCCGCGCGAAGCTCGCGGCGTGGCTGGACGAGAGCCACCAGCTACTGCGCTCCTACCGCGTCAGCCCGGCGTTCTCAGACGTCCTCTTCGTCCGCGACACGAAGCCGTTCGGCCTGTCGTCGAACGCCGGCAAGGCGGGTTTCGCGGTGAGCTTCGCGTTCGAGACGTCCAACAAGAAGACGCTCGCCCGCATCGAGCAGGCGTTCGCCGCGCTCGCCGAGCGGCTCACCGACGAGCGCTACGACGGCCGCGTCTACCTCGTCAAGAACGTCTACGCCTCGCAGGAGACGCTGCGGTTCATGTACGGCGAGCACGCGATCGGGCTGCTGAAGCTCAAGCGGGAGCTCGACCCCGATCGCCTGCTGGTCAACGCCTTCTTCGAGCGCACGTTCGGACACCTCTGCGACGAGGTCTACGCCGGCGTGCACGACGAAGCCATCGACGCCCCGTCCTGAGGCCATGCCCCGGTCTCAGGCCGGGCGGATGAGCGGCTCGGCCCTGCGCGCGACGGCGTGCAGGCCGAGCTCGCTCGCGGTGCGAAGCGCGGCCTCGAGCAGGGTGCGAGCAAGCTCCGCGTCGCCGGGGCCGTCGCGGCGCAGCAGCATGGCCGCGTAGTCGCGCCGCGTGTGCCCGACCCACAGGGGCGAGCGGATGCGCGCGTTGCGGTCGAGCGCGTCCTGGAAGTGGCGCTCGGCGTCGTCGAAGCGCCCGAGGGCCGTTGCGAGCAGGCCGAGCACGCGCGCGGCCGAGCCGTTGCAGATCGTCGTGATGACGACGCAGTGATCGGCGTAGGGCACGAGCTGCTCGTAGAGCACCGGCACATGGACCGGATGCTCGACGAAGGCCGCGACCTCGCCGAGCATCGCGGTGCCCAGCAGCCACCAGGCGTCGCGCGGCAGCGCCGCGAAGCGGTTCGCGCCGAGCGCGTCGAGCTCGCGGCTCGCGTCGTCCTTGCGGCCGAGCTCGGCGTAGACGAACGCCAGGCCGCAGCGCCACGCCGGGATCTCCGGGTACTGGGCCGCGAACGCCTCGGCCCCCGGCAGGAGCTCGTCCAGCCGCGACTGCTCGCGGCGCACGACGAGGAGCTGCCCGCCGAGCGCGTGGAACGCCGACTCGTCGTCGCCGCCGAGGCCGAGCGTCGATGCCTGCAGCGCGAGCGCCTCGGACTCGTCGATGCGCCCCTCGACGAGCGCGGCGCGCGACTTGGCGAGCATGACGAGCCAGCGCCGGTAGCGCTCGCCGAGCTCGTCGGCGAGGCGCTCGAACGCCTCGCGCTCGTGGTTGGAGGCGTCGATGTCGCCGGCCTCGAGCGTGTCGTCGAGCAGCGCGCCGTGCGTCACGGCCTGCAGACCGGCGTCGCCGAGCTCGTCGGCGAGCTGCTCCAGCTCGCGACCCGTCTCGATGCGCCAGCGCAGGTTGTCCGGCGAGCGGGTCGCGAACAGGCAGGTCGAGAGGACTTCTGCCAGCGCCGCGCGGTCGCCGGCAGCGCGCGCGAGCGCGATGGCGTCCCGGGCGAGCTCGCGCTTGCGCGCGCCGTCGCCGCCGCTCAGCAGCACCGCCGCGAGGCGCGCCTGAAGGCGGGCGCGCATCGGCCCGGGGGCGTCGGCCAGCGCGTCGATCGCGCGTGTCAGCAGCTCGACGAGCGGTTGGTCGGCGCGTGCTGCGGTGGGCTCGAAGCGCAGCGGGCCCGCGTAGCCGAGCGCGGCCTGGCCGAGGCGCTCGGGGTCGCCGAGGGTGTCGGCGGCAAGCTCCGCCGCCCGCAGGTACGCGCCGCGCGCGTCGTCCAGGTCGCCGGCGCACCAGCGCGCCTCGCCGAGCGCGGTGAGCAGCTCGTAGCGGCGGCGCTGCTTGGCCTCGTCGCGCTCGAGCGGGCCGCCGCTGGCGCCGGCGCGCTCGAGCGCGAGCGAGAAGAGCTCCGCGGCCTCCTCGTAGGCCAGCCGCGTGAGCGCCTGGTGGGCGGCGATGACGCTGTAGTGCACGGCGCGCTCGGCGTCTCCGCGCGCGCCCGCAGCGAGGAAGTGGCGGGCGAGCTCGGCCGCGTGCGCGTCGTCGCGGCCGTGGTAGTGCGCGACGAGCGCCTCGCCCGCGCGGCGGTGCAGGAGCTCGCGCCGCACCGACGACGGGCGCCGGTAGAGCGTCTCGCGCACGAGCGCGTGCGAGAACTCGAAGGTTCCCGGAGGGCCGGCGACCTCGCTCAGCAGACCCGCTTGGAGCGCCTCGTCGAGCGCGTCGGACAGCTCGACCGGCGCGCGCTCGGTGACCGCCGCGAGCGAGCCGAGGTCGAACGTCTGGCCGAGCACGCTGGCGAGCATGAGCGCTTCGCGGGTGCGCCCGTCCAGACGCGTGAGGCGCCGCTCGACGAGCTGGCGCACCCCGTCTGGTACGCCGATCCGCCCGAGCAGCCGCGCCGCGTCGTGCCGCGCCGCCTCCGCCACCGGCTGCGCGGGAACAAGCGGGTCGAATGCGTCCGAGTCGGCGAGGTGGCGCAGCATCTCGACGAGGAAGAACGGGTTGCCGCGGGTCTTGAGCAAAAGCAGCGGCGCGAGGTCGTGCGGCGCCGACTGCGTGGCGTCGGCGATGAGCTCGCCGACCGCGCGCTCGTCGAGGCCCGCGACGAGGATCCGTTCGTCGAGGTGCTCGCGGTTGAGGTCGACGAGGGTGTCGGCGAGCTGCGGCGCATGCGGCAGGTCGGTGTCCCGGTAGGTGCCGAGGATGAGCAGCGGCGCGGGATCGGAGTAGCGGGCGAGGTGCGACAGCAGCCGCAGGCTCGACGCGTCGGCCCAGTGCAGGTCGTCGAGGACGATGAGAACGGGGGCGGTGGCCGCGGCGTCGACGAGCAGCGCGGCCACCGCGGAGAAGAGCTTGTAGCGCTCGTCGCCGCCGGTCATGCCGGCCGGGCTCGCGAGGTCGGGCAGCCGGCGGCAGAGCTCGGGCACGAGCCGGCTGAGCTCGACGAGATCCGCGCTGGACGATTCGAGCGTCGTGAGGTCGGCGTGCAGCACGAGGTGGCGCAGGGCCTCGACGAACGGCTGGTAGGGGATGAGCGCCTCGGGGTCGGCGCGCCCGTAGAGCACCGTCGCGCCCTGCGCGCCGGCGTCGCATGCAAGCCGGGTCGCGAGGCTCGTCTTGCCGACGCCCGGCTCGCCGGCGAGCAGCACGATGCGATGCGTGCGGGTGGTCACGACCTCGTCCCAGATCTGCGTGACGCGCTCGAGCACGGCCTCGCGGCCGATGAGCCGCTTCGCCCCGAGCCGGGCGACGAGCGCCGGGATCGGCGCGGGCTTGCGCGCGGGGCCGGCCGGCGGCGGCGCGTCGAGCGCCGGCGACTGCTCGAGGATCTCGGCCTGCAGCGCCTGCAGGGCGGGACCGGGCTCGAGCCCGAGCTCCTCGGACAGGTGGGCGCGCGTGCGTAGGTAGGCGTCGAGCGCTTCGGCTTGGCGCCCGCAGCGATAGAGCGCGATCATGAGCTGGGCGGCGATGCGCTCGCGCGTGGGGTGCTCGGCCAGCAGCGACTCGAGCGAACCGACGACCGCGGCGTGCGCGCCGAGCGCGAGGTCGGCGTCGACGCGCGCCTCGAGGGCGCCGAGGCGCAGCTCCTCGAGCCGGCGGATCTCGGGTTGCGCGAACTCCATGTAGCCGACGTCCACGAGCGGCGCCCCGCGCCACAGCTCGAGCGCTCGGGCGAGGACGGACGACGCGCGCTCGGCGTCACCGGCGGCAAGCGCTGCACGACCGTCGGCGATCGCCGCCTCGAAGACGTGGGCATCGAGCTCGCCGGGAGCGACCTGGAGCGCGTAGCCGCCGGCGCTTGTGTGCAGCACGGGCTCGCCGGCGTCCAGGACCTTGCGCAGCCGCGCGACGGCCATCTGCAGGCGCTTGTCGGCTCCCCGGGCGTCGTCGCCCCAGAGCGCTTCGATGAGCCGGTCGCTCGAGACGGTGGCGTTGGCGTTCAGCAGCAGGAACGCCAGCAGCGCGAGCTGGCGCGGGCCGCCCGCGGGGATCGGGCCGGCGGCGTCGCGGATCTCGACGGGGCCGAGGATCGCGTAGCGAACGGCGGCGGCTGCTGCTGCTCGGGGAGCGGTGATGTCGTCGCCGGTCGCCACGGAGCCACCGTAGCCGAACCCCCCTGCGCCGGATCGAGCCTTCGCGGGCTACGAGGCGGTCGGCGGCCTTGCGTGCGCGGGCTACGCCGCGGGCAGCGTGAGCCGCAGCCAGTCCTCGACGGCGGCCTTCAGCCCGGCCATGTCGCTGCGCAGGCTGTGGTTGCCGCGCAGGCGCACGACCGCTCGGCTCGGGCCGGGCTCGGGCACGCCGAACGGGTCGCCCTCGCCCTGCACGACGAGCACCGGCACGGTCACACCGTCGAGCTCGCCCTGGCGGCTCGCCGCCCGCGTGCCGCTCTTGCGGGCCGGCGGCTGTAGCGGGAAGGCGAGGCAGAGCACGCCTGCGGCGCCGGTGTCCGCGGCGGTGCGGCACGCGACGCGCGCGCCGGACGACCGGCCGCCCGTGACGATCGGCAGATCCGCCAGCTCGCCGGCGCGCAGGTGCCCCAGGACGGCGATCCAGGCGGCGTCGAGGTGGTGCGCCGGGGAGGGCGAGCGGCGCCCCGCGACCCGGTAGGGCTGCTCGACGAGCGCGACGCTGACGCCGAGGGCGAGCGCGACGGTGGTCGCCGCGACGAGGTCGGGCGCCGCCACGCCGCCGCCCGCGCCATGCCCGAGGACGAGCGCGCCGACGGGGTCCGCGGCCCGCTGCATGTGCGCGGCGGCCGGGCCGTGCGGGGTGTCGATCTCGACGGTCGTCATCGGCCGGCATGCTGCCACGCGCCAGCTCTCGGAGGCCGAGTCGTGCCCGCTACCGGGCGCCCCGCCCGCGGGATACGATCAGCCGACCATGCCCGACCGCCTGTACTTCACCGACTCCGACGAGTCCAACGCGCTCATCGCCTCGGACCCGATGGCGCTGCTCGTGGGCTTCGCGCTCGACCAGCAGATCACCGTGCAGAAGGCGTTCGCGGGCCCGCTGGCGATCCGCGAGCGCATCGGCTCGCTCGACGCCGCGGCGCTCGCCGAGGCCGACCTCGAGCCCGTGTTCCGCCAGGTCCCGGCGGTCCACCGCTATCCCCGCGCGATGGCCAAGCGCGTCCACGACCTCGCCGTCCATATCCGCGACACCTACGACGGCGACGCAGCCCGCGTCTGGACGGACGCCGCCAACCCCGACGAGCTGCGCGCCAACATCGCCGCGCTGCCGGGCTTCGGCGCGATGAAGCTCAAGTCCTTCGGCGCGGTGCTTGCCAAGCAGTTCGGCGTCGAGACGGCCCAAGAGCTCGTCCCGTGGCACCCGACGCTCGGCGACATCGACTCGCCCGGCGGACTCGCCGACTACCAGGCGGCCAAGCGCATCCACAAGAAGGCGTGGATGGCTGCACCGCCCGCGTAGGCGACCGCGTCACCGCCGCCCGCCGCTCGGTTGTCGATGATGGATGCTCATGCGGCCGGACCCGGCGTTTGACGACGTGCTCACGGCCGCCCGCGCGGGCGCGGAGTGGGCGTGGACGGAGATCTACGAGGAGCTCGCGCCGAAGGTCCTCGGCTACCTGCGCGCCCGCGGCGCTCCCGAGCCCGAGGACGCCGCCGGCGAGGTCTTCCTGCAGGTCGTGCGGGGGCTGCCGGGCTTTGCGGGCGGCGAGCGCGAGTTTCGCGCGTGGACGTTCACGATCGCCCACCGCCGGCTTGTCGACGCGCTGCGCGAGCGCGGCCGGCGGCCGGTCGACGCGACGCCCGGCGACGTCATCGAGGGCGCGTCGGGCTCGGGCGGGGACGTCTCCGAGGAGGCGGAGGACCGGATCGCCGACGCCAGGGTGCGGGCGGCGATCGACGCGCTTGCGCCCGATCAGCGCTCGGTCATCCTGCTGCGGATCATCGGCGACCTCACGATCGAGGAGATCGCCCGGGCGGTGGGCAAGCGACCCGGCGCGGTCAAGGCGCTGCAGCGGCGCGGACTGCAACGCCTCGAGGGGGCGTACCCCTTTGAGCCCCCGCAGCGATAGCGGTGTTGACAGCGCCAATCGAAAGGATCTCCCTATGCGCCTGAAGACCACCGCCCTCTCGCTCACCGCCGCGCTCGTGCTCGCGTCGCCCGCCATGGCCGCGAAGCCCGCGACGACTCCTGGCAAGACCACCGCTCCCGGCCAGATCTGCAAGTCGTTCTCGCACAAGAAGACGAACAAGGGCAAGGGCCAGAGCCCGTTCGCCGCCTGCGTCGTCGGCGCCAAGCGGGCGCAGGCCGAGGCCGCCAAGACCCCGCGGACGCATACGTCGCCGGCGAAGCTCTGCGCCGACCGGTCCAAGCGCAAGAGCGCGACCGACTCAAAGAGCCCGTACTCGGCCTGCGTCCGCGGTGCCGCCAAGGCGCAGCAGAACCACAGCTCCTAGACACGACGCGAACGTGCCGGCACGCGACGAACCCGATCTCGACCCCGTCCTCGCGGACGCGGTACGCCGCACCTACGTGCGGCCGGTCGACGAGGGCACGGCGAGCCGGCACATGAGCGCGATCGTCGCGGCGGCGGGCGCGGCGGAGACGCAGGCCGCGCCCGGCCGGGGCCGACGGCGGGCGTGGCGATCGGCTCTCGGGATCGGGACGGCCGCGACCCTGCTGCTGCCGGTCGGCCTCGCGGCCGCGGGCGTCTCGCTGCCCGAGGTCGTCGAGAAGCCCTACGGCGCCATCGGCATCACGCTGCCAAACCAAGCCGAGCAGCACGCCCCCGCGCCCGCCGTGACGACACCGCGCCGGGAGACGAGGAGCACACCCGCGCTGACCGCCACCACGGCGCGACCGCAGGCAGGCGCCGCCGCGGGCCGCTCGAAGTCCCCGAGCGCTCGAGGCCGGCAAGGGAAGGCGGGCACGCCCGGCAAGCCGGGTGCCTCCAACCGGCCCGGCGTGTCGCCGCCCGCGACCTCCGCCCCCGGCACCGCCGGCAAGGCCAACGGCATCGGGAACGCGAACGGACGCCCCAACGCGAACGGCACGGGCGCCACGAACCCGAAGCCCGCGCCACGCCGGCCGGCCGCGACCCCGAAGAAGCTCGTGGCCCCCAAGCCCGCCAACAGCCGCAAGCCCGCCACCCCGCCCAAGGCGCGCCCGAACCCGTCGCCCCGCCCGCAAGCGAGCCCCCGGCAGGACCCCGCCACGCTGCCGAACGGCAGGCCGCGGCCCGACACCTCGCCGAAGCAGGGCGCGGGGGGTTAGTACCCCTCCGCCCCCCGACGCCGCCACTCGAAGACGACGAGCGCGGCGAGTCCCGCCACGACGAGCCCGAGCGCCACGGCGGCGCCCGCAGATCCCGGCTCGAACAGCGGCAATACGACGTCGAGCGGGCCGAGCGGCGCGCGCGACGACGGCCCGACGATCGCGCCGCCGTCGATCCGCAGCTCGGCGTACCACCAGATGCTCGTCAGCGCCGTGGTCGCGATGAGTGCCGCGCCGACCCGCGGCGCGCGGCGCAGGCCCCACGCGACGAGCGCCACGGCGAGCGGCAGCACGCAGACGAGGTAGCGCCCGGGGAACCAGAACCCGAACATCGTCGGCGCGATGAACGTCGCCACGACGACCTGCGCGCCGCAGACGAGCGCGCACAGCGTCGCGGCGACCTCGACGTCGCGCTGCTCGGCGAGCGCCTGCGACAGCCGATCGCGGCGCGAGCGCCACAGCAGCCACAGCGCGAAGAACGCGAGCGCGAAGACGGGCGCCCAGCGCAACAGCCCGTACGTCCGGTCGAGCCACAGCGCGACGAGCCGCGGCCCCCGGTCGACGATGTCCGCGACGCCGAGATCGTCGATCCCGCGGCCGGGGACATCGGCGACCGTCGGCGTGAAGCCACCGAAGAGCCGGTCGTTGATCGTCACGAACAGGACCGCCGAGAACAGCAGCACCTCGGCCGCCACGAGCACCGCGAAGCTGCGCGCACGGCGGCGCAGCCAGCGCACCATCGCCAGCGCGACCACCGCGCCCGGGAGCGCGAAGGCGAGCCCGAGCCACGGCAGGATCGCGAGCGCGATCGCCGCGCCCGCGACCCAGCGGATCCGCGGCAGGTCACGCACGCGCAGCGCGAGGATCGTGGCGAAGGCGAGCAGCGCGCCCGCGGTGAGCTCCGGCGTGACGGTCGTGGCGTAGGCCAGGGCGGGCGGCGAGAGCCCGCAGGCGAGCGTCGCGGCGCTCGCCCACGGCTCGGGCACGACCCGTCGCGCCAGCGCGCCGCCGAGCGCGAACGCGAGCGCGGCGATCGCCGCCATCAGCAGCTGCACGGCAAGCGGACCGCCGAGCGCGTACGCCGGCGCGATGAGCAGCGGGAACCCGACGCCGTGCGGCTCGTTGGCCTGCCCGTTCGTCAACCGCCCATGGCGCTCGAGCACGTACGGGTACCAGTCGCGGTACGCGCGCGCCGCGTACTCGTCGCGCAGGTCGAGATCGTGGTCGGAGACGATCGACTCGGCCGTCAGGAGGTAGTGCGGCTCGTCACCGCCGAACTGCGACGTCCCGAACGCGTGCAGCCCGATCGTCGCGGCATAGGCCGCGAAGAGGACGAGCCAGACGGCGGCTGCGCGACGCACGCGCTGCATGATCGCGCGCGGGGCGCGCCCCCGCGGCCGGGGCGATCTCATCGGACCTGGCCCGATCAGATCGACACACCCTGCGGCAGTCGCCTACGAAACCGGGTTGCCCGATGCGTCGAAGCGCAGCGCGCGGTCGATGGGGTGGACCTCGGGCGGTGCATCGCGCGGCTCGAAGCGCGGACCGTCGCCGTCGTCGGAGAGGTCCCACTCCCGGCAGGCCTCGTCGACGCCGAGCGCATAGATCGTCAGCTCGCCGTCGCGGCCGAGGTGCATCCGCAGGAGGTTCTTGTAATCGATGATCGACTGGCCGGTGAAGACCTCGTTGGCGTTGTTCTGCGCGAGCGGTCCGCGGACCTTGTGCACGATCCACATGAAGAACCCCCACACTGTTGCGCCGAGCCCCGCGCCGGCCGCGAACGCGAGGACGCCGCCGAGGAGATAGAAGGCGACCTTCGCGTCCCAGACGTCCGGCGCGACGTTGACCGCGACCCACATCGCGAGCGCGATCAGGACGAGGTGCACGAGCGTGTGCACGGCCCCGACGACGAAGCGCAGCGGCGGACTCTGCTTGATGTCCACCGCGCCGAGGATCCCGCCGAAGAGCGCCAGCGCCAGCACGATGCTCATCGCGCCGACGGAGTTCGAGACGAAGTGAAAGAGGTTCGCGTTGTTGGCGCTGACGGCGTTGTCCGCGCCGCTTTCGATCCCGCTCAGCAGCGAGAACCCGACGACGACGTACAACGCGCCGAGCAGCCGGCCGAACGCCGGGTTCAGCGCGGCGAGCTTGAGGATCCCGTTGCTCAGCCGGCGCGAGTCCTTGTCGACGGGGTAGATCGCCTCGCGGCGGTTGACGACCGACGGCTGCTCGGCGTACGCGTCGCCCTCCTTGCGCGGCAGCGGCTTGAGGTCGAGCGCCTCGGGCAGCGTGTGCGTCGCCGACAGATACGCGCCGCCGCCGCCCGCGGTGATCCGCGTCGGGGCGTCCTCGGCACCCGTCCCGGTGGGCTCATACCGCGCGTAGTGGTGGCGGTCGCCGGTGAGCGTGATCGCGAGCCGCGCGCCGGTGTCGCGCACCATCCGCTCCTCGAAGAAGTTCAGGTACTTCCACGTCGGCGGCTCGACGCGCCCGTCGACCGCCGCGACCCAGCTCGGCTTGGCCGTCATCAGGATGACCTTGTCGCCGCGGCCGATGTTCTGCTCGGCGAAGTACTGCAGCTGGACGTCGTCGATGTACGTGTCGAGCTGGATGTCGATCGCCCAGATCCACCACTTGTTCGGTAGCGCCAGCGCGAAGTAGCTGCGCCGCTGGCGGGTGCGCCAGCCGCCGATCCACTGGGTCGCGCAGAACAGCCGCAGGAAGCTGACGAGCCCGTCGTACCAGTCGTGGTTGCCCGGGGTCGCGTACATCTCGGGCTCCAGGCCCGTGGGCGAACGCGGCAGCGCGGCGGCGAACGGCCCCTTGAAGCGGTCCTCGTATGCCTCGGGCGTGGCGGACGGATAGACCTGATCGCCGCCGAGCAGCAGGATCGTGCCGCGGGGCAGCTCGGCACCCTCGACGGTCAGGCTCGGCTGCGCGAGCAGCCAGGCCATCGTCTGCGTCGCGGCCCAGCCGTCGCCCGTGTCCGAGAGGTAGTCGATCCACAGCTCGCCGCTGGACGTGTAGTCGAACGGGCCCTGCGGCTGCGTCTGGATCTCGCGCTTGTCGGCGAACTTGCCGAACGTCCCGGAGACCGCGACCTCGACGCCGGCCTTCGCGAGGATGCTCGGGTCCAGCCAGCGGACCTCCGGCTGGCGGATCCAGCCGCCGAGCAGGTCGCGTTCGCCGCGCAGGTCGGCCTCGGAGCGCTTGCGGAGGTTGTCCTTCAGCGATTTGGACGACGCCACGTCGCCACCGTATTCAGCCTGGCGGCGAATGTGAAGTCGCTACCGCCACCGCCTCGGCGGGGGCGAGCTCCACGCGCGAGCGCCAGCGCACGCCGACCAGCACGAGCGGCGGCAGGACGACGACGGCCGCGAGCAGCAGGAACCACGGTTGGCCGGCATCGGTTCCGCCACCGAGCGTGTGCGCGACGCCGAGCAGCCAGAAGAGCGCGATGAACCGGTGCAGCACGCGCCAGCGCGCCACGCCGATACGCGCGCGTGCGTAGTAGGAGAGCGACAGCGCCGCCAGGCCGTAGCCGCCGATGATCCCGAGGCCGGTCCAGAACGTCCGGTAGTCGCTGGCGAACGGGACCGTGATGTCGGCGAGACTCGGGCGCAGCCAGCCGTCGCCGAGGAGCGCGAGGCCATGCAGCGCGAGTGCTGCGAGCGTCGCGAGCGAGAGCGCCTCGTGCAGCGTGCGCAGCTGCGCCGAGCGGCCCGGCAGCGAACCGCCCTTGGCGCCGATCGCGAGGCCCGCTGTGACGGCGATGCTCGCGAGCACGAGCGCGGTGACGCCGGCCGCGCGGCTCGTGAGCCAGAAGACGTGATGGCCCGCGCTCGTCATGGTGCCCGCACCACCGGTTCGCGGTCCACGACGTCGACGCTCCCGTCGTCGAGCACGAGGACGCCGCCGTGCTGTGCGAGCAGCTCGCGCCCGCCGGACGGCCCGGCGAGGAGCGCCGCCTTCGCGAGGATCTCGGCTTCGAGCGCGGTCGCGGCGAGCGCGGTCGCCTGGACGACGCCCGTCCACGCCGGCTGGCCGGTGAACGGGTCGAGCAGGTGGTGCTTGACGGCGCCGTTGGGGTCGCGCCAGCTGCGGCGCGTGACGCCGCTGGTCGCGACGGCGCCGTCGACGACCTCGAGGGTGTGGATCGGCTCGCCGCCCGCGGGGTGCTCGACGAGCACGCGCCGGGGTATGCGGGCGCGGCCGCCGATCCGCACGTCGCCGCAGCAGTCGACCGCGAAGACGGGGTGCCCGCGCAGCGTGTCGGCGACGAGGTCGGCCGCGAGGCCCTTGCCGAGGCCGCCGCTGTCGATCCGCAGCCACGGCGGCCGGGTGATCGTGCGCGCCTCGTCGTCGACGACGATCCGCTGCCAGGCGTGGTCGGCTCGCGGGCGCGCGGGCCGCGCGGGCCAGCCGCCCTCGAGCACGTCGCTCAGCTCGAGGCCCGCACGGCCGGCGCGCGAGGTGGCGTAGCCCGCGCGCTCGAGCTCGTCGACGAGCGTCGCGTCGACGAGGCCGTCACTGCGCTCGCCGGCTTCGACGACCGCCCGTGCGAGCCTGCGCAGCAGCCGGCTCGCGTAGACGACGTGCTCAGGCGCACCGTTGAGCTGCGAGAGCTCGGAGGCCGGGTCGAAGCGCGTGAGCCGGGCGTGGAGGCTGCGCAGCGCGCCGTGCGCGAACATCGCCGCGACGGGTGCGGTGGTCTCGCGGCTGCCCTCGGCGCGGGCGCCGAACTGGACGGCGGAGCGGCGGCGGGCGTGTGCCGAGGCGCTAGCGCCGCCGCGGGCCGGGGCGCGGCCGCCGACGATGACCTCGGCGGTGCCGCCGAAGCACGCGAAGCGCCGCCGGGACTCGCGCGGTGCGCTCACGACTGCCCCGTCGTGACGGCGGCCGGCTCGGGGGACGGTTCGGTGGTCGCGGAGGCGTCGTCGCTCCACGTCTCGGTCGAGGTGTCGTTGCTCGCGCTCTCGTCGGTGACGGCGGGCTGCGTGACCGGCGTGGTCTCGTCGGCGAGCGCCGGGTCGTTGCCGCTGACGAGCTGGAGGTACAGCCCGGCCCAGACCGCGACGAACAGCGCGACCGCCACCGCCACGACCCGCGTGCGCAGATCGCGGATGCGCTGCTCGCGCGCCCGTCGCTTGTCGGCCGCCTGCTGGCGTGGATCGGGGATCTCGGTCATGGCAGGCAGTCTCGGGGCGCCGTGCGAGCGGACGCTCAACGGCGGGTAAGAGTTCGCTGAGAGTGCGCGAGGGTCGCGACAGCATCGAGCCGGACGAGCAGGGCAGCTCGATGGCCGTAGAGCGCGATGCGCTCGCGCGCTCGACGGCGGCGGTTTGCGCACGCCGAGTCCTCGGCCCGCCAGGTATGCAGGCAATCCGGTTCTAGAACTGCCCTGCTACTGTTTATCGGCGTGGCGCACTGGAGCTTCCTGACGAACCACGCGCGCGCTCTGCTCGTGATCGCGCACGACCCCGGCGTTCGCCTGCGCGACATCGCCGCCGCGCTCGACATCACCGAGCGCAGCGCGTACGGACTCGTCACGGAGCTGGCGCAAGCCGGCTACGTGGTCAAGGAGAAGGAGGGCCGCCGCAATCGCTACGAGATCCAGACGCACCTGCCGCTGCGCGAGCCCGTGGCGCGAACGCGCACGATCGGTGAGGTGCTGGACCTCCTCGTCGAGGCAAGTGCCCACCGGCCCGACGGCCCGCAGGCCCACGACGTCGTGTCGACTAACGAGGGAACATTAGGGAACTAGTTTGCTAGTTAGATATTTCGGGTATTGCGAGGCACGTCGAGGCGCTCGCCTCGCACCCCTAAGAAAGCGACGTGACGTCCCATGATCCCGACCCCCCAGATCCCCGGCGGCACCGCGTCCTCGATCGTCGACATCATCAACGGCGCCATCAACGCCATCGTCCCGCAGATCCTCGCGCTCCTCGGCATGGCCGGCACACCACCGGTCTGAACCCCAGCGGTTCTCCGGCGCGAGGCCGCCGGAAAGCGAACCGCCGGACGGCGCTCAAGCGCTGAACATCGCTCGTCTCTGGGTGCCGCCGTCCCACGGCGCTTGCATGTGCCCGCCCGGCACGCCTTCGGAGAAGTCGCTCCGCGATGCGCGAACCGCGCTACTACCCTGGGCGCAGCATGGTGTTCGTCCCGCCAGCCCGCCATCTGCTGCGCGCCAAGGACCTCGCCGACGCGCGCTACTTCGAGCCGCTCGGGGTCGACGACATGGCGAGCGCCGCGGGGCTCTCGAAGGCGCACTTCAGCCGCGAGTTCCGCGCGGCGTTCGGCGAGTCGCCGCACGCGTACCTGCTGACGCGCCGGCTCGAGCGGGCCGCCGCGCTGTTGCGCAACACCGACCGGTCGGTCGCCGACATCTGCTTCGACGTCGGCCTGCAGAGCGTCGGATCGTTCACGACGAGCTTCACGCGCATGTTCGGCACGTCGCCGCTCGCCTACCGCGACGCGTTTCCGCCAGCGGCCGCGCAGGCGGTCGTGCCCGCGTGCGTGGTGCGTGCCTACGGGCGCCCGCAACGCCGCACGTTTCGAGAAGACAACGGCAAGCCGCCGGATTAGCTTCCTGCTCATCGAATCCGCCCACGCAACAAGGAGCACCACGATGATCAAGATCGCCAACGCGCAGCTGTGGGTCCACGACCAGGACGAGGCCCTCGCGTTCTACACCGAGAAGGTCGGCATGGAGGTCCGCGCCGACGTCACGGTGCCCGAGATGGGCAACTTCCGCTGGCTCACCGTCGGCCCGGCCGGCCAGCCCGACTTCGCGATCGTGCTCATGGCCATCCCCGGCGCGCCGGTGATGGACGACGAGTCGCGCGAGCAGGTCGCCACCCTCATGGCCAAGGGCTTCGCCGGCACGGTCTTTCTCACGACCGACGACTGTCAGGCCTCCTACGAGGAGCTCTCGGGCCGCGGCGTCGAGTTCTCCGAGGCGCCCGAGGAGCGACCCTACGGCATCGACTCGGGCTTCCGCGACCCGTCGGGCAACAGCCTGCGCCTCACCCAGGTCACCGAGCAGTTCGCGGCGGTCTGAGCCGCCCCGCCCGCACCGACGGCCGCGTCCGCAGCGCGGCCGTCGGTCTACGCGATCGCGCGCTCCATCACGACGACCGCGAGCTCGACGCCGTCGGGTGTCGTCATGACCGAGCGCCGCACCTCGCGAAACCCGAACGCCCGGTACAGCGGCTCGCCGGGGAGCGTCGCTCCCAGCACGAGCCGACCGAACCCCTCCGCCCGCGCCGCCCGCTCGCAGGACTCGAGGATCGCGCGGCCCAGCCCGCGCCGCGTCCAGTCGTCGCGCACGAACATCGCGCGCACGCGCGCGGGCTCGCTCGCCGGGTCGAGCAGGCGGTCGTCGCCGTCGGCGTCGCCCTCGCCCGCGAAGAGCTTGCAGCGCCGGCTCCAGCCCCCGCACGCGACGATCTCGCCACCGGCCTCGTGAACGAAGTACGTGCCGTCTTGCACGAGCTGCACGTCGAGACGCGCGACGTGCACCGCCGCGCTGGCGGTCTGCCGCGCGTCGTAGCAGCGCGGGAAGATCGCCAGCACCGACGACCGCATGAGCTCCGCGATGCGGGGCACATCGGTGAGAAGCGCACGCCGCTGCGCGGGAACCGACTCCATTGCGCAGATGGTCGCGCCTCGTGGAAGCCCCGGGAGCGTGCGCCGAGCCGCCGGTCGCTGCTTGACCCTCCGCGCCGAGCGGCGAGATCCGCCGGCGCGAGGTCGCACGCGCGCTCGCGCTCCGCGAGACTCCCGCTGATGGCCGCCCACGACCCTGCCTGCACCGACGGCGCTCGACGAGCCCCGCAGGTCCCGTCCGGCGACGGCTGATGGGCGACATGAAGGACCGCATGCTGCGCGGCGAGCCGTACATCGCCGACGATCCCGACCTCGGAGCCGACAACGCGCGGGCCCAGGAGCTGCTGGACCGCTACAACGCCACGCTCAACGGCGAGCAGGGCGAGCGCGATCGGCTCCTTCGCCAGCTGCTCGGCGACGTCGGCGAAGGCGTCGTCATCAAGCCGTGCTTTCGCTGCGACTACGGGATCTACGTCACGATCGGCGCCGGCACGTTCGTCAACTACGACTGCGTCATGCTCGACGTGGCGCCGATCGCCATCGGCGCCGCGTGCCAGCTCGCGCCGCGCGTGCAGCTCCTCACCGCGAGGCACCCGGTCGATCCGCAGCCGCGCCGTGCCGGCTGGGAGTCCGGCGAGCCGATCACGCTGCGCGACAACGTCTGGCTCGGCGGGGGCGTCATCGTCGGTCCGGGCGTGACGATCGGCGAGGACACCGTGGTCGGCGCGGGATCCGTCGTCACGCGCGACCTGCCCGCAGGCGTCATCGCTCACGGCGTCCCGGCGCGGGTTCAGCGCGAGATCGGCGAGCGCGACCGCATCGACCCGCCGCCTCGGCGATGAGCGCGCACATCGACGCGATCTCGCTTCACGGTGCCGAGCTGCGCGAGCTCGCCGAGGCCGACCTCGGCGAGCTGCAGGCCCTCTTCGAGCGCTGTCCCGACTACTTCCTGGCGCACGAGGGACGTCCGCCGGCCGCCGGCGAGGCACGCGACGAGTGGGACAGCGTCCCCGCTGGGACGCCGCGCAGCCACCTGCACATCCTCGGGGTGTTCGCAGCGGATCTCGTCGGGGTGGTGGAGGTCTTGCGCGACTGGCCGCGCCCCGGCACATGGAACATCGGACTGCTGCTGCTCGAGCCTGCCACGCGGGGCCGGGGCCTGGGCGACCGCGTCATGCGGGCCGTCGACGCCCTGGCCACCCGACGCGGGGCCGACACGCTGCGCATCTCCGCCATCCCCGCGAACACGCGCGGGATGGCCTTCTGGAAGCGGCTGGGCTTCGCCCCCGTCCCGGCGGCCGGCACGCATCCCACGGCGATCGCGCTCGAGCGCCCGGTCGCGAGCGGGCGCTGACGGATGGCCGATCGCTACGACGCCATCCGCTACCCCGGCCACGCGTTCGCGCAGACGCACCCCGACCGGGTGGCCGCGCTCGCGACGCTCTTCGGCATCGACCCCGTCGCGCCCGCGGGCTGCCGCATGCTCGAGATCGGCTGCGGCGACGGCGGCAACCTCCTCGGCATGGCGCTCGCGCTGCCCGACGCGAGCTTCGTCGGCTTCGACCTGTCCGGGCGGGCGATCGACCTGGCCCAAGCCCGTGCGGACGAGCTCGGCCTCACGAACCTGCGCTTCGAGGAGATCGGGATCGAGGAGTTCGACGCGCCCGCCGGGAGCTTTGACTACGTCGTCGCCCACGGCGTCTTCTCGTGGGTGCCCGACCCCGTCCGAGACCAGCTCCTCAAGCTGTGCGGCCACGTCCTCTCGGCGCACGGCGTCGCCTTCGTGAGCTACAACGCGCTGCCCGGCTACCGCCTGCGCCAGTCGCTGCGCGAGCTGCTCGCCCTCGAGCTCCAGGGCGTCGACGAGCCGCGGGAGCGGTTGGCCGGCGCGCGTCGCGTGCTCGCCCGGCTCAGCGGCGAGAACGAGCCCGCGACCGCGATCGGCGCCGAGGCCGCGGCGCTGCACGCGCGGACGGACGCGCTGCTGTTTCACGATGCGCTCGCCGAGGTCAACGACGCGTTCACGATCACGGAGTTCGCCGCGCGCGCCGCGGGCCACGGGCTGCAGTACCTCGCCGAGGCCGACCTGCGCGACCTGCGCACCGACGTCCTGCCACCCGAGGTTCGCGATGCGCTGCCGGACGCCGGCGACGTGCTGCGTCGCGAGCAGATCCTCGACTACCTCAAGCTGCGCCGCTTCCGCCAGACGCTGCTGTGCCGCGCGGACGTGGCGCTCGATCGTGCGCCGGTCGCCGCGCGGATCGCGTCGCTGTGGGTCGCGTCGCCGGTGCGCGCGATCGCCGCCGACGACGAGCGGCCCGGCCTCGTGACGTTCGAGGCGCCGGGCGGCGCGAGCGTCACGAGCGGCGACGAGCGGGTGGTGGCCGCGCTCGTGCGGCTCGGCCACGAGTGGCCGGCGGCCGTCAGCGTCGCCGAGCTGCTCGACGAGGCGACCGATCCACCGGCGCCATCCGCGCTCGGCGACGAGCCCGCCGCGCCGGCCCGAGCCGCGCTGTGCGACGCCCTGCTGGACGCGGCGGTGCGCGGCGTCGTGTGGCTGCACGCCCACCCGCCGGCCGTCAGCGCACACGCCGGCGAGCGCCCGCTCGCGAGCGCGCTCGCGCGGCTGCAGGCGCGCGACGGCGAGCCCGTCGCGACGCTGCGCCACGGCAGCATCCGGGTCGACGACGAGCTCGACCGCCGCGTGCTCGCGCTGCTCGACGGCACGCGCGACCGGGCCGCGCTGCGCGCGCAGCTCGAAGGCTTCGGCGGCCTGCGCGGCGACGCGCTCGCCGAGCGCCTCGAGGCGATCCTCGAGCGGGTCGCCCGCACCGCGCTGCTCACGACGTAGCCGCGCGGTACCGACGATCGACGCTCGGCGATGAGATCGTCGCGCTCCGGCGGTCTTTCAGAGAGGAGCGAGCGCCAACCAGAGGGAGAGCACCGTGTCACGCACCCGATTTCAGATCTCGATGTCGCTGGACGGCTACGTCGCCGGACCCAACCAGGGCGAGGAGCACCCGCTCGGCGAGGGTGGGGAGCAGCTGCACGAGTGGGCCCTCGCGCTGCAGGCGTGGCGCGAGCCGCATGGGCAAGAGGGCGGCGAGGTCAACGCGTCGAGCCCAGTCATGGCGGAGATGCAGGAGAACGTCGGCGCGGTCGTCATGGGCCGCAACATGTTCGGCCCCGGGCGCGGCCCGTGGGAGGAGTACCCGTGGGACGGGTGGTGGGGCGAGGATCCGCCGTTTCACACGCCCGTCTACGTGGTCACGCACCATCCGCGCGAGCCGCTTGAGATGCAGGGCGGAACGACCTTCCACTTCGTCACCGACGGCGTCGAGGCCGCGATCGCGCGCGCCAAGGAGGCGGCGGGCGACCGGGACGTCTCGATCGGCGGCGGCGCGAACGTCGCACGGCAGGCGCTCAAGGCCGGCCTCGTCGACGAGCTGACGCTGAACGTCGTCCCGGTCATCCTGGGCGGCGGCGCGCGCCTGCTCGACGACCTCGGCAGCGCGAACTTCACCTTGCAATGCACGCGGGTCGTCGCGGCGCCGGCCGTCACGCACCTCACCTATCGCGTCGAGCGGCAGCAGTAGTGCAGGTACGGCACGTCGGCACGAGGGCGACCGGTCTCTCGCTTTGTCCTCGAAGATTTAATTCAATATTCCAGGCGTGATGGGTTAGCTTGCGCCGAGTACGAAGCATTTCGAGTCCCGCGTCGCGGGATGTGCTCTCGCATGCTCAGGGGGTTGCGTATGGCCGCACTATCTACGTGGTGGATGGTCGGATGGGTCGTCGGCGGGGTCGTCGTCGCACTCGTCGCGATCCTCCTGCTGACGATCACCGGCTTGGCCCGGAAGGTCGACGGGACGTCACAGCAGCTCGTGACGGACCTCGACTCGATCGCCAGCAAGACCGGGCCGCTGCAGAACGTGGGCGCGACGAACAACGCCGTGCGGACGATCACCGTCTGCCTGCGTGCAGCTCGCGGCGGCGCGCCCGTCGTCGACAAGTACCACACGTCTCCAGGCTGGAGGGAATCGACATGACAGCCCTCGCGATCATCGGGCTCGTGGTCGGGCTCGTCGTCCTGCTCGTCGTCATCAAGCTGCTCAACGACACGCTCACGCCGCTGCGCAGCATCCTCGCCGATGTGCAGAACGCCAAGACCGCGCCGATGCTCGAGCGCGGCGTCCCCGGAACCGAACAGCTCAGTCAGACGCGGAGTCTCGCCGAGTCTGTCCCACCGCTGGCGCTCGCGTACCTACAGAAGCTCGGGGCACGACCGGCAGCGGCTCCGGCGCCCGCCTACGCCCCGCCACCTCCGCCCGCGTATGCCTCCCCGGCGCCCGCGGCAGCGAGCGGCGGCGGCCAGCAGCAGCTGGATGCTCCGGTCTCGCCGGCTTGGAAGAAGTACAGCTCACGATGAAAACACTCACGATTGTTTCCGCACTGTCGGAGAACCAGAACGCGTGGGTCACGACGCTCGTAGTCGGAGTGGTCATCCTGCTCGTGGTCATCGCGCTGCTGGAAATGCTGCGCCGCACGGTGGTCAAGCTCAACGATGACCTCTGGGCGACCTGGGTCAGTGGCAAGAAGGTCGTCAAGAACACGGCCACGAGCTATCAGCTGAAGAACACGCGTCAGGCTGGCGACGAGCTCGTCGCGGAGCTAAGAAACCATGGGTAGCGAGAGGAACGACCGATGAACAGCATTCTTGTCATTGCAACGTTGGTCGAGGTCCTGCTGCTAGTCCTCGTCCTGGCCGGATATCTGCTTGCGATCACCGGGACCCTGACGAAGATCGCGTCGACGACACGCCTCATCCAGATCGGCGTACACGCGATCGACGATCAGGTCCGGCCGATCGAATCCGAGGTGCGCGGCATCAACGGCGCACTCCAGAAGGTCGCGGGAGCCCTCACCGCAGCGACGCGCTAAGGGCCCCGCAGCCGCATCACCGGAAAACTCGACGGCGCGTTCCGTGGCGCGCCGTCGAGTTGGTGCGGCCCCATCAGACCACCCGAGTCCCGGGCCGCCCGGGCGCTCAGCCGAGCGAGCGAGCGAGCGCGACGAAGAGGCGCACGCCGTAGCCGCTGCCGCCCTTCGGCGTATACGGCTTGCCGGCGCCCCACGCGGTGCCGGCGATGTCGAGGTGCGCCCACGGCACGTCGCCTGTGAAGCGCTTGAGGAACTGCGCGGCGACGATCGAGCCGGCCTTGCGCGTCTCGTTGACGTTCATGATGTCGGCCGTCTCGGACTCGAGCGCCTTGGCGTAGTCGGGGTGCAGCGGCAGCCGCCAGAGGATCTCGCCGGTCGCGGTGCCCGCGGCCGTCACGGCGGCGACCCAGTCGTCGTCGTCGCCGATGATCCCGGCGTGCGTGTTGCCGAGCGCGGTGATGATCGCGCCCGTCAGGGTCGCGATGTCGACGAGCCGCTCGGCACCCTCGGCGACCGCGTGTGCGAGGCAGTCGGCCAGCACGAGCCGCCCCTCGGCGTCCGTGTTGATGATCTCGATGGTCACGCCGTTTGACGCCGTCACGACGTCGCCGGGTCGCATCGCGTTGCCCGACGGCATGTTCTCCGTCGCGCCGACGACGGCGACGATCCGCACCGGCAGCGCGAGGCGCGCGATCGCCTCGACCGCGCCGAGCACCGCCGCGCCGCCGGACATGTCGAACTTCATCTCGGACATCTTGTTCGCGGGCTTGATCGAGATGCCGCCGGTGTCGAACGTGACCGCCTTGCCGACGAGCCCGAGCACGGGGCCGGCCGCGTCCCGTCCGTCGTACTTCAAGGTGATGAGCGCCGGCTCCTCGACGGCGCCCTGCGCGACCGCGGCGAACGAGCCCATGCCGCGCTCGGCGAGGCCGTCGCGGCCCTCGACGGCGACCGTGACGCCGTCGATCTGCGCCAGCGCGCGAGCGGCGTTGGCGAGGTAGGTCGGCGTGCACTGGTTCGGCGGCGCGTTCTGCAGGTCGCGGGCCGCGTTGACGGCGTTCGCGACGATCGTCGCCTCGCCCACGACGTCGGAGAGGTCGTGATGCGCCGAGACGATCAGCGCATCGACGTCGGTGCGCTCCTCGGGCGCTTTGAAGCGCAGGAAGCGATACGCGCACAGCAGCGTGCCCTCGACGATCGCTGCGGCGATCTCGGGGCCGACCTTGTGCGGGACCTCCCAGCACAGCCGTCGCGCGCCGAGCTCCCGCGCGCGACCGAGCGCCGACGCGGCCGCGATCCGCACGCGCTCGCCGTCGAGCTCGCCGCGGGCACCAAGCCCGACGAGGACCCAGCGCTTGCCGCCCGCGTGCGCGACCGCGAGATGGCGGTGCTTGGCCTTCGCCTCGCCCGCGTCGACGAGCCCTTGCAGCACGCCGTCGACGTCGTGCGCGATGCCCTCGCCTTCGAGGATCCCGAGCACGACGGTGTCCGCATCGGTGTCCGCAGGTAGCGAGGTGGTTGACTCCGTGACCACGTCCGTAGGAATCTAGCGCGCATAGACTGCATCGCGCCTGTAGCCATCGACCTGGGAGACGACCCGCTAAATGCCCACGACCGTCATTCTCGGCAGTGCCCGGACACCGATCGGGAAGATGGGCGGCGGCCTGTCCACGCTCGATGCGACGGAGCTCGGCGGGATCGCGATCAAAGCCGCGCTCGAGCGCGCCGACGTCGCCGGTGAGGAGGTTCAGCACGTCATCATGGGCCAGGTCCTGCAGGCGGGGCAGGGCCAGATCCCCTCGCGCCAGGCGCAGATCAAGGCCGGGATCCCGAAGGAGGTCAGCTCCGAGACGATCAACAAGGTCTGCGCCTCGGGCATGCGCGCGGTCGGGATCCTCGACGCGCAGATCCGCGCCGGCGACGTCGAGGTCGGCGTCGGAGGCGGCATGGAGTCGATGTCCTGCGCGCCGTACCTGCTGCCCAACGCGCGCTTCGGCTTTCGCATGGGCGACGTCAAGGCCCTGGACGCCATGGTCCACGACGGGTTGACCAACCCCTTCAGCGGCCGCCAGATGTTCGACGAGGCGACCGAGGTTGGCGACGCCTACGAGATCTCCCGCCCCGACCTCGACCGCTGGGCGCTGCGCTCGCACGAGCTCGCGATCGAGGCGACCGATGCCGGCCGCCTGCCCGAGGAGATCGTCGCCGTGACGATCAAGGGCCGCAAAGGCGACACGGTCGTCGAGGTCGACGAGGCGCCGCGTCGCGGCAGCTCGCTCGAGTCGCTCGCCAAGTTGCGCGGCCTCGCCAGCAAGGAGGGCTCGCACACCGCCGGCAACTCCCCCGGCGTCAACGACGGCGGCGGCGCGATCGTCGTCGCCTCCGACGAGTGGGCGCAGGCCAACGGCAAGGAGGTCCTCGCCGAGATCGTCGCGCAGGCGTCGATCGCGGACGACTTCGCGCTGCTCGCCAAGGTGCCGGCGTCGGCCGCGTACAAGGCGCTCGACAAGGCCGGCCTGCAGCCCGGCGACATCGACCTCTGGGAGATCAACGAGGCGTTCGCGTCGGTCGCGCTGAACTCGATCCGGATGCTCGGCATCGACGAGGATCGCGTGAACGTCAACGGCGGCGCGGTCGCGCTCGGACACCCGATCGGCGCCTCGGGTGCTCGCATCATCGCGACGCTCGTCCACGAGCTGCGCCGGCGCGGCGGCGGCTACGGCTGCGCGGCGATCTGCTCGGGCGGCGGCCAGGGTGACGCGATCGTCATCCGCGTCTGACGTGGCTGCGACGACGACTCGGACGCGACCAGGCTGAGCGGCATCGAGGAGCACGCAGAACGAACCCTGGCCGACCACCGGCCACGTAGCGCTGCGTTCTTCGACCTCGACCGCACGCTGATGGCCGGCTCGTCGGGCTTGCATTTCGTGCGCGCGGCGTACGGCGCCGGCATGATCGGCCGCCGCCGGCTCGCGGGCGACATGTGGGCGGGGCTGCGCTTTCGTCTCTTCGGCTCGACGGACGCGGCGACAGCGAAGGTCCGGGCTCGCATGGGCTCCTACATCGAGGGCCGTCAGGTGCGCGACATGCGGCGCCTCGCCCCGCGCGTGCTCGCCGGTGTGCTGCCGCGCCTGTATCCGCAGATGCTCGAGGTCGCCTACGCGCACCAGGACGCCGGCCGCCCGGTCTACATCTGCACGGCGGCCTCGCAGGAGATGGCGAACGCGCTCGCCTACATCCTCGGCTTCGACGGCGCGATCGGCTCGCGCTCGGAGATCCTCGACGGGGTCTACACGGGGCGTGAGGGCGGGCTGTTCGCGTACCGCGAGGAGAAGGCGCGCGCGATCCGCGAGCTGGCGGCCGCGGAAGGGATCGAGCTTGCGACCTCGTATGCGTACTCGGACTCCGAGTCCGACCTCCCGATGCTGCGAGCCGTGGGCAACGCCGTTGCCGTCAATCCCGATACCGTGCTCGCTCGCGTCGCGAGAGACGCGGGCTGGGAGGTCCTGCGCTTCGACCGGCTGCACCGGCGCCTGAAGATCGGTGCCGCGCTCGCCGCGGCGGCCGCGGGTGGCCTGGGCGGCTCGGCGCTGCGGCGCGCGCCCGTACCGCCACCGTCGGCGCGCCGCTGGCGCGCTGCCGCCGGCGAGACGGCCGGCCGGCACAGGTAGCGCAACCGCGAATGCCGTTACGTTGCGTGATCACATGAACGTCGTCGCCGCGATCCTCGAACACCGTGCCGCCCGATGAGCCTGCACGAGCTCACCGACGAGCAGCGCGACATCCGTGCGCTCGCCGCGCGCTTCGCGGACGAGGTCATCGCGCCGAAGGCGATGCAGTGGGATCGCGATCACCACTTCCCCAAGGAGGTCGTCCAGCAGCTCGGCGAGCTCGGGCTCATGGGCGTCTGCATCCCGACGAACCTCGGCGGCGCCGGGGCGGACTTCATGACGTACGTGCTCGTGCTCGAGCAGATGTCGCGCGGTGACGCGGGCCTCGGAGTGACGCTCGCCGTTCACACCGGCGCGGGCACGATGCCGATCATCGACCACGGCTCGCGCAAGCAGATCGAGCGGCTCGTCCCGCCGCTCGCGCAGGGTCACGAGATCGCCGCGTTCGCGCTGACGGAGGCCGGGTCGGGCTCGGACGCGGGCGCGCTGCTCACGCGCGCCGACGAGAACTGCAAGCTCACCGGGGCCAAGCAGTGGGTCACCAACGGCTACCACGCGCACGTCTTCATCGTCTTCGCGAAGGACCCCGACAAGCCGAGCGCGTTCATCGTGCGGCGCGGGGCGCCGGGCTTCAAGCCCGTGCGCGAGGAGGAGAAGCTCGGCCTGAACTCGTCGAGCACGGCAGACATGACGTTCGAGGACACGCCAGGCGAGCGATTGGGCTGGCGCGGGCACGGCCTGCGGATCGCGCTGTCGACGCTCGACGGCGGGCGGATCGGGATCGCCGCGCAGGCGGTCGGCATCGCGCAGGCCGCGCTGGACCTGGCGGTGACCTACGCCAAGGAGCGCTACACGTTCGGCAAGCCGATCGGCGCGCATCAGGCGATCCAGCAGAAGCTCGCCGACATGCAGACGGACATCGAGGCGGCGCGCGCGCTCACATGGCGCGCGGCGCGGCTGAAGACCGCCGGCCGCTCGCACACCGTCGAGGGCGCGCAGGCCAAGCTGTTTGCGTCCGGCGTGGCGCGGCGGGTGACCGGCGACGCGATCCAGGTGCTCGGCGGGGTCGGCTACACCAAGCAGACCGCCGCGGAGCGCTACTACCGCGATGCGAAGGTCACGGAGATCTACGAGGGCACGTCGGAGATCCAGCGCATGGTGATCGCGCGCGCCCTGCTCGGCAAGATCGCCCGCGAATAGGACCGCCCAATAGCCTTGCCAGGCATGTCGCCCCCGCTGAGCATCGATCCGATCGCCGAAGCCCGCCGCCACTGGGAGGAGCGCTGGGGCGCCGAGCCGGCCCGGCCGATGGCGGCGATCACCTCGATCATGCGCGCCCAGCAGGTTCTGCTCGCGCGGCTCAACGAGCTGCTGGGCCCGCTCGACCTCACGTTCCCGCGCTACGAGGCGCTCATGCTCCTGTCCTTTACGAAGACGGGGGCCTTGCCGCTGGGCAAGGTCGGCGAGCGACTCCAGGTACACCGCACGAGCGTCACGAACATCATCGACAAGCTCGAGAAGGACAAGCTCGTCCGCCGCGTCCCGCACGAAGCGGACCGCCGCACGACGCTCGCCGAGATCACCGACGCGGGCCGCGAGGTCGCCGCCCGCGCGACGACGCTGCTCAACGAGGACGCCTTCGGCCTCGCCGCGCTGGACGACGGCGAGCAAGAGCAGCTCACCGACCTGCTGCGCACCCTGCGCATCGAGGCCGGCGACTTCGAGGAGCGCCAAGCGCCCAAGGTGGACGTCGCGCGCTGAAGCAAGCCGCCGGTCCGCGCGCCTGCCACGCCGCCCGTCATCGTGTTGGACGGCTTCTCGGACCGGCGGGTATCTGAAATCCTCTGTCAGCCGCTCACACAATTGGTGCTAGCGTGCGACGCGATGGGTTGAGTTCCGCAGCGCGCGGCTGCGAGCACCGGGCTTCACAGTCCGGTCGCGTTTAACAATGCGAGTAACCACAAAAAGGGGGAACCTGCATGCCTACCGCCCTGTCCGCCCACGTCCTCATCATCGGCAGCGGACCGATCGGCTGTACCTACGCGCGCATCCTGGTCGAGGCTGGCGCCAGCGTGCTCATGGTCGATGCCGGCGCGCAGCTCTCCACCACTCCGGGAAGCCACCTGCGCAACGACCGCGCCTACCAGGCCAACAAGAACAACTTCGAGGATCTGGTCGCGGCGAACCTCCACACGTACTCGCTGCCGACGCAGTCCGGCTACGAGGGGACGCTGGATCCGACGGCATTCTGGGATTCCTCAGACCAGGCCTACAACTTCCACAACCCCAACCAGGACCCCCTCCGCAACCTCACAGCGGCCGGCGGCACCTACGCGGTCGGCGGGATGTTCACCCACTGGACCGCCGCCACGCCACGCCAGCACCCGACGCTCGAGCGCACGAACATCATCCCCGCCGACGAGTGGGAAGCGCTCTACGAGATCGCCGAGCAGTTCTGCAACACGCACACCGACCAGTTCGACTTCGACCGCGGGCGGCTTGTCAAGGAAGCGCTCACCGACTACTACGCGCGCGTTCCCGAGGGCTACAAACACCCCGTCCCCGGCGATTATCCGGTGCAGAACCTCCCGGTCGCGGCGGAGCGGCGGACCGGCTTCGACGGCGAGCACCAGTACGTGCACTGGAGCGGCGCGGACACGGTGCTCGGACCGCTATTGACCGACGAGGAGCTTGCCAAGCGATTCCGGATCCTGCCCCAGCACCTCGTCAAGGAGCTCATCCACTCCGCCGACGGCAGGCTGACGCGCGCCAAGGTGCAGGACTTGAGCACGCTGACGACGCTCGACATCGAGGCCGACCACTTCATGGTGGCATCCGGTGCGATCTTCGGGCCGCAGCTGTTGTTCGCGTCGAAGATCCGCAGTGCCGCGCTCGGCCGCTATCTCAACGATCAGATCTGCGCATCGTGCCTCGTCGTGCTCGGCAAGGAGAACGTCGCCAAACTCGGCGCGCCGCCGAGCAAGGACGACCCGATCCCGATGCCGCTCTGGGCGCCCGAGCCCGAGGTGTGGATCCCCGTGTCAAAGGACCGGCCCTGGCATTGCCAGATCCACTACGACCCGATCAACTTCACGACGCCGGGCGGCGAGTACGTCGACGAGCGTCTGCTCGTATTCGTCCAGTGGTTCGGCATGGCCGAGGCCGAGGAGCACAACCGCGTGTTCTTCGACGAGAAGGTGCCGGACCTCATGGGCATGCCGCAGCCGACGTTCGACTACCGCATCCCGGACGCGGCCGCCAAGCGCGCGCACGAGATGATCGGCGACATGGCCCCGGCCACGCTCGCGATCGGCGGTTGGCTGCCGGGTCAGCTGCCGCAGTTCGAGCCGCCCGGTTCGTCGCTGCACTTTATGTCGACGACGCGGATGGGCGAGCGTGACGACGGCAAGTCCGTCGTCGACCCGTACCTGAGGCATTGGGGATACGAGAACCTGTGGGTCGCGGGCTGCGGGGCGATCCCGGAGATGAGCGCCTGCAACCCGACCCTGACGGCGATGGCGATCGCCATCCGGTCGGCGCGAAAGGTGGCCGGGCTGGTCACGTCGACGAGCGAAGGCGGGTCCTCGTGACCCCGGACAGCCCGAGGGTGCGCATCGCGGCCTCGCCCATCAACTGGCACAACGACGACTTTCCGATCCTCGGCTCGCTGACGTCCGTGGACGCGATCCTCGCGGAGATGAACGCCGCCGGGATCGAGGGCACCGAGCTCGGCTCGCTGTTTCCGTCGACGGCCAAGGAGCTGCAGCCGGTCCTGGCCGCCCACGACATGGTCCTGGCGGGTGGGTGGTTCAGCGCCTACCTGCTGTCGCGGGACATGACGGAGCAGGTCGGCCTGTTCACCAATTTCATCGACTTCCTCGTGTCGATGGGGGCGCGGATCTGCACGATCGCCGAGTGCACGCATTGCCCGTTCAAGCCGTACCCGCCGAGCCGCTACGACGAGCACTTCGCGGCGCTCGGCGTCCCGTTGTTCCCCGACCAGCTGCCGAAGCTGTCGGCGGACGAGTGGATGACGCTCGGTGGTCGCCTCGAGGAGCTTTCGAAGATCGCCGCCGACAAGGGCGTCCTCATGGGCTACCACCCGCACATCCAGACGGTGGTGCAGAGCGCGGCTCAGCTCGACACGCTGGCGGCTGCGGCGCCGGAGCTGAAGTACACGATCGACACCGGCCACATAGCTCTTGCCGGCGACGATCCCATCGCGGTCCTCAAGAAGTACGCGGACCGCACCGTGCACATGCACGTCAAGAACGTCCGCAAGCGCGTCGACGACGACGTGCGCGCCGGGTCGATGGGCTTCGAGTTCGCCGTCATCGAGGGTGCCTTCACCGTTCCCGGCGACGGCGGCATCGACTTCGTGCAGGTGTTCGACGTGCTCAAGGCCCACGACTACAAGGGCTGGCTGGTCATCGAGGCGGAGCAGAACCCGCTCACGTCGAACCCGCTGCTCTACGCGAAGCTGGCGCGCGAATACATTCGCACGGTGGCGGGATGGTGACCGCGCACGACCACTGGGACATCCGACCGTTCGAGCGCTGGATCGCCAACGAGTTCCTGCCGAGCCTGAAGGTGGGCCCGGGCGACGCGGATTATGCACGGCGCCCCGGCGATCGCGCGATTGCGCTCTACGGGTCGGCGGACGTCGCGTGCATCCTCTACACGCTCGATCGGCTGGACCCCGGCGAGCGCGCGGCCGAGTGGCTGGACGCGCTCTCGCAGTTCCAGGACCCGACCTCGACGTTCTTCATCGACGCGAGCGGCATGCTGTCGACCGCGCACAACACGGGCTTCGTGACGGCGGCGATGCAACTCTTCGAGCCGGAGCTGCGCAACGGCGAGATGCCGCCGATCGCGATGACGTTCGGCGAACTGATGGGTGCTCCGGCCGACGCCGAGCGCTATGCGTCCACCCTCGACTGGCGCAACAACTGCTACGAGGCGGGCGAGAACCTCATCGGGCATGCGTCGACGTTCTTCAACGTCAAGGGCATGGTCGCGGAGGACTGGTTCGAGTGGCTGGTGGAGTTCATCGAGGGCACGAAGCTCGACGCCGCCAACGGGATGGTCGGCATCGACAAGCCACCCGCCGGGGATGGCGACCAGATCGGGGGGACGCTGCACTTCGACTTCTTCTGGGCCGCGCTCGGCAGGCGCCTGCCCTTCGCGGCCGAGCGAGCGAAGGCATTGCTCGGCCTGCAGTTGCCCGATGGCCTGTGGGACCCGAACAATCCCTGGTGGCTGACGTTCGACTCGGTCTACATGCTCGGCCGCACGCTGCCGGACCTACCCGACGGTGAGGCGGCCGGCGTGCGGGCCGCGATCGGCCGCGCCGTCTCGACGCTCGCCGCGCGGGCCGCTGACGCGGCGCGCCGGCGTATCGACTTCGTCGAGCCGTGGATCGGCGCGCACATGCTGACCGGCGCCCTGTCGCTGTTCGCCTGCGCACAGCAGATCCTCGGCATCGAGCGGATCGTCACGGATCGGCCGCTGCGACTCGTGCTCGACCGCCGTCCCTACATCTAGGAGGCTGAACCAATGATCGCGCTCTTCGTCGTGTTCCAGCTCAAGCCGGGCACCCGCGACCAGTTCATCGCGCTGTCGATGAGCAACGCACGCGGCTCGATCGACGGGCCCGGGTGCTGTGCGACCAGCATCCTCCCCGACCCGGAGCGTCCCAACGTGGCGTACACGTTCGAGGTCTTCGTCGATCAGCAGGCGTTCGACGATCACCATGCCCAGCCGTACTACACGCGATGGCTCGCCGAAACGGAACCGCTGATGGCGGAGCCCTACGAGATGCTGCAGTCCACGACGTTCCCGGACGACGAGAGCTTCCGCCACCTGCGCCTCGCCGTGGCGGGGAGCATGGATCCCGCGTCCTGGCCCGCGAGCCGGCTTCAGTAGCCCGGAGGCGCCGCGCGAACCTCGCCGTGCCAGCCCGCGTACGCGATGAGCTCTTCGCGCTCCAGCAAGGGGATGCCGTACGCGTCGGCCGCGTTCTGCAAGCGCAGGCCGCGCTCGCGGATGTCGTCGGGATGCTTGTGGCGAAGCAGCGCGAGCGGGCGGGCGTACTCGGCGCGAAAGCCGGTCTCGCACTCGACGATCTTGCCCCACGCCACGACGGCGCCCCACACGCACTCGATCGCCGGCAGCGCGGGCTCCTCGTCGAGCGCGTAGTACGCGGCCCAGCCGCAGTTGCAGTCGCGATGCGGCGCGTCGTGGCCGCGCAGGGCGAAGCATTTCGCGAAGCGGTCGTGGTCCGTCGGCCACGGCTTCTGCGCGGCGCGCGGCGCGACCATCCCGAGCGCGGGGTTTGGGATGAACTTGCCCGCGACGAAGATCCCGGAGTACAGGCCGCCCCGCATCGCGCCCCAGCGCCGGAAGCCGACGAGCGGCTGCGCGACCGGCTCGACGCTCACGCGCGCGCCGGTGCGGCGGGCTCGCGCGAACGCCGTGGTCGCGCCGCGGCGTGGGACTTCGCGGGTGCCGGCTCGCGCCGCGGAGTCGCGGGCGCGGGCTGCGGCTCGGGCACCGGCGTCCGAACGGGTGCCGGGCGCTCGGTCTCGCGGATGGGCTTGCCGATGTCTCCCATGGACGGTGCGAATGGTATGTCAGCCCGAGACCGGGCATGCTGGGCGCATGAGCGAAGAATTCGATCCGGACGACCCCGACGAGCCGGAGCCCGAGGAGGTCGAGGCGTCCGAGCCCGGCGACGTCCGCCAAGACATCCTGCGCGAGCTCGCCCGGCTGTTTCCCGACGACCGCATGCAGCGCATCGGCGACCGCCTCGCGCTGTCGGGCGACGAGGACTTCCAGTTCATGATCGATCTCATCAGCGCGACGTTCACGCGCGGCATCGAGTTCGGCGCGATCGAGGTCGCTGCACAGCAGATCCAGGCCGGCGCCGACATCGCGCCGGTCGTCGACATCGTCCACGTCGAGCTCCCGTAGCCGCCGGCGGACGCGCTCAGCGCGAACGAGTGCCGCCAAGCCCGGTACGCCGGCGGCTCGGGTTCAGCGCGTCGCGCGGGTGAGCCGCGCGACGACGAGGAGGCGCCGGCGGATGCCGGTGCGCTCGGGGTGCTGAGCGCGCGGCCCGGCCGCTGCTTGACGCGCGAGTCTGGCGCGCCGATGCAGGTCGGCGGTGTGCGCGCGGGCAACGTAGCTATTCAGGGGTTGCGGGCTCATACCTCGTCAGAGGCGATGGCCGGATCCCCTGATACGCGAAGTTGTCGACAACCTGCCGGGTATGCTTCAATTGCGAGGCGCGCGGACTTCCGACTATCTGGATACCGACACTATGGCGACCACTCACCCACCGACCACCGAAGCGCAATGGCGCGCCGCCTACGCGCTCGCGCCTGAGCGCGAGGTCCCGTTCACGACGCTCTCAGGCTCCCCGGTGAAGGCGCTCTACACGAAGGCCGACCTCGCCGGGGGCGGCCAGGACGAGGACTACGACGGGCGGCCGGGCGTGTATCCCTTCACGCGCGGCGTGTACCCGTCGATGTACCGCGGCCGTCTGTGGACGATGCGCCAGTTCGCGGGCTTCGGCACGGCGGAGGAGACCAACGAGCGCTTCCGCTACCTGCTCGCCCGCGGCCAGAACGGCCTCAGCACGGCCTTCGACATGCCGAGCCTCATGGGCTATGACAGCGATCATGTCCTGAGCGAGGGCGAGGTTGGACGCGAAGGCGTCGCCGTCGACACGCTCGACGACATGCAGACGCTCTTCGCCGGCATCGACCTGGGCGAGATCTCGGTCTCGATGACGATCAACGCGCCCGCCGTCGTCATGCTCGCGTTCTACGTCGCCGCCGCCGAGCGCAACGGCATCCCGGCGCACCGGCTGCGCGGCACGATCCAGGCCGACATCCTCAAGGAGTACATCGCCCAGAAGGAGTGGTGCTTCCCCGTCGACCCGGCGATGCGCCTATGCGGCGACATGATCGAGTGGTGCACCGCCGAGATGCCGAGCTGGCACCCGATCAGCGTGTCGGGCTACCACATCCGCGAGGCCGGCTCGACGGCCGCGCAGGAGCTCGCGTTCACGATCAAGGACGGGCTCACGTACGTCGAGCAGGCGATCGAGCGCGGCCTTGCCGTCGACGACTTCGCGCCGCGCCTGAGCTTCTTCTTCAATGCGCAGATCGACTTCTTCGAGGAGGTCGCGAAGTACCGCGCGGCGCGCCGGATCTGGGCCCGCGAGCTGCGCGAGCGCTACGGCGCGAAGGACCCGCGCTCGTGGCGGATGCGCTTCCACACGCAGACAGCGGGGGTGTCGTTGACCGCGCAGCAGCCGCTCAACAACGTCGTGCGGACGGCGATCGAGGCGCTCGCGGGCGTGCTCGGCGGGACACAGTCGTTGCACACGAACTCCTACGACGAGGCGCTCGCCTTGCCGACCGAGGAGGCCGCCCGGATCGCGCTGCGTACCCAGCAGATCATCGCCCACGAGACGGGCGTGACGAACACGATCGACCCGCTCGGCGGCGCGTACTTCGTCGAGGCGCTCACCGACTCGCTCGAGCGCGAGGCCTACGACTACTTCGCGCGCATCGACGAGCTCGGCGGGATGGTCGAGGCAGTCAAGGCGAACTTCCCGCAGCGCGAGATCGCCGACGCGGCGTTCGAGCTGCAATGCGAGTACGACAGCCGCGAGCGGATCCTCGTCGGCGTCAACGGATACGTCGACGCCGGCGACGACGACATCCCGACGCTGCGCATCGACCCCGAGCTCGAGCGCAAGCAGCTCGGCCGCCTGCGGGCGGTGCGCGCGCGCCGCGACGCAGGCGCCGTCGAGCGCTCGCTGTCGGCGCTGCGCGCGCAGGCCGCGAGCTCGCGCGCGAACCTCATGCCAGCGCTGCTTCATTGTGCTCGCGCGGAGACCTCCGAGGGCGAGATCGTGCGCGCGCTGCAGGACGTCTTCGGGACGTACACCGAGACGCCCGTCTTCTGACGCGCCTATGCCCGCGGCCCGAAACGGCGCGCGTGCGGGCGAATAACTGGTCCAGCGGGTAGGGATGGATCCTGCACCGTCGGCGATGGCAGCCGAGCCAAGTCACGCTGCGGCCTCGCTCCTCCCACACACCCGGTCTCCTGTCGCGCCGGCGCGCCGAGCGCCGGGGAACGCGCGCTCGACCGCCGTGCCGTGCGCGCGGAGTTCGAGCCCGACCGTCCGAGCGGTCTGCGGGGGCGGCTGAAGGCCTACGCGGAGAGCGTCGAGGATCTCGAGCGCGCCCGCGTGCACGCGAGCCCGTGGACGGGGAGGCCGCGGGCCGCCGCCGCTCCGGAGAGCTCGGCGCCGCACGGCACCGCGGTGGATCGCCGAGGCTGACCAAGGGTCCGTCGACCCGGTGCGCCGGCTGCGGAGATTCGGTCACGCGCGCCAGGCCAGGCGTGTACGGTCGATCCTACGGTGAGCTCTCGACTCTGGGCATCCGGACTCGCCCTGTCCGTCCTCGCGGCCGCGACGCTCGGCGTGCCGCTCGCCGGCCACGCACAGGAGGACGCGGCGTTCTGCCCTCCGCCTGAGCCCGGCCTGAAGTGCTTCCCGGGCGACGGCCTCACGAGCGCCGGCGGCGGCGCGAAGGCGCCGCACAACGACGGCGCCGGGCGCAAGTGGCCCAAGGTCGACGGCATCTTCTGGCAGGCGGCGGACAACAGGGACCGCAAGCAGATCGGCAGCCCGGACAACGACGAGCTGCTCGGTCATCACGGCGACGAGCGCCTGTCGGGCGCTGGCGGCAACGACATCCTCTGGGGCGACTGGGATCCGAAGAACAACACGACCAAGCAGCGCGACTACCTCAGCGGCGGCTCCGGCAACGACTGGCTGTACCCCAGCCACGGCCGCAACACGATCCTCGGCGGTCCAGGTGCCGACTACGTCTACGCGTACTACGGCAAGGGGACGATCGACTGCGGGCCCGGGAAGGATACGGCGCGCGTGCGCATCGGCACCGGCCAGTACCGGGTGAAGAACTGCGAGACGATCAAGCACTTCTGCGCGTTCGGCGAGGATGGGATGGGCGGATGCAAGAAGCCCGGCGCGCGGGCCGCCCGCCGCCGTGCCGGCTGACGCTCAGTGGCTGCTCGCTCGCAGCGACCGCGCCTGCTCGCGATCGAACCGGCCTTCGACGCAAAGCGCGATCTCGCCGCGCTCGAACGCGATCGTGTTGCCGACGAGCCGCGCCGGCAGCGCGCGGACGGTGCGGTGGGGATGCTCGATGAGCAGGCTCGTGCGGCTCCCCTGAGACGAAGACTCCGCGGACGCTGTGGACCAGCACCGGCTCCATCCGGGTCCCGCGGCCCGGCCGCGTTGCGCTCGACGATGCCGGCGGCATGTAGCTGGGTGACGAGCGCACCGAGATCGGTCTTGCCGTCACGGGGGAGACCGGCCCGGGGGACGCGTCCAGCCGGGGGGCGGCCCCGCACCCGCGGCGACCGCTCGACGGAAGGGTGCGCGAGGCCGAGCCAATCGCGCACTGCGTCCTGCCGGCCGGGCGGGCGCAGCGCTGCCCCGGGGGACAGTGGTTCGAAGCGGTACCAGGGGTGCCGTTTTGAACCACTGATGCGCTCGCCGCCGGCCGGGCCGCCTGAGCCGGGCTCGCGCTGGCCGCGCGGGCGCGGCTGCGATCTTCGGGGAGGACCGAGCGGCGATCGGACCGTCCGAGCGCTCCGGCCGTCGTAGCCGGCGACGACGCTGACCGCGGTCCGCACGCGAAGGTTGGGTGCGCCCGACTATGATCCGCGCGCCTGCTTTCCGCCTATGTCGGAGACCCCCACCTCTTCCAAGAAGATTCGCGTCGTCGTGGCCAAGCCTGGCCTCGACGGGCACGATCGCGGCGCGAAGATCATCGCGCGGGCGCTGCGCGACGCCGGCATGGAGGTCATCTACACGGGGCTGCACCAGACGCCCGAGCAGATCGTCGAGACCGTCATCCAGGAGGACGCTCACGCCGTCGGGCTGTCGATCCTGTCGGGCGCGCACATGACGCTCGTCCCGCGGATCGTCGCGCTGCTGGCCGAGCAGGAGATCGACGACGTCGTCGTGACCGTCGGTGGCACGATCCCCTCCGACGACATCCCCGAGCTCAAGCGCCTGGGCGTCGCCGAGGTTTTCGGGCCGGGATCGAGCACCGAGACGATCGTCGACTTCATCCGCGGCGCGGTCCGGGACTAGGACCCCCGTCCGACGCGATTGACTGGTCAGTCAATGAGTTATCCTGCGCCGCATGCCACGTCCGTCGAAGGAGGCCTGAGTTGAAGATCTGCGTCCTGGTGAAGGAGGTGCCCGACGCCGCCGTCGAGAAGCGGATCAACCCGCAGACCGGACGCATGGATCGCGGCGGCGAGCGCAACCTGAACCCCTACGACACGCACGCGATCGAGGCCGCGATGCAGGTCAAGGAAGGTGGCGTCGTCGAGGTCGACGAGATCGTCGCCGTGACGATGGGGCCGAGCACCGCCGTGCGCGCGTTGCACAAGGCCGTCTCGCTGGGCGCCGACCGCTCCGTGCACCTGTCCGACGACGCGCTCGCGGGCTCGGACGTCGCCGCCACCGGCTACGCGCTCGCGAAGGTGCTCGAGCGCGAGAGCCCCGACCTCGTCCTGCTCGGCCAGCAGTCCGACGACGGCGAGTGCTACACGATCGGCGCCGTCGTCGCCGACCACCTCAAGATGCCGTCGCTGACGCAGGTCATCAAGATGGACGTCTCGGCGGGCTCGCTGCGCTGCGAGCGCCAGGCCGAGTACGGCTATGACACGGTCGAGATCGAGCTGCCCGCCGTCATCTCCGTCGGCGACGCGATCAACGAGCCGCGGTATCCGTCGCTCAAGGCGATCATGGGGGCGAAGAAGAAGCCGCTTGAGTCGCTCGGGATCGAGGACGCCGAGATCCCCGCCGATCGCGTCGGCGAGGCCGGCTCGAAGGTCGTCTGCGGCGACTTCAAGGCGCCGCCCGCGAAGGCCGGCGGGACGATCATCGAGGACGAGGACGTAAACGACACGGTCGAGAAGATCGTCGCCTGGCTGGACGAGAGGAAGCTTTTGTCATGAACATCCTCGTCTACGCGCTGCACTACGAGGGCGCGTTCAACAAGAACTCGCTCGGCGCGGTCTCCGAGGCCGCGCGGCTGGCGTCCGAGCTCGGCTCCGAGGCGCACGCCGTCGTCATCGGCGACGTCAGCGACGAGCTCGCCGCGTCGCTCGGCGGCTACGGCGCGACGAAGGTCTTTCGCGCGAAGGATGCCCCCGAAGGTCTCGCGCAGCCGGTCGTCGACGTCATGGCGTCCGTCATGGACGACGGCGGCCACGGCTACGCGCTGTTCGGCGGTGGCCTGCTCGGCTTCGAGATCGGTGCCGGACTGGCCGCGCGCCTGAACGCCGGCGTGACGATGGAGGTCACGCAGGTCAACGTGGTCGACGGCAAGCTCACCGCCGAGCGCCCGATCCACGGCGACTCGTCGATCTCGACGTCCACCTACAAGGACCGCGGGATCATCATCGGCCGCCTCAACGCGTTCGAGATCGCGCCGCCCTCCGACGCGACCGCGGAGGTCGCGGACGTCACCGTGCAGCTATCCGCGTTCTCGACCAAGGCGACGATGGTGCAGCGTGGCGAGGCCCGCGGCGCCGAGGTCGACATCGAGGGCGCCGACTACCTCGTCGCGGGCGGTCGCGGGCTCGGCAAGGCCGAGGGCTTCGAGCTCTGCGAGGCGCTCGCCGAGGCGTTGGGTGGCGCTGTCGCGGCGACGCGCGCGGTCGTCGATGCCGGCTGGTACCCGTACTCGACGCAGATCGGCCAGACCGGCAAGACCGTCGCCCCGAAGCTCTACCTCGCGGCCGGGATCTCGGGCGCGATCCAGCACAAGGTCGGCATGCAGGCCTCGGAGAACATCGTCGCGATCAACAAGGACTCAAACGCGCCGATCTTCGAGTACTCCGACCTCGGCATCGTCGGCGACCTCAACAAGATCCTGCCGAAGCTCACCGAGGCCGTGAAGGCGAAGAAGGCCTAACGGCGATGGCCGGAGAGGACGGCCCCGCGCCCCTGGACTACCCGCCCGCGGTCGACCCGCGGGCCGAGTTCGTCAAGCGCGGCCTGGACGCCGAGGACGACGTCATCGAGGTCGGCGTCGCGATCGTCGGCGGAGGAACGGCCGGACTGTCGTGCGCCAACCGCCTGCTGCAGCTGCTCGCGGATGACCCGGAACTGCTCGAGGAGCTCGGCGAGGTGCCGGTCGCGGTCATCGAGAAGGCGAAGACCTGCGGCGGCCACAACCTGTCGGGCGCGGTCATGCGGCCGGGGCCGCTGGAGGAGCTCTTCCCCGACATGAGCCGCAAGGACTGGCGCCTGGAGGGCTTCGCGTTCGGGGAGGTCACGCGCGAGTCGGTCTACCTGCTGCCGAACTCCAAGCGCAAGGTGAAGATCCCGCCGCCGCCGCCGTTTCAAAACCACGGCAACGAGGTGGTGTCGGTGTCGGCGCTCGCGCGCTACCAGCAGCGCCTGGCGGAGGAGGCCGGCGCGTACATCCTCACCGAGACCGCCGCGACGCAGCTCATCGTCGAGGACGGGGTCGTCGTCGGCGTGCGCTCGGGCGACAAGGGGCGCGGCAAGGATGGCGAGCCGCTGCGCAACTTCGAGCCGGGGACCGACGTCAAGGCGCGCGCGACCGTCCTGGCCGAGGGCTGCTGGGGTCACCTCACCGGCGCGGCGATCAAGGAGTTTCACCTCGCCGACGGGCGCGAGCCGCAGGTCTGGGAGCTCGGCGTCAAGGAGGTCTGGAAGGTTCCAAAGCCGCTGGACCGCGTCATCCACACGATCGGCCCGTGGCCGCTGAAGCTGTCGTCGAAGTACGGCCAGATCGGCGGCACCTGGATCTACCCGATGAACGACGAGACGACCGGCGAGCCGTACGTGTCGATCGGCTTCGTCGTCGACCTCGAGTACGCCGATGCGACGACCTCCGCCCACGACCTGCTGCAGAAGTTCAAGCTCCACCCGCTCGTGCGCGAGATCCTCGAGGGCGGCGAGCGCGTGAGCTGGGGCGCGAAGGCCCTGCCGGCCGGCGGCTGGTGGTCGATGCCGAAGCTCACGATGCCGGGCGCGCTGCTCGCGGGCGACTCGGGCGGGATGGTCGACACCGTCGCGCTGAAGGGCGTGCACCACTCGGTGATGTCGGGCAAGCTCGCCGCCGAGCACATCTACGCGGCGCTCAAGCGCGGCGACACCGACTTCTCAAGCTACGAGGCCGCCGTCGACGAGTCGCCGATCGGCGAGGAGCTCTACGAGGTCCGCAACACCCGCCAGCCGTTTCAGGAGGGGTTCCTCAAGGGCGGGCCGATGGTCAACCTCCTCATCGCGACGAAGGGCCGCTTTCCATCCAAGCGCCGCGGGTGGCACCGCAACGACGCCCGCAAGATGTTCGTCGGCAAGACGAAAGACAGCTATCCCAAGCCCGACGGCAAGTACACGTTCGACAAGCTCTCGTCGGTCTACATCAGCCGCAACGCGACCCGCGACGACGCGCCGAACCACATTCGCGTGCAACGTCGCGTGCCGCGCGAGATCGCGGAGACGTGGGTCTGGATGTGCCCCGCGGCCGTCTACGAGATCCCCGAGGACGCGCCCGAGACGGGCACGGTCGACGTCATCGTCAACTACACGAACTGCGTGCAGTGCGGCGCGATCACGGCGAAGGGCGGGCGCCTCACGACGCCCGAGGGCGGCGACGGGCCGCTGTACAAGAACACCTGACCCGCGCCCGTCCTGCGCGTAGGCGAGACGATGACGCCGAAACCCCGCAACTTGCGTCGTCGCCGGCTGTCATATCCAGCGCATGGATTGCACCACATGGATCGGGTCGGTCGTCGTCGCATGGCTCCTCGCGGGGCCAGGCGTCGCTGCGGCGCAGACGCCCGCGGCGCCCTCGCTCAGCGCGGCGCTCGAGACCTGCACGACGAGCGCGCTGCCTGCGCAGCGCGTCGCGTCGTTCGTCGGCTCGATGCCCGCGATGAGCGGCTCCACGCGCATGCAGATGCGCTTTGACCTGCAGCGCCGCCGGCTCGACGAGAAGCTGTGGCACAGGGTGCGCGGCGTCCAGGGCTTCGGCATCTGGGAGACGGCCCTACCGGGGCGTGCCGGCTTCGTCTACCACAAGCGCGTCGACGGCCTGCGGGTGCCGGTGTCCTACCGGGCGATCGTGCGCTTTCGCTGGTATCGCTCCGACGGCACGGTCGCGCGCCAGTCGCGCAGGCGCACGCCCGCGTGCAACCAGCCCGACCTGCGTCCCGACCTCAAGGTCGCCGGCGTGCGCGCGGTGCTCGACGCCCGTCCGGCGCTCGCGGTCTACACCGTGATCGTCCGCAACGGCGGGCGCTCGCCCGCGGGTCCGTTCGTGGTGCGCGTGGCCGGCGCGCTCGCGGAGGTGGCGGGCCTCCGTGCCGGACAGCAGCTTGAGGTTGGCGTCCTCGCACCGGCGTGCGTGCCGGGGTCGCTCGTGCGCGCGGTGGCCGACGCCGACCGGCGCGTCGACGAGGCCGACGAGCGCAACGCCCTCACGAGCGGCTGCCCGCTCGGTGGCTGACCCGGCCGCCCGGCGCTCAAGACCGCGGCGGACCGGCCGATAGACTCGGTGCAACTATGAAGACCGACATCCATCCTGAATACGTCAAGTCCCATGTGCGCTGCACATGCGGCAACGAGTTCGAGACGCGCTCGACGACGCCCGAGATCCACGTCGAGATCTGCTCGAACTGCCACCCGTTCTATACGGGTCGCCAGAAGCTCGTCGACACCGGCGGCCGCGTGGACCGCTTCAAGCGCCGCGCCGCCAAGCGCCAGCCCGGCACGTAGAGGATCGCGTCGGGTCGGAGGTCGTGGCCTGAGCCGAAGGATCTAGGTGTGCGGGGCCGGAGCGGTGATCTCCGGCTCGTCGCTCACGACCCGGTTGCGGCCGGAGTCCTTGGCGCGGTACAGCGCCTGGTCGGCGATCCGCAGCAGCTCCTGGGCGGTACGGTCGGCCGTCAGGCCCGCGACGCCGACCGAGAGCGTGACGCCGTGGCGCTGCGACAGCGAGGCGTCGGCGTGGATCGCGGCGAGCATCCGGTGCGCGACGTCCGCGGCCTGCCCGGGCGGGCAGTCGCCGAGGATCATCGCCATTTCGTCGCCGCCGATGCGGGCGAGCAGGTCGCCCTGGCGCATGACGGCCTGCATGTCGCGCGCGAGGTTCACGAGCACGCGATCGCCGGTGGCGTGGCCGAAGCGGTCGTTGATGTCCTTGAAGTGGTCGACGTCGACGAGCATGAGCGACAGCTCGCGTCCGTGGCGCAGCGCGCGCTCGGTCTCTCCGGCGAGGCGCTGGTCGAAGGCGCGGCGGTTGGCGAGCCCGGTCAGCGGGTCGGTGAGCGCCTGCGTGGCGAGGCGCTCGCGGGCCTGCGCGTTGGCGACGGCGACGGATGCGAGCTGGGCAAAGCGCGCGATGCGCTTCTCGTCCTCGCGCGGGAACGGGCCGGGTCGGTCACGCAGCGCGACGACCATGCCCCACGTCGCGCCGTCGACGACGATCGGCGCGCCGATGCGGTGCTGCGCCGCGATGAGGTGGCTGCCGGGCGCGACGCTGCGCCGCCGAACGGAGCGCGCGCGGCGCAGATCGGCGCAGAGGCCGTTGGGCGCCTGGAGGTAGACCTCGCCGGTCGGCAGAATCGTCGCGCCCCTGCGTCCCCAGGCGCCCATCGCGCGGTACTCCTCGGTGCCTTCGAAGCGCACGACGTAGCCGCTCTCGGCGCCGAGCAGCATCCCGACCTGCTGCCCGATGCGGGCGAACAGGATCGCGGGGTTCGTCTCGGCGGCGACGCTCGTCGCGACGCGCTGCAGCGCCGTCTGCTCGCGTGCGAGTGCCCGCGCCTGGCTGGCGCTGCGGCGTAGCTCGCGGGCGTCGCGAAACTGCTCGATCGCCAGCCGCGCGAGGTGGATCGAACGGTCGATGACGATCTCGTCGCTGGGCTTCGGCAGCCGGTCGAGGCCGTAGTAGATGGCGAACGTCCCGAGCACGTCGCCGGTGCTCGACAGGATCGGCGTCGACCAGCCGGCGCGCAGGCCGTGCGTCTTCGCGAGCTTCACGAACCTCGCGGTCAGCGGGTCGGCCATGACGTCCAGCACGACCACCGGCTCGCCGCGGAAGGCCGCCGTGCCGCAGATGCCCTCGCCGTCGCCGACCTCGAGGCCGTCGACCGCGCTCGTGAAGCCGCGCGGCAGGCTGGGCGCGGCGGCGTGGCGCAGGATGTCGCGGCCGCCCGGCGAGCGCTCGAGCAGCAGGATCGAGGTGAGCATGTTGGCCGCGTGCATCTCCGCGACCTGCAGGAGCTTCGTCAGCGTCTCGCCGAGCGGCGCGCGAGCGGCGATGAGCTCGAGGACGTCTTGCTGGCCGTCGCTCCAGCGTCGCTCGCGCTCGGCCATCGCGCGTGCGGTCCGCAACTCGAGCTCGGTCGTCGCGGAGATCGCGAGCTCCTCGACGAGCGCGGTGTCGTGATCGGACCACTCGCGCAGACCGGCGTCGACCGCGCAGAGGCAGCCGAGGACGTTGCCGGTGCTGTCGATGAGCGGGGCGCCGAGGAACGCGGCAGGCTCGGCGCCGCCACCGATCACGAGCGGCGCACGGGTCGCGACGACGCGCGCGCTCAGCTCGGCGACGCGCTCGTCGTCGGCCGTGCCGCCGGAGGGGCTCGTGACGACGAGGAGGTCGCCCTGGACGAGCGACACGAGCGCCTCGGGCGCGCGCAGGGCCGTGGCGGCCCAGCGGGTGAGCCGGTCGAGTGCGGCGGCTGCATGGACATCGAGTGCCGATGTGGCTACGGGATCGCCTCCGGTGGCTGGACGGTTGATCGACCTCGCCTCCATATCACCTGCATCGGACGCGCGGAGTCGGGCCTTGAGGACTTGAGCATAAGACGCCGAAATCATTATGTGTTTGAAGGGAGGATCTATATACGCGGTTGCCGTGTGCGCGCCTGCATTAACCTCGGCTGCGTGATCGAGCAACTCGTCGAGCAGATCGAGGCGCGCTTCGCCGATGCGCAGCTGCAGATGTCCGACCCCGAGGTCTTCGGGGATCGCAACCGCGCGGCCGCGGCCGGACGCACGTTTCGCCAGCTGGAGGTCGCGGTGAAGCTCGCGGAGCAGTGGCGCACGGCCGTCGCGGACGAGGCCGACGCGCGCGAGATGCTCGACGAGGCCGAGGATCCCGAGGTGCGCGAGATGCTGGGCGAGACGCGCGCGGAGATCGAGCGCCTCGAGGAGGAGATCCGCCTCGCGATGGTCCAGCGCGACCCCAACGACGAGAAGGACGTCATCGTGGAGATCCGCGGCGGCGCGGGCGGTGACGAGGCCGGGCTGTGGGCCGCGGACATCTTCCGGATGCTCTCGAAGTACGCCGAGCGGCGGGGGCTGAAGGTCGAGCTGCTGGAGGCCAGCGAGGGCGCCTACACGTTCGCGATCAAGGGCGACGGGGCGTTCTCGATCTTCAAGTTCGAGGGCGGGACGCACCGCGTGCAGCGCGTGCCGGCGACCGAGTCCCAGGGTCGGACGCATACGTCGACCGCCACGGTGGCCGTGCTGCCCGAGGCGGAGGAGGTCGACGTGCAGATCGACCAGGGCGACCTGCAGATCGACGTCTACCGCTCGTCCGGACCCGGCGGCCAGTCGGTCAACACGACGGACTCCGCGGTGCGCATCACGCACAGGCCCAGCGGGATCGTCGTCTCGATGCAGGACGAGAAGTCCCAGCTGCAAAACCGCGAGCGGGCGATGCGCGTCCTGCGCGCCCGCCTGTACGACGCCGCCCTGGCCGAGCAGCAGGCCGAGACCGCAGCCGACCGCCGCTCGCAGGTCGGCACCGGCGAGCGCGCCGAGAAGATCCGCACCTACAACTACAGCCAGCGACGGGTCACCGACCACCGCATCAACTTCACCGTTCACAACCTCGACGACGTGCTCGAGGGCGCGCTGGATGAGATCACGACGGCGCTGCAGTCCGACGAGAAGCGCCGGGCGCTGGAGCTTCAGGCCGCGGCGTGAGTCCGGCGGTCGGCTTCGGCGGGGCGACGGTGCGCGAGGCGCTGGACTCCGCGGTGATCGCGATCGCCGCGGCGGGGTCGGACTCGCCGCGCCTGGATGCGGAGCTGCTGCTCGCCGGCGCGCTCGGCGTCGACCGCACGGCGCTGTTCATCGACCCCGCGCGCGAGATCACCGGCCCGGCGGTGCGCGCGTTTCAGAACGCCGTGCGGCGGCGGTCGGTCGGGCGCGAGCCTGTCGCGTACATCCTCGAGCGCAAGGGCTTTCGCCACATCGACCTGCGCGTGGACGCGCGCGTGCTCGTGCCGCGCCCGGAGACCGAGCTGCTCGTCGAGGTCGGCCTTGAGCTGGCGGCTGGCGCGCGGGTGGTGGACGTCGGCACCGGGAGCGGCGCGATCGCGCTCGCGCTCAAGCACGAGCGCCCGGACCTCGCCGTGAAGGGGACCGACGTGAGCGATGACGCGGTTGCGGTCGCGCGGGCCAACGCGGAGGCGCTCGGCCTCGACGTGCGGTTCGCGGTGGGAGACCTGCTTGCCGGGGTGGGGGAGTGCGACGCGATCCTCTCCAACCCGCCGTACATCGCCGACGGCGAGCGCGCGTCGCTGCCGCCCGAGATCGCCCACCACGAGCCGCCGGGAGCGCTCTTCGCGGGCGCCGACGGCCTCGACGTCATCCGCCGCCTCGTGTCGGCTGCCGCGGCGGCGCTCCCCGCGGATGGCCTGCTTGCGATCGAGGTTGGGGCGGGGCAGGCGCCCGCGGTCTCGGCGCTGCTCGACGCCGCGGGGTTCGGCAACGTTCACGCGCGCGCCGACCTCGCCGGGATCGACCGCGTCGTGGTCGCGCGCCGGTGAGCCGGGCCGTGTCGCGCCCGCCGGCTTCGCGTGAGCGCGGACGCTCTGTGGCGGCGGCGCGGTGAGGGCCGACGCCGAGGCCTTCGAGCGCTGCATCGCCGGCGGCGGCGTCGCCGTCTTCCCGGCGGACACCGTCTACGGACTCGCCTGCGACCCCTCCTCACCCGAGGCGGTAGCGAGGCTCTACGAGCTCAAGGGACGCCCGCCCGCCAAGCCCGCCGCGGTCATGTTCTTCGCGCTCGAGCGCGCGCTCGCGGCGCTGCCCGAGCTCGGGGTTCGCACGCGCGGCGCCCTCGATGCGCTGCTGCCGGGGCCGGTGACGCTGCTGCTCCAAAACCCGCGACGCCGCTTTGCGCGCGCGTGCGGCCCGGACCCCGAGACGCTCGGGCTGCGCGTCCCGGCGGCGGCCGCGCTCGCGGGCGTCACGGTGCCCATCCTGCAATCGAGCGCGAACCTCGCAGGCGAGCCCGACCCGCGCACGACCGACGCGGTCGCGCCGTCGATCCGCGAAGGGGTCGACCTCGTCGTCGACGGCGGCGAGCTGCCCGGCACGCCGTCGACGGTCCTCGACCTCCGCGGCTACGAGGTCTCGGGGGACTGGACCGTGCTGCGAGCCGGGCCGCTGACGCACGCCGCCATCGCGACGCTGCTCGATCGCTGAGGCCGTCTGTGCGCCGCCTCACAGCGCGGCGTTCGTGGCCCGGTTAGCTTCTCGGCCGACCACGAAGGAGGCGCGGGAATGCCCCACCACGTCGCGCGGAACGACTCCCCCGAACGTGTCGATCGCCCTCGCGCGCGATCGCTCGTCACGCTGGCGCTCATCGCCTTCGCCATGGCCGGCGCGCTCGGCGCCGCTCCCGCCGCAGCGGCTCCGCGCGGCCCCGACTCGCCCGCCGGCGCGCCGCGCGCGACGACGCCGCTCGCTCCGATCGCGCCCGGCGCGGCGCGTGCCGGCGCCGGCACGACGCAGGAGATCTACGACCCCGCCACCCGCAAGGTCACGCTCAAGGTCGACCGCCGACCTGGACGGCAACGGGCTATTCGAGGATCTCGTCGCCGACGTCACGGTGAACGTCACGGCGGGCGGCGACTTCGGCGTCCTGGCCACGCTCTCCGATGCCGGCGGCGAGCTCGTCGCGGTCGGCGACCTCTCCTCCGACCGCGGCCGCAACGCGCCGCTGACGTCGGTGTCCCTCGCGGCCGGCTCCCACGCGCTGGCGGTCCGGTTTAACGGGCGGTCCATCCGCGACGCTGCGGCCGACGGCCCGTACACGCTGCGCGTCGAGCTGACCGACGAGGAGGGCGCGTCGGTGCACACGCGCTCGTCGGCGACGGGCGACTACGACCACGACGACTTCCAGGGCGCGCTGGTCGCGATCGGCGCGATCACCGACGGTGCCGACGCCGACGCGCTGCACGTCGACATCGCTGCGACGGCGGCGGCCACCGGCGACGTCCGCGTCGAGGGCCAGCTGTTCGCCGGCGACGAGCTCGTCGGCGACGCGTCGGCGACGCGCCACGTCACCGCGGGCGCGCAGTCGATCGGCCTGAGCTTCGACGGCGAGGCGATCGCGGCCGCCGGCGTCGACGGGCCCTTCCAGGTGTACATCTCGATCGCCGACGCGCTGTACGCGGTGGACGCCGAGCACGCGACCGCGGCATACGCGGCCGCGTCGTTCCGGCAGCCGCCAGCGTCGTTCGCGGGGGCGATCACGGACACCGCGGTCGATACGAACGGCGACGGCGCGAACGAGCGCCTCGACGTGACCGCACCGCTGCGGGCGCGCGTCGGCGGGACGTATGAGCTGCGCGGAACGCTGCGCGACGGCGACGGCGAGCTCGTCGCTTCCGACGATGCCGAGGTCGCCCTGACGGCGACGGCGCAGGACGTCACGCTCTCCTTCGACGGCACGGCGATCGCCGACCACGGCGAGGACGGTCCGTATGACGTCGAGCTCGACGTCGTGGATGGTGACGGCGACCCTGTCGTCGACCGCGGCCACGCGACCGCCGCCTACGCGCACGCCGCCTTCGTGGCGCCGAGCGCGTCGTTTCAGACGTTCGACGACGACGGCGTGGACTCCAACGGCGACGGCCTGTTTGAGACGTTGCGCGTCGCCGCGGCCCTGTCGGTGACCGAGGCGGGAACGTACGCGGTCAGGGGTTCGTTGAACGCGCCCGACGGGACGTTCATCGCCGCCGCCTTCGCGCAGGCGACGCTGAGCCCCGGCAGCCGCAGCGTGAGCCTCGCGTTCGACGGCGCCGCGATCCTCGCGAGCGGGGCGGACGGCCCGTACGAGGTCCGCGGGCTCGAGCTGACGCGCGCCGGCGCGGCGGTCGACGCCGTCACGGGCGGCGTGGCCACGGGCGCCTTCGTGCACACGGCCTTCCAGGGCGCGGGCGCGACGCCGGCCGGCGCGATCGTCGATCGCACCGAGGACGGCGACGGCGACGGGCGCTTCGACACGCTCGCGATCGACATCCCGGTGTCCGTCGGCGTGTCGGACTCCTACGGGTTCAACGCGCAGCTCGTCGACAGCGCGGGCGAGGAGATCGTCTGGGCGTCGGGCAGTCAGTTCCTCGCCTCCGGCATGCGGACGATCACACTGCGCTTCGACGGACGCCACATCTTCGGCAACGGCGTCGACGGGCCGCTGCAGGTGCGCAACCTCTCGATCTACTCGTCCACGCGCACGTTCACGGCGCTCGAGGCGCATGTGACCGGGGCATACGCGGCGAGCGCGTTCGAGCCCGCAGGGGTCGTCACCGGGCGCGTCATGCGCGACGGCGCGCGCGTACCGGGCGCCGCCGTCTACATCGCGGGCGTCGACGGCGACGTCACGAACGCGCGCGGCGAGTTCCGTCTCACCGCGGTCGACGGTGGCACGCAGATCGTGACGCTCGACCCGCCCGGCGCCGGTCCGTGGCGCGTGTTCGTCGACGGCGTGCTCGCCGCCGGCAGCACGAGCGCGGACGTCGTGGTGCCGGTCGACTCGGTGCACGAGGTCGTGTTCGCGAGCGGCGCGACCGACCCGCCGCCCGCGCCGGCGTTCTCGGGAAGCGACCCTTCGTCGCCCTCACCGGACACGTCGCCGAAGCTGAAGGGCAGCGCCGAGGCGAACGCGACGGTGAAGCTCTACACCGACGCGCAGTGCGCGAGCGCGGTCGCGGCGACGGGGAGCGCGGCCGCCTTCGCGTCGCCCGGCCTCGGCGTGAGCGTCGCGGCCGGCAGCGCGACGAGGTTCTACGCGACCGCGACGAACGAGAGCCTCGGCACGTCTGGGTGCTCGACGAGCTCGTTCGAGTACGTGGCGCGGGCTGCGCCGCCTCCGCTGCCGCCTCCGCTGCCGCCTCCGCTGCCGCTGCTGCCGCCGTCGTCGCCGTCGTCGACGGGCGTCAGCGGTGCGACGGCCCCCGGCGGGAGCGCTCCCGGGGGTCCGCCACCGGCCCCGCCGCGACCGACCCGGTCGCACCCGGGCTGCCCGCTGACCGGCACGTTCGTCATCGGCACGAGCCGTGATGACCTGCGGACCGGTAGGAACGCCACGGAGCTCATGTTCGGCCTGGGCGGCAAGGACACCCTGCGCGGCGCCGGCGGCGCGGACTGCCTGTACGGCGGCGCGGGCGCGGACCGTCTGCGCGGCGGCAGCGGCGCCGACCGGCTGTTCGGCGGAAAGGGCGACGACCGCCTGGAGGGCAACGCCGGCGGCGACCGCCTCAAGGGCGGCAGCGGCGACGACCTTCTCGAGGGCAACACGGGCGACGACCGCGTCGACGGCGACGCCGGCGACGACGTGCTGCACGGCAACTCCGGCGACGACGTCGTGACCGACGATGCCGGCCGTGACACGCTGTACGGCGGCGAGGGCGACGACCGGATCGACGCCCGCGACGCGACCGCGCGCGATCGCCGCCGCGCGGACATCGTCATCTGCGGGCCGGGTCGCGACGTGGCGCTCGTCGACCGGCGCGACCGCGTCGCGCCGAACTGCGAGCGCGTGCGCCGACGCTAGAAGAGCGCTCCCGCGGCCGCCCAAGCGCAGAAGGACTTACCGAAGGAACCACTAGCCTTGACGGCATGCGTATCGCCATCGCCTCAGATCACGCCGGGTACGAGCTCAAGGAGCACGTCAAGGCGCAGCTCACCGCGGGGGGGCACGACGTCGTAGACGTCGGCCCGGACTCTGACGAGTCGGTCGACTACCCGCGCTACGCGGCTCCGGCCGCGCGCCTCGTCGCCGAGGGCGACGCCGAGCGCGGCGTGCTCGTCTGCGGTTCCGGGGTCGGCGTCGCGATCGTGGCGAACAAGGTCCCGGGCGTCCGCGCCGTCAACGCGCATGACGTCGAGGAGGCGCAGCTCGCGCGCGCCCACAACGACGCGAACGTCGTCACGCTCTCCGGCCGCCGGCTCGCCGGTGAGGAGGCCGACGCGATCGTCGAGGCGTTCCTCAGCGAGTCGTTCGAGGGCGGCCGGCACTCGCGCCGCGTCGCCGCGATCGAGCCGCTGCCGTAGGCGCGCCCGCAGGCCGGCGCTAACGCGGCAGGCAGGCCTGCCGACAGCGAGCCGTCCGGCGCTTCGGCGGCTGTGCCGAGGGGCTTCTCCCGGCCGCTGCGCCGGATACAGTCGCAAACGTGCTCGACCAGCTCGACGCGCTGACGGCTTTCGCGCTCGCCCTCGCGGCCACGGCGGCGCTGACACCGCTGACGACGCGCTTCGCACGGTCGATCGGGGCGGTCGACCGCGCGCGCGGGCGCGGCCTCGCCCCCGGCGGGACGCCGCTGCTCGGCGGCCTCGCGATCTTCGCGGGCGGCACGATCGCGGCGATCGTCGTCATGCCCGGCTCACGCGAGCTGCACGGGATCCTCGCCGCGGCGCTCGTGATCGTCGTCGTCGGCGCCATCGACGACCGCTTCGACCTGCACCCGGGCCTCAAGCTCGCGGGCCAGACCCTCGCGGCGATCCTCGCCGTGCGCGCGGGGGTGCGGGTCGACTTCGTGACGGTCCCGTTCGCGGGACGCTTTGAGTTCGGCGAGCTCGGCGGACCGCTGACGATCCTCGGGCTCGTGGCCGTCATGAACGTCGTCAACCTCTCAGACGGCATCGACGGCCTCGCGGCCGGCGTCTGCGCGATCAGCGCCGGGGCGCTGGCGATCATCGCGTTCGACCTCCAGCGCACCGAGGGCGGCGTGCTCGCCGCGATCACCGCCGGTGCCGCGCTCGGCTTCCTGATCCACAACTTCGCGCCCGCGTCCGTCTACATGGGCGACTGCGGATCGAACCTGCTCGGCCTGCTGCTCGGCTGCGTCGCCGTGCTCGGGTCCGCGAAGACCAACGCCGTCCTGGCGCTGATCTTCCCGCTCATCGTGCTCGCCGTGCCGTTCCTGGACACGACGTTCGTCGTGCTCAAGCGGATGAAGTACCACCGGCCCGTCTACGCCGCCGACCGCGAGCACTTCCACCATCGCCTCGATCGCATCGGCTTCTCGACGCGCCGGACCGTCCTCTACCTCTACGCCTGGACGCTGTCGCTCGCCGGCCTGGCGATCGCGCTGCGGTTCGTGCCGTACTCCGACAACGGCGGCACGCTGCATCTCGGCTGGGCGGCGGTCATGGCCGGGCTCGGGCTCATGACGGTCGTCGGGTCGGTGTACCTCGTCTACGTGCTCGAGATCCTGAAGTTCAAGCGCCTGGACGCGGCGCTGCTGCGCCGCTCGCGGCCGACCGCGACCGAGGCGGAGATCGACGAGGACGTCGCGACGCGCCTGAAGACCGGCGAGTTCGACGCCGTGCGGCGCGAGACCGAGGAGTTCGACCGGCTGAAGCTCTGACGCGCGGGGACCGCGGCGATCACTACCGTTCTGCGCGATGCACCGTTCCCGTCTCGACGAAGCCACGCCGTTTCGCACGACCGACGGCTCGACGATCCGCGAGCTCGCCGGACGGGTGTCGCTGCCGTCCGTCAACCAGTCGCTGGCCGAAGCGACGGTCCCGGTGGGCTGGTCGACCGACGAGCACTACCACCCGATCGCGGAGGAGATCTACTACATCACGCACGGCGTCGGGCACATGCGCCTCGACGAGGAGCGCCTCGACGTGGCGGCGGGCGACTGCGTCCTGATCGCGCCAGGCGCCGTCCACAAGCTCACGAACACGGGCGACGAGCCGCTGCGCCTGCTGTGCTCCTGCGCGCCGGCGTGGACGCCCGAAGACACCGTGCTCACGGGCGGCTGATGAGCGCCCGCGCGCGAGCGGCCGGCGCGCTGCTCGTCGCCGTCGCGCTGCTCGCCGCGCCGGCTGCGGCGCGCGCCGAGGCGCCCGCCACGCCGGTGACGGCGGTCGCGCCCCTCGCGCCGCCGCCCGCGATCGCGCCGCTCGCGCCGGCCGAGCCGGCGCCGCGCCTGCCCGGCGGCGTGCGGGTCGGGATCGGCGACCAGAAGCCCGACATGTTCCGCGACCCGCGCTTCGTCGCGCTCGGCGTGCGCTACGCGCGCTTGGCCGTGAGCTGGGACGCGATGACGCGCTACTGGGAGATCGAGCAGATCGACGTGTGGCTCGCGGCGGCCCGCGCGCTGAACATCCAGCCGCTCATCTCGCTCGGCCACTCGCGCGCGAACAGGCGCTCGCTGCCGACCCCCGAGCGCATGAAGTTCGAGTTCCGCAGCGCTGCGCGAGCGCTACCCCTGGGTCAAGACGTTCGCGGTCTGGAACGAGGCCAACCACTGCGGCGAGCCCGTGTGCCATCGCGCGCCGCTCGTCGCCGCGTACTACCGCGCGCTGCGCCGCGAGTGCCCGAAGTGCACGATCCTCGGCCCCGAGATCCTCGACATGCCCAACGCGGTGGCCTACATCAAGGCGTTCCGCAGGAAGCTCGGGTTCAGCCCGAAGCGCTGGGGCCTGCACAACTACCTCGAGGCCAACCGCTTCAAGATGACCAGGCTGCGGCAGATCATCAAGGCGATGGCCGGCGCCGACGTCTGGCTCACGGAGACGGGCGGCCTCGTCAGGCGCGACAACGCCAGCACGACCGCCATCCCCGAGGGCGCGTCGCACGCGGCGAAGGTCACGCGCTTTCTCTTCGATCGCGTCCTGCCGCTCAACCCGCGCATCAAGGCGGTCTACCTCTACCACTGGAACGCCGGCCCGCTGGACACGACGTGGGACTCGGGCCTCATCACCCCCGGCGGACGCGAGCGCACCGCGCTGCACGTCCTGCGGCGGGTCCTGCGGTTCGGGCTGCGGCCGCTGTCGCAACGGTCGCCCCGCTAGACGATGCTGGTCGACTGCGCCCACTACAAGGAGGGCCGCCGGCAGAACGACGAGCCCCTGGCGATCGACGAAGCCGCGGAGCGCGTCGGCGACGACGACGGCTTCGTCTGGCTGGGCATGCACGACCCGGCGCCCGAGGAGCTGGCCGAGGTCGCCGAGCGCTTCAACCTCCCGCCGCTCGCGGTCGAGGACGCGACGCAGCGCCACCAGCGTCCGAAGATCGAGGACTACGCGGAGGGCTACTTCCTCGTCCTGCACACCGCGCGCTACATCGACTCGCGCGAAGAGGTCGAGTTCGGCGAGGTCCACGTCTTCACCGGGTCCGGCTACGTGATCGTCGTGCGCCACGGCGCGGCGAGCGAGCTGCACTCCGCGCGCGAGCGCCTCGAGGAGCAGCCCGAGCTTCTGCGCCTGGGTCCCTCCGCCGCGGTGTGGGCGGTCATGGACAAGGTCGTCGACGACTACGTGCCCGTCGTCGAGGGGATCGAGAACGACGTCGAGGAGGTCGAGGAGCACGTCTTCGAGCGCCAGGGCGACCAGACGCGGCGGATCTACTTCCTGCGCCGCGAGCTCGCCCGCTTCTACCGCGCTGTCCATCCGCTCCTGACCGCGCTCGACGTGCTCAAGTCGACGACGCGCTCGACGGTCCCGGACCTGCTTCGCAACCACTTGCGCGACGTGGAGGACCACCTCCAGCGCGTCGAAGACGAGGTCACGACCCAGCGCGACCTCCTCGCGAGCATCTTCCAGGCCAACCTCGCCGTCATCAGCCTGGCGCAGAACGACGTCGTCCGGAAGATCTCCGGCTGGGCGGCGATCATCGCCGTGCCGACGTTCATGGCCTCGATCTGGGGGATGAACTTCAAGCACATGCCCGAGCTGGGCTCGCGCATCGGCTATCCGCTGGCGCTGCTGGCGATGGTCGTCTGCGGCGCCGGGCTGTACCGCGCGCTGCGCCGCGCGGGCTGGCTGTAGCAAGATCCCGCGATGGGACACGAAGAAGGCCTCGTGATCTTGGCCGCCGGAGGCCTGCTCGCGCTCGGACTCGCGGCGTCGCTGGCGGCCGGCCGCCTGCGGGTCCCCGGCCTCGTCTTGTTCCTCGGCGTCGGGATGGCGCTCGGATCCGACGGCCTGAACCTCATCCCGTTCACCGACTACCACCTCGCGCGGACCATCGGGATCATCGCGCTCGCGCTGATCCTGTTCGAGGGCGGTCTCGCGGCCGGCTTCGGGGAGATCAGACCGGTCATCGGCTCGGCGCTGAGCCTCGCGCTGGTGGGCACGTTGCTGACGGCGGTCTTCACCGGGCTGGCGGCGTACGCGCTGCTCGACCTCACGCTGCTCGAGAGCATGCTCGTCGGCTCGATCGTGTCGGCGACCGACGGCGCGGCGATCTTCGCGCTGCTGCGGGGCTCGACGCTCAAGCGCCGCTTGGCGCGGACGCTCGAAGGCGAAGCCGGCATGAACGACCCCGTCGCCGTCCTGCTCGTCATCGGCTTCATCGAATGGCTGCGCCAGCCCGACTACGGCGTGATGGAGATCGTCCTGCTGTTCGTCCAGCAGCTCGGCATCGGCGCGGTCGTCGGCGTGACGGTCGGGTTTCTGGCGATCCAGGCGTTTCGCCGCGCCAACCTCGCGACGAGTGGCCTGTACCCGGTCGCGTCGCTTGCGGTCGTCGCGGTCGCGTTCGGCGCGGCCGACGTCCTATCGGGCTCCGGGTTTCTCGCGGTCTACCTCGCCGGCCTGGCGATGGGATCCACCGCGCTGCCCGCCCGTCAGACGGTGGGCGCGTTTCACGACGGGCTCGCGTGGCTCGCCCAGCTGACGATGTTCTTCGCGCTCGGCCTGCTCGTCTTCCCGCACGACCTCGTCGACTTCGCGCTGAAGGGCACGGGGATCGCGCTCGTGCTCGTCTTCGTCGCGCGACCGCTCGCGGTGATGGTCGCGACGGCGGCCGCGCCGCTGAAGACGACGGAGCGGTTCGTGCTCGGATGGGCGGGGCTGCGCGGCGCCGTCCCGGTCGTGCTCGCGACGTTCCCGATCATCGAGGGGGTCCCGAAGGCCGAGCAGTTCTTCAACATCGCGTTCTTCGCCGTCCTCGTCTCGACGCTCCTGCAGGGCTCGACGTTCACCTGGATCGCGGGCAAGCTCGGGGCGCTCACCGACGAGCCCGCGCTGCGCTCGCCGCTCGTCGAGGTCGGGCAGATCCGCCGGCTCGGCGCCGATGTCGTCGAGGTGCCGGTCGTCGAGGGCGACGCGGCGATCGGCGTGCGCGTGCGCGACCTCGGGCTGCCGCGCGACGCGCTCGTCAACGTCCTCGTACGCAACGACGAGGCGCTGCCGCCGCGCGGCTCGACGCGCTTGGAGCCGGGCGACCGCCTCTACGTGCTCGTGCGCCAGTCCGCGATGGGTGCTCTGGAGGAGACCCGCGAGCGCTGGCGCATCGGGCCGGTGGGTCCGAAGCCGCGCCCGGCGCGCGCGCACCATGCGACCGGCGCCCCGATCTTCACGACCCGGCCGTGGACGGACGCCGACGGCGATCCCGACAACCCCGCGAGGGTCCTCGGCCTCGAGGTCATCGAGCGCCTCGGCACGCGCTGGGACGTGCCCGGCGCGCTCGTCGTCCTCGCGGACGGGCGCTACTGCGTGACCGGCCCGCAGGTGCTCGTCGGAAGCCGCGAGCAGCTGCAATGGCACGCGCGGCGCCGGCTGCGCCTCGCCCAGACCGATGCCGAGCAGGCGTGGTGGCAGGAGGTCATCGGCTCCTCGGCGCTTTAAGGAGTGTCAAGGAGCTCCGAGGCGAACGCGCCGGCGCGCATGTCGTCGACGAACGTCGACCAGTAGAGGTCGGGCTTCATCGCGGGCGCGTCGATCGCCGCGATGATCCGCGCGACATCGCCGGTCGCGTCGATGACCTCCTCGGCACTGGAGTGCAGCGAGTAGTACGGGTAGCGGTCGACGACCGCGCGCGCCGTCGCCGTGAAGAGCCGCAGCGACGAGCTGACGAACGACGGTGTGGCCCCGCGGACGGTGACGAGGAAGAGCACCTCGCCGAGCGCGGGCTCGACGAGCAGGCTCGCACCGAGGCCCGACGTTGCGAAGCGGATGAGCCGTCCGAGCGGCGGGACGTCGACGGCGCGCAGCTCGCGCGCCGCGTGGTAGCCCGCGTAGAACCACGCCTTCGGCACGCCCTCGCGCGTGAGCGCACGCACGACCTCGGGTCCCGCGTGCGCGACGGACGCCGGCAGGCTCGTCGCGGGGAAGACGACGAGCTCGCAGCGGGGAGGCCAGCCTGGCATGTGACGATGCTCGCAGCCGCGGAAGCTGCCCGGGCGCCGTCTTCGAGCTCAGCGCGCGCGGTGCGCCGGCGGCTGGATCTCGATGAGCTCGTTCCAGGACTCGTGGTCGACCTGCAGCGTCGTGTGGCGGATGCCGAAGCGCTTGCGCAGGAGATCCTGCAGCTCGCGCCGGCGGCCGTGGCAGTCGTCATCGGCGGCGACGACGACGTGGGCGGCGAGCGCCGGGAACCCCGACGTGACCTCCCAGACGTGCAGGTCGTGGACCTCGACGACGCCCTTGTGCGAGGCGAGCGCCATCCCGACCTCGTCGGGGTCGATGCCGTGCGGCGCGGCCTCGAGCAGCACGCGGGCGGAGTCGCGCAGCAGCGACCAGCCGGAGCGCAGCATGAGCACCGCGACCGTGAGCGCGGCGATCGCGTCGACCTGCGCGGGGCCGCCGGAGGCGATGACGACCCCGGCGGCGATCGCCGCGACGGAGCCGTAGAGGTCGGCCAGCACGTGCGCGCGCGCGCCCGCGACGTTCAGGCTCTGGCGCTCGGAGCGCGACAGCGCCCAGAACGCCGCGACGTTCACGAGCGCGCCGACCGCGCCGACGACGATGACGATCGACCCCTCGACGTCGGGCGGCGAGCCGAGCCGCCGGACGCCCTCGATCGCGATGACGCCGGCGAGCACGAGCAGCGCGGCGCCGTTGATCTGCGCGGAGAGGATCTCGGCGCGGCCGAAGCCGAACGTGTACGCGCCGCGAGCGGGCTTGGCGGCGAAGCGCGCCGCGACGAGCGCGAGCGCGATCGACGCCGCGTCGGTGAGCATGTGCGCCGCGTCGGATAGGAGCGCGAGCGATCCCGCGAGCAGGCCGGCGACGACCTCGACGCCCATGAAGGTCGCGATGAGCGCGAGCGCGACGGTCAGCCAGCGCCGGTCCGCGTCGGCGGACGGCGCGTGCGTGTGGCCGGCGTGACCGTGCTCGGCGTGACCGTGCCCCGCGTGAGCGTGATCGCCGTGGCCGTGGCCGTGGTCGCGGTGATCGTGATCGTCGGCCATGCTCCGATGCTACGCATTCTGCGACCTTGTCGCAGCAAGGGGACCTTGCGGCCCGAGACCAGGAATGAGGCCGGCGCGACCCGACGCTGCGTCCGCACCGACGCGGGCTGTCGCGATGGCCGGGCGCCACACGTCGTGGCGCCTGTCACAATGTTGTTACAAAGTCTCGATCCCGGCTATCGTGAGGCAGGTCACCCGCACGATATGCCCGCACCGCCTGCGCGGTCGCGCATGTGTAGGGTTGCGAACCCTTCGCCATGCCTGGTACCCATAACAACACCCGCCCGACCGACGAGCCGATCTCCGGTAGCCCCGGTCGCGGGCTGCTCCGGCCGATCCTTCGTTGGGACCGTCCTTGTCGGTAAGCGCCTCCGCGACCCTTGAGCGCGGATCCGTGTCCCTGGCCTCGTACCTCGACATCGTCTTGGTGTTGGGCGCGGCCGTCGTCGCGCTCGCGCTCGGCGCGCCGCCCGTCGGCGTCGTGGTCGGCGCCGCCGCGTGGATCGTCGTGCGCGCCGCGTCGCTCGTGGCCGACCGCCGCATCGCGGACATCGACGACGCGCGCCGCCAGCTCGGGCTCGGCGTCGCCCTGCGGATGCTCCGCGTGTGGGTGCTGGCCTGCGCGATCATCGCCGTCGGCCTGACGAGCAGCCGGGCCGACGCCCTGGCCACCGCGCTGATGATCTTCGGCGCCTTCTCCTTCCACTTCGTCGTTGCTGCCGTCGCGCACAGGCAGAAAAAAAGGATGTCCGCATGAGCACCCGCCGCAAGATCACCTTCGGCATCCTCGGCACCTACGTCTTCGGATTGATCGCGATCGTCGTCATCTTCGGCGCGGCGCGCAAGGACAACCCGTACAACTTCGAGCCCGCCGGCGAGTTCAAGCTCGACACCTGGCTGGCGCTGCCCGGTCCGTTTGACCTCAACAAGGGCGTGCTCTACCTCTTCATCGCGACGTTTTTGACGCTGGGGATCATGCTCTACGTCTCCAAGCGCATGCAGGGCCGGCCGAACCGCGTGCAGGCCGCCATGGAGTGGGCCTACACGGGGATGCGCGACAAGGTCGTGCGCGACAACATGGACGACGCGATGGCGCGGAAGTGGTTCCCGCTCGTCTTCACGCTCTTCGTCTTCATCTGGATCTCGAACCTCATCGGCTACCTGCCGCTGCCGGTCAACACCGAGCACAAGGTCGACATCTTCGGTCTCCACGTTCCCGCGTTTCAGATCTACGCGGCCACGGCGAACGTCTCGATCCCGCTCGTCCTCGCGCTCATCGTGTTCTTCGCGTTCAACATCGAGGGCATCCGCGCCAAGGGCTTCATCGGCTACATCAAGAGCCTGATCCCGCCCGGCCTGACCGGGCCGATCCTCATCATGATCTTCCCGCTGGAGCTGCTCTCGAACTTCCTGCGGCTGATCTCGCTCACCGTCCGGCTGTTCGCGAACATCCTCGCCGGCCACATGCTCATCCAGTTCATGTCCGGCGGCCTGGCGGTCCTGCTCGGCCTCGAGGTCCTCGCGTGGTTCACCATGCCGGCGGGGGTCGCGATCTACATCTTCGAGGCGACGCTGGTCGCCGGCCTACAGGCATTCATCTTCGCCATCCTGACGTGCATCTACTTGGGTAGCGCCGTCTCCCACTCCCACTAGAAGGAGCTCGAAACACACCATGAGCGTTGTCATGCAAACCGCCGCCCTCATCGCGCAGGCGGGCGATCCAGCCGCATATGGCGAGACGGCCGGCCGCGCCATCGCGCTCGGTGTCGGCGCAGGCGGTGGCGCCGCGGGCGCCGGCGCCGGCATCGGCATGCTGTTCGGCAAGGTCATCGAGTCGGTCACGCGCCAGCCCGAGATGAAAGACGAGATCGCCTCGATCCAGTGGCTCGGCTTCGCCCTCACCGAGGCCTGCTTCTTCTACGGCCTCGTCGGCGGCCTGATCGCCTTCTTCCTCTAGGCAACGATGGACCTCTCCAGCATCATCATCGGACTGCCCCTCGCGGCCGCCGAGACCGCCGCCCACGGTGAGGAAGAGGGCAGCGGGTCGTTCTTGGTCTCGCCCAACGTCGGGTTGATGATCTGGACGCTCCTTGTCTTCAGCATCTCGCTCTACATCCTCAAGAAGGTCGTCTTCCCGCGCATCCAGGAGACGCTCGACCGCCGCCAGCACGCGATCGAGGAGTCGATCGACGTGGCGGCTCGCACGCGCGAGGAGGCCGAGGAGCTGCTGGCCGAGTACCGCGAGCGCCTCGCGGCGGCGCGCGAGCAGGCCGAGGAGATCCTCTCCCGGGCCCGCAAGGCCGGCGAGGCGGCGGAGGCCGCGGCGATCAGCGACGCGAAGGCCAAGCGCGAGGAGCTGCTCGAGCAGACCAAGCGCGAGATCCAGGCCGAGACGCGCCGCGCCATCCAGGACATCCGCAACGAGGTCGCCGACCTGACGATCCTCGCGACCGAGAAGGTCACGCGCAAGACGCTCACCGAGGAGGACCAGCGCGTCCTCATCGAAGAGGCGCTGAGCGAGCTGGACTTCTCGGCCCTCGCAGGCGAGCGGGGTCAGTGAGACGCTGATGGAAGAGATCGCCGAGGTCTACGGCCGGTCGCTCTTCGCGGTCGCCCAAGAGCACGACAAGCTCGATGTCATGCGCGAGCAGCTCGGGCAGTTCTGCGACGCGCTGCAATCAAACCGCGACCTCGCGGTCTTCTTCTTCTCGCCCTACTTCTCGACGCCCGAGAAGAAGGAAGGCCTCGAGAAGACCGTCGAGGGAGCCGACCCGACGCTGGTCAACTTCCTCGAGCTGCTCATCGAGAAGCACCGCATGCCGGCGGTCTTCCGCATTCGCCGCTACTTCGACGGGCTGTGGGAGCAGGAGAACAAGATCCTCCCGGTCCAGATCTCGACGGCCACGAAGCTCGACGAGGCCACCGTCAAGCAGATCGGCGATCGCATCGCCAAGGACACCGGCCAGAAGATCGAGCTGACCGCGGCCGTCAACCCCGACATCCTCGGCGGCATCGTCCTGCGAGTCGGCAACTCGATCCTCGACGCCTCGATCCGCAATCGCCTCGACAACCTGAGAAAGCACGTCGCCCGCGGCGCCTGACTGATGCCGCGAGCACGAAGGAGCTGACACGACCTCCATGAAGATCAAGCCTGACGAAATCACCTCAATCCTCAAGAGCCGCATCGAGGGGCTGGACGCCGGCTCGGCCGAGCTGACCGAGGTCGGGACCGTCCTGTCGGTGGGCGACGGCATCGCGCGCGTCCACGGACTCGAGAACGCCATGTCGTTCGAGATGCTCGAGCTGCCGCACGGCGTCACGGGGCTCGCGCTGAACCTCGAGTCCGACAACGTCGGCGTCGTGCTGTTCGGCGACTGGGACAAGATCGTCGAGGGCGACACGGTCAAGCGCACCGGCGACCTGCTCGAGATCCCGGTCGGCGACGAGCTGCTCGGCCGCATCGTCGACCCGCTCGGCAACCCGCTCGACGGCAAGGGCGACATCAACACGACATCCAAGCGCAAGGCGGAGTTCAAGGCTCCCGGCGTCGTCCAGCGCCAGCCCGTCGTCGAGCCGATGCAGACCGGCATCAAGGCGATCGACGCGATGATCCCGATCGGCCGCGGCCAGCGCGAGCTCATCATCGGCGACCGTCAGACCGGCAAGACGACGATCGCGATCGACACGATCATCAACAACCGCAAGTCCGGCGTCATCTCCGTCTACGTCGCGATCGGCCAGCGCATGGCGACGGTCGTCGCGCTCGCGCAGACGCTCACCGAGGCCGGCGCCATGGAGAACACGATCATCGTGGCCGCGGGCGCCGACGAGGCCGCCCCGGTGAAGTTCCTCGCGCCGTACGCGGGCGCCGCGATGGCCGAGCACTTCCTCTACAACGGCGGCCACGCGCTGTGCGTGTACGACGACCTCACCAAGCACGCGTTCGCCTACCGCCAGATGTCGCTGCTGCTGCGCCGCCCGCCGGGTCGCGAGGCCTACCCGGGCGACGTCTTCTACCTGCACAGCCGCCTGCTGGAGCGCGCGGTGAAGCTGTCCGACGATCTCGGCGGCGGGTCGATGACCGCCCTGCCGATCATCGAGACGCAGGCCGGCGATGTCTCGGCGTACATCCCGACGAACGTCATCTCGATCACCGACGGCCAGATCTTCCTCGAGCCCAAGCTCTTCTTCTCGGGCGTGCGGCCGGCCATCAACGTCGGCATCTCGGTGTCGCGGGTCGGCGGCAACGCGCAGATCAAGCCGATGAAGAAGGTCGCCGGGCGGTTGAAGCTCGAGCTGTCGCAGTACCGCGACCTCGAGGCGTTCGCGCAGTTCGGCTCAGACCTCGACGCCGACACGCAGGCGACGCTCGCCCGCGGGGAGCGCCTCGTCAAGACGCTCAACCAGAACGAGCGCTCACCGATGGCCGTCGAGGAGCAGGTCGTCGTCATCTACGCCGCGACGAACGGCTACGTCGACCGCGTGTCCGTCGATCGCGTGCCGGAGTTCCATCGCGACCTCGTCTCGCGGATGCGCGCCGAGAACGCCGAGGTGCTCGAGAAGATCGCCGGCGGCTCGTGGAACGACGAGATCGTCGAGGCGGTCGATGCCGCGGTGAAGGACTTCGCGAACGACTTCGGCCAGGACATCGACGAGGACGGCGTCGCCATCGCGTCCACCGACGACGCGCGGCCCGCCGCCGCCGACTCGTCGTCGTCGAGCGACGACGACACGGCCGCGGCGTCCGCCGCCGAGTCCGAGCCCGAGAAGGAGGCGGCACCGGCGTGAGCGCGAACCAGCGCGATGTCAAGGCCCGCATCGGGTCGGTCAAGAACATCCAGAAGATCACCCGTGCCATGGAGATGGTCGCGGCGGCTCGCCTGCGCCGCGCCGAGCAGCGCATCGCCGCGCTGCGCCCGTACGCCGGCGCGATCCGGCGGATGACGCGCCAGGCCGCCGAGGCGGCCGGCTCGTCGGAGGTCTCGGGCCTGCCGATCCTCTCCGAGCACGCTTCGGAGGACAAGATCGCGCTGCTGCTCGTCACGGGCGACCGCGGCCTCGCCGGCGCGTTCAACTCGCAGATCGTGCGCGCAGGGCTGCGCGCCGGGCGCGAGTACGAGGGCGACGGCCGCTCGGTCGTCTACAGCGCTGCGGGCCGCCGCGGCGTGTCGACGCTGACCTTCCGCGGCAAGGACCCGGTCGGGCGCTACGTCGGCTTCACCGACCGTCCCGCGTATGCCGACGCGCGGGTGATCGCCGAGGACCTCATGGCCGCCTACATCGACGGCAAGGCCGACCGCGTCGAGATCTTCTACAACGGCTACATCTCGCCGCTGACGCAGGAGGTTCGTCGCGAGACGCTCCTTCCGCTGCAGCAGGCGACGATCCTCGGAGACGACGACGAAGATGAGCCCTCTGGAGAGGGTCGCCGCAGCCGCGCGCTCGTCGAGTACGAGCCCGACGCCAAGGACATCCTCGCCCGGCTCGTCCCGGACTACGTCGAGATCTCCGTGTACCGCGCGCTGCTGGAGTCCACCGCGTCCGAGCACGGCGCCCGCATGACCGCGATGCGCAACGCGTCCGAGAACGCCGGAGAGCTCATCGAAGACCTCACGCTGGAGATGAACCGGGCCCGTCAGGCCGAGATCACCCAGGAAATCATGGAAGTCGTCGCGGGCGCCGAGTCCCTGACGTAACGTCGACCGAAGGTCCGAGCTTGCGAGGACCGGAGGGCGAAACAGGAGATAACCAGTGGCTACGACAGAGACAGACACAGACACCGAGACCACAACCGCCACCGGCCGGATCGAGGAGATCCAGGGCGTTGTGATCGAGGTGACGTTCCCCAACGGCGAGCTTCCCGAGATCTACAACGCGATCACCGTTGCTCGCGGCGACGACGAGGTGCTCACGCTCGAAGTCCAGCAGCACCTCGGCGACGACCGCGTCCGCTGCGTCGCGATGGACTCGACCGACGGCCTGTCGCGCGGCCAGGAGGTCGTCGACACGGGCGGCCCGATCTCGGTGCCCGTCGGCAGGGGCGTCCTGGGCCGGATCATGAACGTGCTCGGCGAGCCGATCGACAACGCCGGCGACGTCGAGTACGACGAGCGCTGGCCGATCCATCGCCCGGCTCCGAACGTCGAGAACCTCACGCCGACGACGGAGATGTTCGAGACCGGCATCAAGGTCGTCGACCTCCTCGCGCCATACGCCAAGGGCGGCAAGGTCGGGCTGTTCGGCGGGGCCGGCGTCGGCAAGACCGTGCTCATCCAGGAGCTCATCAACAACCTCGCCCAGGAGCACGGCGGACTGTCGGCCTTCTGCGGCGTCGGCGAGCGCTCGCGCGAGGGCAACGACCTCTGGCTCGAGATGAAGGAGTCCGGGGTCATCGACAAGACGATCCTCGTCTTCGGCCAGATGAACGAGCCCCCCGGAGCGCGGATGCGCGTCGCGCTCGCCGGGCTGACGATGGCGGAGTACTTCCGCGAGGAGGGCGGCCAGGACGTGCTGCTCTTCATCGACAACATCTTCCGCTTCGTGCAGGCCGGCTCGGAGGTCTCCGCGCTGCTCGGCCGGATGCCGTCGCAGGTCGGCTACCAGCCGACGCTCGAGACCGAGATGGGCCAGCTACAGGAGCGCATCACGTCGACGCGCGACGGCTCGGTGACCTCGGTGCAGGCGATCTACGTCCCCGCCGACGACCTGACCGACCCGGCGCCCGCGTCGGTGTTCGCCCACCTCAACGCGACGACGGTGCTCTCGCGGGCGATCTCCGAGAAGGGGATCTACCCGGCCGTCGACCCGCTGGACTCGACCTCGACGATCCTCAAGCCGGACATCCTCGGCGTCGAGCACTTCACGGTCGCCAACCGCGTCAAGGAGATCCTGCAGCGCTACAAGGAGCTGCAGGACATCATCGCGATCCTTGGCATCGACGAGCTGTCGGACGAGGACAAGCTCATCGTCGGCCGCGCGCGTCGCGTCGAGCGCTTCTTGTCGCAGCCGTTCTTCGTCGCCACGGCGTTCACCGGCGTCGACGGCGCGTACGTGCCGATCGCGGAGACGATCCGCGGGTTCGCCGAGATCATCGACGGCCAGCACGACGACGTGCCGGAGTCGGCGTTCTTCCTCAAGGGCACGATCGACGACGTCGTGAAGGCTGCCAGCGGCAAGAAGGACGACTAAGTGGCCCGCACACCGTTTCGCGTCGAGGTGCTGACGCCCGAGGGGTCGGTCTTCGACGACGAGGTCGAGTTCGTCTCGACGCGCACCGAGGTCGGCTCGATCGGCATCATGGCGCGCCACCAGCCGCTGCTCGGCCTGCTCGTGCCGACCGAGCTGCGGCTGTACAAGTCCGAGACCGACATCGTGAGCTACGCGCAGGGCGAGGGCTACGTGCAGGTCTCAGACGACGGCGTCCTCGTCCTCGTCGAGGAGGCCCAGGAGCCGAGCTCGCTCGACGCGGCGGACCTCCGCGAGAAGCTGCGCGCGGCCGAGGACGCCTACGCGGCCGCCGACCCGCACACCGAGGAGCAGCGCCGCGCGGGTCGCGACAAGCGCCGCTGGGACGCGTTCCTGCGGATCGCCGAGGGCGGCAAGGCGGCGTAGGTGGCGGCCGCGCCTGCGTGCGCGCGGTCACACAGGCAGGGCGGTTAGCCGCACCGCGATTGGCGGGGTTGTCTCATTGGCGCGACCTCCGCGACGCGGGAGAGTTGTCATCACCGACCGACCCTCTCCCTTGGATCCCTCAGCCATGTTCTCGCCAACCGTCACCGAGCTTCCCCGCCGCCTCGAGTCGATCTCCCGCGACACGTTCAACGACGCCGGCCGCACCGCGCCGACGCCGAGCCGCCCGTCGCCGGCCAACGTGATCGAGCTTCGTCCGGCCGCCTCCGGGGCTCGCAGCTTCGGCCTCGCCGCCGCGTAGACGCTCCGTCGGGAGCGGGTCTCGCGCTCGCGCTGGCGCGGCCACGAGCTTGGCGTCCGGCCCGAGGATCTCCTCGCGGCGTTGCACGAGGCTCGCCGGGTCCGCGTGTGTGGCACGCGCCGAGCATCGCGCCGCGCCGCGGTTGGGCGGCGCGCCGTCGCGTATGCGAGCCTTGCGGCGATGTCGCTCGCGCCGATCCTGGACTTCCTGCGCCGGAACTTCGCGTACTTCGTCGCGGTCGCGCTTCCGCTTGCCGGTGTCGTTCTGGCGATCATCAAGTACGCCGACGGCGATCGCGAAGCGGGCGTCGGCATCGCCGCGGCCGCGCTGCTCGGAGTGTGTGCTTACGCGCTGCTGCTCGCGTGACCCGAACACGCCTGACATGCGGGGTCTTGTCGAATAGTTCGTTCATATGGCGGACTATTCGACAAGACCGGGAGGCCATGGCGCTCGTCAGCCGAGGCGCAGCCGCGCGTGCAGCCGCTTCAGCGGCGCCGGCGCCCACCAGTTGCGCTCGCCGAGCAGCGCCATGAGCGACGGCACGAGCAGGCAGCGCACGATCGTCGCGTCGATGAGGACTGCGAGCGCGGTGCCGATCCCGACCTGCTTGACGAACACGATCTGCGACGTCGCGAACGCGCCGATCGCGATGCACAACAGCAGCGCCGCGGCGGTGACGATCCGGCCCGTGCGCTGGATCCCGATCGCGACCGCGCGCTCGTTGGGCTCGCCGGCGTCGTGCGCCTCCTTGATGCGCGTCAGCAGGAACACCCCGTAGTCCGTGCTCAGGCCGAACGCGAGCGCGAGCAGCACGAGCGGCTGGGTCACCTCGAGACCTCCGGCCGAGGTGTAGTCGAGCAGCCCCATGAGGCGGCCGTCCTGGAAGATCAGCACGAGGATGCCGAACGCGGCGCTGATCCCGAGCACGTTCATGACGATCGCCTTCAGCGGCAGGACGATGGAGGCCGTCATCGCGAAGAGGATCAGCAGCGTCGTGATCGTGAGCAGCGCGAGCGCGAGCGGCAACCGCCCGCCGAGGCTCGAGACCTGGTCGACGAAGCGCGCCGACTCGCCCGCGACGGCCACCGGGCCGGGCGCCGGCCCGTCGCGCACGCGTTGAACGAGATCGAGCGCCGGCTGCTTGAGGGCGGGTGTCTCGGGGGTCACCTGGATGAGCCACGTCCCCTCGCCGACGTAGCGCGGAGGGTCGGCCGTCGCCGCGCCGTCGAGCCGGCCGAGCCGCCCGGCGTATGAGCTGACCGCGGCCGAGCTCGAGCGCGGGGCGGTGACGGCGACCTGCAGCGGCGAGGTCGGTCCCGGCGGGAAGTCCGTGCGCAGCGCCGTGTCGACGACCTTCGCGCTCGACTTGGCGGGCAGCACGCTGGCATCGACCCCGGCGAACTCGATGCGCAGGAACGGCAGGCCGGCCAGCACGAGCACGGTCGCGGTCACGAGCGCGACGACGACGGGACGGCGCATGACGAACAGCGACAGGCGGTAGAAGAAGCCGCGCTCGGTGATGACCTCGCGATGGCGCAAGCGCGACGGAGCGAGCGCGTTGACGCGATCGCCGAGCAGGATCAGGAGCGCCGGCAGCGCGGTCAGCGCGACGGTGCCGGCCACGACCGCGGTGATCGCGCCCGCGATGCCCATCGAGTACAAGAAGCGCGCGGGGAAGACGAGCAGCGAGAGCATCGCCACCGCGACGGTCAGCGAGCTGAAGATCACGGTCCGACCGGAGGTCTTCAGCGTCCGGATGAGCGCCTGGCGTCCCGGACCGGCGCGCTCCATCTCCTCGCGATATCGCGACAGCACGAACAGCGAGTAGTCGATCGCGAGCCCAAGCCCGAGCCCGATCGTCAGGTTCAGCGCGAAGATCGACAGCAGCACGCCCTCGTTGACGATCCGCAGGCCGAGGAACGTGCCCATGATCGTCAGCAAGCCGACGAACAGCGGCAGCAGCGCCGCGACGGCGCCGCGGAAGACGATGAGCGACAGCAAGAACAGCAGCGGGAACGCGAGCATCTCGGCGCGGGCGAGGTCCTCGGAGACCTGGTCTGAGACCTGTGTCACGGCGACGGCGTAGCCGCCCACCGTCACGCCGGAGATGGAGGCGAGCTCGCGCGTGATGCGCTCGCCCGCCTCGCTCTGGTCGGCGCCGCTGCGCACGTAGCCGACGACGTACGTCGCGCGCTGGTCACGCGACAGGAGCGGGCTGCGCCGCATCGCACGCGTGGACGGACGCGCGCCGGCTTGGTTGGCGCCACGCGCCGTGGCCACGCCAAGCAGCGAGACCGCCTGCGCGATGGCCTCGTCTGCGGCGAGCGCGTCGGCGACCCGCTGCACCATGCGCAGGCCCGCATCGGTGAGCACCGGCGTGTCCGTCGGCACGAGGACGATGATCGCGGGGCTCAGCGTCCGGCCCAGGCGCTTCTCGAGGTGGGCCGCGGTGACCGTGCTCTCCGCGCTCGGGTCGACGAAGTCGTCGGCGTTGCCGGCCGAGAGCAGGCCGGTCACCGGCGTGCCGACGACCACGGCGACCACGAAGAACACGGCCGCGGCGAGCACGAAGCGTCGCGGGTAGTCGGTGATGTGCTGGGCGAGCTTCGTGAACATCGCGGAGCGCGCGAGATTACGCGCCGGTCAGGCGGTTCGCGCGATGCCTGCCCCGGCGACGTCGTGCTCGAGCTCGTCCAGGCCGAAGCCGTCGACCGGGCCGAGCGCGCCGCTGCCGCGCAGGCCGCCGTCCGCGGTGCGGATCGCGGCGAGAGCGAGCATGTCGGCGGTGAAGTCGTAGGGGCTCGCGCCCTCGATCCTCACGGTCGCGAGCGCGGCGCCGCCAGCGTCCGAGGCGATGGCGACCACGCGTGAGCGGGCGCGCGCGCGGGTCGCGGCGTCCGGGCCACCGGTGGACCCGCGCACGAGCCGGCCCGCCGTCGCCGTGATTGCGCCGCGTACGCCGGGCACCTTCGTCGCGAGCGCCATCGCCGCCGACACGGCCTGCACCTGCCGCGACGCCGGGCCGAACCACCCGAGCCAGACGCCGACGTCCCGCAGCCCGGGGTGGACGCGCGGCAGCGCGAACTGCTCGCTCGCGCCGATCGAGACCGCCGGCCGCGCCCGGTCCAGCGCGAACGACCGCAGCGCCTTCGCCGTGCGCTCGGTGACGATGCGCCCCTCGCGGTAGGCATAGCCCGGCTCCGCGATCATGCCGACGCCCGACGCCCGCGTGCCGCCGCTGAACTGCCCGCCGCGGTCGCCGCTGACGAAGTAGCCGATATCGACGCGCGTCGCGTCCGGGCCCGCGTCGCGCAGCGCCAGCGCGCCGGCGAGGTTGCCGGGTACGTAGTCATAGCCCATCGCCGTCAGCAGCCCGCTGCCCGCGGCCTGCGCGGGCGGCCCGTGGCGCTCGAACACGGTCCGGATGAACGGGGCCTCTCCGGTCGAGTCCAGGTAGTGGGCGCGCGCGGCGATCGCGGCACGGACGGCGGGCTCGCCCCAGCGCACGAACGGCCCGACCGTCGAGATGAGCACGTCGCCCGGGTTCAGCAACGCGGCGATCCGCGCGCTCGCATCGTCCGCGGTGGCGTCCGCCGTCGCGCTCTTCAGGCCGAGCTCGGCGGCGAGCGCGCGCACGCGCTCGGCGCTTCGCCCCACGAGCAGCGGCTGCGCCCCGCGCGCCGCGAGCGCCCGCGCCGTCAGCTCGCCGGTGAAGCCGGTGGCCCCGAAGAGCACGATGCGCGCGGACACCCCCCGCACGCTACCGTCCGGGCGCGCCGTCGACCGGTCGACCGGGTCGACCGGGGAGTCTTGGCCGCGCACGCGCGCGAAACGCGGCCGCACAGGTCGCTGCCGCCGCCTTCCCGCGACTCGGAAGGTACCCTTCGCGCATGGACGAACGGGTTCTGGCGGAGCGCCTGATGACCTACGACACGTCCACCGACAATGGCCTTCGCGCCGCTGTGGGCTTCGTGAAGGGGTGGCTCGAAGCCCGCGACATCCCCGTCACGGGGCGCGAGTTCGGGGGCCTGCCGGTGGTGCTTGCCGAGGTCGGCCCCGCCGACGGTCCGTCCGTGATCTTCCACGGGCACGTCGACGTCGTCCCGGCGCACGCCGGCCAGTTCGAGCCGCGCATCGAAGGCGACCGCCTCATCGGGCGCGGCGCCTACGACATGAAGGGCGGCCTCGCGGCGATGATGTGCGCCGTCCACGACGTCGCCGCGAACGAGCGGGTGCGCGTGCGCTTCATCTGCGTCCCCGACGAGGAGTCCGAGGACGTCGAGCATCGTTGCACCGAGGCGCTCGTCGAGGAGGGCCTGCGGGCGGACTTCGCGATCACGGGCGAGCCGACGGACCTGCACATCGGCGTCCAGGCCAAGGGCGTGCTCGCGATCCGCGTCGAGGTCATCGGCACCGCGGCGCACGGCTCGACGCCGTGGCTCGGCGACAACGCGATCCTCAAGGCCTACGACGTCTTCCGTCGCATCGAGACCCTGCGCTTCAGCCGCGAATCGTCCGATCTCTTCGACCGGCCGTCGATCAACGTCGCGCGCATCGTCGGCGGCGACGCGTTCAACAAGGTCCCCGACCTCTGCAGCATCGACATCGACATCCGCTACCTCCCCAACCAGGATCCCGGCGAGATCCTCGCCGACATCCGCGCCCTGCCCGACGTGCAGATCGTGAAGACGTTCCAGCGCGCCCCGGCGCACGTCTCGCGCGCCAACCCGTACGTGCGCGCGCTCCGCGAGGCGGTCTCGAAGTCGCTGGACGGCGAAGCGCTGTCGGTGGGCCGTGACGGCGCCTCGGACGCGGTCTCCTTCCTTGAGGCCGGCGTGCCCGCCGTCGAGTTCGGGCCCATCGGCGGCGGCCACCACGGTCCCGAGGAATGGGTGTCGATCCAATCCCTGGAGAAGTACCGCCGTGCGCTTGGCGACTTCGTCGTCGGGCTGCCGGGATGGCTCGCCGGCGAGGTCGAGAAGCCGCCGCTGCGCGCCGTCGAGGGCGGGCTGGCGTGAGCGTCATCGAGGAGTCCGAGGAGCCCGCACGGGTCGGCTTGCAGATGGCAAAGCGCTTCGGCCTGGGCGCCATGCTCGTCATCTTCTTCACGGCCACGGCCGTCGCGAGCGCCCTCTTGCTCGAAGTCCATCAGGACGTCACGGTCTTCGCGCGTGAGGCGACGCCGATCCCCGGTGTCAAGAACGTGCTCGACGAGGTCCCGGCGGGCGCCCCGCAGACGATCCTCCTGCTGGGCTCCGATCGACGCTACGGCGACGGCAAGGGCAACCCGCCGCGCTCGGACACGATCATCGTCGTGCGCCTGGACCCGGACAAGAACGCGACCGCGGTCATGTCGCTGCCGCGCGACCTCAAGGTGTCCATCCCCGGCCACGGCACCGACAAGATCAACGGCGCCTACCACGCGGGTGGGCCGAAGCTCGCCGTGAAGACCGTGCGGACGCTGCTGGGCATCCCGATCCACCACGTCATCAACGTGAACTTCGGCGGCTTCGCGCGCGCGGTCAACCGGTTGGGCTGCGTGTTCGCCGACATCGACCGGCGCTACTTCAACGACAACTCGCGCGGCGAGAACTACGCGACGATCGACCTCAAACCCGGCTACCAGAAGCTCTGCGGCCAGGATTCGCTGGACTACGTGCGCTACCGCCACGAGGACTCGGACTTCGTGCGCGCGGCGCGCCAGCAGGAGTTCTTGCGCCAGGCGAAGGAGCAGATCGGCCTCGGCAAGCTCTTCGGCGACCGCAAGGGGCTCCTGAAGATCTTCGGGCAGTACACGCAGACCGACATCGCCGACTCCAACGACGCCGCGATCTTCCGCCTCATCAAGCTCACCTACGAGTCCTCGAAGCGGCCGCTCACCGAGATCCGCTTCCCCGCGCTCGATGCCCCCGGCGGCTATGTGGAGATCTCCGAGCGAAAGCTCAGGGAGACCGTCGACAAGTTCGTGAGCGTCGAGGGCCGCGAGCCGGCCGGCACCGGGAAGCCGACGAAGCCGAGACGCATCAAGGCCGCCAGCAAGCTCGCCCCCGGCCTCGTCACCGACAGGACCGGCGGCGAGAACCACGTCCTCGCGATGAACCTGCGCCTCGCCGGGCTCGGGCTGCCGGTCTACTACCCGAAGGTGCGCGTCGCCCGCGGCACCGCCGGCTACGCGAAGAACGGCAGCCCGCGCTCGTACGAGATCTACGACCGCAACAAGAACCGCTACCGGGCCTACCGGATCGTCCTGTACGCCGGCGAGGTCGGCCAGTACTACGGCGTCCAGGGCACGACGTGGAAGGCGCCGCCGATCCTCGACAACCCGACCGACGAGGTGCGGATGCGCAAGCGCACGTACCGGCGCTACTTCGACGGCAAGAAGATCCGGCTCATCGCCTGGGAGACGCCGAAGGCCGTGTACTGGGTCTCGAACTCGCTGCAGCAGAAGCTCACCAACCGCCAGATGATGGACGTCGCCCGCTCGCTCGAGCGGATGCGCTAGTAGGGTGGCCGCCGCATGAGCGACGGCCGCGAACCCATCGGCGTCATCGGCACGGGCTACGTCGGTCTCGTCACGGCCGCTGGCTTCGCGCACCTTGGCTCGGATGTCTTCTGCATCGACATCGATGCCGACAAGATCGCGCGGCTGAAGGCCGGCGAGATCCCGATCTACGAGCCGGGGCTCGCCGAGATGGTCGCCGCCAACCGCGAGCGGCTGCACTTCTCGACGCAGATCGCGGACGCGCTGGAGCACGCGCGGTTGCTGTTCGTCGCCGTCGGCACCCCGCCGACGTACTCTGGCGACGCCGACCTGAGCGCCGTCCGCGCGGTCGTCGGGGCGATCCCGGCCTCCGACCGCCATGCGCTCGTCATGAAGTCGACCGTGCCCGCCGGCACGGGCGCGTCGATCAAGCGGGTGCTCGCCGAGGGCGGCAAGGAAGGCCTCGCCTACGTCTCGTGCCCGGAGTTCCTCAAGGAGGGCTCGGCGGTCAAGGACTTCCTGAACCCCGACCGCGTCGTCATCGGCGACGAGAACGACTGGGCCGGCGACGCCGTCGTCGAGCTCTACGCGCCGCTCGACGCGCCGCTCGTGCGCACCGACATCGCCTCGGCGGAGATGGTCAAGCTCGCCTCCAACGCCTTCCTCGCGACGAAGATCTCGTTCATCAACGAGATCGCGAACGTCTGCGAGGAGACGGGCGCGGACGTCATCGAGGTCGCGCGCGGCATGGGCCTGGACGACCGCATCGGCCACAAGTTCCTGCAGGCAGGTATTGGATTCGGGGGAAGCTGTTTTCCAAAAGACGTGAATGCACTGAAACAACTTGCCGGCAATTCCGGCTACCACTTCCAGCTGCTCAACGCGGTCATCGAGGTCAACGAGCTGCAGAAGCGGCGCGTCATCGGCAAGCTGCAGAAGCACCTCGGTTCGCTTGTCGGCAAGACGATCACGCTGCTCGGCCTCGCGTTCAAGCCGAACACCGACGACATGCGCGAGGCGTCGTCGCTCGTGCTGAGCGCGCGGCTACAGGCTGACGGCGCGCTCGTGCGGGCGTACGACCCGATCGCCGAGGACGAGGCGCGCAAGCTCATCCCGGCGGTGCACTTCGCAGCGGACGCGCTCGACGCGGTCGACGGAGCAGACGCCGTCGTGCTCGTCACCGAGTGGGACGAGTTCATCGGGCTGGACTGGGCCGATGTCGCCGAGCGGATGGCCGGCACGCTCGTGCTCGACGGGCGCAACGCGCTGGACGCCGGCGCGATTCGCGCGGCCGGGCTGACCTACGAGGGCATCGGCCGCGGAACGCTGACACCCTCCCCGTGATGTACCGGGAGGCAGAGCAGTGCAGGCGGTGATCCTCGTGGGAGGCGAGGGGACGCGTCTTCGACCCCTGACCTCGACCGTCCCCAAGACCGTCGTGCCGCTCGTCGACCGTCCGCTCATCGTCTACATGCTCGAGTGGCTGCGAGGCCACGGGGTCGACGACGTGATCATGTCGTGCGGCTTCCTCGCGACCGGCGTGCGCGAGGTGCTCGGCGACGGATCGCAGCTCGGCATCCGCCTGCGCTTCGTGCAGGAGCCCGAGCCGCGCGGCACCGCGGGGGCGCTGAAGTACGCCGAGGATCTCCTCGACGAGCGCTTCCTCATGCTCAACGGCGACGTCCTCACCGACCTCGACCTCAGCGCGCAGATCGCCCAGCACGAGGCGACCGGCGCCGTCGGCACGCTCGCGCTCGTCCCCGTCTCCGACCCGTCGAGCTACGGCCTCGTCAGCCTGCGCGAGGACCGCTCAGTCGAGGAGTTCCTCGAGAAGCCCTCGCCCGACGAGCCGGTCACGACGAACCTCATCTCAGCCGGCGCCTACGTCCTCGAGCGCTCGGTGCTCGACCTCATCGCGCCCGGCGTGAAGGTCTCGATCGAGCGCGAGGTCTGGCCGGCGCTCGTCGACAACGGCCTCTACGGCTTCGCCGACGGCGGCGCGTACTGGATCGACATCGGCACGCCGGCCCGCTACCTGCAGGTGACGTTCGACATCCTCGAGGGCAACGTCCGCACCGACGTCGGCGCCCGCCTCGGCGAGACGTTCGTCGACATCGACGCGTCCGCCACGGTCGACGGGCGCGTCGTGCCGCCCGCCGTCGTGCAGCGCGACGCCCGCATCGCCGAAGGCGCGCACGTCGGCAGCCTCGCCGTGATCGCGGAGGGCGTGAGCGTCGGCGCCGGCTCGATCGTCGAGCGCAGCGTCGTGCTGCGCGGCGCGCGCGTCGGCGAGAACTGCGTGCTGCGCGACTGCATCGTCTGCCCGGGTGCGGTCATCGGCGACCGCACCCAGATCGTGGACGGCGCGATGATCGGCGAGAATGTCAAGATCGGCGCCGACAACGTGGTCTCATGTGGCGCTCGCGTGTTCCCCGGCATGGAGGTACCCGATGGCGGCCTCGCCTTCTGAGATGACGCAACAGCGCCTGGATCCCGAGGCGATCGCGGCGGTCGACAGCTCCGACCTGCTCGCCGACATCGTCGGCCTGCCCGAGCACCTGCGCGACGCGAAGTGGAAGGTCGAGTCCGCGCAGCTCTCGCCCTGGGACTCGCCGGGCGGGCTCATCGTCGCCGGCATGGGCGGCTCGGGCGTCGGCGGCCTGCTGGCTCGCGCGATGCTCGGCGACCATGCCTCGCGCCCGATCCTCTCGGCCCGCGAGTACGGGCTGCCGGCGTGGACGACGCCTGACACGACCGTCCTGTGCGCGTCGTACTCGGGCAACACCGAGGAGACGCTCGCGTGCTACGAGGCCGCGGGTGCGCTCGGCGCGCGTCGCGTCGTCGTGACGAGCGGCGGGAGGCTCGCCGAGCTCGCGCGCGCCGACGGCGTGCCGGTCATCCCGGTCGCGGGCGGCTTTCAGCCGCGTGCCGCGGTCGCGTACATGACCGTCGCGGCCTTGGAGGTCGCGGGCCTCTGCGGCGCGGGGCCGCGGATGGGCTCAGAGCTCGACGTCGCCGCCGACCACCTCGAGCAGCTCGTCGTCGAATGGGGCGCCGACGGCCCCGAGGACTCGGAATCCAAGACGCTCGCCCGCGCGCTGGCCGACAGCGTGCCCGTCATCGCGGGGGCGGGGCTGACGCAGCCGATCGCCTATCGCTGGAAGTGCCAGTTCAACGAGAACGCGAAGATCCCGGCGTTCCATCACGAGCTGCCCGAGCTCGACCACAACGAGATCGTCGGCTGGCAGAGCGCGGCCGCGCTCGGGCGCTTCGCGGCGATCTTCCTCGACGACGCCGACACGCACCCGCGCGTTCAGCAGCGGATCGCGCTGACCCGCGAGCTCGTCGCCGAGCAAGCGACGGGTACGTACGTCATCGCCTCGCGCGGGGGCAACGCCGTGGAGCGCGTCTTCTCGCTCGTCCTGCTGGGCGACCTCGTGTCGCTCTACGTCGCCGTCCTGCGCGGCGTCGACCCGACGCCGGTCGACGTCATCGAGACGCTCAAGGGCAGTCTGGCCTCAGGGGCCTGAAGCACGGGCGTCTGCCGCGAGGCGCTGGCCCGCCGCGGCCCGACCCGAACGACACATCCGATCGGCTATGTTGCGAGCGTGGCGGACCCAGGCCAGATCATCCGCGACCGGCGATTGGCTCACGGGCTTACGCAGGCCCAACTCGCCCTGCGTGTAGGAACAACCCAGACGTCCCTCAGCAGGTTGGAGCGTGGCGAGCTGTCGCCGACGTTCGTCACGGTGCAGCGCATCCTGTTCGTGCTCGGAGAGACGCTCGACATCGAAGCTACCCCCCTCGTCGGCGACCACGACCCGGCCCATCTCGCAGATCTTCTCGCGCGGTCGCCGGCCGAGCGGCTCGAGCTCGCGATGAGCTGGAACCGGCTCGCGGGCGAGGTTGCGGCCGCGGGGCGTCGCGCCCGCGACGCCTCATGACGCGGCGCGAGATCCCGCTGGACGCGTCCCGCATCCTCGCCGGGCTCTACGAGGGCGGGGTCGTCTACTCGGTCATCGGTGGGCTGGCGGTGCAGGCCCACGGACACACGCGCACGACACAGGATGTCGACATCGTGCCCGAGCCGAGTCCTGAGAACCTCGAGCGACTCGCATGTGCACTCGACTTGCTCGGTGCCCGCGCGGCTGGGCAGGGAGCGCAGATGGACGCGCCGGCCATCGTGGCCGGGCTCGCCGAGGTCCCGGTGCTGCAACTTGATACCGACGCCGGCGGAGTCGACGTCCACCTCAGCCCGCCGGGGGCGCCACCGTATGCCGACCTGGCGAAGAGGGCAATGGTCATCGAGGTGGTGGGCGTCACGGTGTCGATCGCGGGCCGGGACGATCTGATCGCGATGAAGCGGGCCTCCGGGCGACCGATCGATCGCGGCGATGTCATCGCGCTGACGGCAGCGCAGCGACCAGACGAGCAGTGAGGCGCTAGGTCGCGCGGCTGCGCAGGCTTGCCGCGAGCTTCTCGACGGCGTCGACGTAGGCGTCGGAGTGGTTGTAGGAGCGCAGCGCGGCGCGCCAGTCGCGGGGGGCGCCCGAGGCGCGCAGGTAGCTCGCCATCGCGGGGATCGCATCGGAGGGGTCGTGGGGGTCGCGGTCGCCGTCGCCGTCGCCGTCGAGGCCGAACCGCTCCCATGTGCCCGCGAGGAACTGCGCGGGTCCGCTCGCGCCGTCGGGGTTTGAGCCCGTGAGGACTCCCGCGATCTGCGCCTGCCCGTGGTGCGACTCGATCGCGCCGATCGCGGCGAGGCGCGTCCAGTCCAGGCCGTAGCGCGTGGCGGCCCGCCGGTAGAGCGTGAGGTAGCGGGCCGGGATCTGCAGGCGCAGGGCGAGCGGGTCGACGGCGATCTTGGCTGGCGCGAGCGGGCGGTCAGAGCTTGCGTTTGCCGCAGGCACGCCACCGACGCCGTGGTCGCCGGTCCCGTCGCCGGCGGGCCAACCCAGGATCGCGACGATCAGCGCCACGGGAACGAGCGCTGCGCCGGCGACAAGGGCGACACGCGCACCCCGCCTGAAGGTCTCCCCGTCGGGCGCCGCCCGGCCCGGGCCGACGGGGTCGGGCGCCGCCCGGCCCAGCCGGGCGGGCCACCGGCGGCGGACTGCGGGCTCCAGCCGGCGAGCGAGCTCGTCGGCGCGTGCGGTCGCGTCGTGTGCGGCCACCTCGGCGCGCGCGGCGGCGCGCATGGCCTCGCGGCGCGCCGACGCGATGCTCGCGTAGGCGCTGCGCGACTCCTTCAGGCGCGCTCTCGTGTCCTCGAGCTCACGCTCGATCTCATGCCGGGCGGCGGTCTCGGCCAGTGCGATCGAGCGCTCGCCGAGCACGAGCCCCAGCGGTGTCGCGGTCCGCGTCACGGCGAAGCCGATCGTCACCTGCGGCGATCCGGCGCGGGCCGGCGACGGCAGCGCGGCGCAGCGCGCGGTCTTCCCGCGGTCGACGACGACGAGCTGGGCGGCCGTGACGTCCACCGGCTCCGTCCCCTCCACGGCGAGCGTGACGCGGATGAGCACGGCCCGCGGGCCGGCCGCGATCCGTTCGCAGCGCAGGACCCGGCCGAGCGATGGCTGGGCGGTCGCCTCCGCCGTAGGCGCTTGCGGGCACATCGAGGTAGCGCGTTTGTACTGCACAGCGCCACATTCGCCGTGGCTTGCAAGATTGCCTGCACGGCGACGGGCGGCATCCCCGGCCAAACCTTGACACGTCCGTGGTAAGGTTGCACCGGATGGACGCTCTGACGATCCAGGAAGCTGCGGAGACGACGGACTGGTCGCCGCGGATGCTGCGCTATATCGAGCGCGCCGGGCTCATCGAGCCCCAGCGCTCGGGGGCCGGCTACCGCCTGTACGGACCGGCCGAGCTGCAGCGCCTGCGGACGCTCCGCGAGCTCGTCACGCGCTTTGACATCGGCTTGGGCGACGTGGGCTTCGCGCAACGGCTGCGCCGCGACGACGAGCTCGCGACGACGCTCGACGCTTGGTTCGAAGCGCAGCCACGCCGTCCAACGCACGTCCCCGCGGCCGAATGGCTGCGCTGGGAGCAAGACAAGCACTCCAAGCTCTTGGCCCTGGCCGGAGCGCATTCGGCCACCGCCTGACCTCACAGAGGAGATCAACCACACATGACCCCCGAGACCGCCACGAAGCTCGACTACAAGGTCGCCGACATCTCGCTTGCCGACTACGGCCGCAAGGAGATGGACATGGCCGAGCACGAGATGCCCGGCCTCATGCAGACCCGCGCGGAGTACGCGGACTCACAGCCGCTGAAGGGCGCGCGCATCACGGGCTCGCTGCACATGACGATCCAGACGGCCGTCCTCATCGAGACGCTCACCGCGCTCGGTGCCGAGGTCCGCTGGTGCTCGTGCAACATCTTCTCGACGCAGGACCACGCCGCCGCCGCCACGGTCGTCGGCAAGGACGGCACGCCGGACGATCCGAAGGGCGTTCCGGTCTTCGCCTGGAAGGGCGAGACGCTCGCGGAGTACTGGTGGTGCACGCAGCAGTCGCTGGTATGGCCCGACGGCGGCCCGAACCTCATCCTGGACGACGGCGGCGACGCGACCATGCTGGTCCACAAGGGCCGCGAGTACGAGCAGGCCGGCGCCGCGCCGGACCCCTCGACGGGTGAGTCCGAGGAGTTCGTCCACTTCCTCACGCTGCTGAACGCGTCGCTCGCCGAGGACGCGCAGCGCTGGACGACGATCGCCGACGGCATCATCGGCGTCTCCGAGGAGACGACGACGGGCGTCGGCCGCCTCTACCAGATGGCCCAGACCGGCGACCTGCTGTTCCCGGCGATCAACGTCAACGACTCGGTGACGAAGTCGAAGTTCGACAACCTCTACGGCTGCCGCCACTCGCTCGTCGACGGCATCTTCCGCGGGACGGACGTCATGCTCGCCGGCAAGGTCGGCGTCGTGTGCGGCTACGGGGACGTCGGCAAGGGCTCGGCCGCGTCGCTGGCGGCGCAGGGCTGTCGCGTCGTCGTCACCGAGATCGATCCGATCTGCGCGCTCCAGGCCTGCATGCAGGGCTACGACGTCAAGACGCTCGACGACGTCGTCGAGACCGCCGACCTCTTCATCACGACGACCGGCAACAAGGACATCATCACCGCCGCGGACATGGCGCGGATGAAGCACCAGGCGATCGTCGGCAACATCGGCCACTTCGACAACGAGATCGACATGGCCGGCCTCGAGAAGACGGAGGGCATCGAGCGGATCAACATCAAGCCGCAGGTCGACAAGTGGGTCTTCCCCGACGGTCACGCGGTGATCATCCTGTCCGAGGGCCGGCTGCTGAACCTCGGCAACGCGACCGGCCACCCGTCGTTCGTGATGTCGAACTCGTTCACGAACCAGACGCTCGCGCAGATCGAGCTGTTCACGAACAACGCGGCGTACGAGAAGCAGGTCTACGTGCTCTCCAAGGAGCTCGACGAGAAGGTCGCGCGCCTGCACCTCGGGGCGCTCGGGGCGAAGCTCACGACGCTCACGCCCGAGCAGGCCGAGTACATCGGCAAGCCCGTCGACGGTCCGTACAAGCCCGACACGTACCGCTACTAACAAGCAAGGGGCCACGAAGACCGTGGCCGACCATGACGTTGCGGACCTGTCGCTGGCCGAGGCCGGGCAGGTCCGCATCGCGTGGGCGGACGGGCAGATGGCTGTGCTGCGCTCGGTGCGCGCGCGCTTCGAAGCCGAGCGCCCGCTGGACGGACTGCGGGTCGCGTCGTGCCTGCATGTCACGTCGGAGACGGCAAACCTCGTCCTCACGCTCATGGCGGGTGGGGCGCGGGTGGAGCTGTGCGCGTCCAATCCCCTGACGACGCAGGACGACGTCGCGGCCGCGCTCGTACGCCACGGCGTCGCGGTCCACGCGATCCGCGGCGAGAGCGCCGACGCCTACGGCGCCCACGTCATCGCCGCGGCGGCGCGGGCGCCGCAGGTCACGCTCGACGACGGCGCCGACCTGCTGAGCGTCCTGCACGCCGGCGACGAGCGCTGGAGCGCGGACCTCATCGGCGGCACAGAGGAGACGACGACCGGGCTCGTCCGGCTGCGGGCGCTGCAGGACGAAGGCCGGCTGCGCTGTCCCGTGCTGGCCGTCAACGAGGCGCTGACCGAGCGCACGTTCAACGACCGCTACGGCACCGGCCAGTCGACGCTCGACGGCATCTTGCGCGCGACGAACCTCCTGCTCGCGGGCCGGACGGTCGTCGTGCTCGGCTACGGCTGGACCGGCAAGGGCGTTGCGCTGCGCGCACGCGGCGCGGGCGCGTCGGTCATCGTCTGCGAGGTCGACCCGATGCGCGCACTCGAGGCGCGGATGGACGGCTGCGAGGTCATGCCGGCGCTGGACGCGGCCGCGCGCGGCGACGTCTTCATCACCGTCACCGGCGGGCGCGATGTGCTGGCAAGCGAGCACTTCGAACGCATGAAGGATGGCGCGATGCTTGCCAACGCCGGGCACTTCGACGTCGAGATCGCCGTCGATCAGCTCGCGGCCATCGCCGTCGCGCGCAGCCAGGTCCTGCCGCTCGTCGAGCAGTTCGAGCTGGGGCCGCAGCGGCGCTTGAACCTCATCGCCCAGGGCCGCGTCGTCAACCTCGCCGCGGCGGAGGGCCACCCGGCGGCGGCCATGGACATGTCGTTCGCCAACCAGGCGCTGTGCGTCGAGCACCTCGCGCTGCACGGCGCGTCGCTGCAGGCGCGCGTGTTGCCCGTCCCCGGCGAGATCGACCGCGAGGTGGCTCGCCTGAAGCTCGCGTCGCTGGGTATCGAGATCGACGAGCTGACGCCCGCCCAGCGCGACTACCTCACGAGCTGGCGCAGCTGAGTTGGCGGATATGAAATTCTGACGCTGCCCGCGAGCGTGCGGTAGCGTCGGGTCCCCGCGGTCGTCCGCCGGGGATCATGCGGGCGAGCCGATGAAGGCAGGATGATGTCGAGGCTCACGTTTCGGGTACTGGCGGCCACGTTGGTCGCGTTCGCGGCCGTCGGCGCCGGGCAGACGGCCTCTGCCGCGCCGGTCGACCTCATCTGTCCGAGCGCCGCGACGCTGTACTTCACGCCCGGAGTGACGCTGGGGTCGCAGTCGGTCCAGATCACGGGCACCGATGCGCTCGGTACCGTCGCATCGTCCTTGACGCCGTGCTCTTCGGTGCTGACCGGAGTGCCGTACACAGGCGGGACCGGCGTCTTCTCCGGCAGCGGCTCGTTTGGCTGTCTGTCGATCGGTCTGTCGGGCCTGACCGGCAGTGCCAGCGGGACGGTCCACATGACCTGGAACAACGGCGACACGTCGACGATCGGCTGGAATCTGAGCATCTCCGGGGCGGTCCCGCTCGTGGACGCGACGGTGACGAGCGGAGCCCTGCAGGGGTCGACTGTCACCGTGCTACCTGTTCCGACGGGCTTGGCCGGCAACTGCGCGCTCGCGCCGATCACGAGCATCAGCTTCGCCGGGCCGACCATCTTCGCGCAGCTGTAGCGCCGACCGCGCCCGGCGCAGCGCGTCGCTCGCGCCGGGTTATTCTCGCCAGGTATGACTTCGCGCATAGGTGCCAAGGGACAGGTCGTGATCCCCAAGGAGCTGCGTGATCGAGCGGGGCTGCACCCGGGCTCGGAGGTCGAGTTCGAGCTGCGCGGCGACGTCGTCGTACTCGTCAGCAGCCGCGCGCCAGCAGGCCTCGCGGGACGCTTCTCGAAGAGCGGGATGGCCGAGCGCCTCCTCGCCGATCGAGACGCCGAGCCGCGTTGAGCGCCTGTCTTGACAGCTGGGCCGCTACCGATCTGCCTTGCGCGACGGAGGATCTGCGCGGGTAGGGTCCGCGCGATGACCGACGACCAGCTCGAGGCAAGCCTGCGGAAGATGCGCGCCGACCATGTCTCCGACGCCGGCGTTGCGACGTTCGCGCACTACTTCGAGCGGTTGCGACGCGGGGAGGCGGGGGAGCTCGCGGAGTCGGAGATCGAGCCGGTCGACGAGCTGCCGGACGCCGACGAGCTCCCCGAAGACGAGGACGGCGCGCGCGAGGCGCTGGCGCGCACGGTCGTCATCAAGCTCAACGGCGGCCTCGGGACGAGCATGGGGATGACCGGGCCGAAGTCGCTGCTCGAGGTCAAGGACTCGCTGACGTTCCTCGACGTCGTCGTGCGCCAGATCCTCCACCTGCGCGAGCGCACGGGCGCGCGGCTGCCGCTCGTGCTCATGAACAGCTTCGCGACGCGCGAGCCCTCGCTGGACGCGCTCGCCGCGTATCGGGAGCTCGCGGTCGACGGCGTCCCCGCGGACTTCGTCCAGAGCAAGGTGCCGAAGCTGCGCGCGGACGACCTCGCGCCGGTCGACTGGCCGGCGGACCCCGCGCTCGAATGGGCGCCGCCGGGGCACGGCGACCTCTACCCGTCGCTGCTGAGCTCAGGCCTCCTCGACGCGCTGCTGGGTGCCGGCTACGAGCACGCGTTCGTCGCGAACGTCGACAACCTCGGCGCGGTCATGGACGAGCGGATCCTCGCGTGGTTCGCGCGCGAGCGGATCCCGTTCGCGATGGAGGTCGCCGATCGGACGCCGGCGGACCGCAAGGGCGGCCACCTCGCGCGCCGTGCGGGCGGCGGCGGGCTCGTGCTGCGCGAGGTCGCCCAGACCCCGGACGCGGACCTCGACGCCTTCCAGGACATCGACCGTCACCGCTACTTCAACACGAACACGCTCTGGGTCGACCTGCGCGCGCTCGCCAAGGTGCTGCGCGAGCGCGACGGGGTGCTGGGCTTGCCGATGATCGTCAACCGCAAGACGGTCGACCCCGCCGACGGCGACTCGCCGGCCGTCCTGCAGCTCGAGACGGCGATGGGCGCGGCGATCGACGTCTTCGACGGCGCGCAGGCGATCCGCGTCGGCCGCGAGCGCTTCGCGCCCGTGAAGACGTGCAACGACCTGCTCGCGCTGCGCTCGGACGCCTACGAGCTGCACGACGACGGCCGGATCGTCGTCGCGGCGAAGCGGTCCGGCGCGCCGCTCGTCGACCTCGACCCGAAGCACTTCAAGCTCGTCCGCGACTTCGACGCCCGCTTCGCCGCGGGCGCGCCGTCGCTCGTCGCCTGTGCGTCGCTCACGGTGCGCGGCGACGTGGCCTTCGGCGCGGGCGTCTGCGTGCGCGGCGACGTCACGATCGAGCACGAGGGCAACGGCCAGCGGCGCGTCGAGGACGGGACCGTGCTCGAGGGGTGAACCGCCGGGCAGGGCGATCCGGCATCCTCCTCTGCGTGGATCATCGCCTCCTTCGCCCGCTCGCCATCCTTGCGCCCATCCTCGCCGCCACGGTCCTCGCGGCGTGTGGCGGCGGCGACTCGGCGGGCACCGGCGGCGCGACCGCGACGACGAGTGCGCCGGCCGAGCAGGCCGCGACGAAGCGGCTCGCGACAGCACCCGCGGCGCTGAAGGCCAACGCGGCGGACGCCGACACACTGGCCGGCGAGGGCACCGCTGCCCTGAAGGCGCGGCTCGCGAAGCTCGCCGGCTACCCGGTCGTCGTCAACCAGTGGGCGTCGTGGTGCGGGCCGTGCCGCCACGAGTTCCCGTTCTTCGCCGACGCCGTCGTCGCGCACGGCACGCAGGTCGCATTCCTCGGCATCGACTTCACCGACGACCGCGATGCCGCCAACGCGTTCTTGAGCGAGAGCCCGCCCGGCTTCGCGAGCATCTACGACCCCAAGGGCGACGCCGCTCGCTCACTCGGCGGCGGGCGGATCGCGCCGACGACGTTCTTCATCGGCCGCGACGGCAAGGTTCGCTACACGAAGCTCGGCGGCTACCCCGACGCCGCGGGGCTCGAGGCGGACATCCGCCGCTACGCGCAGTGACCGATCCGGCATCCGGCGTCGGCATCCTCGCGGCGCTCGCGGCGGGCTTCGTGTCGTTCCTCAGCCCGTGCGTGCTGCCGCTCGTGCCGGGCTACCTGTCCGCGGTGACCGGCGTCATGCCGAAGGACCTCGACAGCGCGCCGCTGCGGCGTGTGCTGCTCCCCAGCCTGCTGTTCTGCGCGAGCTTCTCGTCGATCTTCATCGTGCTCGGGCTGACGGCGACGGTGCTCGGCTCGGGACTCAACGACCATCGCCAGACGCTCGAGCTCGTCGCTGGCTGGACGATCATCGTGCTCGGCCTGTTCTTCGTCGCGACGCCGTTCGTCACCCGCCTGAATCGCGAATGGCACGTCGACGCGCTCATGCAGCGCGCGGGGCGCGGCGGTCCGATCGTCGCCGGGGCGGCGTTCGCGATCGCGTGGACGCCGTGCGTCGGCCCGACGCTCGGCGCCATCCTCAGCGCCGCGGCGCTGTCGGACTCCACCGCCCACGGCGCGTACCTGCTCGCGTGGTACTCCGCCGGGCTGGCGATCCCGTTCCTCGGCACGGCGATCGCGTTCAGCTCGATGACCCGCGCCTTCGCGTTCGTCAAGCGCCACTACGCCGTGATCGTCGCGGCGGGCGGCGCGATCCTCGTGGTCATGGGCGTGCTCATCGTCACCGGCGAGCTCACGAAGCTCAACATCGAGGCACAGCAGCTCCTGAACAACCTAGGCCTCGACTTCCTCTACGGCATCTGAGCCGTCGGCGTAGCGCTCCTCGCGCTCGTTCTGGCGGTCGGCTTCGGCGAGGGCGCGGATGAAGAGGTAGGCGAGCGCGATGCCCATGACGATCGACTGCTCGGTCGCCATGATGAGCCCGCCGATCGCCTGGTCGGTGCCGGGGGAGAGGCTCCAGTAGCCCGGCTGGCGCTCGTAGAAGTCGTAGATCGCGTCGGGCGCGAACGCGAGGCCCACGCCGAGCAGCCCGACGAGCCCCTTCGTCGCGACCATGTAGGCCACGGGTCCCATCCCGCCGAGGCGCTTGCGCGAGCGGATCGGCGACAGCAGGTGCCACCAGTACAGGCCGCCGGCCAAGCCGAACGTGATGTGCTCGAGGACGTGGACGGTCGAGTGCTCGAGCGCCGCGTCGTACAGCGCCGGCACATGCCAGATCCACATGACCACGACGTACACGCCGATCGCGAAGACCGGATGCGCGAGCGGTCCGGCGGCCTGCTCGAGGCGCATCAGGCGGCGCGTCGCGGGACGCAGGATGACCTTCGTCAGGCCGAGTAGGACGAGGATCGGGGCGAGGTCGAGCAGCAGCAGGTGCTGCGTCATGTGCATGAAGAACAGCTGCTCGGCGAGCCGGTCGACGGGCGACACGAGCGCGACGAGGACGAGTGCCATGCCGGCGAGGAAGCTGATCAGCCGCCACAGCGACGCATCCACCTCGCGCCAGCGGCGGACGTAGAGCACCGTGAGCACGGCCACGACGAGGATCGCGCCCGGCACGAACGACCATGAGGCGTCGGGGGAGGTGGCGAGGACGATGTAGGCGATTGTGCCAACCCCGCCGGGGACCGCGGTCTTGGCGTCTATGCCGCCGTATTGGCGAACTATTCGACAAGACCGGCGCGCCGCGGCCGATTCGGTGCAGAGATCGCGCAGGATCGTTGCAGTCCGCGCGCCACCCGCAACGCTCTGCGCGCGAGGATCGAACGCGATGCTCGATCAGCTCGTCGCGCTTCTCGTGCCGCCCCGCTGTGCCGCGTGCCGTGCGCCCGGCCGCCTCGCAGAGGACGTCCTCTGCGGCGCCTGCCGGCGCGCACTGCCATGGCTCACAACACGATCCTGCTGCGAGCACTGCGCCCTGCCGCTGCCGCACGTCGCTCGCTGCCCGGCGCGCGACGCGTCATTCGACGTCGCGTGGAGCGCGGTGGCCTACGAGGACGCGGCGCGCGACGTCATGCACGCGCTGAAGTTCTCGGCGGCGCGCCCGCTCGCCGACATCATGGCCGCGCAGATCGCCGCGAACGCGCCCGGCTGGCTGCTGTGCGCTGCGGGGGGAGAGGTTCGCGGGGCGCGCCCGTGCTGCGAGCCGGGAGATCTCCAAGCGCCTCGGCGCGCTGCCGTCGTCGACCTCGCGCTCGTCGCCGTGCCCGCCCACCCGGTGCGCCGCCGGACGCGCGGCTTCGATCCCGCCGAGCTTGTCGCGCGCGCGCTCGCGCGACGCACAGGCCTGCCGCTCGCCAAGGCGCTGCGCCGCGACGCCGCGGCGTCGCGCCAGCTCGGTGCCGATCGCGAGACCCGGCGGGCCGCGGGGCGGCTGGGCTTCGAAGCCCGCGGACCGGCGCCGCGCCACGCGATCCTCGTCGACGACGTGCATACGACGGGCGCCACGCTGAGCGCCTGCGCGCGGGCGCTCAAGGGCGCCGGCGCCGAGCGCGTCGCCGCGCTGACGTGGGCGCGCACGCTGTAGCTCCTACGGCGTCCACGCGCCGGCGAAACGGATGGCGCCTTCCCGCTGGCCGCATGGGCCTGTTGAGAACGACCACCATCGGGCGTACCATCGAGTGCTCGCACGTCCGTTCGACAGAGAGGACCCCGACATGCAGATCGAGGTCAAGGGCCGCAATGTCCCAGTCAACGACGAGCTGCGCGAGCTCGTGGAGCGCAAGTTCCGCAAGGTCGCTGCCCAGGTGTCCGATCTGGCCCGCATGGAGGTCGAGTTGCGCGAGGAGCGCAACCCCGCCATCGCCGAGTCGCAGGTCGCAGCCGTGACGCTCTATCTGAAGGGCGCGACGCTGCACGCGGAGGGCGCCTCGCGCGAGCAGCACCACGCGGTCAAGCTGTGCTCGGTCGAGCTCGCGCGGCAGGTCAAGCGTCACGCAGAGAAGAAGCGCCGCCGCCGCGAGGCCCGCAGCGCTCCCGCTCAGCCGGCAGTCTAAGCCGGTCGCCAAGCCCCGACTGCCAACGCGGCGGCCGCCGGTCGCCGCGTTGGTACCCTCAGCGCTATGGCGATCCTGGACCGTGCTTTGCGCTTGGGCGAAGCCAAGCAGTTCAAGCAGTTCGAGAAGCGCGTCGCTCGCATCAACAACTTCGAACCCGAGCTCGAGCTCGAGAGCGACGATGAGCTGCGCGAGCGCATGGACTCCCTCCGCGAGCAGGCGCGCAACGGCGCGAAGCTCGACGATCTGCTGCCCGAGACCTTCGCCGTCGTGCGCGAGACGGGCAAGCGCACGATGGGGATGCGTCACTTCGACGTCCAGCTCATCGGCGGCATGGTCCTGCACTCCGGCGCGATCGCCGAGATGCGCACAGGTGAGGGCAAGACCCTCACCGCGACGCTCCCGGTCGCCCTGAACTCGCTGCCCGGCACCGGCCTGCACCTCGTCACCGTCAACGACTACCTCGCCCGCCGCGACGCCGAGTGGATGTCGCCGATCTACCACGCGCTCGGCATGCAGGTCGGCGTCCTGCAGAACATGCAGGCCTACGAGGACAAGCAGGTCGCCTACGCCGCGGATGTCACGTACGGCACGAACTCCGAGTTCGGCTTTGACTACCTGCGCGACAACATGGCGACGGCGCTCGAGGAGAAGGTCCAGCGCGGCCATCAGTACGCGATCGTCGACGAGGTCGACAACATCCTCATCGACGAGGCCCGCACCCCGCTCATCATCTCCGGCCAGCCCGAGGCGGCGGCGGACATGTACGCGAGCTTCGCCAAGCTCGCCAAGCGGCTGGTCTCGGGCAAGAAGCCCGAGAACATGGACCCGCGCATGAAGAAGGACTTCGAGGCCGACTACGACTACGAGTTCGAGGAGAAGCACAAGACGGTCTCGGTCAGCGAGAAGGGCGTCGCCAAGGCGGAGAAGTTCCTCGGCATCTCGCACCTGTACCGCGCCGAGAACGGCCCGCTCGTCAACCACCTGCAGCAGGCGCTGAAGGCCGAGTCGCTCTACAAGCGCGACGTCGACTACGCCGTCATCGACGGCGAGGTGAAGATCATCGACGAGTTCACCGGGCGCATCCTCGAGGGCCGGCGCTGGTCGGAAGGGCTGCACCAGGCCGTCGAGGCGAAGGAGGGCGTGTTCGTCCAGGAGGAGAGCCAGACCCTCGCGACGATCACCCTGCAGAACTACTTCCGCCTGTACGACAAGCTCGCGGGCATGACCGGCACCGCCCTCACCGAGGCGACCGAGTTCATGAAGATCTACAAGCTGTCGGTCGTCGAGATCCCGACGAACCGCAACATGGTCCGCAAGGACCAGAACGACCAGGTCTACAAGACCAAGGAAGGCAAGTGGGTCGCCGTCAGCCGCGAGATCATCGAGCGCCACTCAAACGGCCAGCCGGTGCTCGTCGGCACGGTGTCCGTCGAGGTGTCCGAGGTTCTGTCGCGCGAGCTCGACAAGCACGGCATCAAGCACACCGTGCTGAACGCCAAGCCCGAGTACGCCGAGCGCGAGGGCGCGATCGTCGCCGAGGCGGGCCAGTCCGGCGCCGTCACGATCGCGACGAACATGGCCGGCCGCGGCGTCGACATCAAGCTCGGCGGCAACCCCGAGCATCTCGCGCAGGTCGAGTTGCGGTCCAAGCTCGGGCTGAACCCCGGCGATCCCGACTACGACGAGCACTTCAAGGAGGTGCTCCCGTCGATCGAGCGGCGCGTCGAGGAGGACAAGGAGAAGGTGCTCGCCGCCGGCGGTCTGTACATCGTCGGCACCGAGCGCCACGAGTCCCGCCGCATCGACAACCAGTTGCGCGGGCGCTCCGGCCGCCAGGGCGACCCCGGCGAGTCGCGCTTCTTCCTGTCCGCCGAGGACGATCTCGTCCGCCTCTTCGCCGGCGACCGGATCTACAAGATCCTCGATCGCCTCGGGACCGTCGACGAGGAGGGCCGCGAGGAGCCGATCGAGGCCGGCATGCTCTCCAAGCAGATCGAGAAGGCCCAGAAGAAGGTCGAGGAGCAGAACTTCCTGCAGCGCAAGCGGGTGCTCGAGTACGACGACGTCATGAACGAGCAGCGGCGGATCGTCTACCGCTACCGCAACGAGATCCTCGAAGGCAAGGACATGGGCGCGACCGCCCGCGAGGAGATCGGCAACGTCATCTCCCGCACGGTCGCCGAGTTCACGCCGTCGGACTTCATCGAGGACTGGGACATCGACGGCATGATCCTGGCGCTCGAGGACATGTTCCCGATCGAGCTCACGGCGGAGGACCTCGCCACCGAGCACAACGACCGCGAAGCGCTCGTGCTCAAGCTGCACGCCGACGCGGTCACGCGCTACAACGAGCGCGAGGAGGAGCTCGGCGAGGAGCTCATGCGCGCCGTCGAGCGCTTCGTGCTGCTGCAGTTCATCGACCAGCGCTGGCGCGAGCACCTCTACGACATGGACTACCTGCGCGAGGGCATCCACCTGCGCGGCTTCGCCCAGATCGAGCCGATCGTCGCGTACAAGAACGAGGCCTACACGCTGTTCGAGGACCTCATGGCCACGATCTGGTCGGACTTCACGCGGATGATCTTCAACCTCGAGGTCGAGGCGCTCGAGGAGGAGGACGAAACTCCCGAGCAGCGCTACGAGCCGAGCGGGACGTCGACGCGGCCCGGCCGCGTGTCGTACTCCGGCGGGGCGCAGGCCGAGCCGAGCGCGCTCGCGCTCGCGGCGGCCGGCGGTGGCGAGGAGTACGCCGAAGAGGTGTACGAGGCCCCGCCGCCGGTACAGCAGCGCGTCCTGAGCGACGAGCAGACGGTCGGCCGCAACGACCCCTGCTGGTGCGGCTCGGGCAAGAAGTTCAAGAAGTGCCACGGCGCGTAGCGCGGCCGAACAGCCCTTACCGGGGCCTGAACGGGCGACACCCGGGGAGATCGCCTCTAGGACGCGGTGCCCACTGATGCCGGCTCGGGCAGGCGCTGTCGGTGGCAGCCTGCGGCGCGAACGCCGGTGGCGCGCAGCTCGCGGTGGTGCCGAACGGCGACGCGCTGGAGGCGAGCCCGCTGATCTATAGCCGAACGCCTGCCGTGCTCGTTGGCATTGATGAGTTCGTTCGCCGCGGCGCATCGTCGGCGTCGTGGAGACCGTCCACTACGCCCTGACCCGGTCAAGGAGAACTGCCCGACCTAGTAACGCAAGGGCGCTCCCGGGAAGCCCTACACTGCGCTGGACGATCTCCTGGGAGTGCATGAGTTCAGTGTCGAGCCACGACGATGTCGTTCCGTGACGGTCGGTGCCTTCGCCGGCCACTCGGGAGTGATCCTCGGCGTCGCCATCACGCCCGACGGCACGCGAATTGTCACTGGTGCAGGTGACAGCACGGCGGGCGTCTGGGACGCTCGTTCGGGCGAGCGGCAAGGTCGTCTCATTGGTCACGCCGGTCTGATCTTCTCCGTGGCCGCCAGCCCTGACGGTATGCAAGTGGCCACGGGCAGCGGAGACGGCACAGCCCGCATCTGGGACCTCGGGTCTGGGGCGCAGCAGGGCATCTTCTCTGGTCACGCGGGACGGGTCCTGGCTGTGGCGATCACGCCCGACGGCAGGCGGGTGGTCACGGGCGGCGACGACGCCACGGTCCGCATCTGGGACCTCGGGTCTGGGGCGCAGCAGGGCATCTTCTCCGGTCACGCGGGACGGGTCCTGGCTGTGGCGATCACGCCGGACGGCAGGCGGGTGGTCACGGGCGGCGACGACGCCACGATCCGCATCTGGGACCTCGGGTCTGGGGCGCAGCAGGGCATCGTCTCTGGTCACGCGGGACGGGTCCTGGCCTTGGCGATCACGCCGGACGGCAGGCGGGTGGTCACGGGCGGCGACGACGCCACGATCCGCATCTGGGACCTCGGGTCTGGGGCGCAGCAGGGCATCGTCTCTGGTCGCACGGGACGGGTCCTGGCCTTGGCGATCACGCCCGACGGCAGGCGGGTGGTCACGGGCGGCGACGACGCCACGATCCGCGTCTGGGACCTCGGGTCGGGAGACGAGCTACCCAGCCTGATTGGCAACATCGGCTGGGTGCTGGCTCTGGCTGTCACCCCTGACGGCACCGAGGTGGTCGCCGGTGGCAGCGACGGAACAGCCGGCATTTGGAGGCTGGACACCCGTACGAATCGTGCCCGCCTCAGGGGACACGTCGGTTTCGTTCTTGGGATCGCGGTCACTCCAGACGACGAGGAGGTGATCACGGTGGGGGGCGGCAGCAGCGCACGGATTTGGAATCTCAGGTCCGGGGAGGCCCGAACAAGCCTAACCGGCCACCCCAACTGGGCCTGGACCGTCGCGGTGACACCCGACGGCAAGGAGATCGTCACCGGTAGCCTCGACGGAGTACGCATCTGGAACCGGCGCCTCGGCACACTGCGATCCAGCCTCACGGGCCACAGCGGCTGGGTTCGCTCAGTCGCGGTGACCCCAGACGGCGAAGACCTGATCACGGGGGGCGGCGACGGCACCGCGCGTATCTGGGACATCACATCGGGCGCGGAGCGAGCCCGCCTGGTGGCGGGTCACGGCGACCCGGTCTGGGCGGTCGCGGTGACCCCAGACGGCGAAGAGGTGATCACGGGGGGCGGCGACGGCGTGGCGCGGGTCTGGGGCCGTAGGTCGGCAACCCAGCGTCTCAGCCTACGGGGCCACGACGGTCTGGTGCTTTCGGTGGCTGTCACGCCCGATGGCGAAGAGGTGATCACCGGCGGCTTCGACGGCACAACTCGCATTTGGGATCGAGCTACTGGAGAGGAACGGCTCAGATTCTTCGACGCCAATCCGGTGTGGGCAGTGGCGGTCACGCCCGACGGCGCGGAGGTCGTCACATGTGGTGGCAACAACGCGCGCATCCGCAATCGCGCCACGGGCGAGGAGCGGGTCATCCTTACCGGCCACACGGGTCCGATCTGGGCTGTGGCGATTGCGCCCAACGGCCGGGAGATCATCACCGGAGGAGCAGACAGCACCATCAGGGTCTGGGGCCGCGACGACGGGCAGCAGGTCCGAGGGTCCACCCAGTCAGTACTCGAGGAGATCGTCAGGCCGCTCGCTCCCGAGGCAATCGTTCGGGAGCGAATTGCAGCAGCGGGCGCCAATAGACGACTCGACCTTACGGGACTTGAAATCGCTGATCTGCCCCCCGAGATCGGCAAGCTCAGCGGCACCCTTAGGCATCTCAGCCTCGCCGGCAACCGGCTCACCGCTCTGGCCCCCGAGATCGGCCGGCTGTCGCAACTGCAGAGCCTGTGGCTCGATAGCAACCAGCTCACCGCCTTGCTCCCCGAGATCGGTCGGCTGTCACAGCTGCAGAGCCTGTCGCTCGATAGCAACCAGCTCGCCGCCTTGCCCCCCGAGATCGGTGGGCTGTCACAGCTGCAGGAACTGACGCTCCGCTACAACCGGCTCACCGTTTTGCTCCCCGAGATCGGCCAGCTGTCACAGCTGCAGGTGCTACGGCTTGATTGCAACGAGCTCAAAGACCTGCCCCCCGAGATCGGCCGGCTGTCACAGCTGCAGAGCCTGTCGCTCGATAGCAACCAGCTCACCGCCCTGCCCCCCGAGATCGGCCAACTCACCGCTCTACAATCTCTCGACCTCACCGGCAACCAGCTCACGGTCCTGCCGGCCGAGATCGCCCAGCTCAGCGCTCTCCAGAAGCTGAACGTCGGCGGCAATCCGTTGGGCGAGGAGGTTCTGGCTGCAGCTCGGTCCGGCGTTGCTGAGCTGCGGGCATTCTTGGCTCGCGTTGCTGAGGAGGGCGAAGCGCTCTACGAGGCCAAACTCATCCTGGTTGGTGAGGGAAACGTCGGGAAGAGCAGTCTGCTGGCGACGCTGCGAGGTGAGCCATGGCTGGAGGACCGTGACAGCACGCATGGGATCGAAATCAAGGAGCTGGGGCTGCGGCTTCCGACCACTGACGTCGACATGGTCCTGAACGGCTGGGACTTCGGTGGCCAACCGGTGTATCGCTCCACCCACCAGCTGTTCTTCTCGGCACCTGCGCTCTACCTGGTGGTGTGGTACCCCCGGGAGGGTGTGGAACTCAATTTCGTCGACTACTGGATCCGCCTCATCAGGCACCGCGCCGGTCACGGGGTGCGGGTCGTCGTGGTGGCCACCCACCGCGCCGACCGCCGCTTGGCCCGCCTGGACGAGGCCGCCCTGCGTTCGGTGCACGACGGGATCATCGTCGGCTTCCACCATGTGGACAGCAAGACCGGGGAGGGAATCGACGAGCTGACCGAAACCATCAGGGCCGAAGCCGCGGCCCTCCCCGGCATGGGCCGGCCCTATCCCAAGTCCTGGCGCGACGCCCGCCGGGCGCTGAAAGACGTCGCCTTCCCGTCTGACATGGCGCCCGATGCCCGCATGGCACAGGGAGGAGCCCCGAGCATCCCGGGACGCACCCCCACCCCCTACCTGTCCTATCTGGAGTTCGAAGACGTCGTCGCCGGCGCCGGCCTCGACAAAAGTTCGGCTGCCTCGTTCGCCCGCAACTCGCATGAGCTGGGCCATCTCGTGCACTACGGGGAGGATCCGGGACTGGCCGATCTCGTCGTTCTGCGCCCGGACTGGCTGAGTCGGGCCATCAGCCAGGTGTTGGAGGACCGGGCCACGGCCGACGCGAAGGGCCTGGTCCGCCATGAGCACCTGGCTCAGCTGTGGAGCTCACCCGGTCACCCCGATGGGCAGGCGTACCCCCCGGGGGTCCACCCGATGCTGCTGCGCCTCATGGAACGCTTCGACATCTCCTACCGGGTGGCTCTCCCCGCAACGGACGGTTCTGAAGGCTCGGAAATCAGCCTCGTCAGCCAGCTCGTCCCGTCGTCTCCGGTTGGGCTCGACGAAAGCTGGGTGCCGGAAGTCCCCGCCGGTCGGATAGAGCTGACCCAGGTTCTGGAGGTGGCAGACGATCAGGGCCGGCCGGCCACCGCCGAGGGACTCGTGTACCAGCTGATCGTCCGGCTCCATCGGTACTCGCTGGGACGAGCGGATTACCGGCGGGCCGTCCACTGGGCGGCCGGGATGGTGCTCGACGACCGTTTCAACGGAGCCGCGCTCCTGAAGGTCGAAGGCAATCGCCTCGAGGTCCGGGTGCGAGCGGCCTATCCCTCGAACTTCATGCAGCAGCTGACCGAAGAGGTGCGCTGGCTCCTCAAGAACTACTGGAAGGGCGTCGACGGCCGCCGCAAAGTCCCCTGCCCGCGAGGCTGCTCCGGGCTGTTCGATCTTGAGCACCTGCTCGAAAGCAAGGAGAAGCAGCGCCCCGAACACCCCTGCCCGGTGTGCAACGAGTGGCAGAACATCGACGCGCTCCTGCTCGGCTTCGTCCGCCCCGCCGCACCAAGCGTCGAACAGGTCGACGGGCTGCGCCGCGAGATTCGAGTGCTCAGCGCAAACGTGACGCAAGGGTTCGACAAGGTCTCGGGAGATGTCGCGTCGGTCCTGAGCCGGGCTGATGAGCAGTTCCGAGCGCTACTGCGGACACAGGACGACGAGGCGGAGAACGGGCCCCGCCTGTTCACCCTGCATCCGGCTGACGTGTCATGGCGCAAGCCAGGCTGGACCACGCAGCGATTCGTGCTCACGCTGTTCTGCGAGCATTCCGGCCTCCCCGTGCACGTCCTCGACGGCAATCCGACAGCCGGGGTCTACGAGCTGGAGATGCCCCGAGCCTGGGTGGTCAAGGCTGCGCCCGTGGCGAAACTGGTCGCCGGAGTGCTGAGCGTCGCCCTTCCGGGAATCAACGCTCTGGGCGAGATCGAACTCGGCGACGCGACCTGGACGAAAATCAAGAGCCAAGTCGATGCCGCCGAGAAGAGCCTCGGCAGTCTCGTCGGCGAGGTCGCCGGTGACCTCGCCTACGACGTTCGCCAGGGAGGCAGAATGGCTGGCCTGGACCCTGCTCCGGCGCTGAGGTCGCCCGGGGGGGTGCTCCGAGAACTCCATGCCACCCTGACGGTACGAGACCCATCCTTCGGCGGCCTCGAGAAGGTCCGCGACAATCGCCGACAGGCCCTCTGGGTACACGCCCGCTTCCGGGAGCTCTACAATCCGAGGCCACCGGTCGTAGGGGGATGACGCTCAGACCGACCTCCGCCTATACGACAAGCTCGCGGGCATGACGGGTCACGGTGTCCGGCATGATCACGGCGCTCGAGGACTGTTCCCCTATCGAGCTCACGGCGCAGGGCATCGCCGCGGAGCACAACGACCGCGAAGCGCTCGTGCTCAAGCTGCACGCCGACGCGGTCACGCGCTACAACGGGCGCGAGCAGGAGCTCGGCGAGGAGCTCATGCGCGCCGTCGAGCGCTTCGTGCTGCTGCAGTTCATCGGCCAGCGCTGGCGCGAGCACCTCTACGACATGGACTATTTGCGCGAGGGCATCCACCTGCGCGGCTTCGCCCAGATCGAGCCGATCGTCGCGTACAAGAACGAGGCCCTCACGCTGTTCGAGCAGGGTCGGCTGGCAGGCCACGCGCGGGCAGGTGATGACCGCGCCGGTACGGCGTAGGGGTACTCGAGCAGGTCGGCTGGGAGGCCACGCGCGGGCAGGTGATGACCGCGCCGGTACGGCGTAGGGGTACTCGAGCAGGTCGGCTGGGAGGCCACGCGCGGGCAGGCGATGACGGCGCGCTACGTGCCGCCGAAGATGCGGTGGCGCAGGTACCGGTGCTGCGCGCATTCACGAAAACGCGCCGCAGGCCGATGACAGGGGTGCACTTGGACACATGTCCGTTTCCGTAGAGCGTGCCGCGCTCTCTCGACGGAGACCACCGCTGTTACAAAAGGAGCACTGATGCTCGCCCAGACCGCACGACGCCGCCCATCCCCGTCCGCCGCCGCTCGCGCGCTCGCGCTCAGCGGCGTCGCGCTGGCCTGTTGGCTCGCGCCAACCGCCGTGAGCGCGGCCGCGGGGCCGCACGCGTGCGCACCGCCAACCGCCCAGCGGTCCGCTGACGCGGCACGCGCGGTCCGGCCGGACGGCTCGTCGGAGATCACCGAGTTCGCTGCCCGAGGCGGCTATCGGGTGACGCGCTGCGACAAGGACGGCAGCGCGCTCGTCAGCCAGACCGTCTCGCCGATCGCGGGACCCGACGGCACGACCGTGCTCGTGCCGACCGAGCGCGTCGAGCGCGGCGTCACGGTCGCGATGCTCTACGGCGATCCTGCCGACCCGCGCTGGGCCGACGAGTTTCGCGGAGCCCGCGGGCTGATCGCCGGGCAGATCATCCCGCCCACCGTGCCGTCCGCCACCCCGCCCGCAGCGCTGCCGCTGCCCGGCGCGTCCGCCGAGCCGGGCAGCGCCCCCGCTGGACCGACCCCCGGCGGTGCGCGGAGCCCGGGCATCATCGACGGCCCCCGCGGCGAGGACCCGATCGGCTCGCGCGATCGGCCCGCGCGCCCGGGCGCGCCCGGATCCGGCAGCCAGGTCGCCGTCGCCGCAGTCGCCGGCGACGCCTGCACGAACTCGCAGTTCGCGACCTGGGAGTCCGCGTGGCCGACCCGCGACTACAACTACTACGTCAACCGCAGCCGCTTTAACTACAACGACACTTCCGTCGGGTCGATCGTCGACGGGCACCGCAACTGGGACAGGACCTACAACAGCTGCGGCCTCAACGACATCACGAACCTCAACTCGCACCATCTCGGCTCGACGGGCCAAACGATCCACACGTATCCCGACGGGCGGTCGGTCGTCGACAAGGGCAGCCTCTCGAGCATCTGCCCGGGCGCGCTCGCGTGCGCGTGGCTGTTTACGAACGCGAGCGGTCACACCACCGAGACCGATCAGCGCTACAACGAGAACGTCACGTTCTCGAACGTGGGCGCGGCCGGTGCGTATGACTACGAGTCGATCTCAGCGCACGAGACGGGCCACAGCATCGGCCTGGACCACGCGAACTCGAGCAGCGCGCTGACGATGTACTTCCAGACCGCCACGGGCGCGACCCACGCTCGCTCGCTCGCCAAGGGCGACGTGCTCGGCCTGCGCGCGCGCTACCCGTAGGCACGATCGAAGGTGGCGCGGCGGGCGGCGGTGCGCGCTGTTCGGTAGGTCGTTCCGCGGACCTCCCGAATGGCGAAGCGCCTCCGCGGATTCTTCGCCCCAGGTCCATATCGGGCCAGTGAGGCAGCGCCTTAGCGTACCCCTCGACACACGCCCGAAACGCGGGCGGTGCGCTTATACGTGGAGGGGTTCATGATTCGTCCCATTCTCGGGGGAGCTGGGCGGCGCTTCATCGCGGCGACCGGGGTCGCGCTGGCGTTCGGCATCGCGGGCTGCGGTGACAGCGAGGAAACGCCGTCGGCATCGACCTCTGGTGGGACGCCGAGCGGTGACACCATTCCCGTTGGCATCCTGCACTCGCTCAGCGGGACGATGGCGATCTCGGAGGTCTCGGTGCGCGACGCCGAGCTGCTCGCGATCGAGGAGATCAACGCCGCCGGGGGCGTGCTCGGCAAGCAGCTGAAGCCCGTCGTCGAGGACGGTGCCTCGGACTGGCCGACGTTCGCCGAGAAGGCGCAGAAGCTCATCTCGACGAACAAGGTCGCGGCGACGTTCGGCGGCTGGACCTCCGCGAGCCGCAAGGCGATGCTGCCCGTCTTCGAGAAGAACAAGGCGCTGCTCTACTACCCCGTCCAGTACGAGGGCCTCGAGGCCTCGCCGTACATCTTCTACACCGGCGCGACGACCAACCAGCAGATCATTCCCGGCCTCGAGTTCCTCCAGGACAAGCTCAAGGTCTCCAAGCTGTTTCTCGTCGGCTCGGACTACGTCTTCCCGCGCACGGCCAACAAGGAGATCAAGGCCTGGGCGAAGGCGCACGGCATGTCGATCGTCGGCGAGGAGTACGCACCGCTCGGCAACACCGAGTATGCGACGACGATCAACAAGATCAAGGAGGCCAAGCCCGACGCGGTCTTCCAGACGATCAACGGCGACTCGAACGTCGCGTTCTGGAAGCAGTTCACCGACGCCGGCCTGGACGCCGAGAAGCTCCCGGTGATCTCGGTCTCCACCGCCGAGGACGAGGTCCGCGGCGTGGGCATCAAGAACATCGTCGGCCAGTACGTAGCGTGGAACTACTACCAGACCACCAAGGGCGCGGCGAACGAGCGGTTCGTCAAGGCCTACAAGGCCAAGTACGGCGCCGACCGCGTTACCGACGACCCGATCGAGGCCGGCTACGTCGGCGTCTACCTGTGGGCGATGGCAGCCGAGAAGGCCGGCTCGACCGACGTCGAGAAGGTCAAGGCCGCGTCCAAGGGCCTCGTCTTCGAGGCGCCCGAGGGCAAGGTGACGATCGACGGCGACAACCAGCACATCTACAAGACCGCCCGCATCGGCAAGCTGCGGCCCGACGGCCTCATCGACGCCGTCTCGGAGAGCGCCGAGCCGATCAAGCCGGATCCGTGTCTGACGACGTACGACTGGGCCGAGGGCCTGGCGCCCGCGTCGGCCTGCCGCTAGCCGGCTGGCGGCAACGAGCGACGAGCGACGAGTCAGCGGGTCGACGCGATGCAAGCCATCCTCAACCAGGTCTTCGTAGGCCTGAGCATCGCGTCGATCCTGCTGCTCATCGCGCTGGGACTGACGTTCACGTTCGGCCAGATGAACGTGATCAACATGGCGCACGGCGAGTTCATCATGGCCGGCGCCTACACGACCTACGTGCTGCAGACGGCGCTCGGGACCGGGGCGATCACGCTCGCGTTCGGCCTCGCGCTGCCGGCTGCGTTCCTCGTCGCCGGGACGCTGGGGCTGATCCTCGAGTTCCTCGTCATCCGCCGGCTGTACGGCCGGCCGCTGGACACGCTGCTCGTGACGTGGGGCGTGGGGCTCATGCTCCAGCAGCTCGCGCGTGACCTCTTCGGCGCGCAGAACGTCAACGTCGACGCGCCGGCGTTCCTCGACGGCGGCATCACCGTGGCCGGCGTCGGGATGTCCTACCCGCGCCTCTTCATCATCGCCGTCGTGGTCGCCGTCGTCATCGCGATCGCGGCGTACATGCAGCGCACGCCGGCCGGGCGGCGGATGCGCGCGGTCATGCAGAACCGCCCGCTCGCGTCGGTCTCGGGCGTGCGGACGAAGCTCGTCGACCGCACGACGTTCTTCATCGGCTCGGGCCTCGCCGGCCTCGCGGGCGTCGGCATCACGCTGCTCGGACCGGTCGGCCCGACGCTCGGCCTCGCGTACCTCATCGACGCGTTCCTCGTCGTCATCGTCGGTGGCCTCGGCCAGCTGCGCGGCGCGATCATCGCCGCGGTCGCGCTCGGCATGGCGAGCTCGTTCATCGAGTACAACACGACCGCGAGCATCGCCAAGGCGGGCGTGTTCCTGCTCATCGTGGCGTTCTTGCAGTGGCGCCCGCAGGGCATGATCGTCCAGCAGCGCCGGGGACTGCAGACATGAGCGCGCTGGCGAACATGCTGCCCGCGCGTCTCACGCCGTCGGGGTTTCTCGTGCGCTTCGCGCTCGTGGCCGTGTCGCTGCTGCTGATCGCGCCGGCGGTGCTGTCGGACTTCCGCCTGTCGCTGCTGGCGAAGTTCCTGTGCTTCGCGATCATCGCGGTCGGGATCGGCCTGGCCTGGGGCCAGGGCGGCATGCTCGTGCTCGGCCAGGGTCTCTTCTTCGGGCTCGGCGGCTACTGCATGGGCATGCACATGAAGATCGTCGACGCGGGCCCCGGCAACCTGCCGGACATCCTCAGCTACAGCGGCAAGTACGAGACGCTGCCGGCGCTGTGGAAGCCGTTCAGCTCGGCGTGGTTCGCGGTGCCGATGGCCATCCTGCTGCCGATGGCGATCGCCGCGCTGCTCGGGGCGGCGATCTTCCGCCAGCGCATCCGCGGCGCGTACTTCGCGATCCTCAGCCAGGCGCTCGCGGGCGCGTTCGTCATCGTCATCGTCGGCAACCTCTCGCTCACGGGCGGCACGAACGGCCTGACGAACTTCCAGAGCTTCTTCGGCCTGTCGGTCACGAGCCCGTCCGACCAGCGGATCGTCTACTTCATCGTGGCGGTCGCCCTGCTGGTCGTCTTCCTCCTGACGCGGTCGCTGATCCTGTCGCGCTACGGGCGGCTGCTCATCGCGTCGCGCGACGACGAGGACCGCGTCCGCTTCCTCGGCTACGACCCGGCGCGGATCAAGCTCGTCGCGTACGTGCTCGCGGCGGGCATGGCGGGCCTCGCCGGTGCGCTGTTCGTGCCGGTCGTGGGGATCATCTCGCCGGCGCTGCTCGGGATCGTCCCGTCCGTCGAGATGGTCATCTGGGTCGCGCTGGGCGGCCGCACCGCGCTGGCCTGGGCGGCGGCTGGCGCGGTCATCGTCAACTGGGCGAAGTCGAGCATCTCCGAGCAGTTCCCGTCGACGTGGCTGTACCTGCAGGGCCTCTTGTTCGTCGTCGTGATCCTCTTCCTGCCGGGTGGGATCGCCAGCGCGGTCGACTACCTCAAGCGCCTCGCGCCGCGGGTCCCGCTGCCGGGCGGGCGGAGGTCCCCCATACCGGAGGCCACGACGGCGCCGCCTGCGCAGGGCTCGACCGTGCAGGCGCCGCCGCCCCTGAAGGAGGTCCTATGACCGAGCCGCTGCTGGAGATCGAAGATCTCGTCGTCGCGTTCGACGCCTTCCACGCGATCGACGGCCTCGACCTCACGCTGCACGAGCACGAGGTGCGGTTCGTCATCGGGCCGAACGGCGCCGGCAAGACGACGCTCATCGACTCGATCACGAACCTCGTCCGGCCGACGAGCGGGTCGATCCGCTTCGCCGGCGAGGAGCTCGTCGGCCAGAAGGAGTTCGCGATCGTCCGCGCGGGCATCGGGCGGACCTTCCAGAAGCCGTCGGTCTTCGACGAGCTCACCGTCCTCGAGAACGTCGACCTCGCGGCGTCGTTCCGGCTGCCGTTCAGGTCGCTGCTCAGGCGTCGCAAGGGGATGGCCGACGACGTCGCCGAGCTGCTCGCGTCGGTGAACCTCACCGAGCACGCCGACAACGTCGCGGGCTCGCTGTCGCACGGCCAGAAGCAGTGGCTGGAGGTCGCGATGGTGCTCGTCCAGCGACCGCGGCTGCTGCTGCTCGACGAGCCCGTCGCCGGCATGACCGAGAAGGAGCGCCTGCACACGGGCGAGCTCATCACGCAGATCGCGACCGAGGGCACGACGGTGCTCGTCATCGAGCACGACATGGACTTCGTGCGCCGGTTCGCGCACAAGGTGACGGTCATGCACGAGGGCAAGATCCTCACGGAAGGGACGGTCGCCGAGGTGCAGAGCAACGAGACGGTCCGCGAGGTCTACCTCGGGCGTCCGCGCGACGCGCGCGGCGCCGCGGAGGCGCTCGCATGAAGGTCCCGGACTCCGACGCGCCGCTGACCGACAAGGACGCGGGCGCTCACGTCGACCCGCCGCCGATCCTGAGCGTCGAGCACCTCGAGGTCGCCTACGGCCCGACGCAGGTGCTCTTCGGCGTCTCGCTGGACGTCCCCGATGGCGGCCTGTGCTGCCTCATGGGCCGCAACGGCGTCGGTAAGAGCACGCTGCTGCAGACGATCGTCGGGCTGCAGCCCGCGAAGGCCGGCACGATCAAGCTGGGCTGGAAGGAGATCACCAAGCGCGCGCCCTACGACCGCACGAAGGCCGGGATCGCCTACGTGCCGCAGGGCCGCGAGGCGTTCCCCTACCTCTCGGTGTACGAGAACCTGCGCGTCGTCGCGGAGGCGTCGGACCGGTCCGGTGCCGCGGTCATCGAGGAGACGCTCGAGCGCTTTCCGCGCCTGCGCAAGATCCTCGACCGACCGGCGGGATTTCTCTCCGGCGGCGAGGCGCAGCAGCTCGCGATCGCGCGCGCGCTCGTCACGCGACCGCGGCTGCTCTTGCTCGACGAGCCGACCGAGGGCATCCAGCCGTCGATCATCCTCGAGATCGAGGACGCGATCGCCGACCTCAAGGCGAACGGCATGTCGATCCTGCTCGTCGAGCAGTACGTCGACTTCGCGATGCGCCTCGCCGACACGTACGCCGTCATGGACGTGGGGCGGATCGTCGCGTCGGGCCCGACCGCGACGTTCGAGCGCGACAAGATGCAACAGCTCATGTCGGTGTAGGAGGCGTGCAAGCCGGAGTTCGGGCTTGCGATCCGGTGGGCGGGGCAGCATCCTCTGCACGGGATGCACTTGGTGGTCGACAACAGCACGGGCGGTGACGAGCAGCTCGCGCGCAGCATGGCGGAAGGCCTGCGCGCGCGCGGCTACGCGGTCGAGGTGCGCAACCCCAAGCGCGAGCGGATGTTCGACACGTCGGTGAACCTCGTCTCGGCCGGGATCGTCCTGCGCGCCGACGAGCGCCCGCAGCGAGCCGAGCTGTCGGACATCGCGCAGGCCGTGCGCGCGGCGCTCACGAGCCATCCGAGCCAGCGGCGGCGCACGAGCGCCGTGCCGTTCACCCACGGCGAAGGCGGTCGCGTGCTCACCTGGATCGACGCCGTCGACTGATCGGCTCGGGCCGGCCGGCGCCGCCACGCGGTCACGGCCAGAGGGTCGCCGGCGCCAGCGTCCGCACGCGCCGTCGAGCGCGCAGCTCAGCTCGGTTTCGAGCGATGTGCTCGAACTCTTGCGGCGCGCGCTCAGCACGCCGTTGCCTCGGGGGCTGCCAGGGGGGCGCCGACGGGGGTCGGCACCCGTGCGAGACGGTGCGGCGCCCCAGTGACGCGGGCGGTCGCGTTTGGGATCGTGCATGGCATGCGGTTTTCCGCCTCACCTCGCACGCTTCGCTCGGTCGCTTCGCAGGCGGTCCGTGACACCGGCTACCTCGGGCTCGGGCTGCTTACGAGCTCGCTCGCGGGCGCGGTCTGGATCACCGGCCTGTCGCTGTCGCTGTCGCTCATGGTCCTCGTCGTCGGGTTGCCGGTCGCCGTCGGCTCCGCGGTCGTGTTCCGCTGGACGGCCGACCTCGACCGCCGCAACACGGCGTGGTTCGTGCGCAGGCCGGTTCGCGCCCGCTACCGCGAGCCGGGGCGCGGGCTGAAGGGGCTGCTCAGCTCGACGCTCGGCGATCCGCAGACCTGGCGCGACCTCGTCTGGCTCGTCGTGCACTCGGTGGTCGGCTTCGCGTTCGGCTGCGCCGGGCTCGGCCTCGTCGTGCTGACCGCCGGCGTCGCGGTGCTGCCGGCGTGGTCCTGGTCGCTGCCCGACGGGGCCGACATCGGGATCTGGAACGCCGACGGGCTCGGGGAGGCGTTCGCGCTCGCGCTGCTCGCGGTTCCGCTCGCCGTGCTGACCGTCCTCGCGCTGCGCTCCATGGCCATCGCCGAGAGCCGTCTCGCGGAGAGCCTGCTCGGCGGGGATGATGGCGCGATGGACCCGTCCGCCGACGCGAGCGTCCGCCCCCGCCGCTTCGATCCGCACGTCGCGCTCGCGATGCATTTCGCGCTGACGGCGCTCGTGGCGGTGCTCATGACGGCGATCTGGGCCGGCAGCGGCTTCGGCTACTTCTGGCCGGCGTGGGTGGTGAGTGCGATCGCCGTGCCGCTGGCGCTGCATCTCGTCGTCCACCGCGCGCAGCACGCGCCGGCCGAGCGCGGGCGCAGCGTACGCGTGCACGCCGAGGTCATCGGCGTCATCGTCGGCTACCTCACCTGCGTCTGGGCGTTCGCGGGAGGCGGCCCGTTCTGGCCCTTCTGGCCCGCGCTCGGGCTGAGCATCCCGCTGTCCATCCATGCGCTCGTCGTCTACCGCGATCGGCTGAACCCGGCGCGCGAGCGCGAGCTCACCGAGCGCGTCGACGAGCTGACGCGCACGCGGCGCGGCGCGCTCGACGTCCAGGCCGCCGAGCTGCGGCGCATCGAGCGCGACCTGCACGACGGCGCGCAGGCGCGGCTCGTCTCGCTGAGCATGCTCGTGGGCCGCGCCGAGGACCAGCTCGCGGACCGCCCCGAGGTGGCCGCGCTGGTGCGCCGGGCTCGCGAGGAGGCCGGAGCGGCCATCGGCGAGCTACGCGACCTGGCGCGCGGCATCGCGCCCCCGGTCCTCGCCGACCGCGGGCTGAGCGCGGCGGTGCAGGCGCTGGGCGTCCGCGCGCCGATGCCGGTGACCGTCGAGGTGCCCGACGAGCGCCGCCCTCCGCCGGTCGTCGAGACCGCCGCGTACTTCGTCGTCGCCGAGTCGCTGACGAACGTCGCCAAGCATGCCGGCGGCGCGCCCGCCCGCGTCGTCGTGTCGCGCGACCGGCAGCACCTCGTCGTCGAGATCTCCGACGAGGGGCCGGGCGGTGCGAACCCGCAGGGCGGCGGGCTGACCGGACTGCGCCACCGCGTCGAGGCGATCGACGGCACGCTGCGCGTCGACAGCCCGGCGGGCGGACCCACGACGATCAGGGCGGAGCTCCCATGCGCGTCGTGACCCGAGTGGGGCCGAGCTTCGCCCCGCGGCGGACTGCCTCCCGGTCGGAGCTGCCATGCGCGTCGTGATCGTCGAGGACAACGCGCTGCTGCGCGAGGGCATCGTCGCGCTCCTGCGCGAGCGCGGGATCGACGTCGTCGCGCAGGCCGAGGACGCGCCGGGCCTGCTGCGGATCGTCGCGGGCCACAAGCCGGACGTCGCGATCGTCGACGTGCGGCTGCCGCCGACGTTCACCGACGACGGCGTGCGGGCCGCGATCGAGGCGCGCGCGAAGCATCCCGGCCTGGGCGTGCTGATCCTGTCGCAGTACGTCGAGCCCGTCTACACGCAGGAGCTGCTCGCATCGGGGACCGGCGGCGTCGGCTACCTGCTCAAGGAGCGCGTCGGCGAGGTGCGGGCGTTCGTCGAAGCGATCGAGCGCGTCGCCGCGGGCGGCACGGCGCTGGATCGCGAGGTCGTCGCCGAGCTCATGCGCACGCGCACCGACGAGTCGGGCGATGAGGGACTCGGAACCCTCACGCCGCGCGAGCGCGAGGTGCTCGGCCTCATGGCCGAGGGCCGCACGAACGCGGCGATCGCACGCGAGCTCGTCGTGACGTCGGGCGCCGTCGAGAAGCACGTGTCCAGCATCTTCGGCAGGCTCGCCCTGCCGGCATCCAACGACGACCACCGCCGGGTCCTCGCCGTCCTCGCCTTCTTGCGCGCCGGCGGCTGAGCAGCCGCGCGCAGGCGGGCCGACGCGTCGCGCGAAGGGTCAGGCAGGGTCGACGGCGTTGCGAAACGCTCGCGCGGGCTCGACGCTCGCCCCGGCCGCGCGCACCTGGTCGGCGAGCCAGCCGTCAGACGTGACGACGCGGACGTCGTGCGCGTCGCCGGCGGCGACGATCCTGCGCATGATCTCGTCGTCGGCGGAGTTCGCTCGCGCGCGCCTGGCGTGCGCGACGTCGATGACCGACGAGCGGATCGGCGGGCGCGGCGGCTGCTCGAAGACGACCGTGACGTCCTCGCCGCTGTCGGCCGACCAGCGCTCGAGGGCGCCGACGAGCCGTACCATCGCCTCGTGGCGGTCGCGCCACCAGCCATCCGGCCGCGAGCCGATGACGTTCATCCCGTCGACGATCCAGCGCATCCATCGAGGCTACGCACCCGGAAAGGCTGTGGCGAATACGCGCGCACCGCGCCAACATCCCGCTCAAGATTTCCAGCAGGCTGCCGATGGGAAGCCTGGGATGGTGGCTCTCATCGAACGGCGTCGCAGGGGCGACCCGTCGCGTCGACCGGCGTGGCGGTGGACGCTCGTCCCGGTACTCGCCGCGCTCCTGCTCGCCAGCACCGGCCGGGCGGATGCCGCGCAGCCGCGTGCCGATCCCTGTGAGCCGACGGTTGTGACGAACTTCCTCGCGGCCGACGCCACGCACCGCGGCGTCATCAGCCTCTACTTCTTCGGTGCCGAGGGCGCGCCGGTGAGCTACTACGAGTGCGTCGGCGGCCGCCCGGAGCGCCTCGGCAAGCTCACGAGCGACGTCCCCGGCGCGCCGACGCTGCTGCGCGACGCCACGACCTGGTCGTGCGATCGCCTCACGCGGCGATTCGTGGCGACGGCGCCCAAGCGCGACGGCACGCTCGCGGTCGGCGCCTACAGCGTCCGCACGATGTCCTGCGCGGGCCGCTTCCGGATCAGCGTCCCGAGCCGGGCGACGCCTGGCGCGCTGCTGCGCGTCCGCGTCTCCGACAGCTGGGGCATCGGGGGCATCCGACCGCTGCTGTGCATCACGTCTCCGACCGGCACCCGGAGCTGTGATCGCATGGGCTTCGCCCGCGCTGTGACGGTCGCGAGCCGGCGCTTTCGCGCGAACACGAAGGGTCGCCACCTCGTCGAGGTGCGCGTCCGCGACCGCCGCGTCAAGAGCACCACGATCGCCGTCGGCATCGCCGGCGGTCGCCCGCGGCGCGCGCCGCATACCGTCCTCGCGACGGGCGACTCGATGATGCAAGGCATCGACAGCTACCTCGCCGACGAGCTCGGCTCCACCGCGACCCTGCGCAGCGACGTGCGGCCGGGAACCGCGATCGGCAAGGGCCTCGAGTGGCTGAAGTGGTCGACCTCGCAGGTCTCGAAGTTCCGCCCGTGGGCGACCGTCCTCGCGATCGGTCCCAACGAGGGCTGGCCGCAGCAGACGCCCGCCGGCGAGACCGTCGAATGCTGCGGCAAGCCGTGGGAGGACGAGTACGTCCGCCGCGTTCGCGTGATGATGAAGACCTACCTGCGCCGCGGCGATGGCCGCGTGGTCTGGCTCGCGCTGCCGGCACCGAAGGGCGACAAGCTCGCGCCGATCTTCGAAGCCGTCAACCGCGCGCTCCTGCGAGCGGGCAGGCGGATGCCGCGCACGACCATCCTGCGGACCGACCTGCTCTTCAGCCCCGCGGGCTATCGCGCGTCGATGCGCCACCACGGCGTCCACGTCCGCGTGCGCGAGCCCGACGGGGTGCATCTGAACGCCGCGGGCACGGCGATCGCCGCGAAGGCGATCGCGCGGGCGCTGCGGTAGCGGGCCGTCCAGGGTCGCTCAGCGCGCGGCGCCCTCGCGGACGAACCCCGTGATGGCCACCGCCGTGGCGGGGCGCAGGTCCGAGAACGTCCACCCGCGACGCCCGTAGCGCGGCTGAACGCGCAGCCGGGCGCGCGAGCGGCGCGGCCACATCGGCCCCTGCTCGGCGCGCTCGACGTCGCGGAAGCGCACGAAGCGCACGCGGTTGGAGACGGCGTCGTCGAGGACCCACAGCAGCCGGCGGTCGGTGACCGCGAGCAGCGTGCTGGGGCTCGCCCACGTCGCCGCGGGCGTGACGAGCTCGATGCGCTCGTCGGGCTCGAGCGCGCTCAAGAGCTCCGGCCCGAGCGCGCGGCGGATCGCGGCCGGCAGCCAGGAGCCGTGGGCCGCCCGGCCGCCGGGATCGTCGGGGATCGCCGTGACCTTCGCGCGCGGGCCGACGGATGCGCCGGACGCGCCTGGTCGGTGCTCGGCGCGCACCAGGTCGAAGGCGACGTTCACCTCCGTCATGCGTGCGAGGCCCTCGTAGCCCATGACGTCGGGATGCCACTCCTTGGCGAGGCGCTTGTACGCCTCGGCTGCCTGCACCAGGGTGGCGTCGGGGGCCAGGCCGAGGACGGCGTACGGATCCATGCGCCCATTCTGGGGCCTGACGTCGGGGCGTGACGGTGAGCGCGAGCGTCCTCGCACGGACGATCGACGGGCGCGTATCCTCATGTGCATGGCCGCCACGTCCACATCGGAGAGCACCCCCCAGCGCCTCGCGGCGATCCGTGCGCAGATGTCCCTGCTCTCGGACTATCTTTGACCCCGCTTCGCTTGCCGAACGCGTAGCCGTCCTCGAGGACGAGATGTCGGCGCCGGGCTTCTGGGACAACCAGGACGCCGCGGCGAAGGTCTCCGCCGCCCACGCGCGCGCCACGAAGCGCCTGGAGGAGTTCCGCAGCCTCACGGCCGAGGTCGAGGATCTCGACAGCCTCGCCGAGATGGCGCTCGAGGATCCGGACATCTCCAAGGAGCTGGCCGCGCTGCTTCCCCCGATCGAGGGGCGCCTGGAGAAGCTCGAAGAGCAGCGCCTGTTCTCCGGGCGCTACGACGCCGGTGACGCGCTCGTCACCGTCAACGCCGGCGCAGGCGGCACTGACGCGCAGGACTGGGCGGAGATGGTCTTGCGGATGCAGATGAAGTGGGCCGAGAAGCGCGGCTTCGGCGTCGAGCTGCTCGAGGTCAGCGCGGGGGAGGAGGCCGGCATCAAGTCGGCGACCTTCCGCGCCGCGGGCGAGAACGCCTACGGCCTCTACGGCGCCGAGAAGGGCGTTCACCGGCTCGTGCGGCTGTCGCCGTTTGACTCCGCCAACCGCCGCCAGACGTCGTTCGCCGGCGTCGAGGTCGCGCCGGTCATCGAGGACGCCGCCGAGGTCGAGATCGACTCCGACGATCTGCAGGTCGACACCTACCGCGCCTCGGGGGCGGGCGGCCAGCACGTCAACAAGACCGACTCGGCGGTCCGCATCACCCACCGTCCGAGCGCGATCGTCGTGCAGTGCCAGAACGAGCGCTCCCAGACGCAGAACCGCGAGACCGCGATGAAGATGCTGCGCTCCAAGCTCGTGGCGCTGGAGGAGCAGAAGCGCCTGGAGGAGATCGCCAAGGAGAAGGGCGAGGTGCAGGACGTGAACTTCGGCTCGCAGATCCGCTCCTACGTCCTGCATCCGTACTCGATGGTCAAGGACCACCGCACCGAGCACGAGGTCGGCGACACCGGTCGCGTCCTCGACGGCGACCTCGACGGCTTCGTCCGCGCCTACCTGCTGAAGGCCGCGGCCCGGTAGCTCACCGCAGCGACGCGCCGACGTTCGTCGTGTGCGTCGCGCCCGGGGTCACCGGGATCCCGTTGCGGTCACCGCAGGTCATCCGTTTCACGACCTCCCGACGGGCTCCTGGCCTCGCAGCTCGCGCAGCCGCGCGACGAGCTCGTCGAGCGAGCGCGCGACGACGCCGCCGGACAGCGCGACGAACGCCTCGACCTGCAAGTTCACGCTCATACCCGGCTCGCCGCTGGAGCGCAGGTCGCTGCGCAGGGCGAGGCACGGCAGTCCGAGTGCGGCCGCGTAGCCGACCTCTGCGGCGGTGCCGGCGTCGACCTCCTGGCCGTCGAGGTGCGCGATGAGCAGCTGCGCCCCCGCGATCGCCGCCGCGTTGCGCGCACCGACCTCGAGCCCGAGCTCGTACTCGCGCCCGAGCGCGCGGGCCCGCTCGAACTCGGCGGGCGCCGACAGCGCCCACGGATCGACCGGCTCGACGTGCTCGCGCAGCGCCGGTAGGTAGCGCTCGGCGTAGTACGCGCGGCCGGCCTCCGAGAAGCCGAGCGGGCTCGCGATGTACGCGCGCGGACGGGCTCCGGCGGCGAACAGGTCGGCGAGACGCTCGGAACCGGCCACCTCGCAATCGTGACTGATCCGTGCGCTCATGCGCAGCGCAGTTGGGTACGTCACGTCGCGCTTGCGACGATGGACACGAATCCGAATGCTCGCCCTCTACCGACGAACCGGAGCGGACCTGCCTTTCGCCGACCCGCGTGGCTACCACGGCGTCGCGATGGAGGGGTACTTCTGGCGCCTGACGCACGTCGCGTCCGGCACCGTCCTCATCGTGCTTGCGGGGATCAACCGCGATCGCGACGGCGCGACGTGGGGGACGGTCGGCCTGGCCGGCCATCCCGGCGGCTTCTCGCGCTCGGTCGCCGTCGCGAGCGCATCGGGCGAGCGCCACGGCCTCGGCGTATGGGCGGGCGAGAACGGTCACACGAGCGTGCGCGCGGACGCGTCCAGCCTGCACGTCGACCTCGGCCCCGAGGCGCGCGTCGACGTGCGCTTCGAGGATGCGGTGCACTGGCCGCGCGGCGCGTTCGGCGGCATCGGCGCCGCCCAGGCGATCCCCGCGCTGAGTCAGTACTGGCACCCACATCTGCTCGGGGGCCGGGTCGTCGGTACGGCGAGCGTCGGCGGTCGCGAGCTCGTGCTCGACGGCGCCGCCGTCTACGGCGAGAAGAACTGGGGCCGCGGCGGCTTCCCGCCCGCGTGGTGGTGGGGTCAGGCGCACGGCTTCGTGCGCGAGGACGTCTGCGTCGCGTTCGCCGGCGGCCGCGCGGGGCTCGGCCGGCTACAGGTGCTGTCGACCTCGCTCGTCGTGCGGGTCGGCGACGAGGTCGTCAGGGTCGTGCGGCCGCTGCACCCGATGAGCGTGGACGTCGGCTATCGCGGCTGGCACCTGCGGGCGCGGACGGCGCGCCACACGATCGAGCTCGAAGGCAAGGCGAACGGCACGCCGCCGCACGCGCTCCCGATCCCGCTCGCGGCGGAGCGGCGCAACCTCGAGGGGGCTGCCGCGCAGTACCTCGCCTCGGAGGTGCGCCTGCTCGTGCGGCGCGGGCGGCGAACGTTGTTCTCCGGTGAGAGCGCCTTGGCCGGGCTTGAGCGCGGCAGCTTTTGACGGGGTGTACGGTGAGCCGATGAGGCGCAAGCTCATCGTCGGCGTGCTGCTCGTCGGAGTGCTCGGCGCGGCCGCGGGATTGCACCGAATCATCAAGCCAGTCCCCTCGTAAACGGCAGCGTTTCGGCCCGCGCGCGGTGGCGGGATGCAATTTCGCGCCAATACCGTCATGGTTCAGGGCGCAACAGCCACGGGGGTGGATCCATGTGCGCCGGATTGTCGACCGCGCAACCAGGACTAGGCAGGCAGGAGTGGGGGTAGCGCCATGAGGGGAAGCGGGCCATCGAGCAACGCGCTCGAAGCCGATGGGCTGTTGCGCGGAGCCGGATGGCGTCTGCGCGGATGGGTGCGGAGGGTCGCGCTCGGTGTGGCGTTCGCGACGGGCTTCGGCGCATGCGCGGCCGCGGAGGCGAACGCGTTCACGCTGCGGCTCACCTTCCCCGACGGCGCGCCGATGACCTACGGATCGGCCTGCTACGGGTCCGGCTGTCTGCAGCGCGGCGACGGCATCGCGACGACCGACGAGCGCGGTGAGATCGTCCTGACCGGCGGGCTGCGAGCGATCGGCGAGATCGGTGAGATCGACCTGAGTGCTGCGGCGCGAACGATCGAGTACCGGCGCGACGGAGTTCGCCTCGGGCTGGCACCGATCGGCGTCGTATCCGGGACCGTCGCCGCGATCGGCGATCGCGTGACCGTGGTGCTGCCGCGCATCCTCGTCGGCAGCAACGCCGCGGTCGACACGGTCGAGTCCGACCTCGTCGCACGCCTGAACGAGATCCGGGCGGCGGAAGGGCTGCCACTCGCGCAGATCAACCCCAAGCTCTCCGCGGCCGCCGACTTGCAGGCGACGTATCTCACGCAGACCGGCGTGACGTTCGCCGAGCCCGGCGCCTTCCACGAAGGGCCATTCGAGTCCGACATGGCGTTCCGCCACGGCGAGGTGTCGCTGCCCAATCCCGCCGAAGGCGGCGAGATCGCCGAAGCGGGCGGGACGGTCGACGAGGCGATCTCGGACTGGATGTCGTCAGCCGCGCACCGCGAGCAGATCCTCGCGCGCGGCAGGGTGATGATCGGGGCCGCGAAGGTCGGCGCGTTCACGATCGTCCAGACCCACCGGCGCTGCGACGGCTGCGTGGCTGCCGGCACGGGGACGCGCGCAGGTGCCGCACCGGCTCCCGGGCCTGCGGCCCCGCCGCCGCTGGCGGCGACGCTCGCGCCCGCGGCGCCCACCGTCGGCGCCAGCCAGGTCGCGCCGGCGCGACAGCCGTCGTGCAGGCGCGAGACGATCGCGACCCGGCGCCTGCAGAGCAGGGGCGGTCGGATACGCCTGAGCATCTCCGCGCGCTGTCTGAAGCCGCGCGCCCGCTACGTGCTGCTCATCCGCCAAGGCGCGTCAGGCAGGCTGCTGCGAACCATGCGGATCACGCGTGCCGGGACGAGGTTCGTGGCGCTGCGCCCGGCGCGCTCGGCGCGCAAGCTTCAGATCAGGCTCAAGCGCGACGGACGTGCCGTCATCAGTCGCACGATGTCGCTGCGCACATAGGCCTACGAGCCGCGCTCGGCGCGTGCGACGGCGAGCGCCAGGGGCTCGGCACCGATGAGCCGCTCGAACGGGCCGACGACGAGCCACAGCGCGCGCAGCCGCGCGGCCGCGAGGCGGTCGGTCGGCGCCACCCGCGCCTCGCTGAAGATCGTGCTGGCGCCGTCGTCGCCCGGCACGACCCAATGAGCGAAGAGGACGCGCACGCTGCGCGGCTCGTCGAATGCCGCGAACGCGGCCGGGTCGCCGACCGTCGGGTAGTCGCGTGCGAGCGTCCAGATGCGCCCGCACAGCCCCGAGACCGACCAGTGCTCGCCCTCGGCGAGCACGGCGAAGGGCTCGTGTTCGAGCAGACCCGCGAACGTCTGGTCCGCCGCGATGCCGGGGATCCGCCAGCGCACGAGACGCCCGATCGTCCGCGTCTGATCCAGGCGCACCTCGCGCGCGGCGGCCCACAGCGCGTCGGGGTCGGCAGCGGCGTTGCGCCTGTGCCGGGTGCGGATGTCCGGATCGGGCAGCCACGCGTCGAGGTTCTCGCGGGTCACGGCACAGATCTTGACGGCCGCCGGCTTCGTATCCTCGCCGCCACAGTGACGGATGACGCGCAGCCACTGCACCAGCTCGTGCTCCGCGCGCTCGCGGAGGACATCGGCGCGCTCGACGTCACGAGCGCGGCGACCGTGCCGGCCGGCATGCGCGCAGTCGCGACGATCACGCAGAAGGCCGCCGGGGTCGTCTTCGGGCTCGACGCCGCCGAGGCGACGTTCCGCGCGCTCGATCCCGGCGTCGAGCTCGAGCGGCTCGGTCCGCAGGGCGAGTGGCGCGACCCGCCGGCAGCGGTGCTCCGCGCGACCGGCGACGCTCGCGCGCTGCTCGGGGCCGAGCGGACGGCGCTGAACTTCCTGCAGCGCCTCTCGGGCGTGGCGACGCTGACCGCCCGCTGCGTGCGGGCCGTCGAGGGCACTGGCGCGAGGATCCTCGACACGCGCAAGACGACGCCGGGCCTGCGCGCGCTCGAGAAGGCGGCCGTGCTGGCCGGCGGCGGAGTGAACCATCGGGCCGGCCTCTACGACGCGATCCTCATCAAGGAGAACCACGCAGCGCTGGCCGGGGGGGTCGGCGCGGCGGTGCGCGCCGCCCGCGCCGCCTTCCCCGACCTCCCGCTCGAGGTCGAGTGCAGCACGCGCGCGGAAGTCGACGAGGCGCTCGAGGCGGGCGCGCCGCGGATCCTGCTCGACAACATGCGCCCGGCCGAGCTGCGTGCCGCGGCCGAGCACGTCGCCGGGCGCGCGGAGCTCGAGGCGAGCGGCGGCATCGTCTACGAGACGCTCAGAGCACACGCGGAGACGGGCGTAGACTTCATCTCGATCGGGGCACTGACGCATTCCGCCCCCGCGCTGGACCTGTCACTGATCCTGGAGCCGTTGCCATGAACCTGCCCATGGCCCCGTCGGGCGCCACCGCCGCGCCGCTGCAGCCCTACGACGTCGGCGAGCTGCAAGCCGAGGTGCGCGCGCTCGCGGCCAAGCGCGAAGCCGTCATCCTCGCGCACAACTACCAGCTGCCCGAGATCCAGGACGTCGCCGACTACGTCGGCGACTCGCTCGGCCTCTCGCGCCAGGCGGCCGCCTCGAGGGCCTCGGTCATCGCCTTCTGCGGCGTGCACTTCATGGCCGAGACGGCGTCCGTCCTGTCGCCGGGCAAGACCGTGCTCATCCCCGACCTCGACGCCGGCTGCTCGCTCGCCGACGCGATCACGCCCGCGCAGCTGCGCGCATGGCAAGCCGAGCACCCCGGCGCCATCACCGTCATGTACGTCAACACGACGGCCGAGATCAAGGCGCTGACGGACTACTGCGTGACCTCCGCCAACGCCGTGGCGGTCGTCGAGCACATCCTGCGCGAGCACGGCGCCCAGACGGAGATCCTCTTCGGACCCGACATGTTCCTCGGCGCGTACGTCGAGCGGCGCATCGGCCGGGCGCTGCACGTCTGGGACGGCGAGTGCCACGTGCACGCCGGCATCCGGCCGCGCGACATCGACCAGGTCCGCGCCGAGCATCCCGAGGCCGACTTCCTCATCCACCCGGAGTGCGGCTGCTCGACCTCGGTCATGGAGTACGCCGCCGCCGGCGACATCGCCGGTGCGGGCGTGCACATGCTCTCGACGGGCGGGATGCTGCGCTACGCGAGCGAGGCGAAGCCGGGCTCGACGGCGATCGTCGCGACCGAGATCGGGATGCTGCACCCGCTGCGCGAGGCGGCGCCCGATACGGAGTTCATCGCCGCGAACGAGCGGGCGGCGTGTACGTACATGAAGATGATCACGCTGCCCAAACTCCGCGACGCCCTGCGTGACGGGGTGCACGAGGTCAAGGTGCCCGCGGACATCGCCGAGCGCGCGCGGGTCCCGATCGAGCGGATGGTCGCGATCTCCTAAGGGTTCGCGCAGGAATACCTGCGGCGGTCCAACCACCGCAGCTGTTTCTGCGCGGGCCCCAACTCGCGGCCGGCCCGCCCGCGGCGCTCACGTCTGTACCCTGGCGCCCGTGCGATTGCGCCTGCTCTGCCCAGCCCTCCTCGTTGCCCTGCTGATCGCGGGCTGCGGCGGCGACGAGGCCGACAAGGTCGAGTCCAAGGCGGACTTCATCGCCGCCGCCGACAAGATCTGCCGGGAGCGCGACACGAGCGCTTCTCAGCTCGTTGCCGTCCAGTCCGACGGCGACCTCGGGCGGCTCAGCGGCGAGCTCGCGAAGATCTACGAGAAGGCGATCGCCGACCTCGAGAGCGTGTCGCTGCCGCCTGGCGACGCGCGCGCGGGCGCCGAGGCGTACGTCCGCGCCACCGTGGCCCTGCGCACTCCCGTCGAGCGGATGGCGGCGGCGTCGACGCGCCTGCAGTCCGCGGCGACGGCGAAGAACGCCGCCACGCTGAAGGAGTCCGGCGAGCAGCTGCAGGTCAGCGTCAACACCGTGCAGGCCCTCGGCGAGGTCGCCGACGATGCCGCCCGCACCTACGGGATGCGCAACTGCGGCCAGACCGGGAGTCCGCTGCCGGTGTCCTAAGGGCCCGCGCAGCAATAACTGCGGGGCTTGGCCACCGTCTCGCGGCGCCATGCGCCACCCGCGATGCTCGACGGGCTGGCGCCCGCCTGCGCTCGCGCGCGGCGCCTCGCATCCACGATCCGGCACCCACGCAGTTATTCCTGCGCGAACCCTAACGTGGTTCGAGCGCGCGCTCGAACCACACGCACGTCCCGTCGTCGCCGGACACGCCCCAGCTCGAGCTGAGGCGCTCGACGAGGATCAGGCCGTTCCCGCCGCCGTCGGCTCGGGGACGCAGGACCGCCGGTCGCGAGAAGCCCGAACCGCGGTCGCAGACCTCGACGCGCAGGACGTCCGCCGCGATCGCGACGTGCAGGACGATCGTGTCGCTCGTGCCGGCGCGGCCGCTGTGTCGCACGGCGTTTGTCACGAGCTCGGAGGTCAGCACCGCGATGTCGAGCATGTCGTCTTCGGCCACTCGCCCGGCGAGCAGCTCACCCAGGCGCACACGCGCGAGCCGGGGGGCGTCGAGGTCGTCGGCGAGCTCGAGCCTGTGCGCCAGCACGAGGTCCGCCGCCCACGAGCCGGACATGAGGAAGCCGGCCGGCTCGGAGCTCATAACCGCCGCTCGCCGGTGCGCGGCCGTGGCGTCGACGCCGACGGGAGGACGACCGCCAGGCGCTCGACGGCGAGGACCGCCGTGTCGTCGGCCTGGGCGCCCACCTCGAAGCTGCTCAGCGCCGAATCGATGCGCGCCACTGCCTCGGCCGCGTCGCGCACGCCGGCGACGGTGCGCTGCAAGCGATCCTCGCCGAAGCGCTCCGTCTCGCCGACCGCGTCGAAGACGCCGTCGGTGTAGAGCACGAGCACGTCGCCGGGGTCAAGCTCGACCGTGCGGCGCGACCAGTCCTCGACCGGCTGGGCGCCGAGCATCGGCGAGAACGCCCCGACCGGTCGCACATGCCCGCAGCTCACGAGCAGCGGCAGCGGGTGGCCGGCGCACACGAGCTCGGCGGTCGCTCGCCCGTCGTGCTCGCGCAGCAGCACGGCGGCGACCGAGCACAGCGACATCCTCTCGCGCGCCATGAGCTCGGCGTTGAGGATCCCGACGGCGTCGAGCGGGTCGTCGAGCAGCTGCGCGGCGGTGCGCAGCGTGTGCCGGGCCAGGCCCGTGAGCGCCGCGGCGTCGGCCCCGTGTCCGGCGACGTCGCCGACGAGGGCGACCCAGCCGTCGGCGACGGCGAACGCGTCGTAGAAGTCGCCGCCGACCCAGTTCTCGGCGCCGGCCGGGCGGTAGAGCGTGGCGACCCGCCAGCCGTCGATGTGCGGCAGGCGCCCCGGAAGCAGCCCCGTCTGCAGCGTCCGGGCGATGTGCGTGCGCTCGCGGACCAGGCGTGCGTTCTCGACGGCCGTGCCGGCACGCCTGGCGAGCTCTTCGGCGAGCTCGACGTCCGCCGCGGTGAAGCGCCGCAGCGACTCGGCGCTCACCAAGCTCAGCGTGCCGATGGTGGCGCCGGCCGTGGTCATCGGCACGACGAGCCCGGCACGCGACCCGACGCTGCGCAGCAGCTCGAGGTGCTCGTCGTCCTGCGCGGCCGCTGCGAGCATCTCGTCCGTGATCTCGTTGACGAGCTGCGACGTGCCGTCGCGAATGACCTGCGCGGCGCCCGTGGGGGCATCGGCGGGAGTCGGGTAGCGCTCGCCGAGCCGGCGCGCGAACGCCACCTTGTCGGGGTCCACGTGGGCGACGGCGACGGAGCGGATGAAGCCCTGGCCGTCGGGCATGCTCACGCCGCACCAATCGGCGAGCTGCGGGACCGCGAGCTCGGCGATCTGCTGGAGCGTGGCCTCGTAGTCATGGGATGACGACAAGAGCTCTCCCGCACGCGCGAGCAGCCGCTGCGCCATCTCCGTGCGCTTGACCTCGGTGATGTCCTCGATGACGTTGACGACGAGCTTGACCTTGCCATCGCGGTCGTAGACGCCCGATGCCTTGATGACCCGCCAGCCCGCCTCGCCGGTCGCGCGGTCGATCGAGCGCGTCACGAGCGGCTGCGGCTCGACGCCGGCGAGGACCTGCCGGCCCGGCAGGTCATCCAGCCGCAGCGGCGAGCCGTCCTCGTTGGTCGTGTCGAAGCGCTCGACGAGGTCCTGCACGGGCGTCGCGAGCAGCTCCTGAGCCGATCCGTAGCCGAGCATCCGCGCCGCGGCATCGTTGGCGTAGATCAGCGCGCCCCGGGCGTGCTGGACGGTGACGGCCTCGGCGAGCGTCGAGAGGGCCACGGTGAGCTGGGCTTCGGTGGTCTCGAGCTCGGAGTACAGGCCGGCGTTGTCGAGCGCGAGCCCCGCGCGGCCGGCGAGCACCTTCGCGAACTCGAGGTTCTCCGCGCCGTAGCGGCGGCCCGAGTGCGCGGTGACGATGAGCGTCAGCGACCCGATCCGGCGCCCGCGGGCGCGCAGCGGGACGACGACGAACGAGGTTGCGCACAGCCCGCGCAGCAGCGCGAGGTCGTCGGGCCCCGCCGCGATGTCGCGCAGCAGCTCGTCGGGGATGTTCGCGACGAGGCGCGGCTGCTCGGGGTCGGTTGGGTCGTCGGCGGTCGCGGGCGGGCGCGCGGCCAGTCCGCTCGCGACCCGGTCGCCGCCGGCGCGCTCGGAGACGCGCACCGCGAGGCGCGTGAGCTCACCCTGGCTGACCGCGTCGACGATGCAGATGTCCGCCGCCACCGGTACGACGAGCGCGTTGAGCCGCTCGACCGTGTCTTTGAGGGTGCGCGTCCCGTCGGCGATCTCGGCGATCGCGGCGAGCAAGGCGAAGCGCTCGCGGTCGCGGTGGACCCGCTCGCGGCCACGCGCGAGGCCGATCGCGAGCGCTCCGACGGCCACGACGACGCAGACGCGGTAGAGGTACACCGCCTCGTCGAAGTTGTGGCGCCATAGCCCGCTGAGCGCGACGACGAGGACCGAGGCGCCAGCGACCATGGCGACATCGCGCGCGCGGCCGAACAACGCCGACAGCAGCGGGGCGACGAGCACGAAGCCGACGACCGCGGTCGCCGGCTGTACGGCGACATCGACGATCGTGAGGACGGCCGCGAACGCCAGGCCGGGACCGAACGCTAGAACGTGGCTGCCCTGCGGCAGCCGGCGCCAAGCCGGCGTCAGCGACGTCATCCGGCGATCATACGAACGGCAGGCGCGCTGCGCTCGACTTCCGTTGGGTGGCAACCCGGTCGGCGCCTAGATCGATGGGTGCAGCCGGCCGGCGGCCGCCGGGGGTGGTGCTGGAAAGTCTCGATAGGCGAGGCCTATCGGCACCACCCTCGCTTGTGGATGTCCTCGCCGAACGCGTACGCCGATGCGTTCCCGGCGGCGCACGTAGTGCGCGAGCTTCGCGTTGAGGTCGTCGACGACCCTCCCGCGCAGCACCCCGTAGCTCTTCAGCGGCATGGGTGCGGCCCGCTACGCATGCGAAGGCAAGAGGTCGATCCCGGTGGTTACCGCGTCGCGCACCCGCGCCAGCCGCTGCACCTTGCGCTCGAGCTCGACCGGCGTGTAGCAGTGCACGTCGGCGTCCGAGCCCATCTCGCTCGCGTCCCAGAGGTTCGCCGCCTGGTAGACGCGCTCGAGCCACGGCACGCCGTCGAAGGACCGCGAGACGAGCACGAGGACGTACTCCGGACCGCGCTCGCGCTGCGGCGGGGCCCCGCGCGAGTCGGCGACGCGCGCGCCCCCGAGCACGGCGCGATCGAGCATCCAGCGGTCCCCGACCCGGTCGAGGTAGCGCTCGAGCTCTCTGTGGTTCAGCGGGTTCAGTTCGTCAGTCGAAGTCACCGGCGCTGTGTGGGCCGACGCAGGCCACTGCCAGCGTATCGGCCACGTCACGCGCCACGGTCGCGACCTCGTCGAGCGTGACGGCGTCGAGCTGCGCGATCGACCCGTCGGGGTCGATCGGCTCGCCGTAGACGATGGTCTGCCCCGCCGCGTAGCGCGCGACGGCGTTCGTGTTCTCGAACGACAGCACGCGCCGCCCGGCGGCGTATGCGCGCGCCCGCTCGACCTCGGCGACCGTCGGTCCGTCGTCGCGCAGCTCGGCGACGATCTCGCGCATCCGCCGGTAGGCCTCGATGCACTTCGTCGAGTCCAGGCCCGCGCCGAGCTGCAGCAGCGGCACGTCGGCATGCGAGTGCGCCACGCCGTAGACCGAGTACGCCAGGCCGCGCTGCTCGCGGATCTCGTCGAACAGGCGCGAGCTCATCGACCCGCCGAGCAGCGTCGCGTAGATGTGCATCGCGGCGCGCTGCGACGGGACCGACACGTCGACCTGCGGGCGGTAGGACATCCGCAGGTGCGACTGGTTGGAGTCGCGCTCCTCGACGATGACGGCGGGCGCGAACGGTGGGGCGGGCTCGAAGGCCTCGGGCGCGGGTAGCGCGGGGAAGCGCTCGAAGAGCTCGCCGGCAGCCCCGTTGGCAGGAACGTGGTCGAGGTTGCCGACGATGAACGCCCCGCCGTGCGCCCCCGACCAGCGGCGCTCGCGGAAGGCGACGATCGCGTCGCGCGTGAACGTGTGCAGATGGTCCTCGGGGCCGAGCACCGGGCGGCCGAGCGGGTGGTCGCCGAAGGCCGCCTGATCGATGAGGTGCTCGGCGACCGACGACGGCTGGTCCTTGTAGCGCTGAATCTCCTGGATGACGACGCCGCGCTCCTTGTCGAGCTCGTCGGCGTCGAGGTGCGGGCGTCCGGCGAAGTCCGTCAAGAGGTCGATCGCGTCCATCGCCGCCTCCGCGCGGACGGTGATGTGAAACGCGACCATGTCGTGCGAGGTGAACGCGTTCAGCGTGCCGCCGAGCCGCTCGGCGGTGTCGTTGACGTCGCGGTAGTGGGGGTACTTCTCGCCGCCCTTGAAGACGAGGTGCTCGAGGAAGTGGGCCATGCCGTTCTCCTCGGGGCGCTCCGTCCGGGCACCTGCGTCGAAGGCCGCGAGGATGGTCACCGCGCGCGTGCCTTCAAGGCCGATGCGGTGCAGTGGCAGGCCGTTGGCCAGCGTGGAGGAGGCAATCGTGGGCATGTCGGAACGGTAGCGCGCCGGTGGCTACGCTCAGCGTCGGCGGGACCGCTCACGCTGGGTAGGCCCGGGGTGGTGCGGCCCGCCAAGGCTCCCACGGGTGCGCGCCGCGGTCGGGTCTGTTGCTTATCGGCGAGGCCAGGCGTATCGTTGCCCGGGCACCAGGCACCTCCCGCTTCTGCGAATCAGACTCGCGCAGGGCACCGCCGGCCGCACGCGCCTTCGGCTACCTCACGGATCGCTTCACCCAAGCGACTACAGCCGTCCCCGACGAGAGTCGATCGGAAGCCCGTTTGCTCGGGGGTCCGACGGCGCTTGCGGAGCGGAGACGCAGGTCCACGACAGGGGATCAGATGATGAAGCGCACGCACCACCGACCCATCGGCAGGGGGGTCGCGGTCGCGGTTGCGACGCTGGCGCTGTCGGCGCTCGCGGCGCCGGGCGCGCACGCGGTAGCGACGACGCCGCCGCTCGGCACGGCGGCGGCCTACGCGGCAGTTGCCGCGACGACGATCACGAACACGGGCCCGACCGTCGTCGACGGCAACCTCGGCGTCTTCCCCGGATCGGCGGTCGTCGGATTTCCGCCGGGCATCGTCAACGGGTCGATCCAGACAAACAACGGCGCTGCCCAGACGGCGGCCGCCGACGCCGAGAACGCGTACGACCTGGCGGCGGGGCAGCCGTGCGACTTCACGCGCTCTGACCCGGACCTCGGCGGCGACACGCTCGCGCCGGGCGTCCATTGCTTCACGACCTCGCAGGTGTTCCTGACGGGCACCCTGACGCTCGATGCCCAAGGCAACCCCAACGCCGCCTGGATCATCAAGACCGGCAGCACGCTCATCACCGCGAGCAACTCGGCGGTCGTGCTGACCGGCGGCGCGAGCCCCTGCAACAACAACAACGTCACATGGCAGATCGGCAGCAGCGCGACGCTCGGCAGCTCCACGAGCTTCCTCGGCAACATCCTGGCGAGCGCGTCGGTGACGCTCGACACCGGCGCGGTCACCACGGGCGGCCTGTACGGCAACACCGGCGCTGTGACGATGGACACGAACAGGGTGAGCACCTGCGCGAACGCCGGCGGGATGGCAGGCCCGGCGATCACCACGACGCCCTCCGGTTCGGTCCCCGTCGGCGGCGCCATCTCCGACTCGGCCACGGTGATCGGCGGGGCCTCGCCGACGGGCGACGTCGTCTTCGAGCTCTTCGGCCCCGGAGACCCGACCTGCCTCACGCCGATCGAAACGCGGACCGGCGCGCTGACCGGCGGCAGCGCCGTCTCGGGCGACGTGACGGCGACCGTCGCGGGGAGCTATGAGTGGGTGGCCACCTACGGCGGCGACGCGAACAACAGCGCCGCGATCTCGCATTGCGGAAGCGAGACGGTCCTGGTCACGTCGGCGATCATGACGGGTCGGGCGTACGGCCTGAGCGCCACCGCGACGGTGCTCGGTCTCCCGCTCGTGACCGTGACGCCCAGGCCCGACACGGGCAACGTGTCGACGACCGCGTCGTCGACCACGACGACGCCGTGCATCGCCACGGTGCCGGGAGCGGTCTCCGCTCATGCGCTGTGCGCGAACGTCACGACGGACTCGCCGACGGGCCGGTCGACGGCCAGCGCCTCCGTCGCCGACGCCGCGGTCGGGATCGCGCTCGTGCCGGCGGTGACGCTCGGTGCGGTGCAGTCCACGTCGACGACGACGTGCGACGGTTCCTCCGGATCCACGACGATCGCCTACCTCAAGGTGGGGTCGACCGTCGTGATCGCCCAGCCGACGAGCATCCCCCCGAACACGACGGTCAACGTGGGGATCGTGAAGCTCGTGCTCAACGAGCAGATCGCGTTCAGCACGCCTGACGACGGGCTCACGGTCAACGCCGTGCACCTGACGGTCGGCGTCATCGGGGTCGTGACGGCGAACGTCGTCGTGGCGTCGTCCGAGAGCGACATCGGCAACTGCACCTAGTAAGACCCGCACCGCGCCGAAGCCCGCCGGCACGATGGCGGCGGGTGGGCGCGGGGCGCGCGCGGAGGTGTGGCGCGCGACCCCTTGGGGGGGTATCGGCGGCGCGCGCGCGCTCGTACGTTCGGTCGCATCCACCCCCGTTCCAAGGAGCACCCCATGGCGACCGCTGCAAACCCGAGCCGGTTCACCGATGCCCCGAGCGGTAGGAGGCGCTCCACCCTTGCGCCCCGCCCGCTGCGCCTGCTCGTCGCGACCTGCGCCATCCTCGGCGCCTGCCTCGCATGGACGGCGGTTGCTAGCGCCGCCCCGGCCAACGACGCGTTCGCCGCCGCGACGCCGATCACCGACCTCCCGTTCTCCGGCACCGTCGACATGACCGGCGCCGGCACCGAGACCGACGAGCCGCAGTTCTGCTTCTTCAGCGAGCAGACAGCCTGGTACGCGGTCACGCCGACCCGTGACGGCTCGCTCGCGGCGCGCGCCACCGGCTCGACGTCCTCGGCGCAGATCACGGCGTACAGCTCGAACGGCAGCGGCCTCGGCGGGCTGACGTTCCTCAGCTGCCAGAACTTCGGCAGCGCGCGGGCCGTGTTCGAGGTGCAGGCGGGGCAGACCTACTACCTGCAGGCGGCCGTGCTCTTCGGCACGGGAGGGACGCTTTCAGTCGACGTCGAGGAGCAGCTCCCGCCGCCCAACGACGACTTCGCGAACGGTACGCCGGTGGGCTCCGTGCCGTTCTCCGGCGCGTTCGACCTGACGGCCGCCACCGTGCAGGACGGCGAGCCGACGACGTGCCAGGGCAGCACGTCGCAGGCCACCGCGTGGTACGCGTTCAGCCCGTCGCAGAGCGGCTCGTACATCGTCAGCAGGTCCGGCTACGGGCCGATCTCGGCATATACCGGAAGCTCGTTGTCCGGCTTGACGCAGGTAGCCTGCGGCACCTACCAGACGATCTTCCGCGCCGAGGCCGGAACGACATACCACCTGCAGGTGGCGAGTAGCGGCTTCGGCTTCGGTAGCGCCGAGCAGCTCTCGATCGACCATGCTCCCCCGGCCCAGGCGAGCTTCTTCTATTCGCCATTCGATCCGTCGGTCTTCGACACCGTCGCGTTCTTCGACTTCTCCAACGACACGGCGGGCATCGCCTCGCGCACCTGGACGCTGACCGACGGCTTCACGTCGACCGCGGCGAGCTTCGGCCACCGCTTCGCGGCCGACGGCTCGTACGACGCGACGCTCGCCATCCAGACCACGGACGGGCGCACGGCGTCGCACACGCTGGCGGTGCCCGTCAAGACCCATGACGTCGCGATCACCGGCCTGACCGTGCCGGCGAAGGCGCGCGCCGGGCGCACGAAGCCGATCGCGGTCGCGGTCAACAACAGCCGCTACGCCGAGACCGTGCAGGTGTCGATCCAGCGCAGCGTGCCCGGAGGCGCGTTCGAGGAGGTCGGCCAGGTGACACAGCGCGTGCCGGCGCGCGCCGCGCGCCGCACGACGTCCTTCCAGGTCAGCTACACCTTCTCCGAGGAGGACGCGGCGTTCGGGAAGGTCACGTTCAAGGCCGTGGCGACGCTCGTCACCGCGCGCGACGCCAACCCGTCGGACAACACGGTCATCGCACCGGCGACGCGGGTCACCGGCTGACTCGCCCTCGCCCTGGTCAGTCGCGGGCGCCAGCCGGCGCCCGCGACGCGACCCTGCTCGCGCGGCCGTGGGCCGGGGCGCTCCGGCCCCTGTCAGCTCGCCTCATGCCGGCTGCAGCTCCGGCTTCGTCTCGTCCGGGACGTCGGCGGGCTTGAAGGCCGCCGTTCGCTCGGCGTAGTCCTCGATGTCGATCGGGTCGGTCTTGTCGATCTCGCGTTCGGGCAGGCCCATCCGCGAGAAGGCGAGGCAGACGACGCCCATGAGCGCGTAGCCCAGCGCGAGCTTCATCTGCGTCGCGTCGAAGTCCAGCGAGACCTCGGCGCCGTGAATGAGGCCGACCGAGCAGAGGATCGCGCCGAGGAAGCTGTAGCCCGCGGCCCAGACGAATCTTCGATCGATCATGAAGACGGCGATCGCACCGAGGATCATGCCCGCGAGAACGGCCCCCTCGCCGAGCTTCGTCAGGCCTTCGTGGATGACGCCGTTGGTCGCAAGGGCCGCGTCGGTGATGTTGAGCGCCGAGACGTTGGCAGCGGCGGCGGCGGCCTGCGCCGTCGCGATCGTGTTGTCGATCAGCCCGGAGGCCCAGGCGGCGACGTTCGGGACGATCGCCAGGACGATCGCCGCGTAGTGCGCCTTCGGCACCGCGCCGAACGCCTGCGCGCCGATGACGAGGCCGATGAACAGGAGGATCGGGACGATCGCGGGGACCGGCAGGACGGCGCCGAGCAGCGGGAACAGCCCGAACACGCACAGCCCGAAGATGACGACGCCCGTCGCGAGCGAGTAGCTGATGCCTCCGCCGGCAGCCTTCCAGCCCGGGTGCCCGACGTAGACGGCCGGCGGGAACGGGCTGCCGAGCGCTGAGCCGACGACCGCGCCCGTGCCGTCGGCGAGCAGGACGTGGCGCAGGTTGTACTTGTCGCCCGCGGCGGCCGCGCTCTCGACGTTGCTCATCGCTTCGGTGAAGTTGTAGATGCCCAGCGGGATCGCCGTGGCGAGCAGCGGCGAGATCCCGCTGAGGCCGTCGAAGAGCATGTCGAGGTTCAGCGACGGGATGCCGACCGCGATCTGCTTGGCGGCGTCGGTGACGGCAGCGGTCTCCATGAAGCCGCCGGCCCACGCGAGCGCGGAGCCGACGAGGAGCGCCGCGAGCCCCATCGGGAAGTTGCCCGGCAGCTTCACGCCGGCGACGAAGCCGATGATGATCATCGCGAGCACGGGCAGCGCGATCCAGGCCGCCTCCCACATCTGCGCGGCCGGGCGCATCGAGATGAACGTGATCGAGATGCCCGCGAGCGTTCCGAGCAGCGCGGCCCGCGGCGTGAACTTGCGGATCGTCGGGCCGACGAACGCGCCGATGAGGATGATGATCCCGATGATGAACGCCCACGCGAGGCCGGCCGTCCACGCCGCGATCGGGTCCTTCGTCGCGATGAACGTCGGCAGCATGACGACGAACGTCACGATGAACATGTGCGGCACGCTCGGCCCGTAGGGCAAGGCGGTGACGTTCGTCCGGCCTTCCTTCTCTGCGAGCTTCTTCGCGAGGTAGAAGTAGAAGACGTTGCCGACGAGCAGCTCGATGCCGAGCGCCGGGAGGATGACCTTGTAGACGTCGTCGCCGGGGATCTGCACGACGAACGCCGCGAGCCCCGCGAGCACGATGACGTTGACCAGCATGTTGATGCCCAGCCCGAAGAAGGCGTTGAGATCGCCCCGGGTCCAGAGCGGGAGCTTCATCGCAGGCGGACCGGCGGCGGCAGGGACGGCTGACATCGATCTAGGCTCCTTCGGCGGCGGCGGCGGCGGCGGACAGCGGTATGGACGGCACCAGCGCCGCAAGCAGGTCCTCGGAGTGCGACACCCAGCCGAAGATCCCCCCCTGCGCGGCGATCATCTTCAGCCCGACCTCGTGGAACTCCTGGAAGTAGGAGCCGACGCAGTCAGACGGCACGAGGCACTCGAAACCGCGGTCGTTGGCCTCGCGGACGGTCGTGTGGACGCAGACCTCGGTCGTGACCCCTGTGACGACGAGGCTCTTGATGTCGGCGTTGCGCAACATCAGCTCGAGGTCGGTCGCGTAGAACGCGCCCTTGCCGGGCTTGTCGAGGATCGCCTCGCCGTCGGCGGGCGCGAGCTCGTCGATGATGTCGTGGCCTGGCTCGCCGCGAATGAGGATGCGGCCGTTGGGCCCCTGCGAGCCGATCGGCGTGTCGGACTTGCCGCGGGCGAGCTTCGCCGGGGGGCAGTCGCTCATGTCGGGGCGGTGGCCCTCGCGCGTGTGGATGACCATCATCCCGATCGCGCGCGCGGCGGCGAGGACCTTGCCGAGCGGCTCGACGACCTTCGCCAGCATGCTGACGTCGTTGCCGAGCGACTCGCCGAAGCCGCCGGGCAGCAGGAAGTCGCGCTGCATGTCGATGATCACGAGCGCCGTCGTGGCGGGATCCAGCTCGAAGGGATAGGGCGTGGCCGGGACGGCCACTGGCTCGGTGGGCATCGGTGCCTTTCGTCTGTGGTCGTCGCGGCCTGGCTGCTGCTCGCAGAGCGTTGTATGCACTGCGGTCCACATCCGGCGGTGGTGGCGTCACGGTACGTCTGGCGCCGGGGCGGTCGCATTGGCCCGATGGCCCAGAGTCTCCATAGTCATTTGGCCACTCGGTCCATGCCCCGGGGAGTCGCCGCTGGCTAGCGTGCGGGGGGCGATGAGCACACGGTTGTATGCAAAGAGCGGGGTCGCCGTGGCCGGCTGCGGCGGGGTCGCGATGGCCGGCTGCGGCGGGGTCGCGATGGCCGGCTGCGGCGGGGTCGCGATGGCCGGCCGCGGCGGGGTCGCGATGGCCAGGCGCCGCGCGGGGATCGCGTCGCTCGCCGGGACTGGATCGCCCGGCGACGCGCCAGGGCCCTGAGCCGGGAGGGCTCGCTCCGATGGCCCGGACCAACGGCACGCGTGCGGCGACCCAAGCCGACCGGGTCTACGCCGCGTTGCGCGAGCGGTTGCTGCGCGGCGACATGCCGGTCGGCCGCCGGCTTGTGGAGCAGCAGCTCGCGGAGGAGTTCGAGACCTCGCGCACGCCCGTGCGAGAGGCGCTACGCCGGTTGGAGGGCGACGGGCACATCGTGCGCGACCGCAGCGGCGGGATGTGCCCGGCCGCGCCGAGCGTCAAGTCGATGCGCGAGCTGTACGAGGTGCGTGTCGCGTTGGAGGAGCTGTGCGCGCGGCGAGCGGCGTCGAGCGGCGCCCGCGATCGGATCGAGGCGATCGAGCAGGACTGGGAGGCGTTGGACGCCGCCTGGCACGACGCGAGCGTCCTCCCGCGCGGCCCCGATTTCGTCTACGCCGACGAGGCCTTTCACCGCGCGCTCGCTGCCGCGAGCGGCAACGACGTCGCGGAGTCGCTGCTCGGCGACCTCAACGACCGCATCCGCATCCTGCGCATCTACGACTTCACAACAGACGACCGCATCGGCGCGACGATCACCGAGCACCTCGAGATCGTCCGCTGCGTCCTGGCCCGCGACGCCGACGCCGCCGCGGCCTTCATGCGCGCCCACGTCCAGCGCAGCGCGCTGGTCGTGCGCGAGCGCGTCGGCTCGGCGCTGGCCCGGATGTTCGAGCTGCCCGACGGCTGACGATCAGCAACGCTCGCGCCGGCCGGCCTTGCTCGGTTTGAGAGTGCTGGAATCGTCGAGAAGCGGCACTCCGCCCGCGGCCCGGGTGTCGAAGGGTCTCCGCGGTTCGAAACGCGACCTATGGGGAACCGTCTATGAACCACTGTCCATCGTTGTGGCCCGGAGCAGAGACCGCCCCTTCTCGCGCAATGGGGGCGTCTGACGTCGCGTTGGGCCATGCCGCGGACAGGCGTGATGAGGCGGCGGGAGCGCCGGAAACGTCAAGGACGGCATGTCCCGCCGGCGCCACCGTCGCCGCGACAGACCGGCACACGTCGCCCTCGGGCGCGACCGGCGGCCCGCGCTCAGCGTTATCGCTCAGCGGATGAGCGACGCGCTGCAGCTCACGATCCGTTTCGAGCCCGGTGAAGCGACTGGATCATCGCGTCGATCTCAAAGGTATGCGGCGCGATCAGCCAGGGCCGCACGCGAGAGGAAGCCCGCGCGAACGTCATCGATGCACTGCGCCTCATGCTCAAGCCCGAGCCCGATGCGCCCCCGGCTGACAGCGAGCCGTTGCAGCTGACAATCGCCGCGTGAAGCGGCGCGACCTCGAGCGTCAGCTGCGCGAGCACGGCTGCCGACTCGCCGACGAAGGCGCCCGGAGCACAGCACATGGGCCGCCCCCGGAGGAACTCGGCGCACCGCTGTGCCTCGCCACCGCGAGATCGACCTCGGGCTTGCCCGAGCGATCTGCAAACAGCTCGACGTCCCGCCACCCGCCGGACCTCGCGGACACCGTAGTTCTGCTTCTCGCGCAAGGGGGCGTGGCCGCTGTGACCTGTTCAAGGCCGTCGCAGGTCCGTGATCGAGAGAGCGCGACACAGACCAGCATCGACCTGCGCCATCAGCCAGTCCGGTAGCGCGCCGATGTGATCTTCGAGCGCACGGCATCGGCGGGGCGATCTGCGTGACGTAGGCGGCCGAGCCGACTGGACGGCGTCGATGTCGACGGGTACGCGAGGTCCACAGCAGCGCGGCGAGTGTCATGTTGGTGGTGAGCACGGCCACCGTGACCGTGCGCAGATCCGAACGGTTGTAGGCGTCGGCGCCGATGACACCAAGGGCGCCGCAGCTCGGGTGCAGAGCCGCGGGGTAGGCCGAAATCGGCCCACCTGACTTCGCCGCGGTTCACTCGTGCTGTTCGCCGGACGCCAACGCCGCAGCGGCGGCGTCGGAGAAGGCAATGATCTTTCGGACCAGGCGATGGCCTGGTTGATGGCGTCGGTCGTGCCGTCGTCGTCCAAGCTTCGAGCCAGCGCTCCGCGGCTCGCGCGAAGAACTCGCTGCGCGAAACGCCCAGCCGTTTGGCCGCGCTATCGACGCGGCGAAACGTATCGTCCGGAAGCGAGATGGCCGTCTTCACGAGCCAAGTATAACCGGGTCATACCGCGGACGGGCAACGTGATGCGGACCCGATGGCGACGACGCCGCAAGGATCCCATGCCGCGATCAATGCGCAGGGGATCCCCTCGCACTGTGGGTCGCGTCGCGGAGGATGATCGAGCCCAGGTTGCACGTGTCGACGAGATTCAACGCACTACCGTCGCCGCGGGACCGTGGTCAGCCCGGGCTCGGTCCCCCCGAGGCGGGCCAGGCGCCGTGCGCTCTCGCGTTCGATCAACGCCGTCAGCCCCTCGCGGACCAGCAGCGTCTTCTCCGTCACCCCGGTCAGCCGCTGCGCCTCGGCGAGCAAATCATCATCGAGCACGAGTGTGGTCCTCATCGTCGGCACCCCCAGAGGCATGGCAGACAGCATCACATGATGACGTCTGGCATGCCCAAAGTACATCGCGTGAACTACGGCTCCCCTACGCACCACCAGCGCAACGGCAGTCGTCGCGCAGCGCTGGACCTCGCGCATCAGCTATCGGCGGGAGCCGACGAAACGGCTCGTCGTTGGCCGCAAGCAGGCGGAAGTGGCGCTGGTCGAGTGTTAGTCGGCCGCCGGCCCGATCTGGCGACCGAGCCTCGATGAGTGGCCGGGCAGCCGGAGCGAGGAGCGCGGATGCGAGTTGCGGACGTCTCCGCCATCGGGTCGAGGTCATCTACGAGTCCGACGCCCCGACGCTCGAGGCCGGTCACGAGCGCGACGCGAGGCGATCGCCGATGCGGGGCTGCCGGGCGCGCTCTGCGCTGGGCGTGACACTCCACACCGCGGTCCGTCATGCCGTCGTTCGATCGAGGCGCCGCCAGCGCGCACTCGGTCCGGCACCCTCGGGGACGATGTAGCCGTCGTCACGGAGTGCGTTGATGACAAGCCTGATGGTTGCGGGACTGACTTCGGGCAGCGCGCGTTCGATCTCACGACGCCGGAAGATGGCAGGGGCTTGCGCGAGGATGTGACGGCGAACGCGGTCTTGCTTATTGCCTTCGGGCTCACCGGCAGCGGCCACGCGCTTCTCGAGGTCCTCGTAGGCCTCGGCGACCACCCGGGCGAGGTAGGTCGTCCAAGGCCAGATGGTGTGATGGCCTTGGTGCCAGTCGCGTTGAGATTGGTAAAGCCGGTCGTAGTACGTGTTCTTGGACTCGAAGATCCGCTGCTCGATGCTGACGTAGCGGGCGACGCCATACCCCTGCGACAGCAGCTCGTGCGTCGTGAGGAGACGCGCGAGGCGGCCGTTGCCGTCAGCTACCGGATGGATCGCGAGGAAGTCGACGACGAGCGCACCGATAAGCACAAGCGGATGCGTTCGTCCCTCGTCCTTCAGTCGACGGTAGCGCGCAAGCAACTCGGTGAGCAGGAACGCCGTCTCGTGAGGGGGCGGGGGAACGAAGACGATCTCCCGCTCACCGCTCTCGTAGGACACGATGCGGTTCTCGTCGGTCTTCAGGTACCCACCCCTGCCGCCGGAGTGGGCGAACATCTGGCGATGCACATGCAGGACGAACGGCACGGTGAGCGGCTCGAACTGATCGAGGCGCATCAAGCCATCCACCGCGTCGCGATAGCCGGCAAACTCTCGCTCGCTGCGATTGCGAAACGTGGGGCGCCTTCGACGATCTTCTCCGGCTCGGTCGTCGTCCACGATCACACCTTCGATGGCGTTTGACGCCGTGATCGACGCGGTCCGCGCGGTTTCCGAGAGCCGCGTCAACAGCCCCGGGCGCTGATCGAGAAACAGCTGCTCTTGGCCGCGGCCGGTGTCGGCCCGCGCGAGGATTGCCCCGAGCTCGCCGGTTGGCCGCCGAAGGTGCGGTCGATCTCAACGAAGCTACGCATCGTGCTACCCGGGGCACATTATCGTGCTAATCGAGCCGTCATTAGCACGATCCGCTTCCGGATTAGTTGTCATGGCCGCGCGGCCACCCTCGGGCAGATGAAATCGTCGTAGGATCTGGCGGGTCGCCTGCTGACGCCGTGTTTGCTTGGTGCCGCGAGCCCGGGATTAGTTTGGCGTGGGAGCCTCCCCGGCACCCCGGACTGTGCCGTGAGCACGCCCATCAGACTCGTTGGTTCTCAGGGGGCTTCCCGGGCGATCACGGTGTTCGATCGGCGGGAGGTGCTGTGGTGCAGAAGGTGTTCGATCAGCTTCACGAGCGCGTCGCGGGGCTCGATGTTCACAAGGCGCAGGTGACCGCGGCGGTCAGGGTGCCCGACAGCGAGGGCGGCCGGTTGCAGGACGTCGCGGAGTTCTCGACGACGGTGCGGGGCCTGTTGGGGCTGCGTGATTGGCTTCAGGCGCACGCGGTCACGCATCTGGCGATGGAAGCGACCGGCGTGTACTGGCGGCCGGTGTGGGCGATCCTTGAGGATCGCTTCGCGTGCATCCTCGTCAACGCGCGTGACGTCAAGCAGGTCCCGGGTCGCAAGACCGATGTCGGCGATGCGGCGTGGCTGGCGCAGTTGCTCGAGGCGGGCTTGTTGCGCGCGAGCCTCGTGCCGCCCAAGCCGATCCGCACGCTGCGAAACCTGACCAGGTATCGCAAGACGCAGATCGAGGAGCGCCAGCGTGAGGCCAACCGGCTGCACAAGATCCTGGAGGACACCGGCATCAAGCTGGACTGCGTCGCGTCGAACATCCTCGGGGTGTCGGGCCGCTTGATGCTCGACGCGCTCGTCGCCGGCACGACCGATCCCGCCGTGCTCGCCGACCTCGCCAAAGGCCGGCTGCGCTCCAAGCTGCCCGCGCTGACCGAGGCGCTGGAGGGCCGCTTTGACGTCGAGCACGCGCTGATCGTGTCGGCGATCCTCGCGCACCTGGACTTCCTCGATGAGCAGATCGACCGTCTGTCCGACGCGATCGGAGAACAGCTCGGCCCTTTCGCGCGGGCGGTTGAGCTGCTGTGCACGATCCCCGGCGTGCAGCGCAGGACCGCGGAAGTCATCATCGCCGAGACCGGCGGCGACATGAGCGCGTTCCCCAGCGCGCGGCACCTCGCGTCATGGGCCGGCGCGTGCCCGGGCAACGATCAGTCCGCGGGCAAGCGCCGCTCCGGACGCACCCGCAAAGGGTCGCGCTGGCTAGGGATCGCGCTGACCGAGGCCGCGCTCGCGTCGACACGCACGAAGGACACCTACCTCGCCGCGCAGTACCGCCGCCTACGACCACGCCGCGGCCACAAACGCGCGCTCGGAGCCGTCAAACACTCGATCCTCGTCGCCGCCTGGCACATGCTCAGCACCGGAGAGCTGTACCGCGAGCCCGGCGGCGACTACTTCGAACGCCGCCGCGACCCCGACCGCGAGACCAAGCGCCTGATCGCTCAGCTGCAACGCCTCGGACACAACGTCACCCTGGGGCCGGCGTCCTCGACACCGGCCGCTGCTTGACGGCCAACCCTATTT
>CAWEOF010000028.1:0-31248 GCA_963810605.1 uncultured Actinomycetes bacterium
GATCTCCCAGGCGACCTTGACCTCCTCCTCGGCGTGAAACGTCGAGAGGCTGATGCGGATCGTGTCGCCGATCCCGTCGGCGAGCAGCGTCCCGAGGCCGACGGCGGACTTCAGGCTGCCCGACCACTTCGTGCCCGCCTCGGTGATCCCGAGGTGCAGCGGGTGGTCGATCTTCTCGCTCAGCAGGCGGTTGGACGCGATCGTGTTCGGCACGTTCGTCGACTTGATCGAGACCTTGAAGTCATGGAAGTCCAAGCGGTGCATGAGCTCGACGAACTCCGTGGCCGCGGTCGTGAGGGCCTCGACGGAGTTCTCGCGCTCGAGTGCGTGCAGGTGCCTGGGCAGCGAGCCGGAGTTGACGCCGATGCGCATCGGCGTCCCGGCGGCCTTCGCGGCCGCGACGACCTCGGCGACCTTGTCCGGCCCGCCGATGTTGCCGGGGTTCAGGCGGATGCAGTGCGCGCCGGCGGCGATCGCCTTGAGCGCGAGCGTGTGGTTGAAGTGGATGTCCGCGATGATCGGGATCGGCGACTGCACGACGATCGTCTTGAGTGCTTCGATGTCGTCGTCGCGCGGGACGGCGACCCGGACGATGTCCGCGCCGGCCTCGGCGACCTTGTGGATCTGATCCATCGTCGCCTGGAGGTTGGCGGTCTCGGTCTTCGTCATCGTCTGCACGACGACCGGGGCTCCGCCGCCGATCGGTACGCCGCCGACGATGATCTGTCGCGTGGATGCCATGTCCGAACATTCTACGGAGACCTGCCGGGGCTCAGATCACGTTGCGATGACGACGGCCTCGGTGAAGCCGCAGTTCGTCTTCGGCTACGGCTCGCTCGCGGGCGAGCATGAGCGCTGCCCGGTCGCACGGCTGCGCGGCTGGCGGCGGGTGTGGGGCGTCGCGATGGACAACAGCGTGGACGTCCCCGGCTACAAGTCCTACCGCCTGCACGCCGACGGCTCCCGGCCCGCGGTCTTCGTCGCGTTCCTCGACATCGAGCCCGATCCCGCGGGCAGCGTGACCGGGGTCTGCGCGCCCGTCCACGCGACCGACCTCCGCGCGCTCGACGACCGCGAGCGCAACTACGACCGCCTCGACGTGACGGCGCATCTCGACGACGGCCCACCAGGCCGCGTCTGGGCCTACCGCGGCTCGGCGACCGGCCGCGCTCGGCTGCGGGAAGGACTCGCCGGCGGGCGGGCAGTCGTCAGTCGCGAGTACCTCGACGCCGTCCTTTCGGGCCTCGCCGCGATCGCCCCTGGCGAGGTCGCCGAGGTCGCGCGCTCACCGGCCGAGGCGGGGCTCGATGTGCTCGGGCTCGAGCGGGTCGAGCTCCCACACCCCTGACGCACTGAAGAGCGCCCGTGGGATGTGGCCGCCGTCGAGTGGCCGGCCTGGACGCTCGGGGCGCTAGCGCACCCCGAAGCCCTCGCCGCTCGATATTCGGCCGATGTCGTTCGACAAGCCGACGTAGAAGAGAAACAGCACGAGCATGAAGCCGACCACCCCCGCGCGCTCCATGACCCGGAACGGGATCGGCTTGCCGCGGACCTTCTCGGCGAGCGCCCAGAAGATGTGGCCGCCATCCAGCGGCAGGAACGGGAAGAGGTTGATGATCCCGAGGGAGAGCGAGATGATCGCGAGGACATAGATCGCCTGCTTCGTGTCGAACTCGAAGGACTGGCGCGTCGCCTCGTAGGACCCCACGACGCCGGAGACCTGATCGCGGGCCTTCTCGTCGTAGAAGAGCTTGACGAGCGAGTCGACGGTGGTCGTCGTGATCGTCCACATCGTGTCGCCGGCGAAGGCGGCCGCACCGAACGTCGAGAAGTCGTAGGGCTCCCGGCCGAACTGCAGACCGACGAGCATCCGGCCTTCTGGGGCGCCGGCTCGCCGCGCCTCGGCGGCGGCCGCCGCCGGCAGGCGCTCGAACCGCGGCGTGATCTCGAAGCTCAACCGCTTGGCGCTGCGCTCGATGACGAGCTGCACAGGCGTCGACGCGCGGCAGCCGACGCGCGGCGTGCCTTCGCAGGTGTGCTTGACGATCGCCGCAATGAGCGTCTCGACGCGGGCGGGGGCGTCCGGCGGGTCGAGCGTCTTCGAGTAGCCCGGCTCGCCGTCGACGGAGACGATCCTGTCGCCCGGCTTGAGTACCTCGGCCGCGGGACTCTTCGGCGTGACCTGGTCGACGACGGGCTGCGTGAAGGTCAGCGTGGAGAACGCGTAGAGCCCCCACAGGATCACGAACGCGAGGACGATGTTCACCAGCGGGCCGGCGACGATGACGACGATCCGCTTCCAGACCTTCTGGCGGTAGTACGCGCGCGGCGCGACCTCGGGAGGCAACTTCTCCTCCGGGCTCATCCCGGTGATCTTCACGTAGCCGCCGAGCGGGATCGCCCCGATCGCATACTCCGTCTCCGACCCCTTCGGCCGCCAGCGCCAGATCAGGGGCGGGAAGAACAGCGAGAAGCGCTCGACGCGCATGCCGACCGACTTCGCGGCGACGAAGTGTCCGAACTCGTGCAGGATGACCAGCGCGGCGAAGCCCGCGAAGGCGAGGAGGTACGAGGACAACGCTAGTTCACGGCTCGCGGCAGCAACGGCACTGACCGGATGATGGCAGGAGCACGCCTTCGGCTCGCACATATGACCATTACATGGCATGATGAGCCATAGGTCGACGCAAAGCAGACGACGCCGACCACCGGCTGGAGGAGCCCGCATGAACGCGCAGATCCGCTTCAAGGTTCTCGTCCCCCTGGCGGCGCTCAGCGCGGTCGCCCTTGCCGCATGCGGCGAGTCCTCCACCAAGACGTCCAGTCCCGCGGCAAGCCACGCGGCGGCGGAGAAGCTCATCGGGCAGGCGATCGGCGTCAACGAGGCGGCACGATCCGGCCGGATCGACGGCTCCGTCCTGCTCGAGGTCAAGGGCGTCCCGCGCTTTGCGGGGCCGATCGAGCTCACCGCCAACGGCGTCTACAACCTGCCCGACGGCGAGGACGTGCCGGAGCTCGACCTCGACGTCGGCGTCTCGCTGGACGGCGGCGTGCTCGGCGGCGCGATCGTGGTGGCCGACGAGACCGCGTACATCAAGCTAGGCAACGCCGGCTACAAGCTGCCCGCGTCCATCTCCAAGACGCTCATCGCACCGGCGCGGGAGGCGAAGAACGGGCTGACGAAGACGGGCGCGATGTTCTACATCAACCCGCAGGACTGGCAGATGAACGCCCGGATCATCGGCGAGGAGTCGATCGCCGGCGAGCCGACCCAGAAGATCACCGCCGACGTCCTCGTCAACGTCGCCCTCTCCGACCTGTCCAAGCTCCTGGACTTCTTGACGCAGATCGGCGTGCCGCAGGCCCTCGGCCTGCCCACCGAGCTCACCCCGAAGATGCGAGCGGCGTTCCTGCGCTCCGTGACGGACGTCAACGGCGTGGTGTGGATCGGCAAGGACGACCACGTCCTACGCAAGGCGCATGTCACAGGCACGATGGTCGTCGCCAAAGAGGACCGCGAGCTGCTGCTCGGAGCGACCAGCGGGAGGCTCGAAGCGACGCTGAACATCTCGCAGGTCGGCGAGCCGCAGAAGATCAGCGCGCCGACGCAGATCGACTCGTATGCGGACCTGCGGTTGTCGCTGGACGCGCTCGCCGAGGCGGCCGGCCAAGACGGAAGCGCCCCGTGAGCGTCGCAGCGCCGGCGCACGCGCCGGCGCTCGTCGTCTGCGCAGTGGCGAAGAGCTTCGGCGAGCGCCGCGCCGTGTACGACGTCAGCTTCGAGGTCGCGCGAGGCGAGCTGCTGGCGATCATCGGGCCCAACGGGGCGGGCAAGACGACGCTGCTGACGATGCTCGCCGGGATCAGGGCGCCCGACGCGGGGACGGTGACGCAGCAAGGCCCCAACGCCGATAAGCGCATCGGCTGGGTGCCACAGCAGACGGCGATCTACGCAAAGCTCACGGTCGCGCAGAACCTGCGGCTGTTCGCCCGGCTGGAGGGCGTCGCGGACCCCGATGCGACCGTCGAGCGGATGCTCGAGCAGACCGGTCTGCGGGAGCGCGCCGACGACGAGCTCTCAAGCCTCTCGGGCGGCAACCGCCAGCGCGTGAACATCGCGGTCGGGCTGCTCGCCGACCCGCCCGTGCTGCTGCTCGACGAGCCGTCGGGTGCGCTGGACCCGCGCCAGCGCCAGCGGCTGTGGACGTTCATCCGCGGGCTGACCGAGCGCGGCACGAGCGTCGTCTTCTGCACGCACGACATCGCCGAAGCCGAGCGCCACGGCGATCGCGTGCTCGTGCTCGCGGACGGCGAGCTGCTGTTCGACGGCCCGCCGGCCGAGCTGAAGGCCGCGGCGACGGCGAGCCCGGGCGAGGATCTCGAGCAGGCGTTCGTCAACTTCCTGCGCGAGCGGGGCCACTGACATGCCGATGCGCTGGATCCTCGTCAAGGACGTCCAGATCCTGCGGCGCTCGAAGCTGCTCGTCGGCCTGCTCATCGTCTATCCCATCGCGATCGCGACGCTCATGGGGTTCGCGCTGTCCTCAAGCCCCGAGAAGCCCCGCGTCGCGTACCTCAACCAGGTCCCGCCCAACCGGGCGACGATCAAGCTGGGCGAGGAGTCCATCAACATCCGCACCTACACCGAGGAGCTGCTCGGCGCGATCCAGAAGGTGCCGGTCCAAAATCGCGACCAGGCGGTCGAGAAGGTCAAGTCCGGCGGCGCGGTCGCCGCGCTCGTCATCCCGCCGGACTTCGCCGTCAAGCTGTCCAGCGGCGGCTTCTCGAGCGCGGAGATCGAGGTCATCTACAACGGCGACGCGCTCAAGCTGTCGCTCGTCGACTCGACGATCACCGCCAAGCTCGCGGCCGCGGACGCGGAGCTCTCAGGGCAGATCTCGCGCCTGGCGAACGGGTACATCGACGTCCTGCTCGACGGTGGCTCGATCGACGTTCTCGGGACGAAGTTCCCGATCCTCGGCTTGAAGAACTCGACGGACCGCATCGACGCGGTGCTCGCCGACAAGCCGACGGCCGCGAACAAGCGCCGCCTGGGGCCGGTGTCGAAGTTCGCCCATCTCGCGCTCGCCAACTCGGCCCGTGCCACGGCGGTGCTCTCGACCGTCCAGGAGCCCGTTCGAGTGGAGCGCACGATCCTCAACGGGCGCCGGACCCCGCTCGACGCGTTCGCCGTGGCGGTCGCGGTGGCCATGTCGCTGATGTTCGTCTGCGTCCTGCTCGCGTCTGGCCTGCTCGCGCTCGAACGCGAGGAGAACACGTTCTCCCGGCTCGCGCGCGGCCTCGTCTCCGGCACGCAGATCCTCATGGCCAAGATCGTGCTGGCCGCCGCGTGCTCGCTCGTCGTCACCCTCGCCATGTTGCTGGGGGTCAGCATCTTCGTGCCGCTGGACTTGGGCAGGATCGGGTTGTGGCTCATCGCGCTGTCGGGCAGCGCGATCGCGTTCGCGACGCTGGGCGTCGCGATCGGCTCGCTCGCGCGCGAGGTGCGGGCGGCGTCGCTGCTGGCGTTCGGGCTCGCCCTGCCGATCGCCTTCCTCGCGCTCGTGCCAAGCGGCGGTGTGTCGCCGCTGCTCTACGACGTCATCCAGGTGATCTCCGCGATCTTCCCGTTCAAGGCCTCGCTCGAAGCGATCGACGCCGCGGTCAACGGCTCGTCGCCGGGCATCGTCCAGGCGCTGGCGCACCTGGCCGCGCTGGTCGTCGTGTTCGGCGCCGCGGCCCGCTACGGACTGCGACGCTTCGCCTGAATCCACCGGAGATCGTCAGCGGCCCCGGTGCCTATCCGTACCGCGCTCGAACACAGCGCATGAGGCATACTGGTTTGCCTGGAGCCAGTGGACCCCGACACGGCGGAGTGGATCCCATGAGGAGCGACCGCTCGGCGACGCTACGCCTGCGGCAGGGGTTCGTCCTGCTGGCGGGCGCGATCGCGTTCACGTTGATCGTCGGATCCGGTCCGGGCTCGTTCTACTGGACGCCGCTCGGTATCGGGCTGGTGTATCTCGCGGCGGCGGCAGCCGGCGGTCGCCAGGGTGGCTATTGGTCGGGTGCGCTCGTGCTCGTCGGTTGGGGCGCCGCGGTCGCCTACGCCCGCCAGGCGCGCCCCGATCTCGACATCGCGGGCCTCTATCTCTTCGGCGCCGGTCTCGGCGCGACCGCCGCGATCGTCGTGCAGCGTTTCGGCATCAGGGCAGACCCGCTGGGCGCCGTGTTGACCGTCGTCGTCGCCGGCGCGATCCTCGCGCTGTCCGGCGAGTTCTCCTCGCTCACGGAGGCACGCACGTACGCCGCGTTGGTCGGCGCCGTCGGACTCGTCAACGTGATCTGGGCGCTGCTCGCCAGCCGCACCCCGGCGCAACGATCGGCGCGCGACGTCTGATCGAGGACGGTTCTGTGCTCGTGGCGCTCGCGCGGACGGACGACTGGCTTCGCGAGCGTGAATCGTTTGCGCGGCTAGCGATGTCGGCTGGGTTCCGCGGCCTCGTGGTCGGAGGCCCGACTGGTCACACGGTCGTCGTGCCCACGAGCTGCGCCGCGACCGCACGCGCTTCGCGATCGGCCTCGTAGAGCGACTCGAACGCCCGGACGCGGACCGGCGGCAGCGCGTCGAGCGTCCGCTCGATGACGGCCGCGATCGCGAGGAAGCCGAGCCTTCCCTGCAGGAACGCGTGGACGGCGACCTCGTTGGCGGCGTTCAGGACGCACGGCGCGGTGCCGCCCGCGATCGCCGCGGCGCGCGCCAGGCCGAGGCACGGGAACGCCTCGTGGTCGACCGGCTCGAACGTCAGCGCACCGACCTCGGCGAGGTCCAGCCTCCGCAGCGGGACGTCGACGCGGTCGGGATGGTGCAGCGCGTAGGAGATCGGCACGCCCATGTCCGGGTGGCCGAGGTGCGCGAGCGCGGCGCCGTCGCACAGCGTGATCATCGAGTGGACGATCGACTGCGGGTGCACGACGACGTCGATGCGCTCGTACGGGATGCCGAACAGGTGGTAGGCCTCGATGACCTCGAGGCCCTTGTTCATGAGCGTCGCGGAGTCGATCGAGATCTTGCCGCCCATGTCCCAGGTCGGGTGCGCGAGCGCCTCGTCGACGGTGACGTCCTCCAAGTCGGCGCGAGCGCGCCCGCGAAACGGGCCGCCCGACGCGGTCAGGACGAGCTTCTCGATCGTCCCCGGCCGCTCGCCGGCGATGAGCTGGTGCAGCGCGGAGTGCTCGGAGTCGACGGGCAGGATCTGCGCGCCGGTCGCCTCGGCGAGCGCCATGACGAGCTCGCCGCCGACGACGAGCGACTCCTTGTTGGCGAGCGCGAGGTCGATGCCCTCGCCCAGCGTGGCGACGGTCGGGCCGAGGCCCGCCGAGCCGACGAGCGCGTTGAGGACGAGGTCGGCACCGGACTCCAGCACGAGCTTGACGAGCCCCTCGGGCCCGGACAGCACCTCGCCGTCGGTCCACTGCTCGGCCGCGCGCGCGCCGGCGTCCTCGTCGGCGAGGGCGATCCGATCGACGCCGAAGCGCCGTGCCTGCTCGATCAACGCGTCCGATGAGCGCTCGGCGGACAGGCCGACGAGCTCGAGCTCGGGATCGCGCGCGACGATCTCGAGCGCTTGCGTGCCGATCGACCCGGTCGAGCCGAGGATGAGAAGGCGCCGAGCCATGCGCCGCATTGTCGCAGGCCGAGCGCGGCCTGTCCGTGGTGCCGGCTGTCCCGGAGCTACAGCAGCGCGAGCCAGATGTAGTAGCCGACGACGACCGTGAACATGACCGCGTCGAGGCGGTCCAGCGCGCCGCCGTGGGCGCCGAAGAGGCGGCCCGTGTCCTTCGTGCCCGCGTCGCGCTTGACGTAGGACTCGAAGAGGTCGCCGAGCGGTGCCGCGAGCGCGACGCCCACGCCGATGAGCAGCGCGTCCGTTCCCGACAGCCAGTCCTGGTACTGCCCGGCGAGCCAGGTCGCGAGGACCGCGGTGAGCATCCCGATCGCGAGGCCCTCGACGGTCTTGTTCGGGGAGACCCGCGGCGCGAGCTTCGTGCGGCCGAACCAGCGCCCGCCGATGTACGCCCCGCTGTCGCCGACGAACGTCCCCACAAGGATGTCGACGAGGATCGCGCCGCCGTGGGGCAGCTCGCGCAAGAGGACGGCGTGGGCGAACGCCAGCCCGATCCACGCGACGCCGAAGACCGTCAGCGCCATCCCGAGCGTCCCGGCGCGCTGCTGCACGAGCGTGACCGCGAAGACGATCGGGAACACCGCCATGAAGGCCAGCAGGACGTGGAAGTGCTCGCCCGCGGCGGCGGCCGCGACGACGCCGGCGATGCCGATGAACCCTGCCAGGCGGACCGGCTCGACGTCGTCGTAGAGGTGAAACAGCTCGCCGAGGCAGAGGATCGCGAGGACGATCAACGCGATCTGAAACCAGATCCCGCCGAGCGCGATGATCGTCGACGCGAACGCGATCGCGGGGATCGCGACGACGATGCGCGCTGTCAGCTCCGAGCCGCCGCCGCGACGCTCGCTGCGCGGACGGCGCTCCGGCGCCCGGCGCCGGGCAGGCTGGCGGCCGGCCTGCGCTCGCGAGCCGGCGCGAGCCGGGCGCCCGGAAGCCGGACGGCGGCCGCGGGGCTCCATCAGCGGCCGCCGAAGCGGCGCCGGCGGGCGCTGAACTCCGCGAGGCAGCCCTCGAACGCGGCGCGGTCGAAGTCCGGCCACAGCTCGTCGCGGAAGACGAGCTCGGAGTACGCCGACTGCCACATGAGGTAGTTGCTCAAGCGCTGCTCGCCGCTCGTGCGGATGATGAGGTCCGGGTCGTGCATCTCCGGCGCGTACAGCAGCGCCTGGAAGTCGTCCTCGTCGCCGTCCGTGAAGCGGCGCGCCGCGTCGACGATCTCGGCTCGGCCGCCGTAGTTGAAGGCGACGAACAGCGTGATGCGGTCGTTGTCCTTCGTGAGTTCCTCGGCCCAGTCCATCTGCTCGAGCAGCGCTTCCTCGACGCCGCCACGCCGCCCGATGAACCGCATCCGGACGCCCTGCTCGTGCAGCTCCGGGGTCTCGGCGACGATGCGCTCGGCGAAGAGCGCCATGAGCCCCATGACCTCCTCCTCGGGGCGCGACCAGTTCTCGGTCGAGAACGAGTACACGGTGAGCTCGCGCACGCCGAAGTCGACGGCGTCGCGCAACCGCGCCTTGACCGTGTCGGCGCCCGCCTCGTGACCATCGCTGACCGGTAGGGCGCGCGCCTTCGCCCAGCGGCCGTTGCCGTCGGTGATGATCGCGACGTAGCGCGCCACGTCGCCCTGCTCGGTGGTCACCGTCGTGGCCCGCTCGTTGGCACTAGACCTCGAGGATCTCTTCTTCCTTGCCCTTCAGCAGCGCGTCCAAGTCCGCGATCCGCGCGTTCGTGAGCTTCTGCAGCTCGCTCTCGGCGCGGCGCTCCTCGTCCTCGCCGACGTCGCCCTCGTCCTTGAGCTCGCGCAAGTCGTGCATGACGTCGCGCCGGACGTTGCGAATCGCCACGCGGCCCTCCTCGGCGATGTGGCGGACCATCTTCACGAACTGCTTGCGGCGCTCCTCGGTGAGCTGCGGGATCACGAGGCGGATGACCTGGCCGTCGTTGTTCGGCGTCAGGCCGAGGTTGGCCTCGGTGATGCCCTTCTCGATCGCCTTCAGCGTCGACTTGTCAAACGGCTGCACGGTCAGCATCTGGGCTTCGGCCGCGTTGATCGTCGCCAGCTGCTTGAGCGGCGTCGACGCGCCGTAGTAGTCGACATGGACGCGGTCCAGCAGCGCGGGGCTCGCGCGACCCGTGCGCACGGAGCCGAACTCGCCGTTCGTCGCATCCACGGACTTGTGCATGCGCTCGTCGGCGTCGGCCAGCAGCTCGTCGATCAGCTCACTCATCTCGCGTCACCACCACCGTTCCCACCTGTTCGCCGGACACTATCCGCTCGATGTTGCGCTCGTCGTTCATGTTGAAGACGTAGAGCGGCATCTGGTTCTCGGCGCAGAGCGTAAGCGCCGTGTAGTCCATGACGCGCAAGCCGCGTCGCAGCGCGTCCATATGGCTGATCTCGGGGATGAGCTCGGCGGAGGCGTCCACGCGCGGATCGGCGGACAGGACGCCCTCGACGCCGTTCTTGGCCATGAGGATCGCCTCGGCGTGGATCTCGACGGCCCGCAGCGCCGCCGCGGTGTCCGTCGTGAAGAACGGGTTGCCGGTGCCGGCCGCGAAGATGACGACGCGCTTCTTCTCGAGGTGGCGCATGGCACGGCGGCGGATGTACGGCTCGGCGACCTCGGAGATCGTGATGGCCGACTGCGTACGCGTGTGGACGCCCTGCTGCTCGAGCGCGTCCTGCAGCGTGAGCGCGTTGAGGACCGTGGCGAGCATGCCCATGTAGTCCGCGGTCGCGCGGTCCATGCCGGCGGCCGCGCCCTTCAGGCCGCGGTAGATGTTGCCCGCGCCGACGACGATCGCGATCTCGACGCCGCGGTCGCGCACCGCGGCCACCTGAGCGGCCACGGCGCGGACCCGCTCGGGGTCCGTGCCGTAGTCCAGCTCGCCCATGAGGGCCTCGCCGGACAGCTTCAGCAGGACCCGCTTGAACGCCGGTGCGGGGGCATCGCTGTCCACTTCCGGCTGAACCTACTCGCCGACCGCGAAGCGGGTGAAGCGGCGCACGACGATGTTCTCGCCCGTGTGGCGGGAGAGCTCGGCGCGCAGGTCCTCGATGGTCTTGCCGTCGTACTTGTCGCCGTTGACGTGCGGCTGCTTGAGCAGGACGGTCTCCTCCATCCACTTGCGCAGCTTGCCCTCGGCGATCTTCTCGCGCACGTTCTCGGGCTTGTCGGCGGCCTGCTGCTCGAAGATCCGCAGCTCGGCCTGGCGCGACTCGTCGTCGATCTCATCCTCGGAGACGTAGCGCGTCTGTGGCGACGCGGCGACGTGCATCGCGATCTCCCGCGCGAACGCCACGAAGTCCTCGTTGCGCGCGACGAAGTCGGTGTTGCAGTCGATCTCGACGAGCACCCCGACCTTGCCGTTGGCGTGGATGTAGGACTGCACGGTGCCCTCGGTCGCCTCCCGGCCACTGAGCTTGGCGATCTTGTTGCCCAGCTGGACCTTCAGCAGCTCGAGCGCCGCGTCCGCGTCGCCACCGGTCTCGACGAGCGCGCGCTTGCAATCCATCATCCCCGCGCCGGTCTGGTCGCGCAGGGCCTTGACGTCCTTCGCGCTGATCGTGGTGCTCACGTCTTGTCCTCCGCGTCGGGTGCGGTAGTTGCGGGCGTTGCCTCGGCCGTAACGAACTCCTCCGTCGCCTCCGGCGCAGGCGCTTCGGCCGGTGCCTCGGGATCCGCATCCGCGGCGGGCGCCGCGGGCGCGGCGGGTGCGTCGGGCGCGGCAGGCGCCTCGGGCGCGGCAGGCGCCTCGGGCGCGGCAGGCACCGCCGCCTCGGCAGGCACGGCCGGAGCCACCGGTGCCGCTGCCTCGGCCGGCGCGGCCGGAGCCACAGGTGGCGCTGCCTCGGCCGGCGCGGCCGGCGCGGCCGGTGCCGCGGCCTCCTTCTTCGGGGCCTTGGCCCTCGCGGCCTTCGCCTTGGCGGCGGGCTTCGGCGCGGGCGGCGGAGCTGCCGCGACCGCGGCCGGCGCCTCCGCGGGCGCCGCCACCGGCGCGGCTGCCGCCTCAGCGGCGGCCTTCGCGGCGGCCGCGGCCTCGCGCTCGGCTCCCTCGCGGGCCTCCTTCTCCTCGGCCTCGCGGCGCGCGCGTTCCTCGGCCGCGGCGCGCTGGGCCTCGTCGGCCTCCTTGCGCTGCTGCTCCTCGCGTGCGCGGTAGACGGCGGAGCCCTCGCCGACGACGTCGCCGATCGCGTTGATGATCAGCGCACACGAGCGGATCGCGTCGTCGTTGCCCGGGATGACGTACTCGATGCCGTCCGGGTCGCAGTTCGTATCGACGAGGCCGATGATCGGGATCCGCAGGCGCTGCGCCTCGCGGACGGCGATCTCCTCGACCTTCAGGTCGATGACGACCATCGCGTTCGGCGGCCGCGTCATGTTCTTCACGCCGCCGAGGTTCGCGCGCAGCTTCGTGAGGTCGGCGAGCGCCGCCATCCGCTCACGTGTCGGCAGCAGCGCGAGCTGGCCGTCGGCCTCGTAGCGCTCGAGGTCGTGCAGGCGCTTGATGCGCTGGTTGATCGTCTGGAAGTTCGTCAGCAGGCCGCCGAGCCAGCGGTGGTTGACATACGGCATGCCGGACTTCTCGGCCGCGTCCTTGACGGCGTCGCGCGCCTGCTTCTTCGTGCCGACGAACAACACCGTGCCGCCCTTGTGGGCGATGTCGGACGCGAACTCCTGCGCTTGATGCAGGAGCTTCTCGGTCTTGAGAAGGTCGATGACGTAGATGCCACCGTTCTCGCCGTGGATGAAGCGGCGCATCTTCGGGTTCCAGCGGCGGGTCTGGTGGCCGAAGTGCACGCCGGCCTCCAGCAGCTCCTTGATCCCAACTTGGGCCATGGGTCCTGCTCCTTGATTGATGCTGTGAGTGCGAAATGCCCGCCGGCACGAGCGGGACCCGGCGCAAGCGCCGAGCAGGACCGCGTCGCTGACCCCGGCGGGGTCGTTTGACATCGAGTCGACAAGTTTACGCAAGCTTTCGCGCCGAGCCTCGTTGTAGGTGGAGTGGGACGAGTCCTCCCTTCCCCTACCTCCGGTGGGCTCGGTCCGCGACGTGGGGTGGCGGGGTGGCCTTTGGACGGGCTGCCCCGCTGCGTCGTCGACCCGGCGAGCGCGGTGGCCGCCAAGCCGGCGCTGTCCGAAGTCATGGCTTGGCACCGGCCCGGGCTGCTACTCCGCTGAGCCTCCTGCCGCCGCCAGCGCGGCGGCGAGATCCTCGGGGAGCGGCGAGGTCACGTCCACCGGCTCGCCGCCCGCGGGATGCGGGAACGCCAGCCGCGCCGCGTGCAGGAACTGGCGCCGCAGGCCGTAGAGGCCCGCGGTGCCGTACTCCGGGTCGCCGCAGACGGGATGGCCGATCGCCTGCAGGTGCACGCGGATCTGGTGCGTGCGACCCGTCTGCAGCCGCACGCGCAGCAGCGAGGACTGCGCCAGCGCGCGCTCGAGCTCGAAGTGCGTGACCGCCGGCTTCGGGGCGTCGCTGTCCGTCGACATCCGCGTGCGCACGCGGCGGTCGCGCCCGATCGGCGCCTCGATCGTCCCCGACAGGGCCGGCGGGCGCCCCTCGACGAGCGCGAGGTACTCGCGGCGCATCGTGCGCGCCGCGAGCGACGCCTTCAGCGCACGGTGCACGCTCTCGCTCTTCGCGACGACGAGCAGGCCCGACGTCTCGCGGTCCAAGCGGTGCACGATGCCGGCGCGCGCGTCGTCCTCACCGCCGGCGACGCGGCCCGCGAGCGCCTGCGCGAGCGTGCCCGTCCAATGGCCACGAGCCGGGTGCACGACGACGCCCGCCGGCTTGTCGACGACGATGAGGTGCTCGTCCTCGTACGCGACGCCAAACGGCGCGACGGGAACCTCCGACACCGCGGCCGCGGCCGGCGGGGCGACGTCGTCGACGACGACCCGCTCCCCGCCGCGCACGCGCTGGCCCTTGCGCGCCGCGGTCCCGTCGACGAGCACGGCACCCGCCTCGATGAGACGCACCGCCTGCGATCGCGAGCCCAGCGGCTGCGCGAGGAACGCGTCGAGCCGCTCGCCCGCGGACTCAGGCGGGACGTCGAGCTGCATCGCCGCGCTCCACCACGAAGAACAGGACGACGACGCCGATCGTGATCGCCGAGTCGGCGACGTTGAACGCCGGCCAGTACGGAAGCTTGAGGAAGTCGATGACGGCACCCTCGCGCAGGCGGTCGATGATGTTGCCCAGCGCACCGCCGAGCAGCGCGCCGGTCGGCAGCCAGATCCACGGACGCCACAGGTTCCGCGCGAAGTACACGAGCAGCGCGGCCATCGCGATCGCGATGACGACGGACACGATCGCCCCGCCGTTCTGTAGCTGCCCGAACGCGATGCCCGAGTTGCGCACGTTGACGAGCTTGATGCCCGCGACGATGTCGCGCTCCTCGCCGCGCGCGAGCGACGAGGTGACAAGCGCCTTGACGGCCTGATCGGTCGCGAGCACCGCTGCGAGCACGAGTCCCGCGCGAGCCACGGGTGCTCGTGCGGGGGTCACCCGCGAATGAGGAAGACGATCAGTCCGCCGACGATCTGCAGGACGAGGATCGCGACGATCGGGCTGATGTCGATCGGGCCGATCGGCGGGATGAAGCGCCGGAAGATCGAGAGGTACGGCTCGCAGACGTCGCGCAGGAACCCGAGGATCGCGCTCGACGCGCGCGAGTAGGGGACGCGCCCGCCGAACGAGAAGATGAGCTGCGACACGATGTAGGCGAAGATGATGAGGGTGTAGACCAGCACCAGCGCACCGACGAAGCCTGCGATCTGGTCGCGGGCCGTCGCGAGGATGAGCGCGTCGCTCATCGCGCGAGCACCGCCTGCATGGCGTCGTCGAACGCCGCGCGCACGCCGGCGTGCTCGAGGGCGGCGAGACCGCGCGCCGTCGAGCCGCCGGGCGAGGTGACCGAGCGGCGGACGGCGAGCGTGTCCATGCCCTTGGCATGCAGCAGCGCCGCCGTGCCGGCGAAGTTCGCGGCCACGAGCTCGCCCGCGACGTCCGCCGGCAGGCCGGCGCGCACGCCGGCGTCGATCTGCGCCTCGGCGACGAGCGCGACGTACGCGGGCGCGCAGCTCATGATGCCCATCGCGACGTCGATGAGGTCCTCCTCGAGCGTGACGACCTTCCCCACGCGGCCGAACAGCTCGAGGGCGGTCGCCTGCAATCCGGGATCGGCACCGTCGTCGCGTGCGTGGATGCTGACGCCCTGGCGAACCTCGACCGGGACGCTCGGCAGCATTCGCACGACCGGGGTCCCGCCGTAGGCGGCCTCGAGCTGTGCCAGCCGCACGCCGCCGAGAATCGACACGACGCCTTTGGCCGCGCCGCCCAGCGCCGACGCGACGCGCTCGAGGCCGGCCGGCTTGTGACACAGGACGACGACGTCCGCACGCGCCGCGACCTCGGCGGGCGATCCGGCGACCTCGCCCTGGACCTCCTGCGCAAGCGCCTCCGCGCGCGGTCGGTACAGATCGTGGACGAGGATGGGCTCGCCCCAGCCGCGCGCCAACGCGACCGCCATGTTGCCCGCACCGATGAACCCGATCTGCATGGTCGTGAGTATGAAGGAGCTCTCCCCCGCGCTCGTGGCGGGCGTCGTGACAGCGGTCACGACTGGTTGAAGAACCCCTTCTCGATGAGCTCGGCGCGCTCCTCGGCGCTGATCTGCACGTTGCGCGGGGTCAGCATGAACACCTTGCTGGCGATCCGCTGCATCCCGCCATCCAGCGCGTACGTCAGGCCGCTCGCGAAGTCGATGAGGCGCTTGGCGAGCTCGGTGTCGGTGCCCTGGAGGTTCAGCACGACCGGGATCGCCTGCTTGAACTTGTCCGCTACCTGCTGGGCATCGTTGAAGGACTTGGGGATGACGAGGTGGACGCGGACGTCGCCGTTGCGGGCCGGAGCGCGCTCGACGGGCCGCAGCACCGTCGTCGGGCGCCGGCTCGAGCGCGGCTCGTCGTCCGGGAAGATGTCGTCGAAGTCGTCGCGGCGCGGCCGCCGCGGCGCAAGGCGGCGGACGTTCGGGCGCTCGCGGTACATGTCTTCCATCTCGGCCTCGGGCTCGGGCGAGGCCGACGGGCGCTCGCGGGCGCGTTGGCGCTCGCGGGCCTCGTGCTGCTCGCGCTCCTCGGCGTACTCGTCGACGTACGCACGCTCCTCGGCAAGGCCGAAGTACACGAGTGCTCGATGCCAGCTGTCCCTGAACGCCATGGTCGCTGCACAGGTTAGACCTCGGCGGCGTTTCTCCTGCTAGTTGCGACCAATTATGCGAACAGGCTCGTCCCGATCCGGACGAGCGTCGCCCCCTCCTCGACGGCGACCTCGAAGTCCTGCGTCGTGCCCATCGACAGGGCGCGCAGGTCGTGGCGCTCCGCGAGCTCGCGGAGCGCGGCGAACCAGCGGCGGCTGTCGCGCGGGTCGTCGGCGCGCGGCGGCATCGTCATGAGGCCCGCGATCGGCACGGTCGCCCGGTCGAGGAACGCAGCGAGGTCGCCGGGCGCGACGCCGCTCTTGCCGACCTCGGCGGCGACGTTGACCTCGACGAGCACCCCGAGGCCGGGCCGCGCGTGGCGGCCGAGCTGGTCGAGCGCCGAGTCGGTCGCGGCCGAGTGGATGAGCCGCACGAGCGGCGCGACGACCTTGACCTTGCGGCTCTGCAGGTGGCCGATGAAGTCCCATGTGAACGTGTCGCCGTACGCGGCGACCTTCGCCTGCAGGTCCTGCGCGCGGTTCTCGCCGATCGTCGTGATCCCGGCCTCCGCGAGCACGCCGAGGTCCTCGAGCGCCACGTACTTGCCGGCGGCGACGAGCTCGACCTCGGCGGCGTCGCGCCCGGAGCGCGCCGCGGCGGCGGCGATCCGCTCGCGCACCTCGGCGAGGTTCGCGCGCACGCGCTGCGCGGTAAGGCCGGCGATCAGCTCGGCCATGGCGCGCGCCAGACCACGCCGGCCTGGCGCCCGGTCCCCTCGCCGTCGCGGCGGTGCGAGAAGAAGAGCCCCTCCGGTGCGCAGAGCGTGCAGAGCCCGACGTCGTGGACGTCGCTCACGCCGGCGTCCTCGAGCTGGCGGCGCGCCACGTGCTTGAGGTCGGCGTTGTCGCCACGACGGGCGCCGGGGCCGTAGGACGCGAACGCCGCGTGGACCTCCGGCCCGGTCTCGTAGCAGCAGCCACCCGCGGCCGGGCCGATGGCGGCGTGCAGCGCGCCCGCGGCGCCGAGCTCACGCAGCGCGCGGACGCCTTCGGTCAGCACCCCGGCTGCCAGGCCGCGCCAGCCCGCGTGAAGGATCGCGACGGCTTCGCGCGCGACCAGTGCCACCGCGAGGCAGTCAGCGGTCAGTACGACGGCCGCCACGCCTTCGAGCACGGTCGCCTGGCCGTCGGCCTCGTCGAGCGGGGCGGCGGGGTCGGGGAGCTCGCGCACCCGGCGCACAAAGTCGCCGTGGACCTGCAGCCCCGCCAGCGTGCGCGCGCGCGGGATCCGCGTCAGCGCGGCGAGCCGGTCGCGGTTGGCGCTCACGCTGGCGGGGTCGTCGGCGGTCAGCACGGCGAGGTTCAGCGTGTCGCACGGCGCCGCCGACACCCCACCGCGGCGGGTCGTGAAGAGGACGCTGCCACCCGGCAGCTCGCAGCCGACGTGCTCGCCGACCCACGCGAACGGCGCGGGAAGCTCCGGCGTCGTCGCGAGGCGCGGCTGTCGGACGGGCGCCGGCGTGGATCCCATCGCCCGGTTGTAGCAGGGAACCAATGACAACTTCACGGTTGTGAAGTAGCCTGCAGCGCGACATCGACCTCGCTCGGAAGCGGTGCATGCCCACCCCCACCTCACCCACGGACGCGTCCATCACCCCGCTGGATCTCGCCGACCGCCTCGCCGCGGGGGAGGCCATGACGCTGCTCGACGTCCGTGAGGAGGCCGACTGGACGATCGAGGCGCCGAGCGCGACGACGCTGCACATCTCCGCCGATCAGGTGCTTGACGACCCGGCGACCGTCGCCCGCGAACTCAGCGGGCCCGTCGCGGTCCTCTGCAACCGCGGGGTGACCGCGCGGACCGTCGCGCCAAGGCTGCGCGAGCTCGGCGTCGACGCGCGGGTCGTCGCAGGCGGCATGCGCGGATGGATCGCCACGCTTGCGGCGCGGCCGGTCGACCTCGGCATCGACGGGCTCGAGGTCCGCCAGGTGCAACGACCGGGCCGCGGCTGCCTGTCCTACGTGCTCGCTGCCGGCGGGCGGGCGCTGGTCGTCGACCCCGCGCCCGACGCAGACTTCTACGTCGCGCTCGCGGATCAGCTCGGCGCGGTCGTCGCCGACGTCGTCGACACGCACCTGCACGCCGATCACCTGTCGGGCGCCCGCGCCCTCGCCGACGCGACCGGCGCCGTCCTGCGGCTGCCCGCGGGCGCGCTCGAGCGCGGCGTCGCGTACGCCGACCGCGTCGAGCCGCTGCGCGACGGCGACCTCGTCGAGCTCGGCGACGTCGGCGTGCAGGCGATCGCGCTGCCGGGTCACACGTCGGACATGACCGGGCTGCTCGTCGGCGGGCGGGCGCTCGTCGCCGGCGACTCGCTCTTCGCGGACGGGATCGCGCGCCCGGACTTGCAGCAAGGCGATCCGGCGGGCGCCCGCGCGATGGCTCGCACGCTGCACGCGACGCTGCACGACCGCGTGCTCGCGCTCGGCGACGACATCGTGCTGCTGCCCTGCCACACCCATCCCGGCGTCAACGCAGCGGCGATCGCCCCGCGCCTCGCCGACGTGCGCACGGCCGTCGACATGCTCGCGATCGACGACCCCGCCGAGTTCGCGGAGACGCTGCTGTCGGGCATGCCGCCGCGGCCGGCGAACTACGAGGCCATCATCGCGGTCAACGCCGGCCGGGAGCCCTTCGACGGGGATCTCGAGTCCGGCGGCAACAGCTGCTCGAGCCGCTGAGATGTCGCTCCGACGCCGATCGCGCGCGACCTCGCCGTGCTCGCGCGGGCGCTCGTCGCGGGCGCCCGGTAGCCGCGCACCGATGTCGGGCGAGCGCTGACGAGTGGATCCGGTCGTCCTGGCGATCCCGCTCGGGCTCGCCATCGGGCTCATCGTCGGCGCCGTCGGCGGCGGTGGTGCCCTGCTCGCGCTGCCGGTGCTCGTCTACCTCCTCGGCGAGGGGGTCGGGCCCGCGTCGACGGCGTCGCTCATCGTCGTCGCGATCGCGGCGGGCGTGGGCGCCGGCGCGCTCGCGCTGCGCGGTCACGTCTGCTGGCGGATCGCCCTGACGTTCAGCCTGCCGGCGGCGGCGGGATCGCTGGCCGGCACGTTCGCCAACAACGCCGTGAGCCCGAGGGTCCTCATCCTCGCGTTCGTGCCGGTGATGGCACTGGCCGCAGGGGCGACATGGCAGCGCGCGACGCAGACGCACGACGAGGAGGCCGGCGCGTGCCCGCCGGCGCGCCTCGGCTGGATCGTGCTCGCGGGCGCGGGGGTCGGCGCGATGACGGGGTTCTTCGGCGTCGGCGGCGGCTTTCTCATCGTGCCCGTCCTGACGCTGTTCATGGGCTTTGGCTTCCGTCGCGCGGTCGCGACGTCGCTCGTCGTCATCACGATCACCGGACTGGCGGCGCTCGCGAGCCACCTCGCCGTCGGCGCCGCCGTCGAGGTCCCGGTCACCGCCGCGCTGGCGGTCTCGACCGCGGCGGGCGCACTCGCCGGGACGGTCTTCGCCCAGCGCATCCCCCAAGCGCTGCTCGGCCGCGCCTTCGCGGTCGTCGTCGCGGCGCTCGCGCTGTTCCTCCTGATCGACACGCTGCTGCTCGGCGGCCCGCCGCACGGCTGACCGGCGAGGCTCGCGCGCTGATCGAGTCCTGGAACCCGCATCGGCGGGTCGTCAAGGTCACTACCACTCTTCTGTTGTACAGTGGTGAATATGGATCTGCCCCGACCTCTCCCCGAGCCGCTGGTCGAGCTGATCGCGGAGCGCTTTCGCGTCATCGGCGAGCCGATGCGCATCAAGCTGCTGGACCACCTACGTGACGGCGCGGCCACCGTCGGCGAGCTCGTCGAGGCGCTCGGCGCTTCGCAGCAGAACGTCTCCAAGCACCTCGGCGTCCTGCATCGGGCAGGCATCGTCAGCCGCGCCAAGGAGGGCACGAGCGTGCGCTATGCGATCGCCGACGACACCGTGTTCGCGCTGTGCGAGCAGGTGTGCGGCGGCCTGCGCGAACAATTCGCCGAACTCGACAGCCTCTTTGGCGGCGGTGCGACATGAACCGGACCTGCCCCTTACGGCCTGGCCGCTTGAGCGCGCGCTGTTCGTGGTAACCGGCGCCTGTCATGTCTTCATCGTCCTCACGCGAGTGTTCGGGCTGCGCCCCATGAAGGAGGTCGCGCGATGAGCTCGGTCGGACCGATCGGCCGCCTGGGCCGCTACACCGCAACGCACTTCCGCGTCGTCGCGATCGCGTGGGCGGTCGTCGCCGTCGCCCTCGGCGTGCTCGCGCCGAGGGTCGAGCACGCCCTGTCTGGCGCGGGCTGGGAAGCGACGGGCTCGGAGTCCGTCGAGGCGCGCGACCTCATCGACCGCAACTTCCAGGGCCTGTCCTCCAGCGCCCTGCAGGTCGTCGTGCACTCGCCGACCAAGACGGTGTCCGACCCCGCCTTCCAGCAGACCATCGCGGCGGCGCAACGCACGCTGGAGGCCGATCCGCGCGTCGCCAGCGTGATCGCGCCGCAGCCTGGTCAGTCGATCTCGCGCGACGGCCGCACCGCCGTCATCCAGGCCGGCGCCGCCGGCAACCCCAACGAGATGGTCCGCGCCGCCGACGACCTGAAGACCGAGCTGCAGGGCACCGGCGGGGTGCAGGTCTCGCTGACCGGGGCGTCGGGGATGTGGTCTGACTTCAACGAGGCCAACCGCTCGGCGATGCTCAAGAGCGAGGTCATCTCCTGGCCGGTGACGATGATCATCCTGGTCCTGGCGTTCGGGTCGCTCGTGGCCGCCGGGCTGCCGCTGATGCTCACGATCCTCGGCCTCGTCGCGTCCGCGGGGTCGCTGTACATCGGCACGCAGCTGCTGGACATCTCGATCTGGGCCATGAACTTCGCCCTGATGTTCGCGCTCGCGCTCGGCATCGACTACGCGCTGTTTCTCGTGATGCGCTTCCGCGCCGCGTTCTTCGGCTCGCAGCTGTCAGCCGTGGAGGCCGTTGCCGAGACGATGGACACGGCCGGCAAGGCCGTCCTGTTCTCCGGCGTGACGGTGCTGATCTCGCTGACCGCGGTGATGCTCGTGCCAAGCCCGGCGTTTCGGTCGATGGCGCTGGGGATCATGCTCGCCGTCATCTTCATCCTGGCGGCGACCCTGACGCTGCTGCCCGCGGTGCTGGCCAAGCTCGGCCCGCGCGTGGACAAAGGCAGCCTGCCGTGGGCGCGCTCGGGTGAGCATCGCTCACGGCGGTTCGCCGCGTGGGCGCAGCGGCTGTGGAAGCACCCGGTCGCCTTCGGCGCGGTGGCCGTCGCCGTCCTGCTGGCGCTCGCGGTGCCTGTCCTGGGTCTGCAGACCGGGATGCCGTCGATCAAGGTCGTCCCCGACGGCGATAGCTCGCGCACCGGCTATGACCAGGTCCAGCAGGCGTTCGGCAGCGGTGCCCCGGGCGCGCTGCAGATCGTCCTGCCCAGCCGCGACGCGCAGAGCGCCACGCTCCCGCTCACCCTCGACCGGGGCGTCGCGCGGATCCTGCCGCCGATGGCGGGCGAGCAGGGCTGGAGCCTGATCCAGGCGATCCCGACGGGCGACCCGTCCGGCAAACCCCTGGGAGCGACGATCGACAGGCTGCGCGAATCGCTGCCGCCCGAAGCGATGGTCGGCGGCGCCGTGGCGGAGAACCACGACCTCGAGGCCGCGCTGTCAGCCACGACACCCCTCGTCATCGGGGTCGTCCTCGCGCTCGGGTTCCTGCTGTTGCTGGTTGCGCTGCAGGCGCCGCTGATCGCGGCCGTCGGCGTGCTGACGAACCTGCTCGCGACCGCGGCTGCATTCGGCGTCGCGAGGCTCATCTTCCAAGAGGGCCATCTGGCCGGGCTGCTCGGATTTGAGTCGCAGGGCTTCTTGGACGCGTGGGCGCCCGTCTTCTTCTTCGCGATGGTCTTCGCGATCTCGATGGACTACACCGTGTTCCTGCTGTCCTCCGCGAAGGAGCACTGGGACCGCACGCACGACCCGAGGGAGGCCATGATCGGCGGGGTGGCGCACTCGGGCCGCGTCGTGTTCGCCGCCGCCGCCGTGATGGTCGCCGTGTTCTTCACCTTCGCGCTGTCAGGCCCGTTGCCGCCCAAGGAGATGGGAATCATCCTCGGCGTGGCCGTCCTGCTCGACGCAGCCCTCGTGCGCCTGCTGCTCGTGCCCGTGCTGCTGCGGCTGATGGGCACATGGGCCTGGTGGCTGCCCAAACCCCTGGGGCGCATCTTGCCGCGCGTGCGCTTCGGTCACGCCTGACGCCGCTCGCCGCGGCGACCGGTCCCGTCGACTCGTTCACCACGAACCTCAAAGGAGGAGCACGCATTGATCTTTCGTCAACTCACCCACGACGACCTGGGTTGCGCCAGCTACCTGATCGGCGACGAGGACGCCGGCGTCGCCGCGATCGTCGACCCGAAGCTCGACATCGACGAGTACCTGCGCCTGGCGCGCTACTTCGCGGTGAGCATCGAGCACATCCTGGAGACCCACAACCATGCCGATCACGTGTCCGGTCACGGCCGTCTCGCCGCGGCGACCGGCGCGACGATCCACATCCACGAAGCGGCGAGCCCTGACTATGGGCACGAGCCGTTCACGGATGGCTGGGAGCTCGAGCTCGGCGCGATCCGCGTGCGCGCGCTGCACACGCCCGGCCACCGTCCGGAGCACACGGCTTTCACGCTCGTCGACACCGGGCGCGGCCCGGAGCCGTGGGCGGTGCTGACCGGCGACACGCTGTTCGTCGGAGACATCGCCCGGCCCGACCTCGCCGTCGACAAGCGCGAGGGCGCCAAGGGCATCTTCCACTCTCTGCAGGACAAGATCCTCGCCCTACCCGACGGTTGCGAGGTGTGGCCCGGTCATCTCGGCGGGTCGTTGTGCGGCGGCCCCGGGATGGACATGAAGGTGTCCTCCACGATCGGGTACGAGCGAGCGCACCAGCAGCTGCTCGCGATCACCGACGAGGAGGACTTCATCGAGCAGACCACGGCCGCGCTGGGCCCGCAGCCGCCGAACTTCGAGAGCATCGTCGCGCTCAACCGCGGAGCGCTGCTGCGCGAGAGCATCGAAGCGCATCCGCTCGCTCCCCGCCAAGTCGACTCGCACCAGCGCGACGGCGCCCTGGTCATCGACATTCGCACCGAGCTGCAGTTCGATGAAGCGCACATCCCCGGTGCCGTCTGCATCACCGCGCTGCGGGCCGGCTTTGGTTCCAAGCTCGCCTGGCTGGCAGATCGCGAGAAGCCGGTCGCGATCGTCGGGCGCGACGACGAGGACGCCCGACACGCGGTGACGCTCGCCGCCGCGGTCGGCATCACCCGGGTCGCGGGCTACCTGGCCGGCGGCATGACGTCCTGGCGCGAGGAGGGACGGCCCGTCTCGCACGTAGCCCGACTCACCGTCGACGAGCTCCACGACCGCTGGGATTCCGACCGCGACGCCTTCCAAGTGCTCGACGTACGCGAGCAGGCCGAGTGGGAGGACGGCCACATCCCCGGCTCGGTCCACGAGCCTTACCACGACATCAGCCACATCCCGGAGGGCATCGACCCAGACGGGCCCGTCGCCGTGATCTGTGGCTCCGGGCAGCGCGCGGCCGTCGCCGTCGGCCTGCTGCAGCGCTACGGCGCCCGGGACGTCATCCACGTCGTCGAGGGCGGCGTGCCGCTTTGGAAACGCCAAGGCTGGCCCGTCGAGGCGCCCGTCGCACCGGAGGACTGACCTTGGCGGCCCACCGACCCGCTGAGCCCGACCGAAAGGATGACCACATGCACAACGTCAACACCGACGCGCTCAACCAGACGATCGCCAAGGCCGAGCAGGACCCAAGCGCGCTCAAGCAGCACGTGAGCTTCGACGGCGAATGGCAGACCGCGGAGGGCCAGCCGCAGTTTCGCACCACCATCGCGGTTCCCAACGGCGAACCGTTCGTGTTCGCAGCGGACTTCCCGGCGCCGATGGGCGGCACCGGCTCCGCGCCCAACCCGCTGGCCTACTGCTTCTGGGGCGGCCTGGCCTGCTACGCGATGACCTACGCCCAGGAGGCTGCACGCCAAGGCGTGCAGCTGCGTGGCCTTCGCGCCCGCGCCGAGGCCGAGGTCGACATGACCCGCGCGCTCGGCGTCACCGACAACGCCCCCGTACAGCGCATCGACTGGCACCTGGAGGTCGACGCCGACGCGCCGCCGGAGCAGCTCGAAGAGCTCAAGCGCATCGCGGACGAGCACTGCCCCGGCGTGTACTGCCTGCGCAACCCGATCGAGCTCACAACCCAGCTCGACAGTTGAACACCCTGTTCGGTCTCATCGCGCACGGCTGATCCGGCGACGGCCACCCGGGGCGGCCGCGGTGGTCGGCGCCGTGGCCGCGATGGTGGGCGGCGCGGGCTGGCTGAGCGACTCGTCGCCCGATGATGGGCTCGTGTCTCGGTCCCGTGGTCACGACGCGGCGAGCGCGGCTGCGAGCTGCTCGTCGCGCTCGTCGCCGAGCTCGCCGTCCAGGCGCCGGTCGAGCGTCGCCGCCAGCCGGCGGCCGATCTGCGGCCCGCGCGGGATGCCGGCCGCGAGCAGGTCGTCGCCGTCGATCGACAGGCCGATGTCGCGCAGCTCGCGAAGCCAGCGCCGCACCGGCCCGCAGCCGCCCGCCGCGCCCGCGAGCGCGAGGGCCTCGACCGGCACGCCGCGCAGCGCCCGCGCGAGCTGCGATGGGCGCTGCGCCTCGAGCGCCGCGGCGGCGATCTGCGGTGCGCGCGCCGCCGCGCGCAGGACGGCGCGCTCGGTCGCCTTGAAGTCCAGGCCGGCCAGGCGCTGGTCGGCGTCGTCGCCATCCTCCGCGATCGCCGCCGCCAGCACGACGAGATCAGCACGCCCCTCGCCGGCCGGCAGCAGGCCGAGCGCCGCGGCGGCCGCATCGCGGTCGGGATCGAGCCACGGCGCCAGGCCGAGGCCCACGACGCTCTCAAGCGCCGCGACCGGGTCGGGCTCGGCGAGCGCGAGCCGCAGCTCGTTGCCGATCCGCGCGCCCGACACCCGCTCGGCCCAGCCGCCCGCCACGGCGGCACCGGCGAGCTCGGCCGTGTGCGGTTCGAGGTCAAAGCCAAGCCGCGCCCGGTAGCGCGCGATCCGCCACAGCCGCGTCGGGTCGTCGCGAAAGCTCGCGTCATGCAGCACGCGCAAGCGCCCGTCGGCGAGGTCGTCGAGCGCGTGCTCGACGGCGCGCAGCTCGCCGCTGCGCAGATCGAGCGCGATCGCGTTGACCGTGACGTCGCGGCGCTCGAGATCCTCGGCGATCGCCGCCGGCCGCACGTCGGGCAGCGCACCGGGGTGCAGGTAGCTCTCGGCGCGCGCCGCGGCGAGGTCCCAGCTGCACTCGCCGTCGCGCACCGTCACGGTGCCGAAGCGCTCGTGGACGGCCGAGGCGGCGCCGAGCGCGGTCGCCAGCGCGTCGACCGCGCCCTCGACGACGACGTCGAGCTCGCGCGGCACGCGGTCCAGCAGCAGGTCGCGCACGGCGCCGCCGACGAGATGCACGCCGTCGATGCCGGCCGCCGCCTCCAGCAGCCGCCGCCCACACGCGAGGTCGCGAAGTCGCTCGTGCAGGTCGCCCATCGCGACAGTCTCGCGCTTCGGGTGCACGCCGCCGATCCTCGCCGTGTCGCGGCAGCCGCGCCGCCGGCGGGCGGGCACGCCCGCACGGCCGGCCGGCGCGGCGCGACAGCCGCCGAGACTTCTCCGGGCAAGTACGCCCGCGCCGCCGACCGGCGGCTCGCGCCGACCCGATCAATACCATGGTCGGCGTGATCCCTTTGCCCCGCCGCGTGCAAGCGCTGGCGCGGCTCGCGCTCGGGGTCGTGCTGTTCGTGCTCGTTGCCGCGCCGCTGGTGCTGGGCCGCGAGGGCGACGTCTCCAACTCTGACGTCACGTTCGTGGAGACGACGGATAGCACGCCTGCTACGCCCGCTGCGCGCGCCGACGCGTCCCGCCACCCCGCCGACGACCGCTTCGAGTGGCCCGTCTACGGCTTCGCGAAGGCGCGGACGCATCACCTCCCGCTCGCCGCCGCGCCGCGGCCCCCCTACCACCAGGCGTGGGCCTATCGCGGCAAGGTGCTGCTCGAGTTCGCCCCCGTCCTCTGCAAGCGCAAGATCTTCCTGCTGAAGAACAACGCGGCGCTCTACGCGCTCTCGCGCGCCACCGGCAAGCCCCGCTGGAAGCGCAAGCTCGGCGAGCTCGCGGCGGCGTCGCCGGCCTGCAGCCACGGGGTCGTCTACGCGGTCATCCTCGAGCGCACGCGCGGCTCGAAGGGCGGCCGGGTCGTCGCGGTGACCGCGAAGTCCGGCAAGACCCTGTGGTCGCGCAAGCTGCCCAGCCGCGCGGAGTCCTCGCCGCTCCTTGACCGCGGACGGCTGTTCTTCGGCACGGAGAACGGGACGGTCTTCGCGCTGCGCGCCTCCAACGGATCGGTCGTGTGGACCTACAAGGCGGCCGGCGCGGTCAAGGGCGCGATCGCGCTCGACGCCGGCAAGCTCTACTTCGGCGACTACGGCGGCATGGTCCACGCGATCCGCCGGTCGACCGGCAAGAAGGTCTGGACGGTCAAGGCCACGAGCGGCAGCTTGCTCGGGGTCGGCGAGGGCAACTTCTACTCGTCGGCGGCGGTGGCGTACGGCCGCGTCTACATCGGCAGCACGAACGGCGAGATCTACTCGCTGGCCGCGTCCAACGGCAAGCTCGCGTGGCGCAAGGGCACGGGCAACTACGTCTATGCGTCGCCGGCTGTGGGCAAGGTCGGCAGCGGCCCGGCGACGGTGTACGTCGGCTCCTACGACGGTGACTTCTACGCGCTCGACGCTCGCAGCGGCAAGCCGCGGTGGGTACGCAAGCTGGGCAAGAAGATCTCCGGCGCGGCGACGATCGTGGGCGACCTCGTCTTCGTCTCGGACCTCGACCTGCATACGACGTGGGCGCTCGGCGCCCAGACCGGCGCGACAGTCTGGAAGACGCGGCGCGGCGGCTTCAACCCGGTCATCAGCGACGGCCGCCGCATCTACTTCGCCGGCTTCACGTCGCTCTTCGCGCTCGACGACAAGACCGCGCCGTTTGACCCGCGCGCGGGAACTCCGACGCAGACCACGAGGACGCGCGGGGCGACGAGCGCGCAGCGAGCGGCGACTCGCAGCGCGCGGCGCCGCGCGGCCGCAGCGCGCGAGCGCACGGCGCGGGCGAGGTCGCGCCGTGCCCGCGCCGCTCGCAGCGCCCGAGTGCAGAAAGCCCGGATCGCTGCCCGCGCCCGCGCCCGCGCCGCCCGCCAGGACAAGCTGCGCAACGCGCCGCACGGCCACAAGCACGCGCGCACGGGCAGGCCGCCGCCGCGCTGCCATCGCCACAAGCACGTCTACGAGGTGCGCGGCAAGACGATCGCGCTCGTCCACAACCACTGCCACACGCATGTGCCGCGACGCTGACGGCCGTCCACCCTGGCACGCTTACGCGCGATGAACGACCTGTTCCCGATGCCCGCGCGCGCCGCGAAGCCGCGCACCGCCGGCCTCACCCACGTGCTCGACGGCGGCCTCGGCCCGCTCGAGGCGCAGAGTTTGCTCGCGGTCGGCGCGGCGCACATCGACCTCGTCCGCCTCGGGTGGGGCTCGGCGCTCGTGACCGGCGGGCTGGAGCGCAAGCTCGACCTGTACCGCGCGGCCGGCATCCCGGTCATGCTCGGGGGGACGCTCACGGAGCTCGCGTGGGCGCATGGCCGCATCGACGAGCTCGCCGCCCTGGTGCAGGAGCTCGGGATCGACCGCATCGAGGTCTCGAGCGGGACCATCCCGATTCCGGCCGACGAGAAGGCGCGGCTCATCGAGACGCTCGCCACCCGCTTCACCGTCTACGCCGAGGTCGGCGAGAAGGACCCCGACGCGATCATGGCGCCGTACGCGTGGGTCGACCTCATCCGCCAGGCGTTCGACGCGGGCGCCGAGCTCGTCGTCTGCGAGGGCCGCGCGAGCGGGACCGCCGGCCTGTATCGCGGCACGTCGGAGCTGCGGACCGGGCTCGTCGAGGAGATCGCGCATGTGGTCGGCCTGGACCGGCTCGTCTTCGAGGCGCCGCTGCACCACCAGCAGACGTGGCTCATCAACCGCTTCGGCCCCGAGATCAACCTCGGCAACATCCCGACGGACGGTGTCGTCTCGCTCGAGAGCCTGCGGCTCGGGCTGCGCTCGGAGACCGTCGCCAAGCTCCACGGATTCTGATGGCGAAAACGACCGCCGTCGTGCTGACCGGGGTCGGCAAGCGCCATGACATCGTCTCGGCGTTCGCGCGCCACGCGTTCACGATCGCAGCGGACCCCAACCCGCTGGCACCAGCGCAGTACGCGGCCGACCTGCGCGTCGTGCCGCCGCGTATCGACGATCCGGCGTACGTCCCGTTCCTCGAGGGGCTCGTCGCGGAGCACGCCGTGGGCGCGGTCGTGCCGCTGACGGACCTCGACATCCACGTCCTCGCTGCCGCGCCCGGCCTGCCGTCCTTCACGCCCGCGCCCGACGTCTGCGAGGCGATGTACGACAAGTACCGCTGCCACGAGGTGCTGACGTCGCACGGCCTCCCCTCGCCTCCGACCGTCCTGCCCGGCACCGCGCCCGAGTCCTACCCCGTGATGGTCAAGCCGCGCCAGGGCTCCGGCGCGCGCTCGATCCACCCCGCCGCCGACCGCGCCGAGATGGAGTTCTTCGTCGGCTACGTCAAGGAGCCCGTCATGGTGCAGCGGCTCATGGGCGGCCACGAGTTCTCGATCGACGTCCTCTGCGACCTCGACGGCGTCTGCCTCAACGCGATTCCGCGGACGATGCTCGAGTCGCGCGGCGGCGAGTCGATCAAGGGCCAGGTCATCGACGATCCCGAGCTCGTCGAGCTGGCCCGTACGGTCGCCGAGACGCTGCGCTTCCGCGGCCCCGGCACGATCCAGGTCTTCCGCGACCCCGACATCGGGATCGCGATCACGGACGTCAACCCCCGCTTCGGCGGCGCGTTCGCCGCGCCGATGTACGCGGCGCTGCCGGGCCGCACCTACCCCGAGCTCATCGTCCGCATGGCGGCGGGCGAGCACATCGAGCCGCACGTCGGCGAGTACCGCGCCGGCGGCCACTTCACGCGCTACTACGAGCAGCTCGAGCTCGACGCCGACCTCAAGCCCACCGGCCGCCCGATGCTCGGCGCCCCGCCGACGTAGGGTGGATCCATCCGGTCGCGCATGGCGCGACCGCGCGGATCCACCCCCTCCGTCAGACCGCCGCCGGCTCGCGCAGGTGCGCGAGATCCGCCGCGATCGGGTGCAGATGCTGCAACGACATCGCGGCGACGGCCGCGAGGTCGGCCACACCGAGCAGGACGAGCGCCGCGCGCAGCGAGCCGTTGTGGCCCACGACGAGCACGGGACCCCGCTGGCCGGCGAGGTCGGCCAGCGCGCCGTGCACGCGCGCGAGCAGGGCCGGTAGCGACTCGCAGCCCGGGATCTCGGCGTCCAAACGTACCGCGCCGGCCTCGACGAGGGCCTCGGGGTGCTCGGCTCGCAGCTCGGCCTTCGTGCGGCCCTCCCACGGGCCGAGCGAACGCTCGCGCAGGCGGGCGTCCAGGTCCGGCGCAGTGCCCGGCGCGATCGCACGGGCCGTGGCCTGCGCGCGGCGCGAGTCCGACGACACGACGTGTTCGAACGCCACGGCGGTCCGCATCCCGGCAGCGAGGTCGAGGCCGTCGAGGATCGCCTCCGGGTCGCGCTGGCCCATGATCACGCCGTCGGCGTTGTCGCGCGTCGGTGCGTGGCGCACGAGCCACAGGATCGGCGGCAAGCCCGGTTCCTCACCGACGCACGGCGATGCCCGCCGCCGCGAGATGCGCCTTCGCCTCGCGTACGCGAAACGTGCCGTAGTGGAAGATCGACGCGGCGAGCGCCGCGTCCGCGCCGGCCTGCAGCGCCTCGGCGAGGTGCTCGAGCGTGCCGGCGCCGCCGGAGGCGATGACCGGGACGCCGACCGCCTCGGCCACCGCCCGCGTCAGGCCGAGGTCATAGCCGTCGGTCGTGCCGTCGGAGTCCATGCTCGTGAGCAGGATCTCGCCGGCGCCGCGCTCGACCGCCTCGCGCGCCCATTCGACGACGTCGACGCCCGTCGCCGTCCGGCCGCCGGCCACGAACACCTCCCACCCGCCGCCGGGCGAGGACCGCCGCTTGCAGTCGATCGCGAGCACGACGCACTGCGCGCCGAAGACGTCGGCGAGCTCGCCGACGAGCTCGGGCCGCGCGACCGCCGCGGAGTTGATGGAGACCTTGTCGGCGCCGGCGTCGAGCACGCCCTGGGCGTCTGACGCCGACCGGATCCCGCCGCCGATCGTGAACGGGATGAAGCACTCGTCGGCGACGCGCCGCGCCAGCTCGACGACCGTGTCGCGCTTGTCGCTCGTCGCCGTGATGTCGAGGAAGACGAGCTCGTCGGCGCCCTCGGCGTCGTAGCGGGCCGCGAGCTCGACGGGGTCGCCGGCGTCGCGGATGTCGACGAAGTTCGTGCCCTTGACGACGCGGCCGGCGTCGACGTCGAGGCACGGGATGACCCGCTTGAGATGCACGCGACGAGAGTAGTGCCCCGGCTTGAGTAGCCCGTCGCTCGTGACGGCGCGAGCGACGCGATCGACCTGTCCGGCCGCTCATGAACTTCGCCAGCCCGCTCAACCGCAAGCCTGCCGCTGCCGATACCGACTACGTGGCTCCCTCCCACTCCCACATCATCGGTGCCGGGCGGACAACCCCTCCCCCGCCCGGCGCCGGCGGTGACCATCTCCTGCCGACGCTGCTCGCAGCGACCGCCCTCCTGGTGACGCCGATCGCGCTGTGGGCGCGCTTCGGCGACGACAACATCGTCCGCGCGGTCTGCATCGTGATCGCGTCGATCATGCTGAGCGGCGGCCTCGTCTACTTCGTCCGCCGCCCGCGCTACCCGGCCTTCGACCCGCGCGCCGCCGACATCGGCGCCCCGCGGCGGGGCGCCCGCTGCCGCGCGCAGGTGCGCCGCACCCGGCCGTTCTCGCGACCGACCCCGCGCATGCGCGCCCGTGGGACCACGAGCACGTATCGCGGCCGCCGAACTCGCCCGGTCCGCCCGAGCCGTGACGTGCGCTGTCACACCCTCGGACGCCGCACGGCCCGCCGCCGCACGCGCCCGTAGCCGGCCAGAGCCTTCGCGCGGCGCCTCGCGGCACCGCGTCAATCCGCCGTCAACCCTCGCCGCACCGGCGCGCCCGGCCGACGCCGCGCGTCCGACGGCGCTCGCCG
>CAWEOF010000029.1:0-176159 GCA_963810605.1 uncultured Actinomycetes bacterium
GGCCGGCGCAGGGCTACCTCTCGGCGGGAGGCTTCGCGTGCGGCGGCACGCTCGTCAGCGGGCGCTGGTTTCTCACGGCGGGGCACTGCGTGACGAGCGGCTTCGGGACCGTGCTCGCGCCGGGCTCGTTCGCGATCACGCTCGGCAAGGCGAACCTGACCCAGGCGACAGCCGCCGATCGCTACAGCGTCGGCACGGTCAACCGCCACGCGTCGTACAACGAGAGCGCCGAGCCGGTGTTCGACGTCGCCCTACTGCGGATCTCGTCGGCGACGCAGCCATCACAGGAGCCGCTCGGGCTCGTCGACGCGAGCGAATCGGCGCTGTGGGCGCCGGGCGCGGCGGCGACCGTCATCGGCTGGGGCACGACGTGCGCCAGCGGCTGCGCGACGACCACCCAGCTGCGCGAGACGACGGTGCCGATGGTGAGCGACGCGTCCTGCGGCTCGCCGGCGTCCTACGGCGCGCGCTTCCGGGCCGCGACGATGGTCTGCGCGGGCGACGGCGTCCACGACACGTGCCAGGGCGACTCGGGCGGGCCGCTCATGGTGCCGGCGCGCGGCGATTTCGTCGTTGCGGGGATCACCTCGTGGGGCGACGGCTGCGCCCAGGCCACCCGCCCCGGCGTCTACACGCGCATCGGCACCGCGAGCCTCAACCAGTGGATCCGCGACCGCATCCCGACCGCGGCGGTCTCGGTCCTGCCGGCGAGCCCTCAGCCCGGCGACACGCTCGCGCTCAGCGCGACCGGGACGAAGCCGGCGAGCCAGGCGGGCAGCGCCACGACGAGCTGGGACCTCGACAACGACTGCGCCTTCGACGACGCGACAGGGACGACCGCGAGCATCCCGTCCGCGCCGGAGGGCAACTACGTCATCCGCGCCCAGCAGAGCTACCCCGATGGGGATCGTGCCCTCGGGCGCGCGCTCGTGACCGTCGGCAGCCCTGCCCCGGCTCAACCGCTGCCATGTGGGCCGGCGGGGACCCCGCCTCCCGCGCCGCTGCCGCCGCCGCCACCGCCGCCCGTGACGACGCCGCCCCCTGCGCCCGCGACGACGCCACCCCCGGCGCCCGCCCTCGTCGTGGCGCCACCGCCGCCCGTCGTACCTGCGCCACCGCCACCGCCACCGCCGCCTCCCCCTGCACCGGTCGTCAAGCGGCCGCTGGCCCGGCTCGTGAGCGTGCCGACCCGCGTGCGCGTGACCAGCCTGCTCGACGGGCGCCTGAACATCCGCGTGCGCTGCACCGCGGTCTGCGACCTGCGGGCGACGCTGCGCTTGCGCGGACCGACAGCCCGGAGTCTCGGGCTCACCCGAACGTCGGGGAGCGTGCGGATCGGATCCGGCACGCGCCGCCTGCGCTCGAGCCGGACGGCCCGCCTGACGATCAGGCTGCCGCGCGCCACGACGCGCAAGCTGCGTCGCGCCCGCCGCGGGAGCCTCGCGCTGCGCGTCACCGCGACAGCGCCGGGCCGCAGCCTGCGGCTGGACCGCACGATCGCGTTGCGGCGCTGAGCGCCGCGCGGGCGCGGCGTGAAGGTAGTGGACCGTGCACCCTCAATCGAGACACGTCCCCCGGGCGCTGGCGTCTGCGATGGCTCCGGCTCGGGTGCTCCCGCTGCGCATGTCGGTGACCGCTTAAGGCTGCTTCCTTCCGGACCTGACCTGATTCACAGGCCGACACCGCGCGGGACCCGGGCCATCAGCACCACCTCAGGCGGGCTGACCCCGAAGGCCGCGCCCCTCGAGAGGGGATTCGGCCTCGCTATAGCGGATTACGAGCGACAGGGCACCGCTGACTCCCCGCCTAGCACGGTCCACCGGCGAGTCTAGTGGCTCGTCTCGCGACAGGCTGCCGGGAACGCCGTGGGCCGGCGATCGGCGCCCGGCGTTTTCGGTGGCTGGTGGGAGACGGGCCGCTTGAGCGCCGGTCGTCGCGTAGGGTGCCTGCTCGTGGACCGCAAGATCATCCTCTGGAGCCTCGCGCTCTTCTTCGGCTGCTCGATCCTGTTTCGCGCGATCGACTCCGCCGTATCCGACGGCGCGGTCTCGCTCGCGATCCAGGGCGGGGTGCTCGTCGCCATCGTCGCGGCGATCGTCCTCATCAATCGCCGGCGCTCGAAATAGCCTCTTGACATCGGGCGGTGAGTGAGTGCATACTCACACCTGCCCATGGCTACCTCCGCAGCGTCCACCCGCACCCTCTCGACCGCCGACGAGCGCCGCGAGACGATCCTCGCGGCCGCCGAGCGCGTCTTCGCCGCCCGCGGCCTGCACGGCACGCCGACGCTCGAGATCGCCAAGGCCGCGGGCATCTCGCAGGCCTACCTCTTCCGCCTGTTCCCAACCAAGGCCGAGCTCTTCCTCGCGCTCAACGAGCGTTGCAACGCGCGCGTCCGCGAGACCTTCGCACAGGCGGCACAGGCGGCGAGGGCCGACGGCGAGGACATCCTGCGAGCCATGGGCCAGGCTTACATCGGCCTGCTCGCCGATCGCAACCTCCTGCTCAACCAGCTGCACTCCTTCGCCGCCTGCGACGACCCCACCCTGCGCGAGCAGATGCGCGCGTCGTTCGCAAGCCTCGTCGAGCTCGTCGAGCGCGAGTCGGGCGCCGACCCCGACCAGGTTCGCGTGTTCTTCGCCCACGGGATGCTGCTGAACGTCCTCGCGGCGATGGGCGCCGAGGAGGTCGACGCGCACTGGTCGAAGGTGCTGCTCGGCCCCAAGGCCATCGACTGCTGCTGACCGCTCTCTTTTTTTCTCAGTCAAGTGAGTCACCGATCACACACCCACGCCCGAAAGGACCGCTCCGTGCCATCCGCTACCTCGCCCCGCACCGGCTGGACTCTCGCGATCGTGTCGATCGCCTTGTTCATGGTGTCGCTGGACAACCTCGTCGTCGGCATCGCGCTGCCGTCCATCCGGGTCGATCTCGGTGGTTCGATCGAGTCGCTCGAGTGGACGGTCAACGCCTACACGCTCGCCTTCGCCGTCCTGCTCATCACGGGTGCCGCGCTCGGCGATCGCTTCGGGCGCAAGCGGATGTTCCTCGTCGGCCTCGGCATCTTCACGGGCGCGAGCGCGCTGGCCGCGATCGCTCCGTCCATCGAGTCGCTCATCGCCGCTCGTGCCGTGCAGGGACTCGGCGCGGCGATCGTCCTGCCGCTCACGCTGACGCTCCTGTCCGAGGCGTTCCCCGCCGAGAAGCGCGGCATGGCGCTCGGCGTCTGGGCCGGCGTCGCCGGGCTCGGCGTCGCGCTCGGCCCGTTCGTCGGCGGCGCGGTCGTCGAGGGTCTGGACTGGCAGTGGATCTTCTGGCTGAACGTCCCCGTCGGCCTGATGCTGGCCCCGCTCGCGTGGCGGATGCTCGTCGAGTCGCGCGGTCCGGCGGACCGGCTCGACCTGCCGGGCCTCGGGCTCGCCGGCGCCGGGCTGTTCGGGCTGACGTTCGGGATCGTACGGGCGACCCAGCTCGGCTGGACGTCGGCGACGGTCCTCGTGTCGATCGTCGGTGGCGTCGCGCTCGTCGCCGCGTTCATCGCCTGGGAGCTGCGCGCCCCGGCGCCGATGCTGCCGATGCGCTTCTTCCGCTCGCGCGGCTTCGCTGCCTCAAACGGCGTCTCGTTCGCGATGTACTTCGGCGTCTTCGGGGCGATCTTCCTGCTCTCGCAGTTCTTCCAGACCGCGCAGGGCTACGGACCGCTGGAGGCGGGCCTGCGGACGCTTCCGTGGACCGCGATGCCGATGTTCGTCGCGCCGGTCGCCGGCCTGATGAGCGACCGCATCGGTCCGCGGCCGCTCATGGTCGCCGGCCTCGCGCTGCAAGCGATCGCGATGGCGTGGCTCGCCGTCGTCGCCTCCCCGGACGTCGCGTACTCGACGCTCGTCGGGCCGTTCGTCCTCGCCGGCACCGGCATGGCGCTCGTCTTCGCGCCGTCCGCCAACGCCGTGCTCTCGAGCGTGCGACCGCGGGAGGCCGGCCAGGCGTCCGGCGCGACGAACGCGATTCGCGAGCTCGGCGGGGTCATGGGCGTGGCGGTGCTCGCCTCGGTGTTCAGCGCGAACGGCTCGTACGCCTCGCCGCAGGCATTCTCGGACGGGGTCGTGGCGGCGCTGCCGGTGGCCGCCGCGGTGCTCGCGATCGGCGCGCTCATCGCGCTGGCCGTGCCTGGCCTGGCGCCCCGCCGGCCGGCCGTCGCGATGCCCATGGCCGCCGACCCGGTGCCGGAGCCCGTGGCCGCCTGAGCCCGGCGGCGCCGCCGCGGTCAGCCGGCGCCGGGTCCTCCGAGCAGTGCCGCAAAGCGCGCCGCGTCGACGTTCGCCCCCGAGAGGACGACGCCGACGCGGCTGTGCGCTTCGTGCAGCGCCCCACAGAGCAGCGCGGCGAGCGCGCTCGCGCCGCTGGGCTCCGCGACGACCTTCAGGCGCTCGAAGAGCAACCGCATCGCCACGACGATCTGCTCGTCGGTGACGGTGACGACGTCGTCGACGAGCGCGTCGATGACGGGCCAGGTGCGAGCTCCGGGCGTCGGGAGCTGCTGGCCGTCGGCGATCGTCTTGCCGACGACGACGCGCTCGCGGCGCCCGCTCGCCTTCGACCGCGCGACGTCGTCGGAGGCGAGCGGCTCCACGCCGACGACGCGCGTACCGGGCGACAGCGCCTTGACGACCGTCGCGCAGCCGGAGATGAGACCACCGCCGCCGACCGGGACGAGCAGCAGGTCGAGCTCGCCGACATCCTCGAGCAGCTCGAGCGCGGTCGTGCCGGCGCCGGCGATGACGAGGGGGTCGTCGTAGGGGTGGACGGTGTGCCATCCCTCCCGGGCGGCCCGCTCGGCCAGGAGCTCCTCGCGGTCGTCGGCGTAGCGGTCGTAGCCGATGACCGTGGCGCCGTACGCCTCGGTCGCGGCGCGCTTGCTCTCGGGCGCGTCGAAGGGCATGAGGATCGTGGCCGTGCTGGCGCACAGGCGCGCGGCGAGGGCGACGGCCTGGGCGTGGTTGCCCGACGAGCCGGCGACCACGCCGCCAGCGAGCTGCGCGGGGTCAAGCGACGAGACCGCGTTGTACGCGCCGCGGAACTTGAACGCGCCCGCGCGCTGCAGGCCCTCGGCCTTGAGGTACACCTCGGCGCCGAGGAGCGCGTCGAGCGTCGTCGAGGTGAGAACCGGCGTGCGATGCGCGACGCCGTCCAGGCGGGCCGCCGCGCGGCGGACGTCGTCCAGCGTCGGAGGGGTCGGTGCGGGCATCGCGGGAGTATCGCGCCGCGGGACCTGGACACCCGGGGAGTCTGCGTTGACTGCACGGCCCGGGGCTGGTGGTATGGCGGGCATGGCGGAGCGCGATCCCTTCGGGCGCAGGCTGGACGAGAACCCGCTCGCCGGGCTCGGATCGCTCAGCGACGGCACCCACAGCCAGGCGGCCGAGCCGGTCGTCGTCGAGGCCAGGGACGACTGGGCCGGAGCGGAGCCCGGAGCACGCCAGGCGGCGCCTGTAGCAGCGGAGGCGAAGCCGGCGGTCAAGGCGAAGCCGACGATGTCCGCGTCGTCGTCGTCGCCGCCACCGCGCAGCGGCAATCCCATGGTCGACCAGTCGCTCGCGGAGGTCATCCGCCAGGCCGAGGCGATGAGCGGCATGAAGGTCGCGCATTCGGTCAAGGTCGTCAGCCGCGTCGTGAAGCTCGTCGTGTTCCTCATCGTGATCGGGGTGATCGCGAGCGTGGCGAAGCCGCTGGTCGACGTCGGCAAGGACGTACGCGACGCGGTCGGCGAGATCCCGTCGACCGACGAGATCGCCGTTCCGGGCACGGGTAGCGACGGCGAGCAGGCCGTCCCGACCGGGTTGAGCTCGAACTCGATGCTCACGCGGCGCAACCTCGACCGCGTGGTGAAGCGGCTGAGCACGAGCGGACTCGGGCGGATGCGGACGCTGACGATCCGCCCGGATCGCGTCGATGCCCAGCTGCTCACGAAGGGCGGCAGCCTGCGATCGGTGCAGGTCCGCTACGACGAGCCGGACATCAACGCCTTCGGCACGAGCGGCGCCGGGTTCTCTCACCTCGAGACGATTGCGTTCGCGAAGATCGACACCGGCGCCGCGGCTCGACTAGCCCGTAGCGCCGCGGGACGCGCCCGCCTGCCCGTGTCGCGAGTGGACTACGTCACGCTCAACAGCTCCCAGAACAAGGCTGTGTGGGGGGCGTACCTGAAGGGCGGCAAGATCTTCCTCGCGAACTCGCGGGGCAAGATCACGCGCCGCATCTCCTAGACAGCGTTGCGAGCGGGCGCTTGAACGCCTACAGTACGTGGCGTATGTCACGACTCCTCCAGCCATCTCACGTCAGCGCCACGACTGCCTAGGCAGGCGACGGGCCATCGCCCGCACGCCTGTCCCGCGACCGTGTTCCTGACGACGATGTGGAGGACCCTCTAATGCAGGTCACACCCGCCGGCCTCGGCCGGCGACCGGATCTCGACGCCGAGCTCGAGCGGCTCGGCGACCCGCTGCTTGTTGCAGGTCGCGTGCTGGCGCAGCATCGCGCCCGCTGGCTCGTTGCCGGATTGGATGAAGCGCCGCCGCGGCTCGTGCACGCGCGCGGACGGCTGCGATCGCTCGAAGCCCCGACGACGGGCGACTGGGTGGCGATCGACGCCGACGGCGCGATCGCCTTCGTCCTCGAACGGCGCGGGACCGTGGTGCGCCGTGCCGCGGGCGCGGCGTTCGCGTCGCAGGTGCTCGCGGCGAACGTCGACCTCGTGCTCGTCGTCGAGCCGCTGCCCGATCCCGAGGTGCGCCGTTGCGAGCGGCTCGTCGCCTTGGCGTTGGCGGGCGGCGTCCCGGCGGCGCTGGCGCTGACGAAGGCCGACCTCGATCCGTCCGCGATCGACGTCGCATTGTCGATGGGGCGGCGACTGGGCGTCGCGGACGCGCTCGCGGTGAGCGTCCACGACGAGGACTCGGTGGCGGCGGTCGCGGCGCTGCTTGCACCGGACACGACGACCGTCTTGCTCGGTCCGTCGGGCGCGGGCAAGTCGACGCTCGTCAATGCGCTGCTGGGCGACGAGCGCCAGGCGGTAGGCGCCGTCCGCGAGCACGACGGGCGCGGGCGTCACACGACGGTCACGCGCGAGCTCATGATGCTGCCGAGCGGCGCGCTGCTCATCGACACGCCGGGGATCCGCGAGGCCGGCCTCTGGGACGGCACCGGCGGCGCGTTCTCCGACATCGAGGAGCTGGCGGCGCAGTGCCGGTTCACCGACTGCGGCCACACGAACGAGCCAGGCTGCGTCGTGCGCGACGAAGCCGACCCGGAGCGCGTCGAGGCGTGGCGAAAGCTCGAGCGCGAGCAGAAGTGGATCGAGGACCGCCGCCAAGCCGCGCGCGAGCGCAAGCAGCTCGGCAAGAAGCACGCCCGGACGGCGAGCGAGGTCCGCCGCTGGAAGGGCGATCTCGGGTAGCGAGGGTTTCGGCGCTTCTCATGCCGGGACTCCTCCCCCGCGCGAGCCCCTCGCGGCGTCTGAACGGGGCGCCGCGTGCCGCTTCGCGTCAGGGACCGTGCGCGCCGTGCAGGAGGTCCAGGCAGACGACGCAGTACGGCCATGGCGGGTTCCACGGCCAGCCGGTCACGTCCTTGCCGCAGAGCGCCGTGTCCGGGTCCTGCTCGGTCACGATGTGGCAGATCTCCTCGCCGTCGTTGGACGGCCCGTCGACGCGGCGCTCCTCTTTGACCGTGCTCGGCATCGCTCAGTCCAAGGGTGCCACGCCCCGCCACGACGCGCCAGCCGAGGTCTCGTACAATCCTCGACCCCTGAGGGCGCGTAGCTCAGTGGGAGAGCGCTCGCTTCACACGCGAGAGGTCGCAGGTTCGAAACCCGCCGCGCCCATGAATGAACGAATGACTGAATGACGAAAGGTCGCTGGAAAACGAAGAGGTTTGCGGTCCGCCACTGTCGGCGTGCGCAGCCCCCAAAGTCGCTCGATGGCCTAAGACCGCAGCGCGCAGCAATTCTGAAACCGCAGCCCGGACGCCTTCTCGTTCGCCGCCAGATCGAACGTCCGACGCCGGCGTGCCGTGCATGAGCGGACGTGGCAGCTCGTCTCCAACGGTCACCGCGCTCGCAGCCGGCGCGAGATCGCGCGCCTCGCCCCCGGCCAGCGCGGGTCGGGACGTCGATGATGGGTCGGTGGCGATGGCCCGCCAGAGTTCAGCCGTTGCGGTGACTCGGGGGCCGCTGTTTACGTGGTGTGGTGGTTGCGCGGGCGCGGGCGCGGGCGAGCTTGACGGTGATCGCGCTGCCGGCGGGCAGCTTGGTCCTCGGCCTTGCGCCTTGGGAGACGACGATGCGCTTCGTGCGGGCCTTTAGAGAGGCCGTGGTGACCTTGCCGAGTTTGCAGTGCGCGGCGTTCAGAGCGCGTGCCGCGGCGGTGATCGTCTTGCCTGTGAGCTTGGGTACGACGCAGCGCGCGGCCATGGGGTTCAGTGTGGTCGTGAGCGTCGCGCCGGTCGCTGTGATCTGGCCGGCGGCGCGCTCGCCGCCCCCAGCGGCCGGGCTTGGCGTCCGGTCGCTGGTTGTCCGGTCAAGCGGGGCGGGTGGCTGGCGGGTGGCCGGCGGCGGGTTGGGCGCTTGCGCGCGCGCGGATCGCCCGAGTGTCGTGCTGGCTTGGAGGTCGTCGATCGCGTTGTAGGCCAGCGCATAGCTGCCGGTCTTGTCGACGCGTAGCCGCAGCTCGATGTTGACCGCTGCGCCGGGCGCGAGCGCGCCGCCGGGCAACGCGATCGCCAGCGTCGAGTTCAGCCCTCCGCCGCTGGCCGGCGACGGCGCGTTGAGGCTGACCGCGCTGAGCGTCTTGGTACCGGTGCTCGTGCCCACCGATCCGGCCGGCGCGTCGAGCGTGCGCAGCAACGCCGGGCTGCCGGTCGCGCCGGCGCTGTCGCCGTAGGTCGTGATCGCGGTGATGTGCACCCACAGCCGCGTGATCGTCAGCGGCGCCGTTGCGGGCTGGGCGTTGGCGCATGGGCCGCTCGTCGGCTGCCCGAAGCAGTTGGTGATCGTGCGTCGCAGCACCAGCGTCCCCGGATTTGCCGCGCTCACCGTCCCCGACGTCGGCGGCATGTACACGCGGTTGGGAGCCGCCGACGCCGACGCTGCCGCGTCGATCAGCGCGGACTGCACGCCGTTGTTGACGTTCGTAGGCGAGCGCAGATTAAACGGTGCGGGCGCCCCGAGAACCTCGCTGCCGTTATGTGCTTGGGTGTCGGCATCGGTCGCGACCAGCCGGAAGTCGCTGGCGTTGTTCGCCGTGTTGACGGGCACGCCCGCCACATGCCGGCGCGTCAGCGCGAGCTGGCCGGCAGCGGTGTTCGTCGGCGTGCTCAGCGGCGTGCCACGGAAAAACCCGCTAGGGGCGCTGCTGAAGCCGACGGCATCGATCATGCTGCCGGCGAGGTTGACGAGCTTCACGCCGCCACCGGCAGGCTCGACCGGGCCAGGCGCCAAGAACCCATCCATCGAAGCCACACCCGCCAGCGAGAAAAACGACGCCAACGCCGAGTTCACGGGTCCGTTCAACAAGAAATGATGCTTCGGCGCGATCAGCGTACCCGCGGCAAGCCGCGTACGCGTACCCTGCGACCCGACGACCTCCCAGCCACCAACATCGACCGTGTCGGCGGTGCTGTTGTACAGATCGACGAACTGATCGCGCGCTCCATTCACGCCCGCCAGCCGCACCTCGCTGATGAGCACCGACCCCGGCGCCGCGACCGCCGCCGCCGACTCGTTCGCCAACACGAACACCTGGCTCGCGGTCGCGGCAGCGACCGCGAGATCCGGCCGCGCGTCCCCGCTGAAGTCCCCCACCGCAACCGAGACCGGGCCGCTGCCGGTCGACGGCGCGAAGTCCGCCGAGAACGTCCCGTCGCCGGTGCTGCCCGTCCCGTTGCCCAACAACACCGACACCGTGCCCGCGCCGACGTTGGCGGTCGCGAGATCCTGCCGGCCATCCGCGTTGAAATCGCCGACCGCCACCGAGTACGGGGCGCTGCCGGTCGCCGGCGACACGGCCGCCGTGAACGTCCCATCACCGGTACTGCCCGCCCCGTTGCCCAACAACACCGACACCGAGTCCGCGCCGCCGTTGGCCGTCGCGAGATCCTGGCGGCCATCACCGTTGAAATCCCCGACCGCCACCGAGTACGGGGCGCTGCCGGTCGCCGGTGACGCGGCCGCCGTGAACGTCCCATCACCCGTGCTGCCCGCCCCGTTGCCCAACAGCACCGACACCGAGTCCGCGCCGTTGTTGGCGGTCGCGAGGTCCTGACGGCCATCACCGTTGAAATCCCCGACCGCCACCGAGGACGGGGCGCTGCCGGTCGCCGGCGACGCGGCCGCCGTGAACGTCCCATCACCCGTGCTGCCCGCCCCGTTGCCCAACAGCACCGACACCGAGTCCGCGCCGTTGTTGGCGGTCGCGAGGTCCTGACGGCCATCACCGTTGAAATCCCCGACCGCCACCGAGGACGGGGCGCTGCCGGTCGCCGGCGACGCGGCCGCCGTGAACGTCCCATCACCCGTGCTGCCCGCCCCGTTGCCCAACAGCACCGACACCGTTCCTGCGCTGATGTTGGCGGTCGCGAGGTCCTGCCGGCCATCACCGTTGAAATCGCCCACCGCCACCGAGTACGGGGCGCTGCCGGTCGCCGGTGACGCGGCCGCCGTGAACGTGCCATCACCGGTGCTGCCCGTGCCGTTGCCCAGCAGCACCGACACCGAGCTCGAGCCGCCGTTGGCTGTCGCGAGATCCTTGCGCCCATCACCGTTGAAATCGCCTACCGCCACCGAGGCCGGGTTGCTGCCGGTCGCCGGTGACGTGGTCGCCGTGAACGTCCCATCACCCGTGCTGCCCGCCCCGTTGCCCAGCAGCACCGACACGGAGCTCGAGCCGCCGTTGGCGGTCGCGAGATCCTGCCGGCCATCCCCGTTGAAATCGCCCACCGCCACCGAGAACGGGCTGAAGCCCGTTCGCGGTGACGCGGCCGCCGTAAACGTGCCATCACCGATGCTGCCCGTGCCGTTGCCCAGCAGCACCGACACGGAGCTCGTGCTGACGTTGGCGGTCACGAGATCCTGCCGGCCATCACCGTTGAAATCGCCCACCGCCACCGACCGCGGGTTGCCGCCGATCGCCGGCGACGCGGCCGCCGTGAACGTCCCGTCACCGATGCTGCCCGTCCCGTTGCCCAGCAGCACCGACAGCGAGCTCGCTCCGACGCTGCCGGCCGCGAGATCCTGCCGGCCATCACCGTTGAAATCGCCCACAGCCACCGAGACCGGGCTGCTCCCGGTCGCCGGCGACGCAGCCGCCGTGAACGTCCCATCACCGACGCTGCCCGTGCCGTTGCCCAGCAGCACCGACAACGAGCTGGCGTTGGCGTTGGCGGTCGCGAGATCCTGCCGGCCATCACCGTTGAAATCGCCCACCGCCACCGACCGCGGGGTGCTGCCGGTCGCCGGTGACGCAGCCGCCGTGAACGTCCCATCACCGACGCTGCCCGTGCCGTTGCCCAGCAGCACCGACACCGAGCTCGCGTTGGCGTTGGCGGTCGCGAGATCCTGCCGGCCATCACCGTTGAAATCGCCGACCGCCACCGACTGCGGGCCGCTGCCGGTCGCCGGTGAGGCGGCCGCCGTGAAGGTCCCATCACCGATGCTGCCCGCCCCGTTGCCCAGCAGCACCGACACCGTTGCCGCGCTGAAGTTGGCGGTCGCGAGGTCCTGCCGGCCATCACCGTTGAAATCGCCCACCGCCACCCCGGCCGGGAGGCTGCCGGTCGCCGGTGACGCAGCCGCCGTGAACGTCCCATCGCCGATGCCGCCCGTCCCGTTGCCCAACAGCACCGACACCGTGCCCGAGCCGGTGTTGGCAATCACGAGATCCTGCCGGCCATCACCGTTGAACTCGCCGACCGCCACCGACTGCGGGCTGCTGCCCACGACGTCAGCGGGCGTCGTGAAGATCGGGGCCGCCATCGCCGGGGCCGCACCGAACAGCACCACGACCGCGACCAGCACCGGCACGACGCACCTGCCCAGCTTCGCGGCGACCATCAGAACGACCCGACGTCGCCGGCCCCGCCAAACCCGTCGTCAGGCCCAGCCTCCCCACCGCGCGTCAACTCAGCGAGCGTCCCGAGAACCACCAGCGCTGGAGGCTCGTAGACCACTGCATCGGGCGACACGCCAGAACTGCCGTCAAGCTCATCGAGTTCAGACATCCCTATCCCATCCGCGTAGAAACCAGTCTGGCGAGAAGCGCCCGAGGCACCGCAGGCGCGCGAGTATCTCACACGCCGACAACCACCCGGTAGCGACCACTCATTCGCCGGCCCGCCATCGTCCGAAGAACTCACCGTCGCCAACCGACAGGACCGCGTGCTGCAGCAACAACGCCGTCCGCAGCTGCGGCTCGGCGCGCGCCCAGACCTCCCGCAGGCCCGCGCTGTCGACGATGGCGGCATCGACCGTCCCGCCGCGCCACGCTTCGGCGGCGGCCCGCGAGCGCGCCGTCCAGAACGCGTCGCCGAACCGCGCCTTGCTCCGGCGCCGGCCCAGCGCTCGAGGAACCAGATCGCCGAGCAGCGCCCGCATCGCGTCGGGCCTGCGGCCGAGCCCTGCGTGACCGCCGGCACGGCCGGCTCCGCCAAGAAACGCGGGGGCCGTGAACGGCGCGCACACCATGCAATCGACACCATCGCCGAGTACGTCGAGCGTCTGCAAGGCGAGCGTCAGGCGCCGCCGCCCTGCCTGCCAGCAGATCCGCCGCGTCCAGTCCGAGGGATCGCCGAGGTCGGCGGTCGCCTGCCAGCGCGCCAAGCTCGCAGCCCGCGGCCGAAGCCACGAAAACGGCTGGGCGCCGTGCAGTGCCCGCAGGCGGCGAAGCGTCGCCGGCGTCCGGGCGCGCAGGACGTCGACAGGACCACGAGCCGAGTGCTGCCAGCGCCAGCGGCCGAGCAACTCGTCACCGCCGACACCGGTCAACAAGCTCCCGCCCGCCGCTCGCTCGAGCAACGGCAGGTGCAGGTGCGCGTTGGCGGGATAGCGCACGCCGTGGCGGGCGATCAGCCTCCTTGCCACGGGGCCCACGAAGTCCAGCTGGTCGCCGCCCTCCAGGCGCACCCAGTCATCGAGGCCCAGCCCGGCGATGACGTGTTCCTGCCAGATCGTCTCGTCCGTCGACGCGATCTTCGCGAATCGCCACGTGATCGGGACCGGCGGCGCGAGCCCCTCTCGGCGCGCGACGGCCGTCGCCGCCGCGAGGACGGTGCTCGAGTCCAACCCGCCCGAGAAGCTGACCAGGCACGGCGGTCGCCGCAGCGCCGCGCGCACCGACGCCTCGAACCCGACGCGCGCTGCGTCAAACGCATGCTCGGCGCGGTCGGGCCACGCGATCGGCAGCGCCAGCCGGGCGCGCCCTGCGACGATCCCGGACGCGATCTCCAGCGCGGTCAGCGGCGGCTCGCGATCGCCGCGCAGCGGTTGACCCATCGGCGCGATCCTAACGCGCAGCAGCGCGCCGGCAGGTGCTAGCCTCGCGCCCTGCTCCGGGCTGACCATGGTGGTGCGTGACCTCGCATACGGGCTGCGCTGGCGAGGGCCGCTCGACAGCGCATCGCTATCCCGAGGCACCCGGGAGTGGCCGTCCCTGACGATCGCGATCTCCGGTGCCGCCGCACCGCCCGGCGGCAACCGGCTCGATGCTCGGCGGCTGCTCTGCACGAACGTCGACGGCTCCCGGACGCTGCTCGTCGAGCGCGACGAGCGGCGCGCGACGTTCTTCGGGGCGCCCGTCGAACCGCAAGCGCTCGTGCACCCCTACCTCGGCCCGGTCGCGTCCGTGTATGGCCGCTGGATCGGGCGCGAGAGCTTCCACGCGGGCGCGCTGCTCCTCGACGGGCGCGCCTGGATGCTGCTCGGCGAGCGTCAGGCCGGCAAGAGCACCCTGCTGGCCGCCTGCCACGCCGCCGGGATCGACGTCCTCGCCGACGATCTGTGCATCATCGACGACGGGCAGCTGTTATGCGGGCCAAGGACCCTTGACCTCCGCCGCCCGCCCGCCGGACCGCTGGGCACGTTGAGCGCCGTCGAGGCACGAGCAGACCGCTGGCGCGTAACGCTCCCCGACGTCGCGCTGTGCGCCCCGCTCGCGGGATGGGTCCTGCTCGCATGGGGCGACAAGCACAGCACGCAACCCGTCGCGGTCGCCGACCGCCTCACGCTGCTCGCGCGCTGGCGCGGCTGGAAGACGCTCCCGTCGCGACCCGAGCAACTGCTCGATCTCGCCGCCCGGCCCGGGCATGTCCTGACCCGGCCGCGCGCCCTCGACAGTCTCGGCGAGACCGTCCAGACGATCGTCGCGCTCGCCGCATCGGCCGCGCCGCTCAACCCGGGGCCAGGGTCGTCCGCGGCGCCGACGAGCCGCCGATCGGCGAGACTGGGACGGACCGTGCCCCCCGCCGACGTCAGCGCTCAGGTCGACCGTCGATTGACGGAGCTCTACGAGCGCCACCGGTGCGCCGCGCCGGCGACCGGTACCAGGGTCTACGAGCCAGGCATCGGCTACCGCCCGATCGACGCGGCCGACGGCGTCCGCGACGCGTTCGCGATCGCGCTGGCGGGCGTCGACGGCGCGCTGGCGAGCATCGGCGACGACGGCGTGCCGTTCGCGCTGCAGTCGGTGTCCAAGATCTTCGCCTACGGCCTTGCGCTCGAGGATCACGGGCGCGAGCGCGTGCTGGAGCGCGTCGGCGTCGAGCCCAGCGGCGACTCGTTCAACTCGATCGTCTTCGACGAGCGCCACAACCGTCCCTACAACCCGATGGTCAATGCCGGGGCGCTCGCCACGAGCGATCTCATACGCGGCCGCGACCTGAACGAGAAGATCGCGCGCCTGCTCGGCAGCATGCGTGCGTACGCCGGCAACGATCGCATCGAGGTCGACGCTCAGACGCTCGCCTGCGAGCTGGGCAGTGCCGACCGCAATCGCGCGACGGCGTATCTCATGCGCGCCCGCGGCATGATCGCCGGGGACGTCGAGGACACGCTCGAGCTGTATCTCAGCCAATGCTCGGTCGCGGTCACCTGCCGCGACCTCGCCGTGATGGCAGCCACGCTTGCCAACGGCGGCGTGAACCCCCTGACGGGGCAGGTCTGCCTGCCCCGCGATCGCGTGCGCGACGTGCTGAGCGTCATGTACACCTGCGGGATGTACGACTTCGCGGGCGAGTGGGCCTACGAGATCGGCGTGCCGGCCAAGAGCGGGGTCAGCGGCGCGATCCTGTGCGTGATCCCGGGGAAGCTCGGGCTCGCGGTCTTCTCGCCGGGACTCGACGAGTACGGCAACAGCATCCGCGGGATCGGCGTCTGCCAGGAGATCTCCGAGCGCCTCGGGCTGCACATCTTCGCAACCGAGGACGAGGATGTGCTCCTGCGAGCGCCGTCAGACCCGTGACCACGAGCGGCAGGTTGGGGCCGCCCAACGTCGACACGCTCGCCAGAACGCCGGCCCGGCGCTGATCAGACCGACCGCGGTGGTGATGTCGGAGGCCGGTCTGATCCAGATCGACGATCGACTCAGGCCACGGTGACGACGACCGCGTAGGACCCGATGCCGATCAGGCGGTTGCCATCGATCTGGAGGTCGCCGGCGATCAGGGATCGCAACCCACCGGTTTCGGGATCGAACTCGACGTCGTCGAGCTTCCCGAGCTCGTCGCCCGCGGCCGACAGGATCCGCTTTCCGACCATGTGATGGTCCTTGCCGGCGAGCGCCGCGACCTCCGGGGTCTGGTCGGCGATCGTGTCCGCGCCGGTAACCGTGATCGCGTCGGCGCCGAAGCCGACGATCTCCGACCACATCAGCGTGTCGCCGCTGTCTGTCTTCTTGACCTCGACGGCTACGACGGCTCGCAGCAGTGGGTCGACGACGAAGTTGGCGAGCTTGCCGACCGTCTCGGCGGAGCTGGTGCTGACGATCTTGCGGCCTTTGGCGTCGGAGAAGCGCATCAGCGACCCTCGCTCAGATGGACGCGAAACGCCTCGACCGCCGCACCGAACCCGGCGAGGTCGTCACTGACATAGTCCTTGGCCGCCGCGGGGAGCATCAGATGCTCGCCGGAGGCCGCCAGGGTGTCGGGCAGCGGGATCAGCACCCGCGTCCCTTTCGTCCCCAAGGCCTCGGACGCTTCGATCTCGTACCCGATGACGTCGCATTGGCTCCCATGCGTCGCGTCGACCTCGATGATGACATCGACGACTCGACCCAGATCGGTCCCTGCATCCGTCAACGCCTGAGAACCCAGGACATCACCTCCTGAGCCGCCGCTGGCCGCCGAGGCGTCGAGCACGGACTGCTGAGGTTGGAGAACCGACTCGTCGTCGATCATCACGGCGTCTGCGCCCAGCGCGGTCACCGCCGCCCACGGCAGGGCGTGATCGGCCGGCCCGGAGAACAGGCCACGCCCGGCCAGCGTGAACCCCCCGACCGCTCCGCCCCCTGCGGAGAACACCACGTCCTTGATCTGCGCGACGTCCTCACCGGCCAGCGTGACGATCGGGCGCTTGGCCAGCTCGGAGGTCCGCATCAGCCGACTCACGACCGCCCTCCCCGCCGACGCGGACCGGGCGCAGCCGCCGGGTCGACGATGACACCGCCCCGGCGGCGACGGGCCTGGACCGCGAGCATCAGGCCGACCACCAGCGCGACCACGACGATGACCAAGACGATCAACAACCACCATTCCATGAGAACCTCTGTAACCCGATACGGGCTTGCGAACGGCCCGAGGGTCGTCGGCATCGACTTCTATGTGCTCGGCCGAGGCCCTCCGGCGCTTGCGGGCGGGAGGCGGAAGGCGGAAGGCGCGAGGCGTCCGTACTGGACGCTGACCGTGACCTACCCCATGCGGTCGCGCTTGAAGCCACGCGGGCCCGGGGGATCGGGTGCGCTCATGCCGACGCCGCAGCCAAAGGCGTTGCGCTCGACGAAGCGCCTGAGCCCGTCGTCATCGCTGATCCCGACGAACTGCGGCGTGAGGTAGTCGATGACGCCATCCAGCATGCCGGCTCCCTCCGAACCGCCCGCTAGCTTGCAGCTGCGATGAGCCTCGCCCCGCCCCTCAGCTCGAGGCTCGCCCCGGCCGTCGCCGCGGCCCGTGCGGCGCATACCGTGGTCGACCTCTTCTCGGGCGCCGGCGGGATGAGCTGCGGCTTCGCGCGCCACCCGGCGTTCACGATCGCCGGCGCCGCGGACGCGCAGGTCGGCAAGCCCAGCAGCCGCGCCGGCACGCTCGGCTGCAACGCGTCCTACGCGCGCAACATCGGCATCGAGCCGCTCGCGCTCGATCTCGCGACGATCGCGCCGGAGGATCTGCGCGATCGGCTCGCCCTGCCCGACCGGCCGGTCGTGCTGTGCGCGTGCGCGCCGTGCACGGGGTTCAGCCGCACGCTCGCGCGCAACCACGTCGTCGACGACGCGCGCAACTCGCTCGTCGGGCGCATCGGGGCGTTTGCGCGCGTCATGCGGCCGGAGGTCATCGTCATGGAGAACGCTCGCGAGCTGCTCATGGGCCGCTTCGCCGCGCACTTCGCCGCGCTGCGCGCCGCGCTCGAGGCGATGGGCTACCGCGTGAGCGCCGAGGTCCACGTCCTGTCGGACTTCGGCTTGGCGCAGCGCCGCGAGCGCGCGCTGATCGTCGCCGTACGTGCCGGCGAGCACCCCGCCCGCAGCCTGAGCGACCTCTGGGCCGGGCTCGGCGTCCGCGACGACGCGACGCACGTCCGGCGCGCCATCGCGCATCTACCGCCGGTGCAGGCGGGGATCGTGCATCCGAGCGATCCGATGCACGTCGCGCCGCGCAACCTCTCGCCCGTCAACCGCCGCCGCCTGCGCGCGATCCCGCACGACGGTGGCTCGTGGGTCGACCTCGTCGATCACCCCGACGCCGTCGAGCTGCTCGCCCCCTCGATGCAGCGCCGCGCGGCGCTCGGGGACTTCGGCAGCCACCCCGACGTCTACGGGCGCCTGTGGTGGGATCGCCCCGCCGCGACCATCAAGCGCGAGTGCGGACATATCGGCAACGGCCGCTACGCCCACCCCGAGCAGGACCGCCTCTGCACCGTCCGTGAAATGGCACTTTTGCAGGGCTTTCCGAGCGATTACGAGCTCGTGGCGCCGAGCCTGACCAACCGCTACCGCCACGTCGGAGACGCGGTCCCGCCGCTCGTCGCCTACCAGGTCGCCGCCCTCGTGAGCTGGATCCTTGGTGGCGAACGACCCCAGCCCGACGACCTCGTGCTCCCCGGTACGAGCCTCACCGCCGCGGACATCGTCGCGACCTGAACGCGGCGCGCCCGCCGGTGACTGGCGGCCGCAACGCGGCCACACGTCGTCGTCGGACCACATCCGCGCGCGCCGCGATGCCGCCTCGCCGCGGGTGTCGCCGGGACTGGCGGATCGTGGATGTCACGCGAGCGCAGGCGGAGCGCCAGCCCGTTGAGCGGCGCGGGTGGCGCTGGCGCAGCGAGTCGGCGCCCCGACCCCGCGGCTCGTTCCTTGACGCTGGCCTACGGCAGGAAGCGCGGGTCCGGCTGCACGTTCGCCCGCCGTCCCGCGGCCGCGACCGTGCGCCGGTAGGAGGCCCGCAGCGTCGCGGGGTCGGCGAGCCTGCGGCGCAGCGCGACGCCGATCGGGAGCACGGTGTAGTCCGAGCGGCGCACCCAGACGGGCACGTAGCGGATGCCCCTCACGCGCGACGTCTTGGCGCTCTGGACCACGATGTCGAGCAGGGCGATGAGCCCGTCCTGGCTGGCGGGCGGCGAGGACTGGTTGGACAGCAGGTTGCCCTCGCCGAAGACGACGAGCTTGCCGTTGACGCTGCGAATCGGCTGCACGACGTGCGCGTGCTGGCCGACGACCGCGGTGACGTCCTTCGAGGCGGTGAGCGCGCTTGCGAGGCGCTTCTGAAACGCGCTCGGGGTGACCTGGTACTCGTTGCCCCAGTGCAGGTTGACGATGACGACGCGGGCGCCGCGCTTACGCGCCGTTCGCGCGTCGGCGAGGATCCGCGGCGCGCGCGCCATGTTCACCGCCCATGGGTTCGGCAGCGCGATCCCGTTCGTCATCTCCGTGTAGGAGAGAAACGCGACCTTGACGCCCTTGACCGTCAAGAGCAGCGTGCGGCCGCGCGCGGCCTTCGAGGTGAACGTGCCGGTGTGCTTGACGCCCGCCGCGGCCAGCGTCCTGCCGGTTGCCGCGATGGCTCGCAACCCGCCGTCGAGCGAGTGGTTGGAGGCCGTGCTGCACGCGTCCCAGCCGGTCGCGTGGATCGCCGGCGCGAGGCCGCGCGGGGTGTTGAAGAGCGGGTAGCCGTGCGGCGGGCCGGGGCCCATCGGCGTCTCGACGTGACACAGCGCGAGGTCGGCTGCGCGCACGATCGGCCTGACGAAGCGCAGCATCGGCCGGAACTCGTAGCGCCGCCCGCCGCCGAGCGCCTTCGCGCGGTTGTAGATCGGCGAGTGGATGAGCAGGTCGCCGTTGACCGCGACGCGCAGGTGGACCGGCTTGGGATCGACGGCGCCGGCCGCCGCGGCAGCGCCCAACTCGAAGGCCAGGGCGATCGCGACGGCGCCGAGGATCGCCTTCATCAGCTCCCGGTGGCTGGCGCGACGGTGGCAGGTGCCCACACGACGCGCACTCTACGTCCGAAACGCTCTCCGCGGGCATCACTGTGGTTCGAAACGGCCCTATAGCGGCCGTTTCGAACCACTGTCCGGCTACGGCCTCCGAACGCACGGCGACCCGCCGCCGCGCCCGTTAGTTTCAGGGGGGTGCAGCGCGCCCTCACCGATCTCGCGACCGTCTTCGCGCAACCCGGCGCTCCCCGTGCCGCGACGGCGCTCGCCGCGCTGCGCGCGCGCTGGCCGCAGCTGGCGCCCGACGAGCGCGACGCGCTGACGCCGATCGCGAAGCTCGCCGCGCAGCGAGTTCAGGCAGCGGCCGCGGCCGCGACGGACCCCGACGAGGACGCCTACCTCGCCTACCTCGCGGCGATGGAGTCGACGATCGACTCCGAGCTGGACGGCGGCGCGGCGGAGGCACCGTTCGGAAGCGCGGCGGAGGCACCGTTCCGCGGCGCGGCGGAGGCACCGTTCGGAAGCGCGGCGGAGGCACCGTTCCGCGGCGCGGCGGAGGCACCGTTCGGCGGCGCGGCTCGCGGCAGCGGCGCGCCCGCGGCGCGGTTCGACTCGGCCGCGAGCAGCGGCGCGCCGGAGGATCTGTTCGGCTCCTCTCGCGGCGGCACGGCGGAGAGCCCGTCCGGCCCGGCGGCCGCCGGGCCTGTCGCGCCGACGCTGTTCGGCTCCCCCGAGCCGCCGCTGGCCGCGCCGCGAGCGCCGGCCAGGGCGCGGACGCCGCTCACCGACGTCACCCCGGAGGCGCTTCTCGGCCTGCTGGATCTGACGTCCTTCCGGCCGGGGCAGCGCGACGCCGTGCAGGCCGCGCTCGACGGCCGCGACTCGCTCGTCGTCATGCCGACCGGCGGCGGCAAGAGCCTGTGCTACCAGCTCCCGGCGCTCGCGGGCGACGACCTCACCGTCGTCGTCTCGCCGCTCATCGCGCTCATGCGCGACCAGTGCCAGCGCCTCACGGACCTCGGCCACCCGGCCGTCATGCTCGCCTCCGGCGGCGACGGCGAATCCAACCGCCAGGCGCTCGAGGCCGTTCGCGACGGCACCGCCGCGGTCTGCTTCGCGGCGCCCGAGCGCTTTGCGTCGTCCGCCTTCAGGAATGCGATCGCCCGCCGCGCGATCGCGCTGTTCGTCGTCGACGAGGCGCACTGCGTCAGCGAGTGGGGCCACGACTTCCGCCCCGACTACCTGCGCCTGGCCGCGGTCATCGAAGAGCTCGGCCACCCGCCCGTCATGGCCTGCACCGCGACCGCGACGCCGAAGGTCGCCGAGGAGATCGTCGCGCGCCTGGGTCTGCGCGACGCCGCCCGCGTTCGATCCGGCTTCGACCGCCCCAACCTCTCGTTCGACGTGCTCGCGTTCGACGGCGACGGCTCGGTCGCGCGCAAGCGGGCGACGCTCCTCGCGGGGCTGAACATGGAGGAGAACCGCCCCGCCGTCGTGTACTGCGGCACGCGCAAGAGCACCGAGGAGGTCGCGCAGCTGCTCTCCGGCGAGGGGCTGCGCGTCGTCGGCTACCACGCGGGGATGCCGGCGGCGACGCGCTCGCAGCGCCAGGACGCGTTCATGTCCGGTGCGGCGGACGTCGTCGTCGCGACGAACGCCTTCGGGATGGGCGTCGACAAGGCCGACGTGCGCTCGGTCTGGCACTGGGCGCTGCCGTCGAGCCTCGAGGCCTACTACCAGGAGGCCGGCCGCGCCGGCCGCGACGGCAAGCCCGCCCGCGCGGTCCTGCTCGCCTCGCGCTCCGATCTCGGCCGGCTCGTGCGGTTCATCCGCGAGGCCGAGGTCACCGTCGAGCAGGTCGGGGCGATCGTGGGTCGGTTGCGAGCCCGCGACAAGGGGAGCGAAGCCGGCGCGATCGAGCTGCACCCCGACGACGACCGCGACCGGATCGCGCTCGCCGTGGCAGAGCGCGCGGGAGCGCTGACGCTCGCCCCCGGCGCCGGGGGGCGCGTCCGCGTGCAGCTCGCGAGCCGGGAGCTCGACCACGCAAAGGCACGCCAGCTCTGTCGCGAGGCGACCAACCGCCGCTGGGAGTCCTACCGCTCGATCGAGCGCTACGCCGCGGGCGACGAGCGCTGCCGGCGCCGGCAGCTGCTCGACCACTTCGGCGACGACACGCCGGGCGCGCCGACGGGCCGCTGCTGCGACGTCCACGACCCGCCCGACTGGCTGCCGCCCATCACGGTCGCCGCCAAGCGCGGCCAGACCACCCTCGTCGAGGAGGGTCCGCCCGTGTCGGACGCCGAGATGGCGCCGCTGAAAGCATGGCGGCGCGACCGTGCCGAGGGCAAGCCGGCCTACACCGTCGCGACCGACGCGACGCTACGCGAGGTCGTGCGCAGAAAGCCGCGCACGGCCGACGAGCTCCTCGCGATCAAGGGCATCGGGCCCTCGTTCGTCACGAAGCACGCCGACTCGCTGCTCGAGCTGCTCGCCGCGCCGTAGCGCGCACGCCGCGGCGCCGCGCCAGGGCGCCGCCGCCCGCGCGCTCCACTGGCGGCAGTGACTGCCGCGGAGGCGGATCGGGTGACTGCCGCGGAGGCGGATCGCCGCAGCGGCGGACGCGCGCTCAGTCCTTGCGCAGCAGATCCTTCGCCTTGTCGGCCGCGCCGCCGACGGCGTCCTTGAGCTTGCCCGACGCGCGGTCGACCTTGCCCTCGTCCTTGAGCTCCTGGTTGCCGGTCAGATCTCCTGCGGCTTCCTTCACGCGGCCCTTGGCCGTGTCCATCGATCCATCGGACATGCTTGCGCTCCTCGCTGTCGGGTGTACGCACCGGGGTACCCGGGCGCGGCATTCCCCACCGGTCGTCCGAACGTCCACCCGCCGGCGGTCGCCGTTCAATCTCCTGTTCGGGCACGACCACGGCCCCCGTCGCGGAAGTCGCACCGCGGCGGGGGTCGCTGGCCCGCTTCCGCGGTTCGCGCGCGCTCTCGCGCTCCCCGCCGCGCTCTAGAGTTGCGCGAAAGTCAAAGCGCGCCGAGCGCCGCCGACCTTCACCGCCCCGGGAGCCGCACATGAAGAAGAGCCAGCTCGTCCTGATCGCCGTCGCCGTCGGCGCGGTGGCGCTCATCGCGCTGATCTCCGGCGGCGGCAAGGACGACTCGGGCTCGAGCGGCGGACCGACCGGCACGCAAGCGCCCAGCGGCGCGGTCAAGGTCACGTTCGCCTACTCGCCCGAGAAGGAGGAGCTGCTCAAGCCGCTCATCGCGTCGTTCAACGCGTCCGAGCCGCAGGCGAACGGCAAGCAGGTCTTCGTCGTCGGCGAGAACGTCGCCTCCGGCGATGCCCAGCTGAAGATCTCCAAGAGCACCTACAAGCCGACGGCGTGGTCGCCCTCGAGCTCCATGTGGGGGCGCCTCTTGAACTTCGCCGCCGACCAGCCTTGGGTCCCCGACGAGAACCCGTCGATCGTGCGCACGCCGCTCGTCATCGCGATGTGGGAGCCGATGGCGCAGGCGCTCGGCTACCCGGCCAAGAAGCTCGGCTTCGGCGACATCCTCAAGCTCGCCCGGTCAAACCGGGGCTGGGCGGCTTACGGGCACCCCGAGTTCGGCGCGTTCAAGCTCGTCCACACGAACCCGGACTTCTCGACGAGCGGCCTGGCGGCCGTCGTCGCGGAGTACTACTACGCCACCGGCAAGAAGGAGGGGCTGCTCGAGCGAGACATCGCCAAGGCGCGCCCGACGGTCAGGGACATCGAGCGCTCGATCGTCCACTACGGCGACACGACGCTGTTCATCGCCGACCAGATGCGCAAGAGCGGCCCGGGCTACGCGTCCGCCGTCGCGATGGAGGAGGCGACGCTCGTTGCCTTCAACCAGGACCGCGGCAGCCAGCCCAAGCTCATCGCGATCTACCCCGAAGAGGGGACGTTCTTCTCCGACAACCCGTACATCGCGCTCAGCGCGCCGTGGGTCACCGCGGACCAGAAGGCGGGCGCCGCGAGCTTCGGCCAGTACCTCGCCGACAACATCGACGGATCGAAGGCCGCGAAGTACGGCTTTCGCGAAGCCGACCTGAAGGCCGAGCCCAAGCCGCCGCTGACGGCCGTCAACGGCGTCGACCCGAAGCAGCCGGAGCGCGTCCTCGGCCTCCCCGAGCCGCGCGTGCTCGACGCGCTCAAGCGAGCGTGGCGCCGGGATCGCAAGCCGGCGAACGTCCTGCTCGTGCTCGACACGTCGGGCTCGATGACGCAGGAGAACCGCCTGGAGAACGCCAAGCAGGGTCTCGCGGCGTTCATCGCGCAGGTCCAGCCGCAGGACAACGTCGGCTTGACGATCTTCTCCGACCGCATCCAGCCGCTCGTCCCCATCGCGCCCGTCAAGGGCAACCGGGCGGAGCTGCGGCGGATCGTGCAGAACCTCGTCGCCGACGGCGGCACCGCGATCTACGACGCGGCCGCGGCCGGCGTCGACCAGGTCGCACGGCGCGCCGACACGAGCCGCATCAACGCCGTCGTGCTGCTCACCGACGGCGAGGACACCGACTCCTCGCGGAGCGCCGACCAGGTCGTGCGCGAGCTCGAGGCCCAGGGCGACTCGACCAAGCGCGTGCGCGTCTTCACGATCGCCTACTCGGCGGGCGCGGCCGGAGCCGCCGAGAACCTCGAGCGCATCGCGGGCGCCTCGGGCGCCAAGGCGTACGTCGGCAAGACGTCGGACATCGAGTCCGTGTACCGGAGCATCAGCTCCTTCTTCTAGACGACACGGATGGCCGACCTCGACAAGCCCTACAGCCGCGGGGACTACGCCGGAGCGCTCGCCGCCAACGCCGCCGCGAAGCCGTTCAACCTCGCGCTCGCGGTCGCGACGATCGGCGCGGCGATGGTCGCCGGCGCGCAGTTCCCGATCGCCCTCGCCGTCGGCCTGCTCATCTACGCGATCGCCGCCACGCGCACGTTCTTCGACGAGGACGAGGCGAGCGCGGTGCTCGCGCGCGAGCGCGGTGCGCGCACGCAGACGCTCCAGAGCGCCCGCGCGCGGATGGACCCGGCCACGCTCGCGCCCGAGATCCGCCAGCACCTGCTGGCCGCGCGTGCGAGGGAGCAGCGCATTCGTGACGCGATCGAGCGCGCCGAGCTGCCGTACACGGAGGTCTCGACCGAGGTCGACGCGCTCGTCACGCTCATGGAGCAGTCGGCGAGCCGCGCGCAGCTGCTGCACGAGGCGCTCGCGGAGAGCCCGCCGAACGTCGTGCAGCAGCGGCTCGTCCAGCTCGAGGGATCGGGCAAGACCGAGCTCATCGACGCGCTGCGCCATCAGCACGCCGTGCAGCGCAAGATGCAGGCGCAGCTCGAGCGCTTCTACGACGAGATGGAGCGCATGGTCGTCGAGCTCGACACGATCCGCGGGAGCCTCGTGAGCGTCTCCGCCTCGACGGACGCCGGCAACCAGCAGCGGATCGCCGGCGACGTGCGCTCGCTGCGCGACGAGCTGGACGCGATCGCCTCGGGCATGAGCGAGGCGTTTGGTGAGGCAGCCGACCCCGCGTGACCGGTACGGTGCCCCGCTCGATGTCTTCCCGGAGGTTCTCTCGATGAAGCAGGTTGCGGCAGTCATGGTCCTCGCCCTCGTGGCGGTCGCGGGCTGCGGCGGCGGCGACGGCGACAAGGTCGGATCGACGACGCCCGCTATCGGAGCCGAGCTCACCAAGGGGCAGTACGTCGTGGCCGCCGACAAGGTCTGCAAGGCGACGACGGACAAGATCGCGTCCGCCGCCACGGAGCTGCGCGAGTCCGCCGAGAAGACGGGCACGCTGCCCGTGCGGCAGGTCGCCACGTTCCTCACGAGGACATCGCTGCCCGCCTATGACGCGATGCTCGACGACCTGCGCAAGCTCACGCCGCCCAAGGACGACGAGAAGACGATCGACGGGTTCGTCGCGGCGCTCGCGGGCGCGATCGACACCGCGAAGTCCGACCCCGTGAAGTACTCGAAGAACGGCTCGCCCGATCCCTTCGACGATGCCAACAAGCGCGCGATGGACTACGGCCTGAAGGTCTGCGGATCGTAAGGAGGCTGTGGGCAGGGCTCGCGCCGGACCTCGGCGCTCTGCGCGCCTCGCGCGAGCTGCGACTGCTCATCCTCGGCAACTTCGTCTCGGGGCTCGGGACGCAGGCGGCGCTCGTCGCACTGCCGTTTCAGGTCTACACGCAGACGGAGTCGGCGCTGCTGACCGGCCTGCTCGGCGCCGCGGAGCTTGGGCCGCTCATCGTCATGGCCCTCCTCGGCGGCGCGCTCGCCGACCGGATGGACCGCCGGCGGTTGCTGCTGCTCGACCAGGTCGCGCTCGTGGTGGTCGCCTGCGCGCTCTGCGCGGCGGCGCTCGGTGGCGAGCCGCACGTCCTCGTGCTCTACGTCCTCGGCGGGCTGCTCGCGGGCTTCGGCGCGCTGCAGAACGTCGCGCGGACGGCGATCGTCCCGAACCTCGTCACGCGCGCGGACATGCCGGCGGCGCTGGCGCTGAACTTCGGCGTCTTCCAGCTGACGATGGTCGTCGGTCCCGGCGTCGGCGGGCTGCTCATCGCCGTCGGCGGGGTCGAGAGCGCATACGCGTTCGACGCGCTGAGCTGCCTGGCGATGGTCGCGGCGCTGCGCGGCCTGCGCCCCCAGCTGCCCGACGCCGTCGAGACCACGCCCGCTCGCATCGGCCGGTCGATCGGCGACGGCTTGCGCTTCGTGCGCCGCAGCCCGGCGCTGCTCGGCTCGTTCGCGATCGACCTCTCGGCGATGACGTTCGGCATGCCGCGGGCGCTGTTTCCCGTCCTCGCCGTGAGCGTCTACGGGGCGGGCGCGGCAGGGACGGGCCTCTTGTTCGCGTCGGTCTCGGCGGGCGCGGCGGTCGCGGCCCTGACAACGGGCTGGCTGGGCCCGGCGCGCCGGCTCGGGCGCATCACCGTCGCGTCCGTCTGCGTCTGGGGCCTGGCGATCGCCGCCGCCGGCTTCGCGGGCTCGCTGTGGACCGCCGCGGCACTGCTCGCGATCGCCGGCGCCGCGGACTCGGTCAGCGCCGTCTGTCGCTCGGTCATCAACCAGACCGTGACGCCCGACGCGATGCGCGGGCGGATGTCCTCGGTCTTCTCGCTCGTCGTGACGAGCGGGCCGCGGCTCGGCGACGTCGAGGCCGGGGTCGTCGCATCGCTGACGAGCGTGCGCACGTCGGTCGTCTCCGGCGGGCTCGCGTGCGTCGCCGGGGCGCTCGTCGTGTCCGCCGCGTTCCCGGCGCTCATCGCCTACGACAAGGAGCGCGCGCTCGCCGCCACTTCGGGGGACGTTGTGTGAGCGAGCGACCCCGCAGCCGCGGATGCCGACCGTGGCGGACGCAGCGCGGCTGACGCCGCCCGGCCGGCCGGGGATGCCGTGCGCCCGCGCTTCGCGGGCTCAAGCCGCAGCCGGTGGCGTTCGCGTCACGCGACACGGCGCAGGTCAGCGTCGCTCAGCGGCTCGGATTCATCGCGGCGCGACCTCCGCGGCGTCGGTCGCGGCCGACCCGGCGGCGGCGAGCGCAACCGAGGGTTCCGCGTGCTCGAGCGCGACCTTCGGCAAGAGCCGGTCCAGTCCGCGCGGAAGCCACCACGCGCGCTCGCCGGCGAGCTGCATCAGCGCCGGGACGAGCAGGATCCGGATGACGAACGCGTCCAGGAACACGGCCGCGGCAAGGCCGATGCCGAACTCCTTGATGACGCGGTCGTCGCCGAGCGCGAACGTCATGAAGACGACGATCATGATCGTCGCCGCGGCCGTGACGACACGACCGGTTGTCGCCAGCCCGTTGCGCACCGCGCGCGACGCGTCGCCCGTGCGCAGCCACTCCTCGTGCATCCGCGAGACGAGGAACACCTCGTAGTCCATGCTCAGCCCGAAGACGATCGCGAACACCATGACGGGCACGAACGACTCGACGGGCCCGGTCCCGCTCGACAACAGCGACGACAAAAAGCCGTCCTCGAAGACGAGCGTCACGAAGCCGAGCGCGGCGCCGATCGACAGCAGGTTGAGCAGCGCGGCCTTGATCGGGATGAAGATGCTGCGGAACATGATCAGCAGCAGGAGGGCGCTCAGCAGCACGATCGAGCCGACGAAGATCGGCAGCTTGCCGGCGATGACGTCCGCGAAGTCCTCCTGCGACGCGACCTGCCCGCCGACGTAGACGGTGGTGCTCGTCGAGCGCTCGACCGGCGGGAGGATGTCGCCGCGCATCCGCTCGAGCAGCTTCGTCGTCGCCTCGTCCTGCGGGCCGGTCTTCGGGAACACGACGATCGTCGCGATCTCGCCGTCCGGTGACAGCTGCGGTGCCACGACGATGGCGACGTTCGGATCGCGCTTGACGGCGTCCGCGATGCGCGCGGCGGCCGCGGCGTCGCCCTTCTGCGGCAGGTCCGTCGCGAGCAGGAACGAGCCGTTGACACCGGGGCCGAAGCCCTCCGCGATGAGGTCGTAGGCGTTCTTCGTCGTCGTGCCCTCGGGGTCCAGCCCCGCATCGGACGTCCCGAGGCGCATGTGCAGCGCGGGCGTGGCGAGCGCGAGCAGGACGAGCACCGCCACGACGACCGCGGGCCACGGCCGAGCCTGGATGAACTCCGACCAGCGCGCCCAGCGGGGGCTCTCGGCCGCGGCGGCTGCGGCCGCGCGGCGCTCGCGGCCGGGCAGCGGCAGGCGCAGCCGGTCGATCCAGTTGCCGGACTTGCTCAGGATGGCGGGCAGGAGGGTGAGCGCGCCGACCATCGTGAGCAGCACCGCGAGCGCCGACGCGATCGCCGCGCCGTGCAGGAACGACAGCCCGAGCAGCAGCAGGCCGAGCAGCGCGATGATCACCGTGCAGCCCGCGAAGAAGACGGTCCGCCCCGCCGTGTCCATCGCCATGAGCAGCGCGGCGTCGCGCTCCACGCCGCGACCAACCTCGGCGCGATAGCGCGTGACGACGATCAGCGCGTAGTCGATCCCCACCGCCAAGCCGATGAGCGCAGCGAGCTGGCCGGCGAACTCGGGCGTGTCGACGAGGTGCGAGATGACCGGTACGAGGCCGAGCGTCGTGCCGAGCGCGAGCATCGCGGTGAGCAGCGGCACTCCCGCGGCGATCACCGAGCCGAAGAAGAACAGCAGGATGAGCGCGGCCGCGATGAGGCTGATGAACTCGGTGCCGCCGCCTTGCTCGGTGAAGCGAACCGTCTCGGCGCCGAAGCCGCCGTGCTCGATGCGCAGGTCGGGTCCGCGAGCGCTGAACGCCTTCTCCTGGACGCGCTTGAAGTCCGGCGGCTTGAAGGCTTGGAACTCGTCCTTGTATGTGATCGTCGAGACGCCGATGCGCCCGTCCGGCGTGATCTGGCCGCCGGGCGCCAGCGGGTCCGAGACGTCGGCGACGATCTTGTCGCCGCGCACGGCGTCGATCGAGGCCTGCAGCTTCGATCGCGCGGCGCCGTCGCGCAGCGTGGCGCCCGTCGGCGCGACGAAGACGAGCTGGTCGGTGCCGCCGTTGGCCTTCGGCGCGTGCGCGGCGAGCAGGTCGTACGCGGCCTGCGACTCCGTGTCGGGGAGCCGGAAGCTCGCGATGTCGCGCGTGCCGACCGCGCCGCCGATCGAGAACGCCGCAACCAGCGCGACGACCCACGCCAGGAACGTCAGCAAGCGGTGCGACATGCACCACTGCGCGAGTCGCACGAAGACGGAGGGTTTGGACGAAGGCTCGGTTGTCATGCGCGCGGGGGCGCTGGCACACTGGGAATGCGCCGACGTGGGGTTCGCGAGATCATGGCAAATCGCCAACCCGGAATGTGAAGGGGCTTGAGCATCGATGGCCGACGGAATCGAGATCGAACGCAAGTTCCTGCTGGGCGGGCTCCCGTCCGCCCTTGCGTTCGCGCGCCGCCGCGCGATCCTCCAGGGCTACCTGGCGATCGACGGCGACACGGAGGTGCGCATCCGGCGCACGCCCGCGGGCTCGACGCTGACGATCAAGCACGGCGGCGGCGAGGTCCGCGTCGAGGAGGAGCTCGTGCTCGGCGAGCGCCAAGCCGATGCGCTGTGGGAGCTCACGGAGGGGCGCAGGCTGCAGAAGGCGCGCCGCATCATGCGCGTCGACGGCCTCGACGTCGAGGTGGACGAGTACGCGGGCGCGCTCGACGGCCTCGTCGTCGCTGAGGTCGAGTTCATCGACGAGGCGTCGTCGCGCGCATTCGATCCGCCGGCGTGGTTCGGGCGCGAGCTGACGGGCGATCCCGCCTACGCAAACCGCAACCTCGCGATGTTCGGCCTGCCCGCCGACAGGCCCGCCTGACCGCCGTCGCGCTCGCCGCCGACGGTCTTGCGACCCGACCGCCCGGTTGGCGCGGCGCCGCTCGCGTTAGCGCCTCGACGCCCGCCCGGACGAATCTGGCACATTCGTAACGACAAGCACGAGCTTTGCCGCTAGGCTTCGCTTCATCGCGATGGCTGACGTCTTGCCACCACGCGCCGCTGCACTCGCTGGGAACCGGGCACCGGGCTCGCATGTCGAGCAAGGGGCAGTCCTGGGACCGCGAGCGCTCAATCGTGCGCTCCTGGAACGTCAGCTCCTGCTGCGTCGTCAGACCCTGCGCGTAGCCGACGCGCTCGAGCATCTCGTCGGGCTGCAGGCGCAGAACCCCAACGGGCCGTACTACGGGCTGTGGTCGCGCCTCGAGGACTTCCATCCGGACGACCTCGCGGGCCTCATCGAGCGCCGGCTCGTCGTGCGGATCGCGCTCATGCGCTGGACGCTGCACGTCGTCACCGCGCGCGACTGCCTGGAGCTGCGACCGCTCGTGCAGCCCGTCATGGACCAGCGCATGCGCTCGCTGTTCGGGCGCCACCTCGACGGCGTCGACCTCGCGCAGCTGGCGGCTCGCGGTCGTGAGCTCGTCGAGGAGGAGCCGCGCTCGCTCGGCGACGTCGGCCGGCTGCTCGCCGACGAGTGCCCGGGACACGAGCCGAGCGTCCTCGGCAACGTGCTCGCGGCGCTCGTGCCGCTCGTCCAGGTCCCGCCGCGCGGTCTGTGGGGACGCAACGGCCGCGCCGTGCAGACCTCCGCGGAGCGCTGGATCGGCCGCCGGCTCGAGCCCGCCGCGCCCCCGGACGAGCTCTTCATGCGCTACCTCGCGGCCTTCGGCCCCGCGACGATCGAGGACATGGCGAAGTGGTCGGGGCTGCGCGGCGTGCGCTGCGTGGTGGACCGCCTGCGCCCGCGGCTGCGCAGCTTCACGGACATGGACGGACGCGAGCTGCTCGACGTCGTCGACGGCCCGCTCCCGGACCCGGACACGCCCGCCCCGGTGCGCTTTCTGCCCGAGGGCGACAACGCCGTGCTCGCGCACGCGGATCGCTCGCGCATCGTCAGCCTCGCGCACCGCCGGCTCGTCACAGCGCACAAGACCTTCCTCGTCGACGGCTTCGTCGGCGGCACATGGAAGGTCATCCACAGCGCGCGGACCGACACGCTCGTCATCTCGCCGATCGCGCAGATCTCGCGCGAGGATCGCCTGGCCCTCGCCGAGGAGGGCGCGCAGCTCCTCGCGTTCGCGGCGAGCAACGACGACACCCGCATCAGCGTGCACTTTCACGAGTGATCGCAACGCCGAGCGGCTCGTCGCGCCGCTGCGCGCGTCCGTTGAGGCCCGGCGCGATCTGCTCTGCGAGGGCCTGCGCGAGGCCGGGCTCGAAGGTCTGCGTGCCCGAGGGGGGCTACTTCGTGCAGGCCGACGCCGCGCCGCTGGGCGTGACCGACGGGCGGCGTGGTGTCGCGAGCTGCCCGAGCGCGCCGGCGTCGTCGCGATCCCGACGAGCGCGTTCTACGACGACGACCAGGCCGGGCGCACGCTCGTGCGCCTCGCGTTCTGCAAGCGCCCGGCGGTCATCGCGGAGGCGACGTCGCGGCTCGCCGCGCTGCGGGTCTGACCAATCTGAGTACGGTCCCGCGCCATGAGCGCGCTGAACGGCACCGCGAGCACCGAGATCGACGCCCCCATGCAAGCCGTGTGGGCGATCGTGCAGGACGTCGAGTCGGCGCCGGACTGGCAGCGCGGGATCGACAGCATGCAGGCGCTCGAGCGCGACGGCGAGGGGCGAGCGACGCGGGCCGACTCCGTGACCGACCTGTCGGTCAAGACCTTCGACTCCCGCCTCGCATTTCACTACGAGCCGCCCGGCCGTGTGAGCTGGGTGCAGGAGCGGGGCGACTTGAAGTCGCTGGCGGGATCCTGGCTGCTCGAGGACCTCGGCGACCGTCGCACGCGGGCGACCTACAGCCTGAGCGCCGATCCCGGCGCGCTGCTCGCGCGCTTCGTCAAGGGCGCGCTGGAGGAGAAGCTCCGCTCGCGGCTCATCGACGGGCGCCCCGCCGAGCTGAAGGCCCGGGCCGAGAGCGACGCGTAGTCCGGGACTGTGAGAGGTCGATGAGGAGGGCGTCCGGGCGAGGTTGGCCCCGCGGGCGCCCGGGCAAGGGGTTACTCGTCGCGCGAACCCCACCTTGAGGAGAACACCGTGCTGAGAACGTTTCGTCCGATCAAGACCGGAGTCATGATGGCCCTGGCACTCTCGCTCGCGCTGCCGGCCATGGCGCTCGGCGCCGGCAAGGCCGCCGTGACCACCGGCGGCGTCGCGAAGCTCACGCCGTCGACGGTCTCGCTGCTCGGCAAGGTCAACCCGAGCGGTGCGTCCACGACGTACTCCTTCCAGTACGGCACGACCGTCCTCTACGGCGCCCTGACGCCCGCGACGGCCGCGGGCGCCGGCTCGAAGGCCATCAACGTCGTCGCCGACATCGGTGGCTTGGCGCCCGCCACCGTCTACCACTACCGGCTCGTCGCATCCAACCGGTTCGGCATCACGCGCGGCGCGGATCGCAAGTTCAAGACCAAGAACCAGCCGCTCGGGCTGACGCTCGGCGCGACCCCGAACCCCGTGCCGTTCGGCAAGCCGACCGTGCTCGCCGGCACGCTTTCCGGCACCGGCAACGCCAGCCGCCAGGTCGTGCTGCAGTCCAACCCGTTCCCCTACACGCAGGGCTTCGTCAACACGACGAACGTCCAGCTCACCGGGCCGCAGGGTCAGTTCGCGTTCCCGCTGCTGTCGGTGCCGCTGAACACGCAGTACCGCGTGCTCATCCCGACCAAGCCGGAGATCGCAAGCCCGATCGTCAGCGTGGGCGTCGCCGTCAGGGTCGGCACGTCGGTCACCGACACCCGCGTGCGCCGCGGACAGCGCGTGCGCTTCAGCGGCTCGATCAAGCCCGGCAAGGGCGGCGAGCGGATCGCGATCCAGAAGCTCAAGCCGTCGGGCTGGGTCACCGTCGCCGGCACGACCGCCCATCGGTCGAGCAGCACGTCGTCGCGCTACACGAAGCGCATCCGCATCAGCCGCGGCGGCACGTACCGCGTGTTCGTCGCGAGCCTCGACGGCAGCCTCGCCAACAGCACCGGGCGCAGCGTGAAGATCAAGATCGGCTGACCCGAGGACCGCAGCGAGCGGCGGTCCGCAAGGGCCGCCGCTTCAGACGCCGACGGGGTCGCGCTCGTCCACCCAGCCCGCGCGCGCGGCGTCGAAGTCCGTCCAGTCGAGCTCCGGGCCGCTCGGCCCGCCGAGCGGCTCGGGCGGGGCCGGCGGCATCGGGCGCCGGCGCTGACCGCCGCCGCCATCCGAGCCGTCCTCGCCGTCGTCGCGCTCCGACGAGGACTGCGACAGCGCGATCCACAAGCAGACGACGACGATCACCAGCGCGACGCAGCCGACGATCGCCGACTCGAGCCACAGCCCGAGGAACGCCAGGGTGATCGCGCCCGTGATCGCCGCGCCGCCGCCGCAGGCCAGCGACATGCGCGCAATCCGCACGCGTCGCGACGCGCCCGTCGGCACCGGCGTCACGACGCAGAGCGACAGGCTGAGCGCCGACACGTACAGGACGGCGTTGAGCGCAAGCAGCATGGCAACATTGTGGTTCCCCGGCCGCCTGCGATCAAACGACAAGGACGGACGTTCGGCGCCAGTCGCACCGAAGTCTGGACGAACAGGGTCCTCGGCGCGCGCCGTTCCTCGCGGCTATCGTCACACGATGGCGCCCTCCGCCGACGCCCGGATCGACCACGGCATCGAACACGCGGCGTCCTCCGCGCGCTGGCTGCGCCGCACGCTCGAAGAGATCCTGTCGCAGATCCGCGTCCTGCTCGACGTCGACGGCTGCGCCTTTCAGACGATCGACTTCGAGCGCCGCCAGATCAGCCTCGCGGCGTCGTGGTTCGAGACGCCCGACATGCGCGCGGCGATGGCGCCGGTGTTCGAGCGTCCGTACGACCCCGAGCGCGGCGGCGTGACCGAGGCCGCCGTCGAGCGCGGCGAGACCGTGCTCATCGACGACATGGAGCGCTGGAAGGGGGCCGGCGCGCTGCGCGCCCGGCTGCGCACGCAGCTTGCCCCGGAGGCGGCCCGCGCGGCGTGGGAGTGGTACCGGACGTCGTCGTTCATCTCCTGCCCGGTCCGGACCGCGGGCGGCAGGACGCTCGGCGTCCTCGGGCTGTCGGCGAGCCCGCCGCGACCGCCGTTCAGCCGTGAGCACTTGCGCGTGACGGAGGTCTTCGCGAGCCTCGCCGCGCTCGCGCTCGAGCGCTCCGAGCTGCTCGAAGCCGAGGCTCGTCGCGCGCACACCGAGAAGCTGCTGCACGGCGCCGCGCAGCGCATGACCTCCTCGCTGGACCTCGACGCGGTCTACCGCTCGATCGCCGAGCAGGCGGCGCTCGTGACAGGCGCGCCGATCGCGGTGCTCGCCCGGCTGGACATCGTGACGCAGACGCTGCGCACCGTCGCGAGCGTCGGCGGCTCGCAGCGGCTGACGACCCACCGCTTCGCCGTCGGCGAAGGCATCATCGGCCGGGTCGCCGCGACAGGCGTGCCGTACGCGAGCCGGGACGAGGATCGCCGGCGCTTCGTGCCCTGGGTCGTCGACGAGGGCGTGCGCTCGTTCGTCCATGTGGCGATCGGCCTCGGTCCGCGGCGCTTCGCCGTCCTGACCGTCGCGCACCCGGACGCCGACGCGCTGGGCGACGCGGAGCTCTCGCTGCTCGAGTCGCTCAGCCGGCCGGCCGCGGCGGCGATCGCGAACGCGCTCGAGTTCCGCCACGAGCGGCGGATCGCGCACGCGCTCACGCGCGGCTTCATCCCCGACGCGCCGCCGGAGCTCGACGGCTTCGCCCTCGGGCTCGTCTACGAGCCGGTGGGCCACGAGGTCTCCGGCGGCGACATCTTCGGCGTCTGGCGGCTGCCGAGCGGGGCGCTCGCGGTGCTCGTCGGCGACGTCAGCGGCAAGGGGCTCGAGGTCGCGGCGGTCAGCGCCATGGTCCGCTTCTTCATCGAGGCCCGAACGTGGGACTCCGAGTGCCCGGCGGCCGTGCTCGCGCAGACCAACGCGATCCTGCGCAGCCGCCTCGCGGAGCGCATCGCGCTCGTGACGGCGTTCCTCGCGATCGTCGACGGGGGCGTCCTGCGCTACGCGAACGCCGGCCACATCCCGCCGCTCGTGATCGGCGCGGACCGGCCGCCGGTCGAGCTCCCGACGACCGGGCTGCCACTCGGCATCGACGACGACGCCGAGTTCGGCTGGCGCGAGCTCGCGTTCGGCGACGGCGACCTGCTGTTCGCGAGCACGGACGGGCTGGTCGAGGGCCGCCGCGACGGCGAGCAGTTCGGGCACGAGCGCGTGGCCGCACTCGTCGCCGAGCACGCGCACCTGATCGCCCCCCAAGCGCTCGTCGAGCTGGCCTACGCGCGCGCGGTCGCGTGGACGCCGCAACTCGGCGACGACGTCGCGATCATCGCGCTGCGCCGGCGGTGAGCGCGCTCGAGCTGCGCGTCGGCCCCGCCTCGCGGGCGCTGTATGAGGCCGACGGCTACGTCCTCGTCAAGCGGATCGCGCTGCCCGACGGGCCTGTCGAGCTCGGAGTTCTCCAAGGCGCTTCACTCGTAGACGACGAGGTCCGGCGCGGGGCGCAGGGCGAGCACGTCGTCGTGGGTCATGAGGTCCGTGTCCTCTTCGAAGAAGAGCTTGAACCCGTTGTGGAAGCCCGCGGTCTCGGAGGCGGTGAACTCCTTGTACTTGGAGATCTTGTTGGCCGGGTTGCCGAAGCCGTCGACGTTCATCGTGATCGCGAGGCCGGGCGGTCGCGCGACCTGCTGCTTGTTCTCGATCATGCCCTCGGTGAACTGGTGGATGACGAAGAGCTTCTGGGGCAGGTCGTGCTTGCCGACGAGGTTCGACACGTACGTCGCGACCTCGTTGACCTGCGCGGCGGTCACCGACCCGATCGTCTGGCCGGGGACCTCGTTGTCGCCGACGTGCCACTCTGGATCCAGTGCGAGGCCGACGTCGGGCTCGAGCAGCCAGCGCTGCAGGCGCTGTGCCTCGGAGAGGAAGTCGCCGCGGCCGGGCTGGACGTCGAGCACCAGCAGCGCCTTCGCCTTGCGCGCCGCGAGCAGGTAGCGCTCGATCGTCGCGTCGGACTGGTGGGTGCGGTACATCCCGTCGCCGCCGGGGTGCGCGTTGGCGATCGTCGAGATGAGCTCGAACGCGGGCAGGATGGGACGCCCGGGCGTCCGGTAGGCGCGCGCGACGCGCTTGAGGCGCTTGGCGGCGGTCGCGGGAGCGCCGATCCCGAGCACGCCGAGGCGCTCGCTCTGCGGCGCTCCGTAGAACGCCACGACGCGCTTGCCGGGGAAGATCGTCCGGCCGCCGCCCGGCAGCTGCGCGACGACCGGCTTGGGGACCGTGGGCACGGCGCTGGACGTGTCCCCGCCGGCGCCGCACGAGCGCAGCGCGAGCACGACGAGCAGCAGCGACGCGGCGAGCACGCCGGCCGCCGCGAGGCGCCGGCGACGATAGATGTGCTCCGGCTGGCTCACCGTTTGCCGACCCGCGTCGCGCCGGGCTTCAGCTCTACGCGCCGCGTGCCGAAGAGCGTGGCGTGCAACATCGTTATGAGCGCATTTCGATCGACACGCCGCGCCACCGCATCGTCGGTGTCGCGACGCTGGCCAGCGATGGCTACCGCAGCCGGCTCTCCGATCTGCTGAACGCCCCCGAGCGCGAGTTCATCGCGCTGACAGATGCCACCGTGGAGCTGCTTGGCAGCGACGCCGAGGTCATGGAGCATGACTTCATCGCGGTGCATCGTCAGCACGTCGTCTTCGCGGTCTCGCTGGGCGAGGTTCCGCAGCCGGCGCACGCCTCGCTGCTCGCCCGCAGCTGAGCCGTCCCTTCCCCAACCAGCGTCCGGTGGGCCCGTCTTGCCGGGCCTGCTGGCGCATGCCCTCATCGGACCGCGATCTCCCTGTCGAGCGCGAACGGCGCCACGAGCGCGATGCGGTCTCCGCTCCAGAAGCGGCCGGGGTCATACCAGCTCGCCGGGCGCTTGCTCGGCAGGAGCCCCATGTGCTGGTAGGTCGTCGCCACGAGCTCCGCGCAGTACACCGTCTCCAGCGAGGTGGTGCGCCGGAAGCGGCCGGTCAGCCAGCCGCTCGCGAGACCGAGCGTCGTCGGGAACGCGCGACCGTCGAAGCGGTCGATGATCTCGACGAGGCGATCCTCGTGCTCGCGTTCGATCGTGCCGCGCAGCGGGCGCACCCACGCGCGCTGGCCGTAGCGCTCCTCCCACTGCGTGACGGCCTCGCGCAGGTGATGTAGCTGGACGCCGCGCTGGCGCTCGCCCGTCCAGACGTCGGTGAGCGAGCGGCCGAGCTCGGCGTGCCACAGCAGCGGCGGCAGGTCGTCGAGCGCGACGATCATCCCGACATGGTTGACCGGGCTGTTGGTCAGCGTCTGGATCGCCCGATCGGCGAACGAGCGCCCGCGGAACAGCCAGATGTCGCCCGTCGACGCCGCGGCGACGGCGTCGACGAGCGAGAGCCCCGTGTCGTCCATCGCCGTAACCTACGCAACCGATGGGGTCCTCCCGCGCCACCCCGCTCGCCCGCCGCACGCGAAAGCGCCGGCCGCCGTTGCTCGGCGGCGCGTCGAAGCGCCGGCCGGCGCTGCTCGGGAGCGCTTTGAGAGGTCCGCTGGGGGCGATCAAGCGGCCATCGTGGAAGGTCGTCGGGCTGGCGGGCATCGCGGGGGTCGCGGCGACCGGCGTCGTCGTCGCGCGCAACCGCCGCGCGCATCGCGACCTGCCGCCGGACGAGCTGCGCGAGCGCCTCCACAAGCGGCTCGCGGAGGTCGGCGCCGCACCGGTTTCGCAGGTCGGGGCGCCGGACGCGGTCGCACCGCCGCCACCCCCCGCCTGACACGAAATCCCGGCATCCGGACCTGTCCGCGCGTCCAGATCAGCGTGGACACATCGCTTCAGTTGTCGGTGCCGATGCCGATCACAGAGTCGTGATAACCGCCTCCGGCCCCTCCTCCCCGCAGAGCGCCAAGCGAACGCTCGCTCCCGCGCCGGGCGTCACGCCACCGCCGACCGACGGCGCCTCCTACCGCTTCCTGTCGGACGTGATCATCGCGCGCGGTCTCGTCAGGCCGGCGGCGATGAAGGCGGCGCTGCAGGCCTCGCTCGCCGGACGCAGCCTGACCGAGATCCTCGTCGACAACGGTGCGCTCGGCGAAGACGATCTCGCGCGCACGCTCGCCGAGCATCATCGCCTCGACTTCATCGACCTCGACGTCTTCGCGGTCGACGCGCGCGCGGCTGCGCTCGTCGAGCCGGATGTCGCGCGGCGCTTCGGCGCGGTGCCGATCGCGCTACTCGAGTCGGGTGCCGTGGTCGTCGCGCTGTACGACCCGAACGGGTCGACGGCGGTATTGGAGTTCGCCGGCCTGACGGGTCGGACCATCCAGCCGGCCGTCGCGTCGCGTCGCCAGATCGAGGCGCTGATCGCAGCGCTGCGCCACGGGGGCGCGCTGCGGGCGGCCGCACCCGCGCCGATGCCGCGCCAGCCGGCGGCGGTGGTCGCGCCGAGCGCCGAGCCGCGCCTGCGGTCCGTGCGCGCCCCCGATGTCTGGAGCTCCGCGAGGATCGGACCGGACGACGCCGTCCGATCCCCGCCGCTTGCGAGCGCGCCGTCGCCGCGTGCCGAGGAGCGCCCCGCCGCCCCTGCCCCGGCTACGGTGTCAGAGCCGCAGCCCGCGGTCGTCGAGGAGCCATACGGTGCGCCGTCGGCGGGGCCGACCATCGATATCGTCGGCGAGCCCGGCGTCCCGTACGTGCCGGCGCTCGCGCCGATGGCGTCCAGCGACCCGCCCGCGCACAAGGCTCCGAAGATCGGCCCCGCGAAGGCGCATCGCCTGCGCCGGCTCATCAGGGCCATCACGCGCAGCGCCTGAGGCGGGGATGCTCAGCGTCTGCCCGCGGGGGTCGTCGCTGACCGGTTCGGACGCGCGCGCGTCGCCGCGCGCGCGATGACTTCGAGCACGAGCAGGACGACCGTGGCGACCGCTGCCGCGCCGGCGATGTACCACGGCCACGCGCCGAACACGTCGAGGATCGACCCGTTGGCGGGCTTGCTGCGCAGGAACATGTAGTTGCCGCCCGTCGCGAGGGACGCGACGGCCGCGAGCAGCGCGAACGCCGCGGTCCAGCCCAGGGCGCGCAGCGCGGCGTGCCGGCGCGGAGCCAGCCGCAACCCGATCACCAGCAGGCACGCCGCGGCGATCGCACCGGCGTGCGTCGCGAAGAACGTGAAGTAGAGGATGTCCGGGAACGCGTCCTGCAGGTCCGGGGTTAGGACGGCCTGCAGCGACGCGCTCAGCGCCCAGAACCAGAGGAGTTCGGCGAGCAGGCCGGAGCGCGGGCGCCAGAGCGCGGCGATCGCGACGAACGTGACGGCGTCCGAGAGCTGCAGCGGGAGGTTGATGCGGGCTGACCACTCGCCGCGCGCGATGTACGTGACCTGCTCGATGACGAACCCGGCCGCGATCAGGAGGGCGAGCGCCCGCGCGAGCTGCGACACCGAGGGGGCGTGTCGGATACCTATCGCCTGGCGATCGTTTGGCGACACACCCCCCTGCTGCAGGCGCGCCGCGGCCGTCAGCAGCACGGCGGCGATCACCGTCCCGGAGATCGCGGCGAGATGCTCGGGCGACAAGAGCCGCATCGCGCGCGATCCTGCCAGCCCGATCGGCGGGGCGCGGCCGTGAAGCTTCTAGGCTTGCATGCATGTGCCGAAACATCCGTCCGCTGTACAACTTCGATCCGCCCGCCACGCCCGAAGAGGTCCATGGCGCGGCCGTGCAATACGTCCGCAAGATCAGCGGCTTCACGAAGCCGTCGGCGGCCAACGCCGAGGCGTTCGAGCGCGCCGTCGCCGCCGTCGAGCGTGCCTCGGCCGAGCTGCTCGGCGAGCTCGTGACCAACGCGCCGCAGAAGAACCGCGAGGTCGAGGCCGCGAAGGCGCGCGCCCGCCGCGCGGCGCGCGAAGCGGCGTAGCTCGGCTCGCGGGGCTCGCCCGCGGCCCTCGGGCCGCTCGGCGGCCGCTTCCCGCGCGGAGCCGCTGGCCCGTCGGGCCTGCGCGCCTGGACCGCCGGGCCATAGACACGCGCGAGTAGGCTGCGATTGTCCGCTCGATGCGCACCCCACCCACCACCGAGGACGCGCTCCAGCTTGCGGTGGGCTGCACCTTCGAGCTCGAGGCCGCCTTCCCGATCGCGGCGATCATGCAGGTCGCGCCCGGCCCCGATCCGGGGCTGCGCATGCAGCGCGAGGTCTGGGACACCCCCGTCGATCACCACGGCTACGTCGACCTCTACGGCAACCGCTGCGAGCGCCTCGAGATCGCCGCCGGCAGCACGCGGGTCACGTACGAGGCACAGCTCGCGCTGTCGCACCCGGCCGACGTCATCGACCCCGACGCGGCCGAGACGCCCGTCGCCGAGTTGCCCGACGAGACCATCGCGTTCACGATGCCCAGCCGGTTCTGCCTGCCCGACGAGCTCGGCCACGAGGCCTGGCAGCGCTTCGGCTCACTCGATCCCGGCTGGCAGCGCGTCCAGGCGATCGTCGACTTCGTCCACAACCACCTCGAATGGGTCGAGGGCGCGTCGAACCCCTGGACGACTGCCGCCGACGCCTACCGCGCCGGCCAGGGCGTCTGCCGCGACTTCGCCCACCTCGCGATCACGTTCTGCCGCTCGCTGAACATCCCCGCGCGCTACGTCTTCGGCTACATCCCGGTCATCGACTGCCCCCCACTCGTCGAGCCGATGGACTTCGCCGCCTGGTTCGAGGCGTACCTCGGCGGGCGCTGGCACACCTTCGATGCGCGCAACAACATCCCCCGCACGGGCCGCGTCGTCGTCGGCCGCGGCCGCGACGCCGTCGACGTCGCCCTCATCACCTCCTTCGGCCCGCTGAACCTCACGGGCTTCGAAGTGCGCGCGGAGGAGCTGACGAGCCCGAGCGCCTGACGGCTGCGGTCGGGCGCGATGCGCGGCGCCGAGCGACCTCGCGGCAGCCACCTCGATCATCCCTGCCGTCCCGGGCGGGTCCGGCGCATGCACGCAGCGACGTGACCGTTTCGTCGGCCGCGATGCGGCCGCGGTCACGCTCGACCCGGCTCGCCAACACGCTCGACGAGCAGCCGCGCCACTGCTCGCACACCGGCCGGTCATACCTGTCGTAACACTGCACCGAATCGGCGTTCCCATGATCGACGACGTCCGCCGCCAACCGTACCTTTGGCGTCATGCCCTCTCGCAACGAGCGCTGTCCGTGCGGCAGCGCGAGCAAGTTCAAGCGCTGCTGCCTGCCGCGGATCGACGCGGTTGCCGGCGAGCTGCGCGACCGCGACGCGCTGCTGGCCAAGCTCATCGACTGGGTGAGCGACGAGCACGCCGAGACCCTCGAGGCCGCCGCGCGCGAGACGATGCTCGTGCGCGTGCTCCGCGGGCGGACCGGCCGCAGCATGAGCTCGGCTTGGGCGCTTGGCGACTTCGCCCCAGCCGACGGCGGGCCACCGCTCATGTCCCGCTTCGCGGCCAAAGCCGAACTCGACAGCGCGGAACGTGAGATCGCGCGCGGACTCGCCACGGCACGCCTCGACGCCTACCACGTCTGCTCTGCGGTGGCCGGCGCCACGATCGAGCTCGCGTCACTGACCGACATCGAGGTGGCACGCGTCATCGTCGGCGAGCACGAGCTGAGCGCCGTCAGCGCAGACCATGACGCGCTCGGCTCACTCGTCGGCCATATCGAGCGGTCGATGGGCAGCTTGATCGCGCCGCTGCGCCGAGCAGCCTGAGCCCGGCGTCGGGCGCCGGTCAAACGAACGCCGTGCGAACCCGACCCCGGCTTGGCGCGCTGATCGGGCGCCTGATGGATCCGGGTGACACGCCGCGCGATGCGCCCGACGATGAGCGCCGGCAAGCAGCAGCCGTCAGCGCGCAGCGACAATCCTCAAGAGCAGCGCGGCGATCTGACGATGCGTCGCCGGATCGACGGCGCCCCAGCGCTCCTCAAGTCGCGACGGATCAAGCGCACGCACCTGGTCGACGAGCGCGAAGCTCGTCCTGCGGACACCGCCCTCCGGCGGCTCGATTCGCACGTGAAGCGGAGATCCTCGGTCCCGCGACGACAGCGGGACGCAGAGGCACAGCCGCCACCCGGCGGCGTTGAACGCGTCGCGAGAAACCACGACGACCGGCCTCGTGCCGGCCTGTTCGTGTCCCGCGGCCGGATCCAGTCGCGCAAGCCAGACGTCGCATTGAGCAGGCGGTTCACTCGTCATCGATCGACGCCGCGAGGTCCGAACGCTCCCACACGCCGTCCTCCGCCTCGATCTCGCGGAGCAGATCCGGGTTCGCGGACTTCAGCGCCTCGTACGCCGTCGCGTGACCCGCAAACAGCTCCTCGTCCTCGGCGCGGTCGATCAGCGTCCCAATCAGGTCCGGGGCGGATACCCCGCGCGCTCCCGCCAGGCGGTTGATGCGATCCCGCGTATCGCGCCGAACTCTGATCGTTGTCGTCTCGGAACCCATGTCACATCTCCGTAGACAGCAGTGTAACCAGGAGCACGGCCGGGCACAAAGCAGCGTCGGCACGTCGCTGCGGAAGCAGGCCGGTTGCCGCTGCCCGCCCTCCGTCGCGGCGCGCCGCCGAGCTTCGCCCCACGTCGACGAACTGATCGGCGATCTCATGAATCCGGCCGCGCTGGAAGCTCGACGGCGCGCGGTCAACCCCGGCGGTCCTGCACGAGCCCGACCACCGAGCGTGGACCGAGTCGATCTCGCCTGACCGCGGCTGACCAGAGTCGCGCGCCGTGCGCGCGCTCTGAGCAGCCGTCGTCACCGCGTGAGCGAGCGCCTGACGCGCTCGACCGGCTTCGTCGAGGCCGCAACGATGTGGTGTGCGACGCGTGGTCCGCGGCATCGAACCACTCCGCGACGGAGGCGCCGCTGACGACGCCTCCGTCCGAACCCTCAACCTCGCGCTCGCGCGAACCGTCGCCAGCCTCCGCGTGCCGACTGTGCCGACCGTGCGGTCAGGGCGGAGATCTCCTCGCCGAGGAAGTGATAGCTCCAGGATTGATCTGCTCCGGAGCTGGTACGCACCTGTGACGCGAAGGATCCGCCGCCGCAGCCGCCACCGTAGCCCCAGGAGATCACATCACTGTTTTGGTACGGCGACAGCGTCGGGACCGGGCAGCGCTGACCCAGCGTGATCGAGATCCCGTACTGGCCGGATGCCACATGCGTGACGGTCGGTACGGGTCCCTGAGTGGCGAAGACGACGCCGTTGGATGCGACGACCCCGCTGGCGATGAGGTTCGGCCCCGCCGGGCCGCGATCGCCCTGCGGACCGGGCTCGCCCTGCGGACCGGGCTCGCCCTGCGGACCGGGCGCTCCGGGCGCGCCCTGCGGACCAGGCGCTCCCGGCTCGCCTTGCGGACCGGGCGCTCCGGGCGCGCCCTGCGGACCGGGCTCACCCTGGGCGCCGGGTGGCCCTGCGGGACCCATGGCGCCCTGCGGGCCCGGGGGACCCTGCGGCCCGCTCTGGCTCCATGTGACCCGCGTTTCGTTGTTCTTGCACTGCTCGCCCGCTTGAGCGTCGATGACGCGCAGCTGACCGTTGCTGTTGCCATAGCAGCCGGTGATCTTGCCGTCCGACGACGACGGGATCGCGGCAACACCGATCCCCCCGGACGCGACCACGATCACGCCCGCCAGCGCGACGAGCTTCCATGACGATCCTGTTGGACGTCGCATGCTTCCCCTTTTCCCGTGGATCCTCGGCCGGTGCCGGCCGCCCGAGAGCCATGATCCCCGCTCGCATGCTGCCCAGTCAAACGCCACAGGCGTGACGTGAATCTCAATGCGCGTCGGCGAACGACGCCGGGCACTTACTGTGGCCGGCAGTGATTACGTCCACGCCTCGGGGTGATCTGCCGTCCGAGAGACAGGCCTGGCGCGACTCCATCCAAGACAAGCCGAGCTTGGTGGCCTCGATCCTGTCTGGGGTCGGGGTTCGCATAGACGACATCCACGGGGCGAACGGGACGCTATGCGAACCCTCGACATATGCTCGAGCTCCTCATGGATCGCCTCATGGATGCGTCCGGACGCGAGGCGCGGCAAGATGCACGTTGGTGTGCCCGGCATCGCCCATGTCCGCGCCTCAGCCGGATCGCGCATGCGGAGAGACAGCACCGCAAGCGACTCGACGTCAGACGATCTGACCGTGGTAGGATCGGCGTCATGACCGTCAAGGTGTCCGTGACCATCGACGACGAGATCCTCGCGGAGGCTCGGGGCTTGGCGCCCAACGGCAATCTCTCCGCGCTCGTCAACGACGCGCTGTCCGAACGCGTTCGGCGCGAGCGGCTTCGCACGTTGCTCACCGAGGAGGCAGCGATCGCGGGTCCGATTCCAACCGCACTGACCGATCATGTGGCGACGCAATGGCCGTTCTCGTCCTCGACGCCGGAGTCCTGATCGCCCACGAACGGGGTGATCGCTCGCCCGCGGCATGGCTGGACCGCGCCGCTCGAGAGGGCGTCGATATCGCCGTCGCCGCGCCCACGATCACCGAGGTGTGGCGCGACGGTTCGCGTCAGGCTCGCCTCGCGAGGCTGCTGAACGTGTGCCGGATCATCGACTGCGATCGGCAGCTCGCGAGATCCGGTGGCGAGATCATGGCCCGGGCGAACTCGCGCGAATCGCTCGACGCCATCGTCGTCGCGACGGCCGTACTCGTCGGTGGCGCCGTCCTCACCGACGATCTGTCCGACCTCGGACCACTCGGCGCGGCGGCGGGAGTCCGCGTCGTGGCACTCCACCGCGCGTAAGCATCGGCACCCGGGACGATGACCGATCCACAGTCGCAGCCAGCGCCATGAGCGACCGGTTCAGCGGCGAGGGCCGGGACCACACCATGACCGCATCGGGATTCTCTCAACACGCGGCTGGCGGTGCGAGGCGCCAAGTGCATACGACGTAGACATGCGGACGTCGCGTCGCGACCGCTGCGCGCGTCGCTGACGAACGGCGTCGCACGGGGCCTCATCCGAGCGGCGCTGCTGACCGCGGTCCTGATCACGGGCGAGTTGTTCGTTCTCTGGAGGATCCGACGCTCGCTGAGGATCGCGGAGAATCGCAACGCTCACGTCAAAGCGGGGCGAAATCCCGGCGATCCACTTGTGCCGCGACGCTGCGCGAGGTCACCAGCCCGGCACGGCGCGCAACACCGGCCGCCGCCCCGTCATGGCGTGCAGGATCTCGGGTGCTGTCGGCGACGTGATCGCGGCCGCGGGGCAAGAGTAGGGCGATCGACGGCGAACCAGGAGGTGTCGAAGTCTCCTTGGCGGCAGGCCGATCGGAAACCGTGGGTGGACACTCCCGTACTGTGTCCGTACGCTTGTGCGATGAAGACAAACCGGCTCGAACTTCGGCTCACGGACGAAGAACGCGATCTCGACGCATCGGCCGCCGCTGCGGTGGGCGAGACCCTTAGCGAGTTCTTTCGACAAGCTGCACGAGTCCGCGCTGTCCAGATCTTCGACGAACAGCGCACGATCAACCTCAACGACGCGGAGGCCAGGCGCTTCCTCGAAGCACTCGAGGACCCCGACCCAGACACGATCACGCGGCTCCGGGACCTGTGGGCTTACCCCGGTGAGCCCACCGGAGAGTGACTCCCCGCTACGACCCGGCCGCCCACGACGTCACCGCGTTCGACTGCGGCGAGGACACGCTGAACCGATGGCTGCGCCATTCCGCGGGCCAGAGCCAGCGACGCGACGCCGCACGAACGTTCGTCGTCATCGCCGGACAGCAGCGGGTCATCGGTTACTACACGACTGTCGTCGGCGAGATCCGGCACGAGCAGGCCAGCCCCGCTGTCAGCCGCCGTATGTCCAAGCACTTTCCCATTCCCATCGCTCTCGTTGCCCGACTTGCCGTCGACGTGGACTTTCACGGCAGAGGGATCGGATCGCTGCTGTTGCGAGACGCGCTCACGCGCGTGCTGACAGCCGCGGAGCAGGTTGCCATCCGCGCCGTGGTCGCGCATGCGATCAGCGACCGGGCCGCAGCCTTCTACGTGCGATTCGGGTTCAAGGCGCTGGCCCACGAGCCGCGCACGCTCATGATCACGCTCGACGAGCTGCGGCGCAGTCGCCCGTAGCCGTGATCGACACGCGACCATAGGCCGGCCATCGCGCCGATCCGCGCGGGTTCGCATAGGGGACATCCACGGGGCGAACGGGACGCTATGCGAACCCCGAGCGCGAGATCGACCGGCTGATCGAGTGCCTCTTGAAGCCAGAGAGTCGCCGCCGCCGAGCGCGGTGCGCTCCTGCGGCCGGTACCCTCAGGCCATGACGGACGGTGGAGCCACTCACCAGCTTGAGACGTTCGCACTCGGCTATCGCGACGAAGAGATCGCGGTGCGTCGGGCAATCGCGGCCCTAGACGAACGTCGCGACGGAGAGCCGGTCACACGAGTGACGCTCCTGGTCACCGACCCGACCACCGAAACCTGGGACGTCGGTCGCGTCCGTGATCTGCGACACGCCCTCGGCCATCGCGCTGCTGAGCTCGGATTGCCCGCGGTCAGCCTGACGCTCGTGCCCGAGAGCGAGGCCGAGGTCGTCGAGGCGTTCGCGCAGTAGACGCGATGGCCCAGTACCCGATCGAGGCAGACAAGCTGCTGGCGGCTGCGAGCTTGCTCGTTCCCGCCAAGCCGGGGCGCGGCCGGCCGTCGTATACGGCGCACCGCCGTGGCGTGTCCACCGCCTACTACGCCGTCTTCCACGCCATCGGTGAGCGCGTCGTTCGACAGGTCTTCCCAACGGCGGACGCGATCTTCCGCGACAGGGTTCGCCGCTGGATCTCCCACACGGACGTCAAGACGGTGGCCACATGGATTGGAAAGCTCGCGGGCACGCTGCCCGGCGGGCCACCGCCTCATATTGCGGCACTGCTCGCGCCGACCGGCGTGCCCGCGTTCAGCGCGGACACCATCTCGATCGCAGACGGCTTCCTCGAGCTTCACGAAAAGCGGGAGCAGGCAGACTACGACCATCAGGCTGTCTTCACGCGCGCCGACACGCTCGGACTTCTCGAAGTCGCCCGGCAGGTCGTGACCACCGTCGAGGCCATCGGGAGCGACGAGTCCAAGCTGTTGTTCGGGCTAATCGCCATGCACGCCAAGGTCCAGCCGCGGTGACATCCCGCTCGCGGCGAGACGCGCGATCGAGCGGTCGAGGAACGACCGGCTCCAAGCACTAGTGCTGCCGGGTTCGCATAGACGACGTCCACGGAGAGAGAGGGATTCGAACCCTCGGTGGACCGTAAAGCCCACACACGATTTCCAGTCGTGCCCGTTCAGCCGCTCCGGCACCTCTCCGAGGCCGCTCAGGGTAGCGGGAGAGGGATCCGGGAGGGTGGGCCTCGCCGGTCCCAACGCGGGCCGCAGGCGCGAACAAGAGGGCGCTGGATGCGATCGCGCGGTGAAGCGCTGAGAGCGTCAGATCTGCCAGGCACCGCCGCGCAGCACCGGCACGCGCTCGCCGGCGGCGGTCAGTCCGGTCACGTCGACCTCCGGTGAGCCGATCATGAAGTCGATGTGGATCTGCGAGCGGTTGATCTTCGAAACGTCCTCCTCGCCGACCGTGAACTCATACGCCGAGCCCAGGGCGACGTGCGACGCGGCGTTCTCGTCGATGAGCGTGTCGTAGAAGACCGTGTCGAGCGGCCCGATGCGCCCGTCGCGATCGACGAGCGCGACCTCGCCGAGCCGCGCTGCGCCCGCGTCGCGGCCGGCGTACTGCGCGAGTAGCTCGCCACCGGCGTCCGAGTGAAAGGACACCGCCACGCCGCCCTCGAAGGTCACCCGCAGGCCGCGGACGATCGTGCCACCCACCACCAGCGGCTTCGTCGAGCGAACCGAGCCCTCGACGCGCGCCGGGTCGGGCGCGGTGAAGACCTCCTCGGAGGGGAGGTTCGGCATGTGGTCGATCCCGTCCACGGTCTGAAAGCGCGCCGACAGCCAGCGCGAGGTCGGCAGCAGCCCGACGCGCAGGTCGGTGCCGGGTCCCTCGAAGTGCAGCGCGTCGAAGCGAAGGTCGTTGAGCCGGTCGGTGACGCCGACGAGCACGTCCTGGCGCTCCCGCCAGGCCGCGACGGGATCGGGCTCGTCCAGCCGGCAGATGTGCAGAACCTGCTCCCACAGGCGCGCGAGCGCCGCGTCGGGCTCGAGGTCGGGGTACACGAGCCGCGCCCACGGCAGCGTCGGGCACGGCACCGCCGTCCAGTTCGTCGTGCGCGCGTTGACGACCTCGCTGGACTCGCGCAGGAACGGCAGCTGGTCGCGCCCGGCGCGCTGCGGGTCGAGGTCTGAGAGCAGGCCCGGCGCCGACGGCCCCGTCAGTCCGATCCGCGCGGCGCGATGCTCCCCCAGTGCGAGGATCCGCTCGCCGAGCCACGGCGGGACATAGTCGAGCGTGTCCTCCTCGGCGTGGAGGATGCGCGCGCGCTTGAGGTGCAGGTCGAACTGCGTCACGTCGACGTACTTCGCGCCCGCGCGATACGCGGCGGCGGCGACCGCGCGCGTCAGCGCGAGCTTGCCCGGCTCCGTGCCGATCGCGACGATCTGCCCGCGCTGGACGTTGGCGGCGAAGCGCACGATGAGCTCCGCGAAGCGGACGAGCGTCGCATCGTCGACCGTGCTCGCTCCCGCGGTCTCGGACTCGTTGGCAGCGACCAGCGCGGTCGCAGACGGCTCGGCATGCATCACGCGCAGCCTACACACGGTGAACGCGCCAGCCGCTGCACAACCGGGCCAAGCGCTCGGCGCTCACCATGGCCCGATACATTCACCAGCGTCAATGGCCGTCCACGCACCCTCGAGCTCGCTGACCGAGCGCTCAGCCGTCGACCTCGCCCGGGCGATCCGCACCGGCGAGTCCACCTCGCGCGAGGTGGTCGAGGCACACATCGAGCAGCTCGAGCGCACCCACGAGCGCATCAACGCGGTCGTCGTCGACCGCTATGACGCGGCCCGCGCCGACGCCGACGTCGCCGACGAAGCGGTCCGAGCCGCCACGGACCCTGACGAGCTGGCGCCGTTTCACGGTGTCCCATGCACGATCAAGGAATCGATCGCGATGGCGGGGATGCCCAACTGCGCGGGCCTCGTCTCGCGCAGCGCCTGGCGCGCGCCCGAGAACGCGCCGACCGTCCAGCGGATGATCGACGCGGGCGCGATCCCGCTCGGCGTGACGAACACGCCGGAGCTGTGCCTGTGGATCGAGACCGAGAACCGTCAGTACGGCCGCACCCACAACGCCTACGACAAGACGCGCACCGCAGGCGGCTCGTCAGGCGGCGAGGGCGCCGTCGTCGGCTCCGGCGGCTCGCCCCTCGGCCTCGGCGCCGACATCGGCGGCTCGATCCGGCTCCCGGCGTTCTTCAACGGGGTCTTCGGCCTCAAGCCGTCGCCGGGGCTCGTCCCGAGCACCGGCCAGTTCCCCGTCACGGAGACCGAGACGGCCGCGATGATGCTGACGATCGGCCCGATCACGCGGCGCGCCGAGGATCTCATCCCGATGCTGCGCGTCATCGCCGGTCCGGACGGCATCGACCCCTACGTGCGCAAGATGCCGATCGGCGATCCCGCCGACGTCTGCATCGCCGGCATGAAGATCCTGCTCAGCGAGGACACGTCCTACGTCCAGGTCAGCCGCGAGCTGCGCGCCGCCCGGCTGCGCGCCGCCGAGGCGCTCGAGGCCGCCGGCGCGACGATCGTGTCGACGCCGCTGAAGTCGATGAAGCGCGCGCTCGAGCTCTACCTCGCGGTGCTCAAGCTCGAGGCCGGCGTCAGCGTCCGCGACCTCATCGTCGCCGAGGGCTCCGAGCACGTCACGGTGCGCAAGGGGTTCACGCGCAAGGGCCCGCACACCCGTGCGCTGCGGCTGCTGCTCATGAGCGAGTGGATGACCGGCAAGATGCCGCAGGGCCGGATGACGAAGCAGGTCGCCGCCCGCGAGGCGTTCGCGAAGGAGGTCGTCGACACGATCGGCGACGGCGTACTGCTGCACCCCACCCACCCGCGCGTCGCTCCGAAGCACGGGCAGACGATCGGCAAGCCGTGGCTGCTGACGACGACCGCGGTGTTCAACCTCGCCGGCGTCCCCGTCGCGCAGATCCCGCTCGGGCTCAACGCTCGCGGCCTGCCGCTCGGCGTCCAAGCCGCCGCCGGTCCGGGCAACGACCACGTCGCGGTCGCCGTCGCACTCGAGCTCGAGCGCGCGATGGGTGGCTGGGTCCCACCGCCGACACCGTGAGCCCCGAGGCCGTCGTCCACCACGTCCTGTTCTACGACTACGTCGAGGATGTCGTCGAGAAGCGCGCGCCCTACCGCGCCGACCACCTCGCGCTCATCGGAGCGTGGAAGGCCCGCGGCAAGGTCGTCAGCGGCGGTGCGCTCGGCCAGCCGCCGACCGGCGCGATGATCGTCTTCCTCGTCGACGACCCCGCGGAGGTCGAGTCGTTCGTCGCCGAAGACCCCTACGTGCGCGGCGGCGTCGTCACGGGCCACCGCGTCGTGCCATGGACCGTCGTGATCTGAGGGGTCAGAGACCCGCCGGGAACTCGTAGCTCGACGGGATCGGGTCGGGGACCTGCCCGGGCGTGCCGTAGGCGAGCACGATCTCCTGATGCTCGTCGAGGACGATCCGCGTCGGGTCGCCGGGGACGGCCGTCCCGTTGACCCATGCTCGCAGGGACTTGCCGCCGGTCGCGCACTTGCCGCCGATGCAGGTGCTGTCCAGCCGCACGCCCCACACGGCGAAGAACTGGCCGAGGCTGAAGCGCTCCTGCGTCGGCGACTCGACGTGCAGGACGCCCTCGGTCTGCAGGTGCGTGTGCAGCGGCGAGATGAACCCGCCGTCGGGATCGATGCCGATGTCGTCCGCGAGCTTGACGGGCTTGCCGTCGACGAACATGTCGAGGTGCTGATGGATGTGCGTCACCTGACCCTCCTCGGTCAGCGCCGGGAGCCCGATCGCACGCAGGCGCTGCTGCAGCTTGCCGGTGTTGGCGGACCACGGCGGCGGGGTCTTCAGGACGCCGGGGAGGTCGTCCATGGACCCGAACGCGGGCCCGAGATCGGGCGGGCTTGCCGTCGTCGCCGCGGTCGTCGTCGGCCCCGGGGGGTCCTCGCCCGAGCCTCCGCAGCCCGCGAGCGCGAGCATCGCCGCGGTCGCCAGGAGCAGGACGCAGAGGTGCATGCGGCGGCTCACGTCGCGGATCACATCACACCCGGCGGGCGGCAGCCGTCGGGCGCGGCTAGGGTCTCGATCATGAACGACGCCGACGCCCTCGACGCGCTGTCATCCAAGGAGCTGCACGACCTCGCTGTGCGCTACGCGAGGCGCCACCTCGACGTCGGCTTCTTCATCCGGCTCATGAAGACGCTGCCGGTCGCCGAGGCCGCGGCCGGCGAGGTCGACGAGGCCGAGGCGGACGTCTTCTCGCTGAGCGCGCACCTCGACGACGTCACGGACTCCGGCCGCGGCGAGGTCGCCGAGCTCATGCGGCCGTTCTACCTGCAGTACCTCCGAGAGCACAGCGTCTCGCCGTAGGACGCCGCTGACGGCCCAGCCGTCCAACATCCGTCCACAGGGGTTCAAGGACTCGCCTGGCGCGTCGACATGGTTCGGGACCGTCCCTCCCGAAAGGACCCGCACACTCATGCAGCCGCTGTCTCGGCGTGGCGTCGCGCTTCTCGCGACGACCGCGACCCTCGGAGCAGGATCGCTTACCACCGTCGCGCAAGCCTCGAGCGCGGCCACCGTCGGCAGCAGCGCGGTCACGACGGACCGCAGCGTCCTGGATCCGGTGATCGCGACCGCGCTCAGCCTCCTCGGCACCTTGGGCGTGCAAGGGGTCATCACGACGCTTGGCCTCGATTCAGGCCAGATCGGCGCGCTGCTCTCCGCTGCCAACACCTCGCAGCTGCACACCCTCCTCGCGGGCCTCAACGTCACGCAGCTCTCGGGCGCCGTCACGAGCCTCTCGGGCGCGGGCACGCTCGGCACCCTGCTCGGCACGATGACCGGCGGCCAGATCGGCGATCTGCTCGCGCCGCTGAGCGGCCTGCCCCTCTCCTCGGCGCTCTCCCTGCTCAGCACGAACACCCTCGTCGGCGCGCTCGGCACGCTCACCCCGACCGAGCTCGCCTCCGTCGTCGACGGCCTCAGCGCGCTGCAGACCGGCGAGCTCCTCGGCGCGCTGTCGAGCGGCAACGTCACCCAGCTCACCGCGGTTCTCGCGGCGCTCACCGGCGTCCAGCTCACCGACGGCCTCGGCGCGCTGAGCTTCGTGCAGCTCGGCGCCCTCCTCGGCCCGCTGAGCGGCGGCAACCTCACGTCGATCGTCGGCGTGCTCTCGGCCGGGCAGCTCAACGGCGCGCTCGCGACACTCGCCCCCGCGGCGCTGACCGGCATGCTCGGCCAGCTCACGAGCGGGCAGATCGGCGGCCTTCTCGGCGGCGCGAACCCGGCCCAGCTCACCGCGCTGCTCGGCGGGTTGACGCCGGCGCAGCTCAGCGGCGCGCTCGGCCTGCTCTCCGGCGGGCAGATCGGCTCCATCCTCGGCGGCGCGAACCCGGCCCAGCTCACGAGCCTGCTCGGCGGGCTGACTCCTGCGCAGCTCGGCGGCGTGCTCGGCCTCCTCGACACAGCGCAGCTCACCTCGGTCGTCGGCGCGCTGTCCCCCGCCCAGATCACGTCGCTGCTCGGCCAGGTCGGTGCCCCGGCGAGCATGGTCACGGGTATGTCCAGCCGCGCGACCGCCGTCGCCGGAGCTCCCGACGTGGCGGCCGTCAACACGCTCCTGGCCCAGGTCCAGGCGCTGCTCGGCGGCGGGCTGCCGGCGGTGCCCGGCATCGACGGCCTGCTGAACACCGTCCGCGGACTCGTCGGACTCGCGGGTGTCGACACGTCGATCCTCACCGGCCTGCTGTCCACCGCGACCTCCGCGCTCGGCGTCGCCGCGCCGGGCGTCGACACGACCGCGCTGCAGGGCCTCATCGGCGTGGTCGCCGGCACGGCCGGCGTCGCCGGCGCGGCCAGCCCCGGCACGACGCCGCGCCCGATCACGACGACCGCGCCGAAGCCCGGGACGATCGCCGTGAAGCCCTTCACCGCCTACCGCGCCAAGATCAAGTCGGTCAAGGTCGCCAAGAGCCGGCGCAGCGCGGTCGTCTCTGTGACATGCCCGGCCAGCGCTCCCAAGGGCTGCATCGTCGCCCTCAACGGCGTCGTCGCGGGCAGCTCGGCATTCGCCCAGAAGGCGTTCGTCGTCCTGCGCAACGTCACCCAGAAGGTCACGGTCAAGCTCTCGAGCCGCGCCGCCAGCCGCCTGAAGAAGAAGGGTGGCTCGCTCAAGATCAAGGCCAAGACCGTCAACGGCACCCTCGGCACGCTGAGCAAGTCCGTGAAGCTCTCCAAGCCGGTCAAGAAGGTCACGCGCAAGCGCTGACACACCCCTCACACCAGCAGGACTCCCTCCCGACCCTCGAGGTCCATGGCGTGCGGCCATGGGCCTCGCGGTCGTTAAGGCCGCGCCGGCAGCCGAGCGTGAGCGAGCGGCGCGGACCCGGGCGGGCCCGGAGGCCCGCCCGATCGCGCCCGGTCATGGATCGCCGCTGAACTACTACGTCCCCGGAGTGTGTGTCACCGGGGTTTGCGTGACACTCCCGACCACCGGGACTGGCCGCGAGCCCGGAGGGACCCGCGCGTTGCCCGGCTGAGCGCCGTGAAGCGCTCCGGCCGAGTAGGCGATCCGCCGGACGCCTGAGGTTAGCGCGGCCGTGGCCGCGGGCACGGCCGCTCGGGGCACCGCGCCCGGCGGATTAGACTCGGGCGCGATGGAGGCCGACGACCCGTCCCCGCCGAACGAGCCCGACGCGGAGGATCCGCCGGCCGCGGCCCCCGACGAGCCGGATGCGAAGGCTCCGCCGGCCGCGCCCCCCGCCCCGCCGATGCTCGAGCCGTCGGCGGAGCCGCTCGCCGGCGCGCACGACGACGACCCCGTGCCGCGCTGGTTGCGCTCGGGCGCCGGGATCGCCTGGCGGCTGCTCGCGATCGCCGCCGCGATCGGGGTCACGGTCTACGCGCTGGCATACCTGCGCGTCGTCGTGCTGCCGGTCATCGTCGCGCTGCTGCTGAGCACCGTGCTGTGCCCGCCGGCGCGCTGGCTCACGCGCCACCGCTTCTCCGGCGCAGCCGCCGCCGGCACGGTGATGATCGTCGCGGTCGCCGTGCTGGCGATCGCCGTCGGCATGGCCGGCGCCGCCGTCGGCCGGCAGTTCGCAGACCTCGCCACCAGCGTCAAGGACGGCATCCGCGAGGCCGGCGAGGCGCTCGAGCAGCCGCCGTTCAATCTCAGCAAGGCAGACATCCAGGAGAAGATCGACGAGTACGTCGAGAGCCTGTCGGACTCGAGCAGCTCGCTGACCGACGGCGCGCTCCATGGCGCGATCGTGGTCGGCGAGCTCTTCACCGGCCTCATCATCACGCTGCTGTTGCTGTTCTTCTTCATCAAGGATGGCCCCGGGCTGTGGCGCTGGGTGGTCGACACCTTCGGCGGGCGCCAGCGACGCCGCCTGGACGAGCTCGCGTGCCGCTGCTACTCAGCGTTGTCGGGCTACGTGCGCGGACTCGTGCTCGTCGGCGTCGCCGACGCGACGATGATCGGGACGGGGCTGCTCATCCTCGGCGTCCCGCTCGTGGCGCCGCTCATGCTGCTGACGTTCCTCGGCGCGTTCGTCCCGCTCGTCGGCGCGTTCAGCGCGGGCCTCGCCGCAGTGCTCATCGCGCTCGTCAGCGGGGGCATCGTCAAGGCGCTCATCGTGCTCGGCCTCGTCATCGCCGTCCAGCAGGTCGAGGGACACATCCTGTACCCGATCATCATGGGCCGCACGGTCAAGGTCCATCCGATCGCGGTCATCCTCGCCCTGGCGACCGGCGGCATCCTCGCGGGCATCATCGGGATCTTCATCTCGGTGCCGATCATCACCGTCGCCGCGACGGCGCTCGCCTACCTGCGCGAGACCCGAGAGCGCCCGGCGCTCGAGCCCGCCTCGCTCACGAGCCGCTGAGCGCCGGAGCCTCCCGCGGGCCTGCCGCTGTCGCGTCGTCCGCGCGCAGTCCCGAGCGCGCGAGCAGCGGGCCGGCGATCAGCGTCGTCACGAGCCCGACGAGCGTGAGGAGCGCGTGCGTGCGCGTCGTGACGATCCCCGCGTGCAGGAGGTCGAGCGAGATCGCGATCGTCATGACCCCGCCGCACTGGATGAGGGCGCCCACCACCAGCCCCTCGCGCCGGTCGAAGCCCACGGCGCGGGCGCCGGCGACAGCGACGGCCGTCTTCGCGACGACGATCGCCGCGATGATCGCCAGTGCCTGCGGCAGCACGTCGGCGTGCAGCAGCTCGCGCAGGTTCGCGTGCAGCGCGGCCACGCCGAGGAAGACCGGCAGCAGCACGCCGCGCACGAGCGTGCCGAGGCGCGCCTCGAGGAACGTCGCGGAGAACCCCGCGCTGCGGACCGCGATGCCGACGACGAGCGGCCCGATGAGGACCGTGCCGAGCAGCGCCTCGCCGGCAGCGCCCGCGCCCAGCGCGATGACCAGCAGCACCGCCACCGCCAGGCGCGGCGACAGGCGCATCCAGCGCGAGTGGCCTAGCGGCGCGGCGATCGCGATGACGATCGCACCCGCTGCCACGATCAGCGCGAGCTCCGCGACCGCCGCGCGGTCGCCTCCGCGGATCGCCACGCCGGCGATGACGAGCGCGAGCGTGGTGACGCTCGCGCCGATCGCGATGATCGTCGCGCCGATCTCGGTCCGCATGAGACCCCGCTCCTCGAGGATGCGCGAGGCGATCGGAATCCCTTGCGCGGCGAGGGCTGCCGACAGCCCCAGCCCGAACGCGAGCGCGGTCGCGTCCGGTCCGCGCCAGCCGCCGCCGGATCCGAGCCACGACGCGGCCAGCACCCCGACGACACAGGCCGCCGCGAAGACCGCGAGCGCCTGCAGGAGGATCGTCCCGGCGCGGCGTGCCATGGGTGTCGCCTCGATCGTCATCCCGACGAGCAGCACGTAGAGGATCATCCCGACGGACCCGACGACGGTCAGGACGTCGACGCCGACCGCCGGGAACAGCGCGCCGACGGTGCCGCCCGCGACCGCGCCGTCGACGACGCCGGCGATCTGCCCACCGAGGACCGTCGGCCCGACGAGGATCGCGCCGATCATCTCGCCCGCGATGCGCGGCTCGCCGAAGCGCACCGCGAGCGCGCCGACGCAGCGCGCGGCGACGACGACGAGCGCCAGATCGAGCCCGACGAGCAGCGCGTCATCCATCGCTGCGACGCGGTCGGGGACGGAGAGCCATGAGACAGAGCAGTATCAGGGCAACCGGGTGTGACCGTTCGCACAGGCGACGGCGCCCTGCTGTAGGAGCCTTTGCGGATGTCACCACTACGCATGGACGCCTCCACCGCGACGAACCTCGTCGATCCGATCAAGGCCGTCGAGGCTCGCATGCAGAAGATCGCCGCCCCGCTGGCGGAGAACGACGGCGTCGCTCGCTTCAACGAGCTCTACCTCGCGGTCACGAGCGCCGTCGCTCAGGAGACCAAGGCCGACGCCTACGAGGACGCCGCGTTCATGTCACGCCTGGACGTCGTCTTCGCGGACTTGTACTTCGCCGCCGTCGAGGACGACTCCGCCGGGCGCAAGATCCCCAAGGCGTGGGCGCCGCTGTTCGAGAAGCGCCACACACCAGGGGTCGCGCCGCTGCAGTTCGCGATCGCGGGCATGAACGCGCACATCAACCATGACCTCGCGATCGCGCTCGTCGCCACCTGCGACGAGTTCGGACGCGACCTCGACACGAAGACGCCGCAGCATCGCGACTACCTCGCGGTCAACGGCACGCTCGAGCGCGTCGAGGGCGAGATCAAGACCCGCTACACGACCGGCATCATCGGCGACCTCGACAAGATCATGGGCCCGCTCGACGACGTCCTGGCCAACTGGAGCGTCGCGCGCGCCCGCGACAACGCGTGGGTCACCGCCCAGACGATCCGCGTGCTGCGCGACAAGCCGATCCTCTACAAGCAGTACATGCTGGCGCTCGGGCGCAACGTCGGCTTCGCCGGGCGCGGCCTGCTCGTCCGCACGGAGCTGTAGCTCATGCCCGGCTGCGGTTCGACCTCCAGTCGAGGCGCCGGGGGCAAATCTCAGCCACTCGTCCATGGTCGATCTCATCGACGTTGTCCAATGTGATGAACGACACCATGCGAGAGGACTCCATGAAAGCGGTTCACGGGTGCGGTGGCATCGCGTGGAGACTCCGGTCCGCCGGGTACTCCTCGCGCGCACATGCGCCGATAAGCAACCCGAGGACTTCGCCTCTTCGCTTCAACAGGAGCTCGACATGAAGCCAGTAGAACTCGACAGGCGCACAGGCAGGCTGACATTGGAGCAGTACCTCGGCTTGGCCGACGGGATGAGCTTCAAGGTCGCGGGCCGCATGCTGACCCTCGCCGGCGACTACACGAACGACGTCATCGACCTGCACGAGCACGCGCTCGACCCGCGCCTGTCCGGCCCGGCCCTGATGAGCCTGGCCCGCGCCGCGACACGCGCCGAGACCCATCTCGCGCGGCTGCTCGTGCTGGCGGCGGAGCATTGTCGCGAGGTGGAGCTGAGCGACGTACCGCTCGCGATCCGCTCGAACATGAAGACGCTCAGCCGCTGTCGCAGCTCGATCTGCCAGCTTGCGCTGGACGCCGAGCAGCACGGTCACAGCGAGCAGCTCGCCGCGTAGCTGCGAGCGGGACCACGCGCCGTCGGGAGTCGGCGCGTTCGCATGCGCGTGTGAATGCGCCGCCGTGCCCCGAGGCCTATGATCGCTCGTGCTGGACCGCACGTGACAGACCTACCTGTCTACCTCAGTGGACGCCACCTCCCACCAGACGCTCGACCCGCCGATCCCGCGGCCATGTCTTGCTGCGGGCGCGAGGCTCACCGCGCGCGACGGCCACACGATCGTCGCGAACTACGGCTCGGTGCCGGGCGAGATCTCGGTCTGCATGAAGAGCGTCGGCCTCGCCGACCGCTCGGACCTCGGAGCGCTTGAGCTGCGCGCCTCGACGGCGCTGCTGGATCGCGCGCTCGCCGGCCGCCTCGGCGACCCGCCGGTGCCGTCGGGCTCGGCCCGCCGCCAGCGCGACGTGTGGTTCTTGCGCATGGACGCGCGCCGGACCCTGCTTGTCGGCCCGCACATGGCGCTCGCGTCGGGTCCGACGATCGGCAAGGGTGCCGATCGTGCCGAGATCACCTGCACGGACATCGGCCCGACGATCGCCATGATCAGCGTCGTCGGCCCGCGCGCCATGCGCCTACTGGCCGCCGCGGATCTGCCCGACGACCTCTCGATCGGCGCCATCGGCCGCGACCCTCAGGACCCCTCCGTGGCCATCCTGCGCGAGAGTCAGCGCCGCGTCGTCGTGCTCGTGAAAGCCTCCGCGGCCGACACGATGTGGTCGCGGCTGCTCGCCGCGGGCGAACCGCTGGGTGCCGCGTTCGTCGGCTGCGACGCGCTGACGCTGCTCGGCGTGGCGCCCCCCGATCCAGGCTGATCGCCCCGCCGGCGCTGATACCGTCAGGCGCATGACCGAACTCGGACCCGACCACTTCTGCAAGCCCGTCTCGGAGGTCGATCCCGAGATCGCGGATCTCCTCGTCGCCGAGGCGCGTCGCCAGGAGACGACGCTCGAGATGATCGCCTCGGAGAACTTCGTGCCGCAGGCGGTCATGGACTGTCAGGGCTCGACGTTGACGAACAAGTACGCCGAGGGGCTGCCCGGCAAGCGCTACTACGGCGGCTGCGATCACGTCGACGTCATCGAGACGCTGGCGATCGAGCGCGCCAAGGCGCTGTTCGGCGCATACGCCGCCAACGTCCAGCCCAACGGCGGCGCGAGCGCCAATGCCGCGGCGATGATGGCCCTCATCAACCCCGGCGACAAGATCCTCGGGATGCGCCTCGATCATGGCGGCCATCTCACCCACGGGATGCGGCTGAACTTCTCGGGCAAGCTGTACGAGGTCGTCGCGTACGGGGTTCGCGAGGAGGACTCGCGCATCGACATGGACGCGCTCGCCGACATCGCCGAGCAGGAGCGCCCACAGCTCATCATCGCGGGCTGGTCGGCGTATCCGCGCCAGCTTGACTTCGCGCGCTTTCGCGAGATCGCCGACTCGGTGGGGGCGAAGCTCATGGTGGACATGGCGCACTTCGCCGGCCTTGTCGCGGCGGGCGAGCATCCATCGCCCGTGCCGTACGCCGACGTCGTGACGACGACGATCCACAAGACGATCGGCGGCGCGCGGGGCGGCATGGTGCTGAGCACCGAGGAGTGGGCGAAGAAGGTCAACACCGCGGTCTTCCCGGGCCAGCAGGGCGGTCCGTTGATGCACGTCATCGCCGGCAAGGCGGTGTCGCTGAAGATCGCCGGGACCGAGCTCTTCCGCGACCGCCAGCGGCGCACGCGCGCCGGCGCCGCCGCCCTCGCCGACGAGTTGCTCGACGTCGGCGTGAACGTCCTGACGGGCGGCACGGACGTGCACCTCGTGCTCGCCGACCTGCGCGAGTCCGCGCTGTCGGGCCAGGATGCCGAGGACCGCTTGGATGACATCGGGATCACGGTGAACCGCAACGCGGTCCCCAACGACCCGCGCCCGGCGATGGTCACCTCCGGACTGCGGATCGGCACCCCCGCGCTCGCGACGCGCGGCATGGGCGTCGAGGAGTTCCGCGAGATCGGCCAGGTCATCGGCGCGGCGCTGACGGGCGGCTTCGGCGACGCGGAGCGCGCCGAGCTCTCCGAGCGCACCCGCGCCCTGGCCGATCAGTTCCCGCTCTACCCGCACCTCACGCCCGCCGCGGTCTAGCGAGCGGGGCCGCTGCCGGAGGCCCAAGCCCGCGTCGCAGCGATTCGCGCTGCCCCCGCGCTACGCGGCGAAGGCGATCTGCTTGTCCGGCTCGACGGCGCCGGTCCAGTCGAAGCGCTCGAGCTCGACCGCGTGACCGCGGCGGCGGGCTTCGACGATGAGGCCCCACGGCTTCTGGTGGACGAGCACCTCGGCGCGCGGGTGGCGGCGGCGCAGGCGCACGATCTCGCGCATCTGATCGATCGTCAGCTCGTGCGAGGTCTCCATAACCGCTGTATCGGCGGCACGGGGCCAGGCCTTGAAGGGGCGTCGCTGCGGACGCGCGAGCGCGGGCGCTCAGGTCGCCGCGGCGAGCGTCTGCAGCTGGAGGTTCTCGAAGACGGAGCTGACGCCGCGCGCCTTGTTCAGCGAGTAGAAGTGAAAGCCGGGCACGCCGAAGTCGAGCAGCGCCTGGCACTGCTCGGTCGTGTAGTCGATGCCGAGCTGCAGCGCGGCGTCGCTGTTGTCCTCGACCTCGGCCAAGCGAGACTCGAGGTCGACCGGGATCCGCGAGCCGCACATCGACGCGATCCGCCTGCACTGGGACGACGATTGGATGAGCATCATCCCCGGCACGATCGGCACCTCGACGCCGATCGCGCGCACGTCTTCGACGTAGCGGAAGTAGTCGTCGTTGTCGTAGAAGAGCTGCGTGACGACGACGTCAGCGCCGGCGTCGACCTTCGCCTTGAGGTACTTGAGGTCCGACTCGCGGCTCACCGCGCGCGGGTGGACCTCCGGGAAGCCCGCGACCGCCACCGAGAACCAGCCGCTGTCGAACGCGACGGCGTCCTCGACGAGCTCGCGTGAGTGGTGGTAGCCCTCGGGATGCGGGGTCCAGTCCGTCTCGTCCTGGCCCTTCGGCGGATCGCCGGCGAGCGCGATGAGGTTCTCGATCTCGTGGTGGCGCAGGAAGTCGAGCACGGCGCGCACGTTGCGCTTGGGCTGGTTGACGACGGTGAGGTGGCACATGACCTCCAGCTGCGCCTCGGCATGGACGCGCCGGACGATCTCAAGCGTCGTGCCCTGCGTCGAGCCGCCCGCGCCGTAGGTCACCGAGCAGAAGCCGAGGTTGAGCTGCCTGAGCTTCTCGATCTCGGTGAACAGGCGCTCGACGCCGGCGTCGTCCTTGGGCGGATAGAACTCGACCGAGAACGTCTTCCCGGACCGGGCATAGATGTCACGCAGCTTCATGTGTGGCGCATCAGGCTACGCGACGCTCCGTCGGGGCGTCTTGCGCGGCACCCTGAGGTCCTCGCCGGAGGCGAGGGCGTCCGTGCTCGCGCGGCGCCCGCCGAGGTGCCACGGCCGCCGCCGCGGTTTGCGGCCCGTGGCCGCGGGGGACAGGTTGCGCATGACCCGCCGCCCCGACGACCCCCGCGCCCGCCAGCGCGAGGAGTTCGGCGGCGTCTCGTGGCTGTCTGCGAGCGTCGGCTGGCTGGCGGCGGCCGGGCTCGCCGCGATCCTCACGGGCATCCTGGCCGCGGCCGGGGCAGTGCTCGCGGTCACCGAGGTCGGCCGCGACGTCACCGATTCGGATGCCGAGACGATCGGGCTCGCGGGTGGGATCGCGCTGCTCGTCGTGCTCGCGATCTCTTACTGGTTCGGCGGCTACGCGGCCGGGCGCACCGCCCGCTTCGACGGCGCTCGTCAGGGTTTCGCGGTCTGGATCGTCGGCATCCTCGCGGCAGGCGCCATCGCGCTGCTCACCCTGATCGGCGGGGCGGAGTACAACGTGCTCGACCGGCTGAACCTCCCGCGCGTGCCGATCGACAGCGGCACGCTCACGACCGGCGGCCTCGTCGCGCTGCTGGCCTCGGTCGTCGTGACGCTCGTCGCCGCGATGGCCGGCGCCAAGGCCGGCGAGCGCTTCCACCGCAAGGTCGACCGCGCAGGCATCGCCACCCGGTAGTCGCCGCCGATGGGCGCGTCCTCGTGCGGTCTTGTCGAATTGTTCGCCCATATAGCGGCATACGCGACAAGACCGTCAAGGCGTCAAAGCGACGACGCCCGCGCGTTCGAGAACGGGCCGACGAGCCCCACGTCGCAGTCGTTGCGACGCCGACGTGCTGATCGCGTACCTGAAGCGCGATGACGCCGACCACACCGCCGCCACCGAACGCATTCGCGCGGCGATGGCGCCGGGGAACCGACGCACGGTGTGTGCCGTCACCTACAGCGAAGTCCTCGTCGGTCCACTCCGAGCTCTCGGCGCGAAGGAGGCGACATGCTCGACGACATGCTCACGCGCCTCGCCATCGTCACCATCCAGGTCGACATGGACCTTGCGCGACGCGCGGCCGCGGTGCGCGAGCGCACCGGCCTCAAGCTCCCGGATGCGTACGCGGTCGCCACCGCGATCCATCATGAGGATCGAGGACACAGCGATGTCCGGCTCGAGACCTTCGATCAAAAGGTCACTTGCCGGTACGCCGAGCTCCACCCGCGCTCCGAGTAGGTGAGCGCGCTCAATCGCACCGGCGCGCGCTGCGAGCGACGCGTCGAGTACGGAGGGGGTGGGATTCGAACCCACGGTAGGGGGGTTGCCCCTACAACGGTTTTCGAGACCGCCCGATTCAGCCACTCTCGCACCCCTCCGAGGCGCGCTGGCGCAGCGTGTGAGGATAGGAGATCGCGACTACGCTCAGCGGCGAGAGCCGAAGAAGTCCGTCAGCAACATCGCGCACTCCGCCGCGAGCAGCCCCCGCGCGACGACCGGGCGGTGGTTGAGCCGCGGCTCGCCGAGGACGTCGAGCACCGACCCGGCGGCGCCCGCCTTCGGATCCGTCGTGCCGTAGACGACGCGCGGGACCCGCGCCAGGACGATCGCCCCCGCGCACATCGCGCACGGCTCGAGCGTCACGTACAGCACCGTCTCCAGGACCCGCCACGAGCCGAGCACGCGGCTGGCCTCGCGCAGGGCGAGCAGCTCCGCGTGCGCCGTGGGATCCTGGCGCAGCTCGCGCTCGTTGTGTCCCGCCGCGATGACTTCGCCCTCGTGCACGACGACCGCGCCGATCGGCACGTCGTCGTGGTCTCGCGCCGCCTCGGCCTCGCGCAGCGCGAGGCGCATGAAGTACTCGTCGCGCGGAAAGAAGGGCGTCGCCATGGCTGTTGGCGCAACTATCGCAGCGCGCGGCGCGGCGCCGGCGCCCCCATCCACGGCCATGCGTATCGTGTGCTGCAAGTAACGGGCGGACAGCGGCAGTTTTGGGCTGTCGCGAGCCGCCGGCAGCAGACCATCCCCACTCCGTTGCACCCCCCTTCCCGCACGCAGCATCACGGCTTCGCTCTCGCGGCCGCATGGGCCGTCGCGCTGACGCTTGCCGGCGCAGCACCCGCCGGCGCCGCGCAGCCCCAGCCGCAGTCCGGGACAGCCTCCACCGACGGGCGCCTCGTCGTGCGCTTCAAGCACCACGTCGACGCGACGGCGCGCGCCGCCGCGCTGCGCGCCACCGGCGTCACCCGTGTCGAGCGCGTGGGCGGCGCGGACGTCGTGCGCGCTCGGCCCGACACGACGCTCACCACAGCGCTGCGCGGCCTACGCAAGCACCGCGCCGTCGCGTGGGTCGAGCGCTCGCTCGCGGCGCGCGCCGCGTACGTCCCCAACGACTCGGGCGTCGCGAGCGCGGCGGGTCCGGCCGCCGGCTGGGCCACCGTGCAGTGGGAGCTCAACGGCCCGTACGGGATCAACGCGCCGACGGCGTGGTCGCAGGCCTCGAGGCTGGGCGGCAGCGGCGGGCGCGGCGTCACGGTCGCAGTGCTCGACAGCGGCGTCGCCTACTCGACGCGCGGCCGGTACGGCCGCTCGCCCGACCTCGCCCCGACGCGCTTCGTCCGCGGCTTTGACCTCATCGACAACGATCCGTACCCGAGCGACGAGTTCGGTCACGGGACGTTCGTCGCGAGCATCATCGCCGCGACGGCGAACAACGGCTACGGCACCGTCGGCGTCGCGTATCGCGCGAAGATCATGCCCGTCCGGGTGCTCGACTACGAAGGCAAGAGCGACGCAGCGACGATCGCGCGCGGGCTGCGCTACGCCGTCGACCACGGCGCCGACGTCATCAACCTCTCGCTCGAGCTCTTCGACGCGCCGCCGCTGCCGCCGACCCCACGCAGCGTCATGACCTCGAAGACCGTCCGCGAGGCGCTGCGCCACGCTCGCGCGAAGCGCGTCGTCGTCGTCTCGGCGGCCGGCAACAGCTTTGACTTCCGCGTCCCCGGCAAGTACTACGACACGCTGGCGATCAACGTCGGCGGCACGACCGAGCACGGCTGCCTCGGCAGCTACTCCAACCACGGGCCGGGGATGGACGTCGTCGCGCCCGGCGGCGGCTACGACGCACCGCTGCGCAACGACGCCCGCTGCGATCTCGAAGGCGTCCCCGGCCGCGACATCTCCGGGGTGAGCTTCAAGGCCGCGGCGCCGCGGACCTTCGAGATGCTGCCGGGCTTTCGCGGCACGTCATCGGCGGCGCCGCACGTCACCGGCCTCGTCGCGCTCGTGCTCGCTTCGCGCGTGCTCGGCTCACGCCCGACGCCGCGCCAGGTCGAGCGCCACCTCGAGCGCACCGCGCGCGACCTCGGCAAGCCCGGCCGTGATCGCTACTACGGGGCAGGGCTGATCGACGCGGCCGCGGCCACCGCACCGATCGCCAGGTCGCTCACGCCGTCCGGATGATGAGCACCGAGCAGGGCGCGTGGTGTGACACCTTGTTCGGCACCGAGCCGAGCAGGAATCGCTTCGCGCCGGTCATGCCCTTGTTACCGACGACGATGAGGTCCGAACCGCGCTCCTCGGCCACGTCGAGAATCGCGTCGGCCGGATCGCCCTGACGGGCGAAGACCTCGACGTCGACGCCGGCCTCGCGAATCCGCGCGGCGGCCTCGTCGAGCGTCGCCTCGACGTCCTCGCGCGGGTTGATGATCCAGTGCAGGTCCTCGGGCACGGCGATGGACTCGCGCAGACGCGCGTCCGTGACGGGCTCATACGCCGAGACGAGCTCGATCCGCGCCCCGACCGAGCGCGCGAGCACCGTCGCCTGGCGCACCGCCTCCTTGGCGGTGTCCGAGCCGTCGATGCCCACGACGATCGAGGAGAACATCGCGGGATGGTCCACTTACACGAGCTTGACGATCGCGATGACGCAGCCCGCCAGCACGAAGACGACGATCGCGATCTGCATCCAGATCCATGTGGGGTTCATCAGGATGCGAGCTTCGCGTCGATGTCGGTAACGGCCCGGCGCAGCGACTCGTTGAACGTCTGGTTGGCGACGGCGATCTGACGCTGCGCGCGCTTGACGCCGCCGCGCGTCGGCTTGGCGATCGCCTTCGTGAAGCGCGCCACGTCGTCGTGCCAGGTCACGAACACGTCGACGAACGCCTTGTGCTCCGCCGTGACCTCCGACGGCGGCATGATCGCGCGCAGCGCGGTGATCGTGTGGGTGATCGTGGCGGAGAAGCGAGCGAGTGTGCGCCGGTCCTGGCGCGGCGTGCTGGTGGGTGTCGCATCGGCCTCGATTCGCTTGGCGTTCGCCTGGTACTGCGTCTGCGCCGCGGTGAGCTCGCGGACGTACGCGTTCTTCCGGGTGTTGTCGTCGCCGCACGCCGCCAGCGCCGTAGCGGCGATGAGAAGCGTGGCGAGGAACGCGTTCCGCGCGAGCCGGGCCATTGCCAGGGCAGCCTATTGGCTCGCCCCGCCAGAGGTCGCCCACCGTCAGGAGAGCGCCGGGGCCGGAACGGAGTGCGCGTCGGGCGGCGCACCGGAGCCGCCGGGGCTGTCGCCGCCAGCGACGACCTTGCGCTTGCGCTCGAGAAACGGCCGCTCGACCCAGCGATACGACGCCGCGGCGACCGCCGTCGTGACCGGCAGCGCGATCGCGATCATGAGCAGGACGCGGGTCGCCACGCTCTCACCCGTGCCGAGCGCGTGATCGATCTCGTAGAGGACCCAGATGTGGGCGAGGTAGAACGAGTACGAGCGCTCGCCCATCCACAGCATGAGGCGGTTGGCGAACAACCGCGGCGCGCCGTTGAGGCCGAGCTGCAGGACGACGAGCCCGAGGATGAGCAGCCCGCAGCACAGGACCGCGAACAGCGCGCGCTGCCCGAGCGCATGGTGGATCGGGGTCTGGCGCGGGTCGTAGTCGGTCACCGCGTAGACGACCGCGAGCAGCGCCGCCAGCGCGAACGCGCCGTACGCGATGAGGCGGGCCGGTCGGGCACGGTCGCGCAGGCGCGCGGCGAGCAGCGGCTCGATCAGCGCGATCGCGACGCCGGGCATGAAGACGTACATGATCGCCGGCGGGCTCGTGAGCCAGGCGAAGCGGTACTGGTCGACGTTGCGCGACGCGATGCTCGCGAGCATCACCGCGCCGACGAGCGCGATGCCGAGCGCGGCGCGGCGCTCGGGTCCTCGCAGGCGCGACGCCGTACGAACCAAGAACCACGACGCGATCGGGATGAGGACGTAGAAGCCGACCTCGGCCCCGATCGACCACGCCGGCCCGATCGGCACGACCGCGGGGCCGCCCGTCTGGCCCTGGACGAAGAGGAACTGCCCCACGATCTGCAGCACGCTGCTCGTGTTGCCGGTGCCCGACTCCAGTGTCCCGTCGACGCCGAAGCGCAGCAGCACGAGCACGGTGAAGAGGTAGAACGCGGGGACCACGCGCAAAACGCGGTTGCGCACGTAGGAGCGCAGTCGCGGCTTGCGCGTGCCGACGACGTAGTGGCGCGCGAACGGCCGCGCGATGAGGTAGCCCGACAGCGCGAAGAACGCGGCGAGGCCGAGGTCGATGTGGCCGAGGATCGGTGCCGCCCAGCCGTAGGAGCGCATGTTGTTGTCCGGCTCGACGTCGGCGAGCAAGAACAGGTGCGTGAAGAAGACGAGCAGCATGCCGACGCCGCGCACGCCGTTGCCGGCCAGCAGCGTGCCGATCCCCGCGTCGACCTGCGTGCGGGGACGTTCTCCCGGGTCCTCATCCATGCTCGCAGCGACGGTACCGACAGTTGGCGCGCGACGTGATGGTCCGGTAAGCACCGCTCGCTACCGTGCACGACACCTCCCGACGACGCGAAGGCAGCGATGCTCAACTTCCTCTCCAAGCACAAGACCGCCATGCCGGATCCCGAGACCGCGCTCCCCGGCCGCACGACGCCGATCGAGGTGCCCGATCGCCATTTCGTGCTCGACACGCCGCTGCGCGGGCCGTTCCCCGAGGACACGGAGCAGGCGATCTTCGGCGCCGGCTGCTTCTGGGGCGTCGAGAAGACCTTCTGGCAGGCGCCGGGCGTCTACACGACCGCGGTCGGCTACGCCGCGGGCATGACGCCGAACCCGACCTACGAGGAGGTCTGCAGCGCGCGGACCGGCCACAACGAGGTCGTGCTCGTCGTCTACCGCCCGGCGGAGATCTCCTACGACGACATCCTCAAGCGCTTCTGGGAGGCTCACGACCCGACGCAGGGCATGCGCCAGGGCAACGACGTCGGCACGCAGTACCGCTCGGGGATCTACGCGAGCTCCGACGAGCAGCTCGCCGCCGCCGAGGCGTCGCGCGAGCGCTACCAGGAGGCGCTGACGAAGGCCGGCCGCGGCGAGATCTCGACCGAGATCCTGCCGGCGCCGGCGTTCTACTACGCCGAGGACTACCACCAGCAGTACCTCGCCAAGAACCCGCGCGGCTACTGCGGGATCGGCGGCACGGGCGTCAGCTGCCCGATCGGCACGGGCACGCGCGCGCCCACGGCGGGCTGAACGGCCGGGGCCGGGGCCGGGGCCGAGCGGTCGCCGGCGAGCGCGGGCACGGAACCCGGCGGCGCTAGAACGCGGCGCTTGACGTCTTGCGGACGTCGGCGCGGAAGAGGTAGTGCGTCGGCTGTCCCGCGCCGTCGCGCAGCATCGAGACCGTGCCCTCGATCGGGACGAGCAGCCCGCCCGAGTGCATGTAGACGGTCTCGATGTCCGCGCTCGGCAGCTCGCCGGCGCGCAGCGCACGCGCGATCTCGCGATGGGCGTCGAGGTTGTCGCGGTCGATGATCGACGGCCAGCGGGCTGCGCGCAGCTCGTCCTCGCGGCAGCCGAGCAGTGAGCAGAAGTTCTCGTCGAGGCGCTTGAACGTCCCGTCGATCCCGATGAGCGCGACGGCGACGCCGGGCACGCTCGGCGGCAGCTCGGGCGCCGGCTCGGCGGGCGCAGCGGCGCCGGTCGGCACCGGCGGCCCCATCGGGATCGGCTTGGCAAGCGGCATCCGGGTCGCCACCGGGGGGCGCGGTGGGGCGTCGGCGGTCAGATTGTCCGGGCGGGCCGGGTTCGGCGGCATGTCGAACGCGAACTCCGCGCGGATCGCCTCGGCGGCGGCGCGCGCGCTTTCAGCCTCGGTGAGCAGCCGGCTCGCGCGCATGCGCGCCTGCTCGCGCTCGGCGCGGACGTCGCGCGCCGCGCAGCGCTCGACCTCGAGCTCGTCGCGGGCGGACGTGAGCGCCTCGCCCAGCGTCGCGATCTCCTCGCGCGCCGCGGCGAGCTCCTCGGACATCCGCGCGAGCTCGCCGCTGCGCGCCGTGAGGTCCGCGCTCGTCGACTGCAGCTCGAACGCGCGCGCCTTCAGCTCGTCGTCGAGCGACCAGATCTTCGCGTCGCGCTGCACGAGCTGCGCGCGCACGCCGCTCATCGCCTCGACCTCGTCGCGCAGCGTGCCCAGCTCCGCGCGCACCGCGACGAGCTCGTCGGCGCGCGTCGTCGCCTCCGCCCGGGCGCGCGCGAGCTCCTCGCCGCGGGCGTCGAGTTCGGCACGCGACTCGGCCAGCTCGCCGGTGCGCGTCTGGAGCTCCGCGCGAGTGTGGTTGAGCTCGCCGCCGACGGAGTACAGCTCGGCGCGCAGGACCGCGGTGTCGCCGTCGGTCGCTTGCAGCTCGCCGGCGACGCGACCGAGCTCCTCGTCGCGCGTCTGTAGCTCCGCGCGCAGGTCGGCGATGGCGCTCGATCCCGCGGACAGCTCGGAGCGCGCCCGGGTCAGCTCGCGCGTCATCGCCTCGAGCTCGACGCGCACGGCGTCGAGCTCGGCGTGCGCCGCGGCCAGCTCGGCGGGCGACGCGACGGGCACGCCGCGCGCGGACTCAAGCTCGCGGCGCGTCGCCTCGAGCGCCGAACGGGCGCTCTCGAGCTCCCCGCGGACGGAGGCCAGCTCGCCGCGCGACAGCGCGCTGTCGCCGCGAGCGCTCTGCGCCTCCTCGCGCGCCGCGTGCAGCTCGGCACGGACGGCCTCGGCGTCGGCGTGGGCCTCCGCGAGCTCGGCGCGCAGCGACTCCATCTCCGCGTCGGCGGTGACGCTCGACGCCCGCTCGGCGTGGATCGACGCGCGGATCGCCTGCAACTCGGATCGCAGGCGCTCGCTCTCGGCACGAGCGGCCTCGGTGTCCGCGCGCGCGCCCTCGGCGGCGTCGCGGGCGGACTGCGCCTCGGCGTGCGCGGCGTGGGCCTCGATGTGCGCCGCCTCGACCTGCGCGTGCGCCGACTGGACCTCGGTGCGCGCACCCTCGACGGCTGTCTCGGCCGCTTGCGCTCGCGAGCTTGCCGCGGCCGCGGCGGCGCGGGCCGCGACGACCTCTGCCTGCGCGGCGGCGGCAGCCGCGGCGGCGACGTCGCGCTCGCCCGCGAGCTGCTCGACGCGGTCGTCGCCGGTCTCGCGCGTCGACGCCGCGCGCGCCTCGGCCTGCGTGCGCCGCTGCGCCTCCACATCGCGCTCGGCCTCGACGGCGGCAAGCCGCGCGAGCGCCTGCGCGCGCTCGGCCTGCTCGGCTTCCAGGCGGGCCACCACGCGCTCGCGCTCGGCCTGCTCGGCCGTCAACCGCGCGAGCGCCCGCTCGCGCTCGGCCTGCGCCGTCTCGATCTGCGCCAGCGCGCGCTCGTGCTCGGCGATGTGCTCGGACTGGATGCTCGCGAGCTGCGCGAGCGCCTGCTCGCGGGCGGACTGCACCTCCGCGATCCGCGCGGTCGCGCGCTCGCGCTCGGCAACCGCCTCGGCGGCCGCGCGCTCGGCTTCTTCGACACGCGCGCGCAGCTCGTGCGCGCGTTCGACGAGATCCTCGAGCCCCGGTGCGTCTGGAGCGAAGTCGTCCGACGCGCGGTGGTCGCCGAGGCCCAGCGCCTCGCGCCTCGCCTGCTCGGCGGCTGCGCGTGCGGCCGCGCGTTGCTCGGCCATGCGCACGCCGACGTCCTCGCGCGTGAGCGGCGGCGCGTCGGCGTCGCGAACGACGACGAGGATGCCGGCGAGGCGCGCCCCCGCGTCGGGTTGCGCGCCGCTCGTGCAGACGTCCTCGACGGCTGCCAGCGCGCGGTCGTGGCGCAGCCGCAGCGCCTCGGGATCCCACGAGTCGGCGTCGCGCGAGCGCAGCTCGCCGAGCAGCGACGTGAACTCCCAGCCGAGCGCGAGCGGGACGCAGACGACGACGAACTCGAGCGAGCACAGCGTGCCGTCGGCGGTCGCCGTCGGGAACGCCCCGGCTTCGCGCGCGCCGCGCAGGACGCGCTCGAAGGCGGCGCGCTGCCCGGGATCGGCGGCCGACGCGAGGACCTCGGCGACGGGGTGGCCCGCGAGCTGCTCGGCCGTGCGGCCGAGCATCGCGACGACGCCGACGCCACATTCGGCGACCGTCCCGTCGGGGGTGCTCAGGACGTAGCTGCCGTCGGCAAGGGCGAGTAGTGCCTGCTCGACATGGGGATCGGTGGGTATGGGCGCGGATAGCTGCTCGCCCTGAAGGCTCATGGGCGCTGTATCGGTCCGCAGGTGCCCCGAGGTTGAGCGCACGGCGCCCGGATGCCGGATATGTCCAGTCGGCCGCTTCAGAAGCCGGGCTGCCGGTCGATCATCGTCTCTTTGAGGACGTCCGACACCCCGGCGCTCATTTCTTGCGCCGACCGGGTACAGCACGCTCGACAGCAACCAGGAGAGAGCAACATGCTTGACGAGCAGCAGGAGGCCCCCGAAGCTGAAGCGAGCGATGACGCGGTCGACGTCGCAGACGCTGGCGGCGACGACGCCGTCGATCTGGCCGACATGGGCGCGGCAGTCGAGACCGCCGACGAGCCGGCGGTCTCCGCCGAGGAGCTGATGGACATCCCCGACGCGCCGGAGATGCCGGGCCGCACCGCCGACGAGCTGACCCACATGCTCGCCGATGGCGGCGCCGCCGACGCCGCGCCCGCGTCCGATGACGCCTCCAATCTCGGCGCACAGGCCGCCGCGGAAGACGCCACGGGCGGGGATGGCGACGCGAGCGAGGACGACTCCTAGCGCAAGGGGTACGCCCCGTCGCTCACCACGGAGAGCGACGGGGTGGGTACCCGCCGCGGCGGCGAGCTGCGCTACGCGTCGCCGGTAACGCGGGCGGCGAGCACGATGTACTTGACGCCGCGGACCTCCATGCGCACGGCATGGCTCGTGTTGCCCTCGGCCGTCGCGAGCTTGCGGTCGCGCGGCCTGTCGCGCGCGATCGCGAGATGCGAGGCCTTCAGGCCGGCCGCCTTGCGGAAGTTGTAGAAGACGATGTCGCCGCGCCGGACGTCGCCGGTTGCGATCTTGCGCAGGCCGTTGCGGCCGGCGATCGCGTCGTAGTAGGACTTGTGCGGATCGATGAGCCGCGACGACAGCCGCACGCCCGCCTGGCGGAACGCCTGGTGCACGAAGGCGCCGCACCACACGCGACACGGCGGGACCTTGAGGCCCATCTGGCGCTGCCAGCGGTTGATCTGCGGGCCGCAGTTCGAGGTCCCGACCTCGTGCAGGCCATCCTGGCTCGTGGCCCACGCCGCGGCCCGCTCGCGTACCGCGGCGCTGCCTCCCACGCCCCCGGCGGTCGAGCTTGCGATCGCGAAGCTCCCGGCGATCACGGCGAACGTCACGGCGCCAAAGCGGACCGACATGCCCGTCATGATGACCCGCCCCTTCGCGATCCGCCAGCGCGAACCGCTCCTCACGCGACGGTCACCGTGGTCTCCGGGGACGGGGGCGTCTCCAGCCGCTCGGAGGCGACGGCCTTGCGCAGCGACGCGTCAAACCCGATCGGCTCGACCGCGAACAGCGCGGCTCCGCTCGGATCGGTGACGACGGTCTCGGTCGAGAGGCCCTCGATGAGCGGCCTCGCGACGCGCGTGTCGACCGGCGTCACGAGGCCGATCCACAGCGATGACAGCCACGGCGTGAGCAGCGGCACCGGCAGCTTGGGGCGCGGGCGCTTGCCGAGCGCGATGGCCATGCGGTCGAGCATCCCGCTGTAGGCGAGCACGTCGGGGGAGCCGATCTGGACCTCGCGCCCGGCCGACGCTTCGACGAACGGGGCGGCCGCGAGGTAGGCGACGACGTCGTCGATGTCGATCGGCTGGGTCGGCGTCTGAAGCCAGCGCGGCGCGATCATGAACGGCAGCCGTGCGACGAGATGGCGCAGCGTGCGGTAGGACTCGCTGCCGGCCCCCACGACCATGCCCGCGCGGAAGTAGGTGAGCGGCGGTCCGTGGCGCTTGAGCGCGCCGGCGGTGCCGTGGCGGCTGCGCAGGTGCTTGGAGCCCGGCTGGTCGCCGAGACCGCCGAGGTAGACGACGCGCTTGACGCCCTCCTCGGCACACATCCGTCCGAACGCCTCGGCGGCGCGCAGCTCGCGCTCCTCGAAGTCGCCACCGTCCGAGCCGCGACCCATCGAGTGCACGAGGTAGTACGCGATGTCGATGCCCTCGCCGGCGCCCGTCAGCGTGTCGGGCTCCAGCACGTCGCCCTCGTGCAGCTCGAGCTCGTCGACCGGCAATCCGCGGGTCCGTTGCGCGCTGCGCACGAGCGCCCGCACGGCGACGCCATCGCGCAGCAGCCGCTCACAGAGCGCCTGCCCGATGAAGCCGGTCGCTCCGGCGACGAGTGCGTGCACCCCTCAGGTATACCGCGCCGGCGACGCGGGCCGCCTTCGGGTTGAAGGCGAGCCGTGCTCGCGCTCGCGACATCAGCGATCCCGTCGTGCTCCCGGATCGATGGGCTGGACGTCATCGCCGTGCCGTAGGGCCTGAAAGAACCCGGCCAACATCAGGCCGTCGCCGTCCAATCTCAGCGGCACTTCTCAACGCGCCCGAGAGGATTCGAACCTCTGACCTTCGGTTCCGTAGACCGACGCTCTATCCAGCTGAGCTACGGGCGCAGTGGGTGATGCAGTGTAAGCGGAGAGGGCGGGATTCGAACCCGCGATGGGGGTTGAGCCCCATACTCGCTTAGCAGGCGAGTGCCTTCAGCCACTCGGCCACCTCTCCCTGCGGCTCTCTCCGGGCAGTGTAGAGCCCCTCGTCCGCATCCGCCGACGGCTGGCCGGTCTACGCTGCGATCGAGGGGCGCTCGGCAGTGCAACACCGTGTTCTGCTCGCGTGCCGACTCGCCATCCACGCCAGATGGTCACGCTCACGCCCGACCGCGCTGCGTTGCTCGACAAGGTCGCGGCAGTCGAGGGCCGGCGCCCCGACCTCGGGCACCTCGTCGAAGAAGGAGCGCGAGCACGGTTGGAGCGCCACATGGCCAACGCCGCGCCGACCCGGGCCGCGCGTCGCCGCCTGGCCGACCGGGTGCGAGAGGGCGCCGTCGACCAGGACAGGGACGCTGCCGATCGCGTGAAGCGCCTGGGCTTGGACGAGGACTGAGAACGCGTGCTCCTCCTCGACAACTCCGCGTGGGCACGCCTATCGTCGCCCGCACTGCCCGATGCACGCCGCAGCGAGATCGCCGCGCTCGTCGAGCAGGGTGGGGTTGCGGTATGCGCTCCGTTCCTCCTGGAGGCCGGCTGGTCCGCGCGCAGCGCAACCCACCACGACGAGCTCCTCGGCGATCTGCTGCAGCTTCCGCGCATGACGATCGACAGCGATGTCGAGGACGCCGCCCTCGCGGCACAGAGCGAGCTCGCGCGACGCGGACATCGCCGGACGGCTTCCCCATCGGATCTCCTCATCGCCGCGTGCGCTCACACCCACGCAGCCGGTGTCCTGCACTACGACCGCGACTACGACGTGCTGCTCGAGCTCACGGGACTCGACTACGAGTCGCACTGGCTCGCGCCTGCGGGCGTGCTGTAGTCCCGACCCACTGTGGAGCCGATGGCAGCCGGGCGCTACCGTCCGGCGAACGGAGGGGTGGCAGAGCGGACGAATGCACCGGTCTTGAAAACCGGAGTCCGGTAATCCCGGACCGCGGGTTCGAATCCCGCCCCCTCCGTGGATGTCGTCTATGCGAACCCTGGCTGGGCACGCTTGCCCGCCGTTGACCATCGAGTGCGCCGCCGCCGGCGTGCGCCGCTAGACCGCAAGGATCGTCGTGTGCGAACCGAGCAGCCGGCGCATGTCGCGCGGATCGGATGTCGCTACCGCATCACCCCGCTGTGCCACTCCGATCGCGCTGCAAGCGTCGATCGTGCGGCAGCCTGGGACACTTCGCCGAAGCGCGCCTGCCTCACGCGCCCTAGCCTCGTCGAGGGGCTCGATCCTGGAAACGCTGACCAGGGCGGACAGATTGCCGCCGGTAGCAGCGGCTAGCCGCTCGGCTTCGGCGAGCACCGACTCGTCGAACGATATTGACCGCTTCTGACTGGTCCACATCGGTGATGCTACCGCGGTAGGAAGCGGTCGGGTCGACGCCGCACGGCTTCCGCTGCGGCGCGCTGTGAGCTTCGCACGCAGTGGGATCCATCAATGATTGGATGAGCGAGTCCAGACCGGATTCGGGGTTCGCATAGCGTCCCGCCCCCTCCGCTGGCAGCGCCGGGGCGAAGGCGCGAGCGCCCCGCCCCGCTACCCGCTGCCGACGCTCAGAACGAGAGCATCCCGCTGACGAGCGCGCGCCAGGTGATCGGTCCGACGATGCCGTCGACCGTGATCTCGAGCGCCTCCTGGAAGGCGCGGATGAAGCCCTCGGTCTGCGGACCGAAGATCCCGTCGATCGGCGTGGCGTTCGCCGGGTCGCCGGAGAGGTTGCGGAACTGGATCTCCTCCTGGACGCCGCGCACGGCGTCGCCCTTGGACCCTCGCTTGACCGTGATGATGATCGCCGCCCAGGTCTTCGGGCCGACGATGCCGTCGACCGACAGCTTCTTCGCCTTCTGGAAGGCCTTGACCGCCGTCTCGGTCTTCGGTCCGAAGATGCCGTCTACCGCAACGGTCTGCTTCTGTGCGCGCAGCAGATGCTGCAGCGTCCGGACTGGATGCGCGTTGTCGCCCTTCCTCGTCAACGGCCAGGGCTGGATCGGGTCTGCGCTCATCGTTGAGCCTCCTTTTCGCGAGGTGCTCACAAAGGGTCCAGTCCGGGCACCCTCGCATGTGTGAGAGGACGCACGGTTGCCGGCGGTGCGAGCTATCCGATGCGACGCCAAAGGAGCGAGCCCAGGGGCAGCCGGTCGTCCGCTTCGGCCACGCGATCGGGGTCGGGAGGTCCGCCGCTCAGCCGCCGCGGCGTGATCCGCGACGCCCGTCCACTACGTTTACGTGCTGGGTCTGCGCGCCGCCGGGGCGCGCGTCGGAGCAGGCGAAAAGACGGAGGACGTACATGCCGGAAGTGTCGGTCCATGAGGAGGCGCTCGCGAACGAAGCAGCGAAGGACGGCATCGAGCTCGAGCCCAACCAGTTCGAATGGGCTTCGGAGCCGGGCCATCTCGCGGTCGCCTACCTCGCCGACCAGTCTGGCAATCCGGACGTCATGCAGCGCGCCGAGATCGCCGTGCCCGCGCTCGAGCAGATGTTCACGCGGCTCAAGGGCCTCATGCCGGTTCTGCACTCCTGCCGCGTCAACATGCCGTACATGCCGGTCCTCGTGCACATGCAGTCGGCCACGCTCGTGGAGGTCGACGACGTCCTGCACTTCACGACCGGCCGCTTGACGACGCTGAACCTCTACCCGCCGGAGGTCCCGCTCGGCTTCGACGTCGCCGAGTACAGGGCGCTGTGCCAGGAGCACGCGCCGAAGAGCGACAAGTGGCGCTACGGCATGGCCTCGAAGATGTTCGGCTTCCACGGGCAGCAGAACGAGCGCGCCTATCAGGACGCGATCAGGGACATCGGCTCGTGGGTGATGGGCTTGCAGCCGCTGATCCGCGTCCCCGCGATCGACGGCGACGGCGTCGCCGCGTACGCTCGCGTGAGGGACACCATGCTGAGCAAGCTGGCGGCGTAGCCGGTCGCGTGCCGCCACGCGCCGCCGCACCGGCGAAGACCGACCGCTGCCCTCGCTGCCTCGGTGCGTTCGGCTGCGAGATCGCCACGGGGCACTGCTGGTGCGCCGAGGTAAAGCTGACCGCGGAAGACCGGGCGCAGCTCGCCGGCGCGTACGAGGGCTGCCTGTGCGCCGCATGCCTGCGCGAGCTGTCGAGGCCCGCTGATCGCACCTCGCGGGCAGCCGTCGACTAGCCTCGAGCGATGGCCACGACGCAGGACACCGAGCACGCCGCCTTCTCGCTTGCGCTGAGCTCCGACCAGCGCGACATCCGCGAGTGGGTCCACGGCTTCGCGTCCGGCGTCGTGCGGCCCGCCGCAGCCGAATGGGACGAGCGTGAGGAGACGCCGTGGCCGATCATCGCGGAGGCCGCGAAGATCGGCCTCTACGGCTTCGACGGCTTCGCGCAGTTCTGGGCCGACCCGACGGGGCTGACGATGCCGGTCGTCAACGAGGAGCTGTTCTGGGGCGACGCCGGCATCGGCATCTCGATCATGGGCACGGCGCTGGCGGTCGCGAGCATCTTCGGCGCCGGGACACCCGAGCAGATGAGCGAGTGGATCCCCGAGTGCTTCGGCACGCCCGACGACGTGAAAGTCGCGGCGTTCTGCGTCTCGGAGCCCGACGCCGGCTCCGACGTCTCGGCGCTGCGCACGACCGCGCGCTACGACGAGTCGACGGACGAGTGGGTCCTCAACGGCCAGAAGGCGTGGGCGACCAACGGGGGCATCGCGAGCGTCCACGTCATCGTCGCGAGCGTCGACCGCGAGCTGGGGTCGCGCGGGCAGGCGGCGTTCGTCGTCCCGCCGGGCTCCGCGGGGCTCACGCAGGGCGCGAAGGTGTCCAAGCACGGCCTGCGCGCGTCGCACACGTCCGACGTCTTCCTCGACGACTGCCGCGTCCCCGGCCGCTGCCTGCTCGGCGGCAAGGAGAAGCTCGACGCGAAGCTCGCGCGCGCTCGCGAGGGCACGCGGTCGAAGTCCCAGGCGGCGATGCAGACGTTCGAGGCGACGCGCCCGATCGTCGGCGCGCAGGCGATCGGGATCGCGCGCGCCGCGTATGAGTACGCGCTCGACTACGCGCAGCAGCGCAAGCAGTTCGGCCGCGCGATCATCGAGAACCAGGCCATCGCGTTCGCGCTCGCCGACATGAAGATGGAGATCGACGCCGCGAGGCTGCTCGTCTGGCGGGCGTCCTGGATGGGTCGCACCGGTCAGAAGTTCACGGCGGCAGAGGGCTCGATGAGCAAGCTCAAGGCCGGCGAGGTCGCCGTCTGGGCCACCGAGCGGGCGATGCAGATCCTCGGCGGCAACGGCTACACCCGCGAGTACCCGGTCGAGCGCTGGCACCGCGACGCGAAGATCTACACGATCTTCGAGGGCACGTCGGAGATCCAGCGGCTCGTCATCGCCCGCGCGATCTCGGGCGTGCAGATCCGCTGACGCCGATGACCGAGCCCGCCGAGATCCATCTCCACGGGCACCGGCTGAGCTATCGGACCGTGGGGAGCGGGCCGCTGCTCATCCTCATCCACGGGATCACGAGCTCGTCGGCGAGCTGGGAGCCCGTGCTCGCGCGGCTCGGCAGGCGCTTCACCGTCCTCGCGCCCGACCTGCTCGGCCACGGCGACTCGGCGAAGCCGCGCGGGGACTACTCGCTCGGCGCCAACGCCTCGCTGCTGCGCGACCTCATGGTGGCGCTCGGCCACGAGCGCGCGACGATCGCCGGACATTCGCTCGGCGGCGGGATCGCGATGCAGGTCGCCTACCAGTTCCCCGAGCGCGTCGAGCGGCTCGTGCTCGTCTCCAGCGGCGGCCTCGGGCGCAAGGTGACGCCGATGTTGCGCGCCGTCGCCCTGCCCGGTGCGGAGCTCGTGCTCCCGCTGCTCGTGTCCGAGCCGGTCGTGAAGGCGGGAGCCAAACTCGGCGCCGCGATGAGGCGCATCGGCGTGCGCGCCGGCTCGGACATCGGCGAGGTCGCGAAGGGCATCGCGACGCTGCACGACGTCGAGGCGCGGCGCGCGTTCGTCCACACCGCGCGGTCGGTCGTCGAGCTCGGCGGCCAGCGGGTCAGCGCGATCGACAAGCTCTACCTCGCCGCAGCGGTCCCGACACTCATCATGTGGGGCGATCGCGATCCGGTCATCCCCGCCCGCCACGGCATCCGCGCGCACGCGAACATGCCCGGCAGCCGGCTGGCGATCTTCGCGGGAGCGGGCCACTTCCCGCACCACGACGACGCGATCGGCTTCTGCGCGGCGATCACGGACTTCGTCGACACGACCGCGCCGTCGTCGCCCGACGCCGAGGAGCTGCGCCGGCTGCTGCTCGAAGGCACCGCCGGCTGACCGAGTCACGCGGCGGCAGCGAGCAGCGCGACCATCGTGGACGCCACCGAGGCCGGATCGTCGACGATCTGGCGCTCCGGAAACCGGACGACGCGCCACCCCGCGACCGTGAGGCGCTGATCGCGGCGCCGGTCATGTTCGAACGCGCTGCGCCGCGTGTGGACGTCGCCGCCGTCGACCTCGCAGATCAGGCCCCCGGCGCGCCACAGGAAGTCGGCCTCGTAGCCGGTCGGCTCCAGCGCGATCCAGACATTGACCTCCGGCTGCGGCAGCCCGGCGCGGCGGCAGATCGCGAGAAAGCGCTCTTCGAGCTTGCTGCGCGTCACCGTGCTCCCCGCTGCGTGCTCGTCGAAGATCGCGCGGAGCGTCGCGTTGCCACGATGCCGGCGCGTGCGCTCGAGAACGTCCTCGATCTGCCTGGCGTCGAGCACCTCGAGAACCTCGGCCTGATCGTACGCGCGCTCGACCACCCGGCGCGGCAGCATCGCGGCGAGATCGAGCAGCGTCCGCGCGATCGTCGTACATTGGATCCCGCGCACCTCCTCGATGTCACGCTCCAGCAGCGTCGCGCTCGTGTGCGCATCGATCCCCGCCCGCTCGCGCCCGGCCCGGCGCGGCGTGATGACGTCTATTCGCGAGCGGCTGCTGGGCCGCAGACCGCGCCACGCTGCGCACTCTCGACACGCGAGCGCGGCATCCATCCCGCACGCGAGCACCGCGGCCATGTACGAGCCGCCTCGGGTCAGCGGCGCATGCCCGACCGCGAACACACCGGTATGGATGCGATGCAGGCGACCACACGCGACCCGGCCACGCACGGCACTGGCACTCAACCCGAGCGCCAGTAGCTGTAGCAGCGCGATCACGCCGTGCTGCACGGCCGCGAGCCGCGCGATCTCGCGCTCCAACAAGAAGTGTGGCGGGAAACGTCCGCTATGTCGTCGTTCGCCGCCAGAGTCCTCCATGGATGGAGAGCTTGCCGACGAACGTGTTGCGTGTCAGCACGCGTTCGCAACAACACACGCGCGAAGGTGTGACAAGACTGCGGACTACTCGGCGAGGTCGACTTCGCGAGCCTTCGCGTCCGGCTCGATGAAGGCCAGCAACGCGGCTGCCTCGGCTTCGAGCTCCTCGACGGCCGCCTTCGGAAGCTTCGCGAAGGGCGACAGCGTGAGCGTCGCGACCTTGCGCTTGACCGCGGTCGTCCAGGTTCCCGCGACGACGCCGTCGACGAGGAACGTCGCCTTCACGCGCAGGTTCTTCGTCGTCACGAGCGGCCGGTGCTCGTCGGCGATGACGCGCGAGCGGTCGTCGTGGGCGAGCACGAGGTTGTCGAACTCCGGCAGCAGCCGCGCCGGCGCGGGCACGTCGCCGTCCGGCCGCGGCGCGTCAGGCAGGTCGAAGAGCTCGCGGCCGCGCTCGCCGGCGAAGACCTCGAGCCGATCGCGCATGTCGTCGAGCACGGCGCGCATCCCGCCGACCGCCGACCAGCGCTCGAGATCCTTCGCCGACGCCGGTCCGAACGCGGCGAGGTAGCGCGTGGCGAGCGTTTCGGCGGCGTCCTCGGCGAGAGGCTCGGCGATCCACTCGTCGGCCAGCGTGAACTCCGAGACGCGCGGAAAGCCCCAGCGACCGTCGGGGGCCGGGACCATGACGAGCGGTACGAGCGTGCGCACCGCGTAGCCGAGCGCACGGTCGTTGACGCCGGGGAAGCGCAACTGCAGCTCGGCGCGGATCGCGTCGAACGTCAGCGAGGTGCCGCGACAAAAGCTCGCGCGCGGCCGGTAGGACGGCATCGAGGTCCAGGCCTTCGGACCGCGCGCCCAGCACCCGCAGCGCGACCGCCCTGCTGGGCTGCAGCGCCATCCGCACGGCCGCGTAGTCGGCGGCGCTCATGAGGTGCAGCGTCGAGCGCATGAGCGTCGCGCGCACGACGGCGCGCTCGCGTAGCGCGGCGAGCAGCTCCTCGCGCTGAAATCCGTCGACCCGCGTCCACAGCCCGATGAACGGGTGCTTGGGCTCCTGCGCCTGCATCCCCGCGAGCCGCTGCACCGCCTCGACCGCCCCGACGCGCTCGCGCTCGAGCAGCAGCTGTCGCGCGAGCGTCGCGCGGTTGAGCTGCGCACGCGTGAGCGTCGCGGCCACCGCGCCGGCTCAGGTGGACTGCGGCGTCAGAGGGCCGCACGGCCGCCTCGCCCGCGAGAGCCTCGCCGTTGGAGGCCCGGGTCGCCCCGGCGTCGCCGCCCGGTCCGGCGTCGCGGCCCGACTCGGCGTCGCCCCCCGGCCCGGCGTCGCCCCCCGGCCCGGCGTCGCCCCCCGGTCCGGCGTCGCGGCCCGACTCGGGACCCTCGCCCCCCGGCCCGGCGTCGCCGCCCGACTCGGCACCGTCGCCGCCCCGCCCGCCGTCCGCGCCGGCGTCGCCCCCCGGTCCGCCGTCGCCGCCCGACTCGGCACCCTCGCCCCCCGCCGCGGCGTGCGCCTCCATCGCCTCCTGCTCCTGCGCGATCCGCTCGACCTGGCGGCCGAACTCGCGCTCGGTGGCCTCGCCCATCGCGAGCCCGAAGATCGCCACGACGGACTCCGCCGCCAGCGGATGCAGGCGCTCGAGCGCGTCGTGCACGTCCGGCCAGCGCTCGCCCGGCTGGCCCGCCGCCTCGAACGGCCGCCACACGGCATCGAGGAAGATCTCGACGTAGGCCGCAGCGATCTTGTCCGCCTGCTCGCGGACGCGCCCGATGATCTCAAGCTGGCGCTCGAGCCCGATACCGAGCTTCGCGAGCTCGCGGCCGTGCTGCACGAGCCGCGGGCTGGTCAGTTCGAAGATGCCGTCGTCGCGGCGGCGCACGAGCCCGACCTTCAGCGCGCGGTCCAGCAGCCCGATGTCGGTCGTCCCCCACTCCTCGGCGAGCTCGAGCAGGTTGATCTGGCGCGGCGCCTCGTCGGAGCCGAACGGCCGCGCGAGCGCGTGCTTGAAGCGCAGCACCTCCTTGCTCGAGCCACCGGCGCCGTCGAGCAGCCGGCGGATGAGATCGAGGTTGAAGCCGTCGGCCTGCAGCTCCTGGATGAGCTCGAGCCGGGCGACGTGATCGGGTCCGTAGTAGCCGGTCCGCCCGCGCACGTCGGGCGCGGGCAGCAGACCGCGCGACTGGTGCGCGCGGATGTTGCGGACCGTCATCCCGATCCGCCGTGCGAGCTCGTCGATCGTCAGCTGCTCGTCGTCGGCCACGCCATGATCGTAGACGCGCGAGCACAATCCGACCGAGGGCACCGGAGATCGCGGACCGGCGCATTGACACCGTGCCCCGGTCAGAGTCTGATAGCTGCGTGTCCCCCGTCGTCCCACATTTCGAGCTCTCGGACGAGCACTCCGCGTCCGGTACGCACGTCATCAACGTCCGCGGGGAGATCCACGTCCAGACGGCACCGCGCTTCGCGCAGCGGCTGTCGGCGGCGATGGACAAGGGCAGCCGGGCGATCGTGCTCGACCTCAGCGCGGTCGAGTTCATCGACTCGACCGGGCTCAGCGTGCTGCTGAGCGGGCTGCGCCAGGTCGTCGCCGCGCAAGGCCGGATGGCGCTCGTCTGCGCGAACCCGACCGTCCTGCGGCTCTTCGAGATCACGAGCCTCGACGAGACGTTCGACATCTTCCCCGAGCGCCCGGCGGCGTTCGCGTACGTTCAGGCCGCGGGCGGAAGCTCGTCCGGCGCGCCGTAGGCGACGAGGACCTTCGGCAGTGCGACCGATCCGTCGTCGCGCTGGCCGTTCTCGAGCAGGGCGATGATCGTCCGCCCGACGGCGACGGCCGTCCCGTTGAGCGTGTGCAGCGTCTCGCTCCGGCGGGCCTCGCGGCGCACGCGGATGCCGAGCCGGCGCGCCTGGAAGTCGGTCGTGTTCGAGGTCGACGTCAGCTCGCGGTAGCGCCCCTGCCCGGGCAGCCAGGCCTCGATGTCGTACTTCTTCGCCGCGCTCGCGCCGAGGTCGTTCACCGCGATGTTCACGACGCGGTAGGGGATCTCGAGCGCCGCCATGATCTCCTCCTCGATCGCCAGCAGCCGCTCGTGCTCCGCGGCGCTCGCGGACGGATCGACGAACGAGAACATCTCGACCTTGTCGAACTGGTGTACGCGGAAGATCCCGCGCGTGTCCTTGCCCGCGGCGCCCGCCTCGCGGCGGAAGCAGGGCGAGAAGCCGGCGTAGCGCAGCGGCAGGTCGTCGGGTTCGAGGATCTCGTCCGCGTGCAGCGACGCGAGCGCGACCTCGCTCGTGCCGGCGAGGTAGAGGTCGTCGTCGGCCAGGTGGTAGATCTGCTGCTCGGTGTCCGGGAGCATCCCGGTGCCGTACAGCGCCTGCTCGCGGACGAGCACCGGCGGGATGACCGGCTCGAAGCCGTGGCCGCGCAGCCGCGCCATCGTCCACTGCACGAGGGCGAGCTCGAGCATGACGAGGTCGCCGCGCAGATACGCGAAGCGCGACCCGGACAGCCGCGCGCCGCGCTCCATGTCGATCCGCTCGCCCGCCAGCTCGAGATGGTCGCGACCGGTCTTCGACGCGTCGCCGACGACGTGCAGCACCTCGTCCGAGGGCTCGGCCGCCGACGGGTCGGGCAGGTTCGGCAGCGTCGCGAGTAGCGCCTGCAGCTCGCTTTCGGAGGACCGCGCGCGCTCCCCCAAAGCCTTGACCTCGCCCGACAGCGACTTCAAGCGCTGCAGCTGGGCCGAGACGTCGCGCTGCTCGCGCTTGCCGCGCGCGACCTCGTCGGAGAGCGCCTTCTGCGACGCCCGCAGACCCTCGGCGGCCTGCGCCGCCTCCCGCCACTGCACATCGAGCGACACGAGCTCGTCGACGCGCTCGGCGAGCTGCGGCCCGCGCCTCGCCAGCGCCGCGCGAACCTCGGCGGGCTCGCGACGGATCAGCCGGAGGTCCAGCACAACGGCGCCGCGGTGCGGCTATCCGCCGCCTTCGGCGACAGCGTCGGAGCCGCCCTTGCCAGCGCCGCCGGTCGGCGTCTGCGTCGTGACCTCCGACCCCGAGTACTTGGCCAAGAAGCGCGCGATGGCCTCCTTCTCCGCGCCCGTGGCGATGTTCTCGGGCATGATCGCGCCGGAGAAGCCACCGTTCTCGATCGCGTACTCGACGTCCTTGGCGGTCACCTTGCGGGTGTCGAAGTTGGGGCCGTCGACGTTCTCCTTGTCGGTGACCTTCTCGGCCGACCCCTGCGTTCCGGCCGCCGACAGGGTGTGGCAGGCGCCGCAGCGCTCGACGAACAGCACCGCGCCTTGGTGGTTCGGATCGTCGGCGGCGACATCCACGCTCTGCGAGCCGCATCCGCCCGAAATGAGGGCCGCGGCGGCGAGGCATGCGGCGGTCAGGTAGCGGCGGGCCATGGGCGGCGCAGATCATACGGAACAATGGATCGGGCGAATGTCCCGCTTCCCCCTCATAGCCGCTTTGCTGACCACCTCGACGATCGTGCTGGCCGGCTGCGGCGGCGACGAGCCGTTGCGCACCGACAGGCCGATCCTGCGCCTCACGGTCGACGAGTACCGGATCGTCCCGCAGGACATCGTCGCGCGCCCCGGCCGCATGAAGATCGTCGTGCGCAACACCGGGCGCCTGACGCACAACCTCGCCATCCAGATCCCGCCCGAGGATGTGGACGACCGCTTCGAGGAGATCCCCGGCGGCCGGGTGCGCTCCATGCAGCCGGGCGAGGCGGCGCAGCCGATCAAGGTCACGCTCGAGCCGGGCGAGTACCGGATCGTCTGCACGATCGCCAACCACGACGACCTCGGCCAGTACGGCAAGCTCGTCGTCGAGGGCGCGCCGCGGTGAGCGGCGGATCGAGCGAGCTTCAGCGCGCCTTTCGCGACACGATCGGCTGGTTCGCCACGGGCGTCACGATCGTCACGACGAGCGGGCCCGACGGCCCTGCCGGCATGACGACGACCGCTGTCGCGTCGCTGTCGCTGGACCCGCTGCTCATGCTCGTGTGCTTCGACCACGGCTCGCGCACGCTCGACGCCGTGCGCGCGTCGCGGCGCTTCGCCGTCAACGTCCTGCGGGCCGACGACGTGGACCTCGCGGCCGTCTTCGCATCCAAGCGCGTCGCGGCCGAGAAGTTCGAGAGCGTCACGCACTCGGAGGCCCACGGCGTGCCGGTGCTCGACTCCGCGCTCGCCTGGATCGCGTGCGAGCTGCGCGATCTCGTGCCCGGCGGCGACCACGAGATCGGCATCGGCGCGGTCACCGGCATGGGCGCCGGCGAGACCAGCGATCCGCTCGTCTGGTTCCGTGGCGCCTACACGACGATCGGGTAGGACGCGTCCACACAGCCCGAAACGGCACTTACGATGTCGGCCCCGGAACCCACGCAGGGAGGCTTCATGCCAGCAGCGCGCCGCATTCTCGCCGTCGCAACCTCGGCAGCGTCAGTTCTCGCGTTGGCCGCGAGCGCCGAGGCGGCAACCATCTCGACCCTGCCATGCATCCGCACCGCCGACAGCCGGGGAACGGTCCCGATGGCCGGATCGGGCTTCACGCCGGGCTCGTCGGTGAGCATCCGCTCCGAGCCGCCTGGAGTCTTCGCGTCGGCCGTGACGGACGCAGCAGGCAACTTCGCGTCGTCCTCGGGCCCGCCGAGCTTCAACCCCTTCTCACGTTCGCTACAGACGTTCACGCTGACCGCGACGGACGGCGTCAACCCCGCAAACGTCGCGACGACGACCTACAAGCAGGTCCGCGTCGGCTACTCGACGAACCCCGCGACCGGCCGGCCGACGCGCAAGGCGACGCATACCGTGCGCGGCTTCGTCCCCGGCAAGAACACCTACCTGCACTTCCGCTTCAACGGCCAGACGAAGCGCAACGTGAAGATCGGCCGGGCCAACTCGCCGTGCGGCGTCGCGTCCAAGCGGATGGCGCTGCTGCCGACCCGCTCGCGCCCCGGCAAGTGGACCGTCTACGCCGACCAAGCCGCGGTGTACTCGAAGTCGACCTCGCCGCAGCTGAAGTACACGTTCGTCATCACGCGCACGTTCGGCTAGCCCGAGCGCTCAGGCGATCAGCGCCGCGCGCAGCGCGAGGAACGCCACGACCAGCGCCGCGAGCGCCATGACGCCGATCTCGCGGCGCACGACGGCCAGCACGACGGAGCGCTGCTCGGACTCGGGCAGCGCTCCGACGGCTTGCGCGTCGGGCAGGTCGCGGTTCTCGAGCACCTGCTCGGCGGACGCGATCCGCAGCTGCTCGGCGACGAAGCCGATCGCGACGGGCATCAGCGCGTAGAGCCAGAACAGCTCGTCGGCGGGCCGAAATCCGGCCGCGAACAGGACCCCGGCGAGCGCCGCCTGCGCGCCGGCGACGACCTGGCCGGCGCGCAGCAGCGGCCAGACGGCGCGCGCGGTGCGCACCTGCCACCAGCACAGCCCGGCGTACGCCGCCGCCATCCCGTTGACCGCGAGCGTGACGAGCGCCCCGATCTCGGCGATCGTGGCTTCAGGCACTTGAGCTCGGGGCGAGACGCATAGGTGATAGAAAGACCTGGTGCTGAACAGCTATCTGCCGGCGATCGTGTTCGTCGCCCTCGGGGGCGTCGTCGGTGCGGCCTTCGCGGTCCTCAACTTCGCGTTCGGGCCCAAGCGCGACGTCCCGCACAAGCAGGACCCCTACGAGTGCGGTCTGCCCTCCGAGGTCCAGCAAGGGTTTCGCTTCGGGATCAGCTTCTACCTCATCGCGATGCTGTTCATCCTGTTCGATATCGAGGTCATCTTCCTCTATCCCGTCGCGATCCAGCTCAAGGCGTTCGGGATGTTCGCGCTCCTCGAGATCATCGTCTTCATCACGCTGCTCATGGCGGCGTTCGTCTACGTCTGGCGAAGGGGGGCCCTGGAATGGAGGTGAAGCGTCAGAAGCTGCCGGCGCTCGGCACCGACCTCGGCGACCTGTCGGGCGAGGACTTCCGCATCCGCCAGCTACGCGCTCGCGACATGCTGCGCGGCGACCTCGAGGGCCGCGAGCTCGACAAGTACGTCGAGGAGCGGGTGCTCACGACGACGATGGACAAGGCCGTCGCCTGGGCGCGCTCGAATGCGCTGTTCCCCGCGACGTTCGGCCTCGCCTGCTGCGCGATCGAGATGATGTCGATCGTCGCCGCGCGCGTCGACGTCGCGCGCTTCGGCTTCGAGGCCTTCCGCGCATCGCCCCGCCAGGCGGATCTCCTGATCCTCAGCGGGCGCGTCAGCATCAAGATGGCGCCCGTCGTGCGGCGCATCTACGACCAGATGCTCGAGCCGAAGTGGGCGATCGCGATGGGCGCCTGCTCGAGCTCGATGGGCGTCTTCAACAACTACGCGATCGTGCCGGCCGACAAGTTCATGCCGGTCGACGTCCACGTGCCCGGCTGTCCGCCGCGGCCCGAGGCGCTCATGCACGGGATCCTCAAGCTGCGCAAGATGATCCAGGACGACCCCGACATGGGCTGGCGCGAGGGCTACGGCGCGCGCGGCACGGAGGAGGTCTTCGCGTCCGACGACCCCACGCACGAGACCGCGATCAACGTCTTTCGCCCGGGGAACACCGCCGGTGCCTGACGCGACGGGTCTCGAGCTCCTGGCCCAGGAGCTGACCGAGGCCGACGCCGGGTCGGTCCTGGGCACGCTGTACTTCCGCGACAAGGGGACGCTGCTCGTCAACCCGGCGCGGATCGTCGACACGCTCGAGCGGTTGCGCGCGAAGGGCTTCGACTCGCTCATGAGCGTGCACGGCGTCGACTACTACCCCGAGGAACCCCGGCTCGGCGTGCACTACGAGCTGCTCGACATGGACGCGCTGGACCGCCTCACGGTCAAGCTGCGCGTCCCGCTCGACGACCCGCGCGTGCCGTCCGTCACGCCGGAGTGGCCGACCGCCGACCACCAGGAGCGCGAGGTCTACGACATGTTCGGCGTGGTCTTCGAGGGCCACCCCGACATGCGCCGGATCCTCATGCCCGAGGACTACGAGGGCCACCCGCAGCGGCGCGACTTCCCGATCGGCGGCGAGCCGGTGCAGTTCACGATCGACGAGGCCGAGGGGAGGTCCTACACGCAATGAGCATCACCCCGGCCGACGACTACCGCAAGCTCGAGGAGTCGATCACGATGGCGCCCGTCGAGCGCATGGCGTCCGACGACCCCTCGCAGGAGCTCCTGACGCTGAACATGGGTCCGCACCACCCCGCCACGCACGGGGTCCTGCGCCTGCTCGTCACGCTCGACGGCGAGGTCGTGCGCAACCTCAAGCCGATCATCGGCTACGTCCACACGGGGATCGAGAAGACCGCCGAGGACAAGTCCTACTGGAAGGCGATTCCCGTCGTCGAGCGGATGGACTACCTCGCCTACTACTTCAACGCGTACGCGTTCTGCGGCGCGACGGAGACGCTGCTCGAGGTCGACGTGCCGCCGCGCGCGCAGTACCTGCGCGTCATCCACATGGAGCTCAACCGGATCATGAGCCACCTCGTGTGGCTCGGGACGAGCGCGCTGGACCTCGGCGCGATGTCGATGTTCTGGTACTGCTTCCGCGACCGCGAGCTCATCCTCGACCTCTTCGAGCAAAGCTCGGGCCAGCGCATGCACACGCGCTACTTCCAGGTCGGCGGCGTCGCTGAGGACATCCCGCGCGGCTGGATCGAGAAGGTCCGCGAGTTCACGCAGCAGATGCCGGGTCGTGCCGACCAGTACAACGACCTGCTCGCGCACAACGAGATCGTCTTGCAGCGGTTGCGCGGCGTCTGCCCGCTCGGCGAGCCCGAGCTGCGCGCGCTCGGCGTCACGGGTCCGCTGCTGCGCGCCGCGGGCAACCCGTGGGACCTGCGCAAGGCGATGCCGTACTGCTCCTACGACCACTTCGACTTCAAGATCCCCGTCGGCGTCGACGGCGACAACTGGGATCGCTTCGCCGTCCGCGTCGCCGAGATCTACGAGTCGGTGAAGATCATCGACCAGGCGCTGGACGGCCTGCCCGAGGGGCCGTGGATCACCGACGACCGCAAGGTCGCGCTGCCGCCGCGCCACGAGCTCGCGACGTCGATGGAGGCGCTCATCCACCACTTCAAGCTCGTCACCGAGGGCTTCCGCGTGCCGCCGGGCGAGTGCTACTTCCCGATCGAGTCGCCGCGCGGCGAGCTCGGGTGCTTCGTGCGCTCGGACGGATCGTCCAAGCCGGCGCGGGTGCACATGCGCGACCCCTCCTTCGTCAACCTCCAGGCGACGGCGCCGATGACCGAGGGCTCCTACATCGCCGACCTCATCGCGACGCTCGCGATGCTCGACCCGGTGCTCGGGGGGATCGACCGATGATCGGGCGCAAGAAGAAGGCACCTCCGCAAGAGGCCGCCGCCACGATGGCCGCCGCCGTCGCCGAGCGCGAGCTGCGCGGCGGCCCCGGCCCGCTGCAGCGCTCCGTCACGCGCTTCGGCCACGGCTCGCGCGTGCCCGGCTGGGACGACGCGGCCGACCTCTCGAAGGACCCCGCCGAGGTCCCCGACCCCGCGACGACGCCGGTCCCGGGGACGCTGCGCACCGAGATCGAAGCGCACATGGCGAAGTACCCGGACTTCCGCAGCGCCGCGATCCCCGCGCTCGCCGCCGCCCAGCGCCACCACGGCTGGTGCTCGCCCGAGGCGATCGAGCAGACCGCGTGCGTCATGCGCCTGACGCCCGGCTACCTCATCGCCGTCGCGACGTTCTACGACATGCTCGAGACGCAGCCGGTCGGCTCGCAGCGCATCTACGTCTGCACGAACATCTCCTGCTCGCTGTGCGGCGCGGACGAGCTGCTCGCCCGCATCCAGGATGAGGTCGGCGACGACCCGGACTTCAACGTCCGCTCGTTCGAGTGCCTCGGGGCGTGCGACATCGCGCCGATGGCGTCCGTCAACGACGTCTACGTCGGCCCGATCGCGCTCGACGACGTCCCGACGCTCGTCGAGCAGATCCGCAACGGCACGCCGCCGCTGCCGGGCAAGCAGCTGCACTTGCGCAAGAGCACCGATCCGAACGCGACGTCGACCGGAGGTCCGAGCTTGCGAGGACCGGAGGGCGAGACATGACATCCCAGACCATCCTCTTCAAGGGCATCGACGAGCCGGGCCTGCACACGCTCGCCGTCTACCGCAAGCACGGCGGCTATGAGTCGATGCGCAAGGTCCTTGCGCAGATGCAGCCGAGCGAGGTCACCGACGAGCTCATGGCCTCCGGCCTGCGCGGGCGCGGCGGCGCGGGCTTCCCCAGCGGCAAGAAGATCTCGTTCATCCCGAAGGTGGACGTCGACAAGTACCTCGTCTGCAACGCCGACGAGTCCGAGCCCGGCACGTTCAAGGACCGCGAGCTCATGCAGAAGAGCCCGCACATGCTGCTCGAGGGCATGGTCATCGCCGCGTACGCCGCCGGGGCGAACAAGTCGTTCATCTACATCCGCGGCGAGTACGTCGAGCAGGCGGACATCATCGACGCGGCGATCGCCGAGGCGCAGGCAGCGGGCCTCGTCGGCGAGAACATCCTCGGCTCGGGCTTCAGTCTGTCGATCGTCCTGCACCGCGGCGCGGGCGCCTACATCTGCGGCGAGGAGACCGGCCTGCTCGACTCGCTCGAGGGCAAGCGCGGCAACCCGCGCCTGAAGCCGCCGTTTCCCGCCAACCAGGGCCTGTATCAGGGCCCGACGGTCATCAACAACGTCGAGACGCTCGCGACGATGCCGCACATCATCGCGATGGGCGGCGCGGAGTACGCGAAGATCGGGACCGAGACGTCGGCCGGCACGAAGCTCGTGTCCGTCAGCGGCAACGTCCAGCGGCCCGGCAACTACGAGGTCGTGCTCGGCACGCCGTCGCGGGAGATCATCTTCGACCTCGCCGGCGGCCCCCCGGAAGGGCGCGAGGTGAAGTTCTGGTTCCCCGGCGGCTCGTCGTCGCCGGTCCTGACCGCGGACGACCTCGACCTCCCCTATGACTTCAACACGCTCCAGAAGGCCGGCTCGATGCTCGGCTCGGGCGCGATCATCGTCGTCGACGACTCCGTGCCCGTCGTGGACGTCGCGCTGAAGCTCGCGAAGTTCTACCGCCACGAGTCGTGCGGCAAGTGCACTCCGTGCCGCGAGGGCACGCGCTGGACGGTGTCGATGCTCGAGCGCGTCGACGACGGGCTCGCGACCCCGATGGACCTCGACATCATGGCCTCCGTCCAGGAGCAGATCATCGGCAACTGCCTGTGCGTGCTCGGCGACGCGATGGCCATGCCGATCGGCTCGATGGTCGCGAAGTTCCGCGCCGAGTTCGAACAGCACATCGAGGACGCGCGAGCGCGCAACGAGGCCGCGCTGATGGCGGGGGCGACGGGTGCCTAGACCCGTCAAGGAGACGATCGCCTTCTCGATCGACGGCCTGGAGGTCAACGCACCGGCGGGCACGATGCTCGTCGACGCGGCGAAGTACGGCGACGTCGAGATCCCGGTCTTCTGCTACGAGCCCAAGCTCGGCCAGCCCGTCGGCGCGTGCCGGATGTGCCTCGTCGAGATCGAGGGCATCCCCAAGCTCCAGACCGCGTGCTCGACGGCCGTGCGCGACGGGATGGTCGTCTTCACGCAGACAGACCGCGTCAAGGAGGCCCAGCAGGCCGTCGTCGAGTTCCTGCTCATCAACCATCCGCTCGACTGCCCCGTCTGCGACAAGGGCGGCGAGTGCCCGCTGCAGGACATCACGATGGGCTGGGGCCCCGGCCGCTCGCGCTTCATCGAGCCCAAGCGCCACTTCGTCAAGCCGCTGAACCTCTCGCCGCTCATCGCGATCGACCGCGAGCGCTGCATCCTCTGCTACCGCTGCGTGCGCTTCAGCCAGGAGATCTCCGAGGACTACCAGCTCGTCCTGCAAGAGCGCGGCGCCCACACGTACGTCTCGACCTTCGACGGCCACCCGTACGTCGCGCCGTTCAGCGGCAACATCATCGAGCTGTGCCCCGTCGGGGCGCTGACGTCGCAGCCCTACCGCTTCCGCGCCCGGCCGTGGGACATCGAAGGCTCTGGCTCGGTCTGCACGCTGTGCCCGGCGCAGTGCAACGTCGAGTTCACGGTCCGCGACGAGCGCGTCCTGCGCGTGCTCGCCCGCGACCACGAGGGCGTCGACGACGGCTGGCTCTGCGACAAGGGCCGCTTCGCCTACCAGTCCGTCCACGTCGACTCGCGCGTGACGCATCCGCTGGTTCGGGTCGACGGCGAGCTCGTGCCGGTCGGCTGGGATCGCGCGCTCGACGAGGCCGCGGCGGCGCTGCGGGCCGCGGGCGCGGACACCGGCGCGATCGCCGGCGGCGAGACGACCAACGAGGAGGGCTTCCTGCTCGCCCACCTCATGCGCGGCGGCTTGGGCTCAAACCACATCGACTCGCGCACCGGCGGGGCCCTCCCGCGCGAGCTGCACGCGGCACTCCACGCGCCGGCGCTCCAGGCCACCGTGCCCGACCTCGAGTTCGCCCACGCCGTGCTCGTCCTCGACTGCGAGCCGGTCGACGACGCGCCTGTGCTCGACCTGCGCATCCGCAAGGGCGTGCGGCGCAACCGCGTCCAGCTCGCGGTCGCGACGAGCCGCCCCTCGTCGCTGGATCCGAACGCTCAGGCAGTCGCGCGGTTCGCGCCCGGCGCGGCGGAGGCGTTCTGCGCGGCGCTGAACGCGGCGCTCGGCGGCAACGGCCTCGTCGAGGAGCTCGCGGAGGCCGCCGGTGCCGACGCCGCCGAGGTGCGCGCGATCGCCGCGCTGCTGGCCGACGCGGGCGAGGACGTCGTCATCGTCTACGGCGAGCGGTTGACGGACGGTCCGCGCGGCGCCCACGCGGCGCGCGCGCTGCTGAACGTCGCCGGTCGCGTCGTCACCGCGGGCCACGACGGCTGCGGGCTGCTCGAGCTGCCGCGGGGCTGCAACGGCCGCGGGCTGCGCGAGGTCGGCGTCCTGCCGAACGCCGGTCCCGGCCTGACGCCCGTCACGTCCCCGGGCCTCGACAGCGCGGCGATCGCGGCCGCGGCGGCGTCCAACCAGCTCTCGGCCCTGTACCTGCTGCACGTCGACCCGCTGCGCGACCTGCCCGGCCGGCGGCTGTGGCGCAAGGCGCTGGCGCGCGCGAAGACCGTCGTCGCGCACGCGGCGTTTCTCTCCGAGGGGCTCTGGGAGCACGCGGACATCGTCTTCCCCGCGGAGTCCTACGCGGAGAAGGAGGGGACGATCACGCACCCCGACGGGCGCGTGCAGCGGTTGCGTCCGGCGATCGCGCGGCCCGACGCGGTGCGCGGCGAGTGGTCCGTGCTCGCGGATCTCTGCAAGCGGTGCGACCACGACCCCGGCGTGCTCACCGGCCCGATGACCTCGACCACGATGTTCAGCGCGATCGGCTTTTATGAAGGGCTGTCGCTCGACGAGATCGGCGGGCGCGGGGTGCGCTGGCCGGCCCGCTCGCAGGCCGGCGCGTGGCCTGAGGCCGACCTCGGCCCGTTCGGCCTGGAGGCGCCGCCGTACGCACCGGTCCCCAACGGCGCGCTGCGGCTCGGCACGTTCCGCTCGATCTGGGCCGCGCCCGAGGTCGAGCTCTCGCCCGCGCTGAAGTTCCTGCGCGCCCACCAGCGCGCCGAGCTGTCGCCCGTCGACGCGGAGCGCCTGGGCATCGGGCACGGCGATCGCGTCACGGTCGCGTCGGCACCGACGGGCGGCCTGGGTGGGCCAGCCGCGAGGGGCGGCGGCCCGTTGGTGGGGACGCGCGTCGCGGCGATCGCGACGTTGCGCGCCGCGGTGCCCGAGGGCACGGTCTTCCTCGAGTCCGGCATCGGGGGCAAGGACTCGGCGTCCGAGCTCGACGCGAGCCTCGTGGAGATCCTGCCCGCATGACGACCTTCGCTCCGATGGCCGAGGTCTCGTTCGTCGAGCCGTGGTGGGTGCAGATCGTCAAGTCCGTGGTCCTGTTCGCGATCGCGGTCCAGATCGTGCCGGTCGTCCTGCTCGCCGAGCGCAAGCTGCTCGGGCGCTTCCAGCACCGTTACGGCCCCAACCGCGTGGGTCCGATGGGCGCCGCGCAGCCGCTCGCGGACATCATCAAGCTCGCGACGAAGGAGGACTTCCGGCCCTCCACGAGCATCGGCTTCCTCTACGCGATCGCCCCGGTCATCTCGCTCGTGACGGCGTTCGCGGCGTTCGCGATCCTGCCGTTCGGCGACGTCGCGAACATCTTCGGCCAGGACGTCGGCCTCTACGGCATCGACGTCGGGATCGGCGTGCTGTACGTCTTCGCGTTCGGCGCGATCGCCTTCTACGGACTCATGCTCGGCGGCTGGGCGAGCGGCTCGAAGTACTCGTTCCTCGGTGCGATGCGCGCGGCCGCGCAGCTCATCTCCTACGAGGTCGCGATGGGGCTGTCGCTCGTCGGCGTGCTCATGATGGCGGGGACGCTGTCGCTGCCGGCGATCGTCGAGGCCCAGTCGAACATGTGGTACATCGTGCCGCAGTTCGTCGGCTTTCTCATCTTCCTCGTGTCGGCGTTCGCGGAGACCAACCGCGCGCCGTTCGACCTCCCCGAGGCCGACGCCGAGCTCGTCGCGGGCTACAACACCGAGTACGGCGGGTCGAAGTTCGCGTCGTACTTCTTCGCCGAGTACGTGAACATCCTCGTCGTCTCGGGGATCGCCGTGACGATGTTCCTCGGCGGCTGGCAGCTACCGTTCATCGACCCGCCCGGCTGGGTCGACCCGTTCGTCGTGTTCGGCAAGATCTTCGCGTTCGTCTTCTTGTTCGTGTGGATCCGCGCAACGCTGCCGCGGCTGCGCTACGACCAGCTCATGAGCTTCGGATGGAAGGTGCTCTTGCCGCTTGCAACGCTGAACGCCCTGGTGACCGCGATCGTGGTGGTGGCAGTCCAGTGATCCCTCCTGCAAACCCTCGCACGCTTGGATCGGTCGCTGATCACCGGCTGGCGGCGTCCTCGCTCAGTCATGGCCCCAGAGGGCCACTCCTTCGCTGCGTCCTTGCCAGCCGGCGCCAGCGACCGCCCAAGCGCACAAGGGCTCACGGGAGGAATCACTCATGACCTGGAACCCCGGCGACGACATGCTCGTCGTGCAGCGCGCGCCCCAGCCCGGTGCGGCCGGCGGCACGTACCGCGCCTTCGGCGAGACGCTGCGCGGCATGAAGACGACGATGGCGCGGCTCTTCGAAGGTCCGAAGACGATCTCCTACCCCGAGGAGAAGGTTCCCGTCTACCCGCGCTTCCGCGGGCGCCACAAGCTGCACCGCTTCGAGGACACGGGCCTTGAGAAGTGCGTCGGCTGCTCGCTGTGCGCGGCGGCCTGCCCGTCGGACTGCATCCGCGTCGTCGCCGCCGAGAACACCCCCGAGAACCGCGTCAGCGCCGGCGAGCGCTACGCCGCCGTCTACGAGATCAACCTCGCGCGCTGCATCTTCTGCGGCTACTGCGAGGTCGCCTGCCCGTTCGACGCGATCACGATGGGCCAGGACTACGAGATGTCCGACTACAACCGCTCGGACCTGATCTTCACGAAGGAGATGCTGCTCGACGAGCCGCTCGAGCGCACCCCGCTGCGCAACGAGGGCGAGTAGCGGCGGCCTTGGTCAGGGGTCCGCGACCGCACGCGTCACGTCGGTACGGCCGAAATCCTCGCCCTTGAACAGCAACGGGCGGCCCATCGCCTGCGCGAGCGCGTACGAGAAGCAGTCGCCGTAGTTCAGTCCGGCGGATGACCTTCCCTTGCCGAACCGCGTGAACGCGTCGCGAGCCAGGTATGCCTGAGCGGCGTCCACCGCTACCGGCCGAGCCGCGATGGCCGCGAGTAGTGCGTCGAGGTCGGCCACCCCGTCATCACCGGTCTTCGCCTGCATGACGATCGATGCCTCGAGCAACGTCGCCGTGGAGATCAGCGGATCGTCCGCTTCAATCAACGCGTCGATGAAGAGGTCTCGCTCCGGCTCGCCGAGCAGGACGGCGACCAGCGCTGACGTGTCGACGACCATCGTGGCGCTAGGCAGGGAGACCGTCGGTGCCGTACCCGATGATCTCGTCGGCGCTGCGCGGATCCTGCACCGCGCGAGCGGCACTGCGCTGGGCGATGACTCCAAGCGCGCGGGCGCGCTGCTCGCGCGGCACGGCGCCGCGGATGCGCTCCAAGCGCTCACGCACGGCAACCGTGACGGCCGTCGTCAGGCTTTCGCCGGTTTCTGCTGCCAACTCCCGGACCAAGCGGTCGGTTCCGTCGTCCTTGATGTTGAGCGCCATTCGAGGAAGATTAGCATCAGGTTTCTTCCTCATTGCCCGCGGCGTCATTCGCGTCCCAGGACTCCTCCAGGCAGATCAACCTCGCGCGCTGCATCTTCTGCGGCTACTGCGAGGCCTCCTGCCCGCTCGACGCGATCACCATGGGCCAGGACTACGAGATGTCCGACTACAACCGCTCGGACCTGATCTTCACGAAGGAGATGCTGCTCGACGAGCCGCTCGAGCGCACCCCGCTGCGCAACGAGGGCGAGTAGCGGAGATCAGACCCGTCGCGATCTCGACCGCGTCAGGGTGGGTCGGTGTTGCACCTGTACCTGAGTGTTACGCTGCGACGGCGATGCCCACCTCTCGCCCGCGCCACACGATCACCGAGAGCGACGAGATCGCGCGCGCGCTCCGCGACGCAGCAGAGCACTGGCCCGAGGATCGCGGTTCTCCGCGGCTGCTGTTGGAGCACCTGGTCGCCGAGGGACACCGGGTGCTGACCCACCGGCACGACGCCGACGCCCAAGCGCGCCGGGCGGCGGTCCTGCGCACCGCGGGTGGGCTCACCGGGGCCTATCCCGCGGGCTACCTGGACGACCTGCGCGGCGACTGGCCCGAGTGATCGTCGTCGATGCGAGCGTGCTCATCGCGCATTTCGACGAGCACGACGCTCACCACGACGACGCCGGGCGCGTGCTCGTGGGAGCCACGGGGTCGCCACTCGCCGCCAGCCCGATCACGATCGCCGAGGTTCTGGTCGGGCCCGCCCGCGCGAACCGCCTGAGCGAAGGCCAAGCGCTCCTCGACGAGCTCGCGGTGCGGGAGATCGCGTTGCGGCCGGACGCCGCTCTCAGCCTTGCGATGCTGCGCGCCGAAACCGGTCTGAAGCTCCCCGACTGCTGCGTGCTGCTCGCCGCCAGGGACGCCCCGGCGCGTGCGGTCGCGACGTTCGACGAGCGCCTCGCGAACGTCGCGCGCCGGATCGGCATGCGCGTGCTGTGAGCATCGGCGCCGGCGGACGCCTCGGCGGCGCGCGGAGGTGGCGCTCGGCGAGCCGTTACGCCGCCGAGCGCGGCGACAGGCCGGCGACAGTGGCGGACGTCCGGCTGCGCGGCTCGGCGCTTCGCGAGGTCCGCGCTATACCTCCGAGTCTGAGGATCCGGCCTCCCAGGACTCCTCCAGGCGGGCGATCTCGCGCTCGCGGTGCCAGGCGAGCTCGTCGTCGTTGTCGCGGTTCCAGCGCGTCTGGTGGACGTACATGTAGACGTGGTCCGCCGAGATCGGCGCGTTGAAGTCGCCGACGCGGGCGATGAACGCGTCGCGCATCCTGGCGTAGTCGTCCTCAAGCGCCAGCGACCAGCCATCCGCGCCGAACGTCGCGATCTTCGTGCCGTCCTCGTCGTGCAGCGGCCGTCCGCCGAGCGCCGGCTCGAGCGCCATCAGCGCGCGCTCCAGCGGCGCGCGGATCGCCCACGTGTCGTTCGTCAGGGCGATCCGCACCTCCAGGCGCGGGGTCAGACCGCGGTGGACTCGGAGGTCGATCCAGTAGCGGTAGGGGTCACGCGCGACGAAGTCGCGACGCGCGGCGACCGCCGGCCCGCGCTCCAAGCCCAGCTCCTCGAAGAGCGCCTCGGCCGCCGTGCCCTCCTCCGCGGACAGCTCGAGCATCCAGTGGGCCGACTCGCGTCCCATGACGTGCGCGCGCGCCCGAAACGTCAGTCCGAATCGACCTGGCGCAGGCTGTCCCACGTCTTCGGGCCGACGATGCCGTCGACGTCGAGTCCGTGATCGCTCTGGTAGGCCCTCACCGCGGCGTCCGTCTTGGGGCCGAAGCGCCCGTCGATCTCCCCGGCCTCGAAGCCGCGCGTGAGCAGCATCCGCTGCAAGCCGCGCACCGCGACGCCCTTGGAGCCCGTCTGAAGCGTCGGGTCGCTCTTGTCGGCCAGGTCGAGCTTCTCCCAGGTGAGCGGACCGACGATCCCGTCCTGGTCGAGGTTCGCCCAGCTCTGAAACAGCTTGACGGCGCTCTCCGTGAACACGCCGAAGACGCCGTCCACGGCGCCGGGCTTGAAGTCGAGCTCGATCAACGCCTCCTGCAGGTCCTTGACGTCCGGGCCCTTTGATCCGCGCTCAAGCGTCGGCTCTGCCATCGGTGTGTCCCCCTCGAGGTCGAAGATTGGCCGTCGAGGATACGGTCAGCGGCGTTCGTCGGCGACCTGGCTCAGCGCCGCTCACCCTCGGCCTCGAGCGCGTCGACGACGGCCCACGTCTTGGGGCCGACGATCCCGTCCACGTCCAGGCCGGCCTGCTTCTGCAGCGTCCTGACCGCAGCCTCGGTCTTCGGGCCGAAGCGGCCGTTGACCTCGGGGATCTCGAACCCGGCGAGCTTCAGGCGGTTCTGCAGCCGGCGGACCGGGAGTCCCTTCGAGCCATTCTTCAGCAGCGGCTCGCTCTGGTCGGCCTCGTCGATGTTCAGCCATGTGATCGGACCCGCGACGCCGTCGACCTCCAGGCCCTTGAGCTTCTGGAAGGCCTTGACGGCGTCCTCGGTCTTCTTCCCGAAGACGCCGTCGATGGACCCCGGCTGCAGGCCGAGCGCCTTCAGCGCCTCCTGCAGATCCTTGACCGCTTGCCCCCTGGCGCCCTTCTTCAACGTCGGCTCAGCCATCCATCCTCCTTGCGCATCGCTGTTGGCGGCAGTCTGCGAGCAGGCGTCGGCGATCTACTTCGGGGCGATGTTGTTCGTGATGACGTCCGTCCCGGCGCCGTTGCCGGCGAACTGGTTGTTGCCGAACGAGGTCAGCTTGCCGCCGGTCGCCGTAGCGGTAGCGGTCGTGTTGTTGGCGATGTCGTTGCTGCCGAACCGGATGTCGCCCAACGCGCCGACGGAGATGAGGCCCGTCGGGTTGTCGGTGATCGAGCTGCGGAAGATGTTCGCGATCGCCGGCTGCGCCGTGCCGTTGACGGCCACGCCCGCGCCGTTGTCGTCGATCGAGGAGTCGCGGATCGTCACCGCCCCGCCGGCCGCCGTCGGCTGCACGGCGACGCCCGTCGCCGCGGTGTTGTTGTGGATCGACGTGTTCGTGACGATGAGCCGGGCGTTGGCGGTGCTGGGCGTGAAGTTGATGCCCGCGGTAGCGAAGCCGTAGATCTGGCTGTCTTCGACCCGCACGACCTTGCCGCTGTTGATCTTGATGGCGCTCGCGGCCGTGCCGAGCCCGTTGATGTCCAGGCCCGTGAGCGTGACGCGGTCGTTGACGCCCGCGCTGACGTTGATGGCGTTCGCGGCGTTCGTGAGCACGCCGGCGGTGTTGCCGCGCGCGCGGATGTGGATCGCCTTCGTGATCGTCACCGCGCCGAAGCCGCCCGGGTCGAGCACGTTGATCTCGCCCTTCGCGGCGGTCTTCGAGATCGCGCCCGCGAAGGTCTTGCACGGCGCCGTGCGGCTGCACGGGTTGACGTCGTCACCGACGCCGGACACCCACGTGCGCGTTGCCTGGCCGAACGCCGCGGATGGAAGGACCGTCACGGCGACGATGCAAGCGAGGGCGGCCAAGGCCGCACGAGTGCGAAGACTGGTCATGTTGCCAACCCTATGCCGGGCTTTGGCGGAGGGCAACACGACCTTCGGCTAGGTCGCAACCGGGCCTGGAACGGTCGGCCGCGACGGGGGGAGCGCACGTCAGAAAGGGTTCGTGACGCTCGCGACGATAGATTGCGCCCTTCATGGCGGAGGTGCTGTTCTTCCTGGCTTCAGTCGGGGCGATTGCGGGGGCGATTGGGGTCGTCGTACTCCGCAACCCGTTCTACAGCGTGCTCGCGCTCGTGACGCACCTGCTGTCGCTCGCCGCGCTGTTTTTACTGCTGCGCGCAGAGTTCGTCGCGGCGGCCCAAGTCGTCGTCTACGCGGGCGCCGTCATGGTGCTCTACGTGTTCGTCGTCGCGTACGTCGGCGGGCAGGACGAGCCGCTCGGCCCGCGCGCCGGACGGGGCCTGCGCGTCACCGCGGCGCTGTGCGGCGCGGCGCTGTTCATCGAGCTGTGCATCGCGACGCTCGGCTCCGGCCTGAAGGCCATCGACACCGACGGCGCGGCGCTTCAGGCCGGCTACGGCTCGCCCGCGCAGATCGGCGAGCTGCTGCTGACGCGCTTCCTGCTGCCGTTCGAGATCGCGTCGTTTTTGCTGCTCATCGCGGCGGTCGGCGCGGTCGTGCTCGCGCGCCGCCGCGGCGGGATCAGCGCCGCCGAGGACCAGGCGCGCTACAGCGCCATGGACATGCTGCGCCCCGCCTACACGGGCACGATGGCCGAGGGCGTCGCCGGCCCGAGGCCGGGCGCCGCGCCCGCACGCGCCCTACCGGCCAGCGCTGCCGCCGGCGCGCCCGCGCCCTCGGACGACCCGCGCTCGCCCGGCGAGCCCTCCGCGACGGACGGCGACTGATGGCGATCGGCTGGTATCTCGCCGTCTCGGCGCTGATCTTCACGATCGGCGCGGCCGGCGTGCTCACCCGCCGCAGCCCGCTCGTCATCCTGCTGTGCCTCGAGCTCATGCTCAACGCCGCGAACCTCGCGCTCATCGCGTTCGCGCGCATGCACGGCGACGCCGACGGCCAGGTCTTCGCGGTCATCGTCATGGTCGTCGCGGCCTGCGAGGTGACGGTCGGCCTCGGCCTGATCGTCGCGATGCATCGCCGCCGGCTGCCGATCGACGTCGACGAGATGCGGGAGCTCCAGGGATGAGCACCGTCAAGCTCTTCGCCGTGACGCGGGAGCTGCAGCCATGAGCACCGTGAAGCTCTTCGCCTGGGCGACGCTGCTATTCCCGCTCCTGGGGACGATCGTCGTCGCGCTCGCGGGCCAGCGGCTGCGCGGCCGTGCGCCCGGGTTCGTGGCAACCGGCGCGATGGCGCTGTCGTTCGCCTCGGCGATCGCGACGCTCTTCGCCCTACAGGGCCTCGACCACGAGCACCGACAGGTGGTCGCCGTAGCGTGGGACTACGCGAACACCGTCGGCGTCGACGCCCAGCTCTCGCTCCTCGTCGACCCGCTGTCGGTCTTCATGATCCTCGTCGTCGCGGGCGTGTCGACGCTGATCCACCTCTACTCGATCGCCTACCTGGACTCCGATCGCGGCTACACGCGCTTCTTCGCGTACCTGAACTTCTTCGTCTTCTCGATGCTGCTGCTCGTCCTGGCGGGCAACTTCCTGCTGCTCATCATCGGCTGGGCGTTCGTCGGCGCGGCGTCGTACATGCTCATCAGCTTCTGGTACCGGCGCACGACGGCGACGAGCGCGGGCATCAAGGCGTTCGTCATCAACGTGCTCGGCGACGTCGGCCTCGTGCTGGGCACGTTCTTCATCTTCAAGCACGTCGGGACGCTCGACTTCCTGAAGACGTTCGAGGAGGCCGGCAAGGTCTTCGAGCCCGGCGACGCGGACCTCACGGCCGGCTGCATCCTCCTGCTCGTCGGGGCGTTCGCGAAGTCCGCCCAGGTCCCGCTGCATACATGGCTCCCGGACGCCATGGAGGGCCCGACCCCCGTCTCGGCCCTCATCCACGCCGCGACGATGGTCACCGCCGGCGTCTACCTCATCGCCCGCATGCACCCGTTGTTCGAGCTCGCGCCCACGGCCGCCGACGTCGGTGCCGTCATCGGCTGCCTGACGCTGCTCGTCGCCGGCACGATCGCGCTCGCGGTCACCGACCTCAAGCGCGTCATCGCGTACTCGACGATGTCGCAGATCGGCTACATGGTCATGGCGGTCAGCGCGGGCGCGTACGCCGCCGGCCTCTTTCACCTCATGACGCACGCCTTCTTCAAGGCGCTGCTCTTCATGGCGGCCGGCTCGGTGATCGCCGCGATGGCGGGCCAGCAGAACCTCGACAAGATGGGCGGCTTTCGCAGGTCGATGCCGTTCACGTACGGGTGCATGGTCATCGGCGGCCTCGCGCTCGCGGGCATCCCGCCGTTCTCGGGCTTCTTCTCCAAGGACGAGATCCTGCTGCTCATCGGCGATCGCGGCGGCTGGTACTGGATCCTCTACGTCGCCGGCTACTTCGGGGCGTTCCTCACGGGCGTCTACACGTTCCGGATGATCTTCCGCGCGTTCTGGGGCAACCCGGTGCCCGAGGCCGTCGAGCTCGAAGAGGGCCACCTGCACCACGCCGAGGTCCATACGAACCCCGCCAGCGGCGAGGTCGAGGACACCGACGTCGGCTTCCCCGGCACCGAACACCACATCGCCGAGCGCGAGCAGTCGATGAAGATCGCGATGGGGACGCTCGCGTTTCTCGCGATCGTCGGCGGCCTGCTGCAGATCCCGAAGGTCACGCACGTCGTCGACCACTTCCTCGAGCCGACCTTCGCGGAGTCGGCGCTGTTCGAGCGTGAGCCGAGCGGCGGGCTGATCGGCTTCGGCTTGGTCCTCGGCACCGCGGTCGGGCTCGCGGGGATCGCCCTCGCGTACTACCTGTGGGTGAAGAACCCGGCCCTGCCGGCGCGGATCCGGGCGCGCTTCGGGGCCATCCACAAGGTGCTGGTCAACAAGTGGTACTTCGATGAGCTGATCGACGCGGTCGTCGTGCGGCCGGCGCTGTGGTTCGGCTCGTTCGCGCAGCAGACGTTCGAGCGGATCTTCGTCAACGGGCTGCTCGTCGGCGGCGCGACCGGCCTGACCCGCAGCGCGTCGTCGGCTGTGCGCGCCGCCCAGACCGGCTTCTTGCGCTACTACGCCGCGCTGCTCGTCGTCGGCATGGTCGGCCTGACCACCTGGTTTCTCCTTCAGTCATGACCCTGCACCTCTCCATCGCGCTCTGGATCCCGCTGCTGTTCGGCGTGCTCGGGCTGCTCGCGCCCCCGCGCTTCGCGTCGAAGCTCGCGCTCGCGGGCACGCTGCTCGTGCTCGGCTACGCGATCGCGTACGTCGCCGACTTCGACTCGGGCTCGGGCGCGCTGCAGTACGTCACGGACGAGATGTGGATCTCCGAGCTCGGGATCCACTACAAGCTCGGACTCGACGGCCTGAACCTCTTCCTGGTGCTCCTGACGGGGGTCCTGTGGTTCGCCTGCACGCTGTGGGCGTCGTTCACGGACTGGGACAGGCCGCGGCTCTTCTACTTCCACTTCGCGCTCGCGCAGACCTCCGTGCTCGGCGCGCTGCTCGCGCAGGACCTCGCGCTGTTCGTCGTCTTCTTCGACCTCATGCTCGTCCCGTTCTTCTTCTTGACCGGCATGTGGGGCGGCGCGCGGCGGGTGCAGGCGACGATGAAGCTCGTCATCTACACGCTCGTGGGCTCGCTGCTCATGCTGACCGCGGCCGTCGCGACGGGTGTGCTGTCGGCCGCCGGCGAGGAGGGCGTCTCGTTCGCGTTCTCGGACCTCGCGCAGCGCTCGCTCGGCGGGTCGACGCAGAACTGGCTCTTCCTCGCGTTCGCGGCGGCGTTCCTCGTGAAGATGCCCGCGTTCCCGTTTCACGGCTGGATGCCAGACGGCTACAAGGCGATGCCGCTGCCGGTCCTCGCCGTCTTCTCGGCCGTGCTGAGCAAGGTCGCCGCCTACGGCTTCCTGCGTATCTGCCTGCCGTTCTTCCCGGATGCCAGCGAGCACTTCCAGACGCTCATGCTCCTCGTCGCGCTCATCTCGATCCTCTACGGCTCGGCGATGGCCTTCACGACGACCGACACGCGGCTCATCCTCGGGTACTCGTCGGTCGCCCAACTCGGCTTCATCGTGCTCGGGATCTTCGCGCTGAACTCGCAGGGCGCGCAGGGCGCGATCCTGCAGGCGTTCAACCACGGCCTCGTCGTGGCGCCGGCGTTCTTCATCGTCTGGCTGCTGGCCGCGCGCTCGGACGGCAGCGAGGACATCCGCGACATGGGCGGTCTCGCGACGCGCGCGCCCGTCCTGGCGACGCTGTTTCTCATCGTGACGTTCGCGACCCTCGCGATGCCCGGATCGTCGAACTTCGTCGGCGAGTTCCTCATCCTGCTCGGCGTCTTTCAGGCAAAGCTCGCGATCGCGATCATCGCGTCGACCGGCGTCGTGCTCGCGGCGTTCTATGCGCTGCGGCTGTACATCACGTCGATGCACAACCGCACCGGGCCGCGCGTGGAGCCGCGCGAGATGTCGCTGCGTGACGGCTTCGTGCTCGTGCCGCTCGTGCTCGCGATCCTCGCGATCGCGCTGTTTCCGCAGTTCGCGCTGGAGCGCTCGGAGCAGGCCGTGTCCGGCATCGTGCCGAGCGGCTTGCAAGAGGTCGCCGGCGAGCCGATCCCGGAGGCCTCGCCATGATGTCCGCCGCCGCGAAGGTCGCCGGGCCGCACATCGACTGGGCGGGGCTGTCGCCGCTCATCACCGTCCTGCTCGGCGCGCTGCTCGTGCTCATGCTCGGCCTGCTGCGCTCGCGCGCGGCCCGCGAGAAGGTCGTCCCGGCGCTCGCGATCGCCTCGCTCGCCGTCGCGATCGGCCTGTCGATCTGGCAGTGGGGCGAGCGCACCGACCTCATCGCCGGCGCGCTGCGCCTGGACGAGCTCACGCTGTCGCTGACCGTGATCTTCTGCGTCGCCGGGATTGCCACCGTGCTGCTGTCGTGGCGCCATGTGGCCCCGCGCGAGGCCGCGCACGGGGAGTACCACGCGCTGCTGCTGACGTCGATCGCCGGGATGATCGTGCTCGTCGCCGCGCAGAACCTCGTGTCGCTCTTCCTCGGGCTCGAGCTGCTGTCGATTCCCTTGTACGTGCTGTGCGCGACGGAGATGCGGCGCGCGTCGTCGCTCGAGTCCGGGCTGAAGTACCTCGTCGTCGGGTCGGTCGGGTCGGCGACGGTGCTCTACGGGACGGCGTTTCTCTACGGCGCGACGGGCTCGACGGACTTCTCGGACATCGCCGCGGCGCTGGGCGGCGACTCGGGTCTCGTGTCCGATCCGCTGCTGCTCACGGGGATCGCGCTGACGATCGTCGGCCTCGCGTTCAAGGCGTCGGTCGCGCCGTTTCATCAGTGGACCCCGGACGTCTACGAGGGCGCCCCGACGCCGATCACGGCGTTCATGGCGGTCGCGACGAAGGCCGCGGCGTTCGGCGTCTTTTTGCGGTTGTTCGACGTCGCGCTGATCGACGCCGCGATCGACTGGGGCCCGCCGCTTGCCGCGCTCGCGGCGTTCACGATCGTCGTCGGCAACGTCGGCGCTCTGGGCCAGTCCTCGCTGAAGCGCCTGCTGGCGTACTCGTCGGTGGCACAGGCCGGCTACATGCTGGCGGGCGTCGTCGTCGCGTCGCGGCTCGGGCTGCAGGCGACGGTGTTCTACCTCGTCGCGTATCTCGTCATGAACCTCGCGGCGTTCGCGGTCATCGTCGCGCGGGAGCGCGAGACGCCGCTGGGCGACGACATCTCGTCGCTCAACGGCTTGGGCGCGACGCGCCCCGTGCTCGCGTGGCCGATGACGATCGCGATGCTCGCGCTGGCCGGCTTTCCCGCGACGGCCGGCTTCGTCGGGAAGTTCTACTTGATCGACGCGGCGGTGAGCGGGTCGTATGCCTGGCTCGGCGTGGTCATCGTCGTGGGCTCGATGATCTCGCTCGCGTACTACCTGAAGGTCGTCGCCGCGATCTGGATGACGCCCGCGCCGGAGCCCTCGACGGAGGTCGCGCTCGCGCCGGAGCCCGTGCTCGCAGGCGGCTCGGACGAGGCCACGAGCATGCGCGCGCAGGGCGAGATCGTGGCCGTCGCCGTGGTGTTCGCCGCGCTGACGATCGTGCTCGGCGTGGTGCCACAGCCCCTGTTCGATCTCATGCGCGACGTCGGCGCAGCGCTCGGCCTGCTCTAAACGAACCGGCCACGAGTCGGTGCGTCGCCGCGATCAGCGTTGCGGCATATCCACCCGCGCCAGCGGCCGAGGTGCGTGCTGCATGTCGTCGAGCCGCCCGCGATCGCCATCGTGCCCATGGGCGTGAGCGCTCTCGGCGATGCGGCGCTGGATGGCCGCGACGCCGTCCGCGGAGATCCCCAGTGCCGTAGCCACGCGTGTCGCGCTGAAGCCCAGCCGACCTGCGCGGATCACGATGCCGACCAGCTCCTCGCTGGGGATCGCGCCGCAATCGCTGTCAGGCAACACGCTGCGACCGTGGCGTCAGGCCGTCGAGCTGCTTGCAGAGCTTGGCGTGCGTCAGCGGAGCGCTACGCCGCAGCGCCCGGGCTTCGGCGCGCGTGAGTAACGGCAACCCGGTGCTCCGGCTATCGCCGTCGAGGCAAACCAGCACCGGCCGATCATCGGAGGCTGTCGGTCGCTCACGCGCCACGAGAGGCCCCCTTTCCGTATGGAAGGGCGGCCCTCGAGTCCGCTGCTCAGGCGGCGTCCTCGACAGGGCCTGGTCATAGTCGGCCCTACCCGGCATATTCACCCGGCATGCGCCGAACGCGCCAGGAATGTTCGCACGACGGCCGGCGTCGCCCTGGCGGGGGCGCTGCCGCGACGACGACGACCGCGTCCGGCAAGGAGGCACCATCTCGTACCCGGCGTGGCGCCCAAACATGTACACGGAAGAATGTGACATGAACTGACGACATCGTGCTAGGGTCCCGCTCATGAGCGTCCTGCACACCGGCATGTCCCTCCTGGCGGCCGTCGAGCCGCCCAAGTCACCCCCCGCGGGGGGCTTCTCCGAGAAGGATCTCGGCATCGCTGGTGCCGCGGCCGGCTTCGCGTCGGTCGTGCTGCTGATCGGCGGCCTCGGCTACCGCGCCGGCCGCGTGCCGGTCATCGGCTGGTTTCACCGCTTCGCCGAGCGCATCTCAGGCCAGCCCGGCTGGGCCTCGATGCCGTGCGGCCTGGCGATCGGGTCGCTCATCTGCGCGCTCTTCGGCTTGTACTGGGACGTCGCGCTGCACGTCGACGTCGGCCGTGACGAGGGCCCGTTCGGCACCCCGGCGCACTACTTCATCCTCGCCGGCCTGTACGGGATCGTCATGGCGGGCTTCTTCGCGATGTGCCTCCCCGCGAAGAAGGAAGGCCCGACGTTCGTCAAGATCACGCGCGACTGGCACGCCCCGCTGGGCGGCGTGATCATCTTCGCCGCGGGCAGCTTCTCGCTGCTCGGCTTCCCGCTCGACGACCAGTGGCACCGGCTCTTCGGACAGGACGTCACGCTCTGGGGCCCGACGCACCTCATGCTCATCGGCGGCGCGTGCATGGCGCTGCTGGGCATCGCGATCTTGCAGGTCGAGGTCATCCGCGCCATGAAGCGCGACGGCACGTTCGACCGCGAGGTGTGGTGGGTCAAAGGCCTGCGCCGCACCTGGTGGCCCGGCGGCATGCTCATCGCGCTGTCGACGTTCCAGCTCGAGTTCGACCTCGGCATCCCGCAGTTCCAGCTCATCTTCCAGCCGATGCTCATCGCGTTCGCGGCCGGCGTCGTCCTCGTCGCCGCGCGGGTCTACATCGGCCCGTACGGCGCGATCAAGGCCGTCGCCTTCTTCCTCGTCATGCGCAGCCTCCTCTCGCTCGGGGTCTCGGGGCTCGGCGAGTCGCTCGTGCACTTCCCGCTCTACATCGCCGAGGCCCTGCTCGTCGAAGGCATCGCGCTGGTCGTCTCCGCGAAGCGCAACCCGCTCGTCTTCGGCGCATGGTGCGGCGTCGCGATCGGCACGATCGGCGTCGCGGCCGAATGGGCCTGGTCGCACGTCTGGATGCCGATCCCGTGGCCGCAGGAGATCGCGCCGCAGGTCGCGGCGATCGGCCTCGCGGCCGCCCTCGCGGGAAGCCTCATCGGCGCCTACATCGGCGCACGGCTCGGAGCCGACGAGATCCCCCAGGTCGGGGGCCTGCGCTGGGCCGGGCTGGCCGGCGCCGTGGCCATGACCGCGATGATCGCCTTCGGGCTGCACACGCCCTCGCAGACCACGGGCGCGACCGCGGAGGTCACGCTGCGCGACGTCGACAAGGGCGCCGAGCGCACGGCGATCATCACCGCGCGGATGATCCCCGCGAACACCGCCGACGACGCGACGTGGCTGACCGCGACCTCCTGGCAGGGCGGCGGCCTGACGGTCAACCGCCTCAAGGAGATCCGGCGCGGCGTCTACCAGTCGACCGAGCCGATCCCGATCCACGGCGACTACAAGACGCTCATCCGGCTGCACAGCGGCAACTCGATCTCCGGTCTGCCGATCTACGCGCCGGCGGATGCGGCGATCCCGGCGCCCGCGGTGCCCGCGCCGCGCACGTTCGTGCGCCCGTTCGTCTCCGACCACACGCTGCTGCAGCGCGAGGCGAGGACGAACGACGCGAGCATCACCGCCGGGGCCTACGGGATCATCGGGTTGTGCACGTTCGCGCTGCTCGTGATGCTCGCGTGGGGCCTGCATCGCATCCGCGTGACAGCCTCCCCGGACGGCTACCGCTCCGCGTCCGAAGGTAGCCGCGCGTCCCTGCTCGCCACCCCGCCCACCGCCTGAGAGGATCGACGTCATGGCTGACACGCTCGAGTTGGTGCCCGACAGCGGCGCCACCACCACGGCCGATCCCGGCGCGCAGCACGTTCGCATCGTGATCGTCGGCAGCGGGTTCGCCGGCATCGGCATGTCGATCCGGCTCAAGGAGGCGGGGATCGAGGACTTCGTCGTCCTCGAGCGCGCCGACGACGTCGGCGGTACGTGGCAGGCGAACACGTACCCCGGCTGCCAGTGCGACGTGCCCTCGCACCTGTACTCGTTCTCGTTCGAGCCGAACCCGTCCTGGTCGCGAACGTACTCGCGCCAGCCGGAGATCTGGTCCTACCTGCGCCGCTGCGCCGACCGCTACGGGCTCAAGGACCACCTGCGCCTCGGCCACGAGCTCACCGGCGCGACGTGGGATGAGACGCAGCAGCGCTGGCACGTCGAGACGACCGGCGGCAACTTCGTCGCGGCGGTCGTCGTCGACGCGACCGGCCCGCTGAGCCACCCCGCGGTGCCGGCGATTCGCGGCCTGAAGCGCTTCGAGGGGAAGGTCTTTCACTCCGCCGAGTGGGATCACGACCACGACCTGAGCGGCGAGCGCGTCGCGGTCATCGGCACGGGCGCGTCGGCGATCCAGTTCGTGCCGCGGATCCACAAGAAGGTCGGCCAGATGCACGTCTTCCAGCGCACGGCGCCGTGGATCATGCCCCACTCCGACCGGCCGACCTCGCGCCTGGAGCGCCGGCTGTATCGCCGCCTCCCGCTCGCGCAGCGCCTCGTGCGCGCGGTCGTGTACTGGAGCCGCGAGTCGCTCGTCCTCGGCTTCGCGAAGAACCCGCGGATGGCGAAGCCGGCCGAGCGCATCGCCCGCCTGCACCTGCGCAATCAGGTCCGCGACCCGGATCTGCGTCGCAAGCTCGAACCGGACTTCAACCTCGGCTGCAAGCGCGTGCTCATCTCCAACGCGTGGTATCCGGCGCTGACGCAGCACAACGTCGAGCTCGTCACCGACGCGATCTCGCACATCGACGGCAATCGGATCGTGCTCGCCGATGGCAGCTTCCGCGAGGTCGACACGATCATCCTCGGCACGGGCTTTCACGTCACCGACCCGCCCACCGCGCATCTCGTCCGCGGGCGCGGCGGCGTGACCCTCGCCCAAGCCGCCGGCACGAGCCCGCAGGCCTACCTCGGGACGACGATGCCGGGCTTCCCGAACGTCTTCAAGATCATCGGGCCGAACACCGGCCTCGGCCACAGCTCGATGGTGTTCATGATCGAGTCGCAGCTCGCCTACGTCCTGGACGCGCTGAAGGTCATGGACGAGCGCGGCCTGGCGACCGTCGAGGTGCGACCCGAGGCGGTGGCGCGGTACAACGCGGAGGTCCAGGCGATGATGCCGGGCACCGTCTGGTCGTCGGGCTGCGCGAGCTGGTACCTCGACGCGCAGGGCAACAACACGACGATCTGGCCGGACTTCACGTTCCGCTTTCGCAAGCGCACGCGCCACTTCGACCCGGACGCGTACGAGCTGCGCGCCGGCGCGCCGGCTGCGCAGGCACAGGCGACCGAGACGGCGGCGGCATGATGCGCCTTCCGTTCGCTCGCCCCGACTACGACGTCGCGGGCCGGACCGTCTTCGTCACCGGCGCCGCGCGCGGCATCGGCGCCGCGATCGCGACGCGGCTGCACGCGGCCGGCGCGAACGTCGCTTTGGTGGGCCTCGAGCCCGAGCTGCTCCAGGAGCTCGCCGCGTCGCTGGGCGACGGCCGCGCCGTGGCGTTCGAAGCCGACGTCACGGACTTCGACGCGCTGCAGCGAGCGGTGCGCGGGACCGTCGAGCGCTTCGGCGGGGTCGACGTCGGCATCGCGAATGCGGGCATCAGCTACATCGGCAGGCTCGCGACGGCGCCGATGCAGCAGGTCGAGCGCGCGCTCGAGGTCAACCTCATGGGCGTCTGGCGTACCGACCGCGCGCTCATCGCGCAGATCACGGCGCGGCGCGGCTACCTCCTGAACATCGCCTCGCTTGCGGCGGCCTCGCATACCCCGCTCATGGGGCCCTACTCGGCCTCGAAGGCCGGCGTCGAGGCGCTGACCGACAGCCTGCGCGCCGAGACGGCGCCGACCGGCGCGCGCGTGGGCTGCGCGTACTTCGGCTTCATCGACACGGACCTCGTGCGCACGAGCTTCGCCCACCCGTCCTCGCAGATCCTCACCCAGACGCTGCCGAAGTTCGTCTCGACCCCGGCGCCGCTCGTCGATGCCATCGACGCCATCGAGCGCGGCATCCGGCGTCGCTCGTCGCGGCTGTGGGCGCCGCGCTACGTCGGCGGCGCGCTCCTCCTGCGCGGTGTCCTGCAGCCGCTCACCGAGCTGCAGATGCGATCTAGCCGCGACCTCCCCCGCGCGATGGAGCTCGCCGATCCGGCTCGGGGCGGCGTCGAGGACCAGCACTCGGAGCTCGGCGTGTCGGGCGACGCCGTGCGATCCGCGGCACCCGCGCATGTCGGCGCCGCGGCCAAGCAGCCGGCGCGCCGGTCCTGACGCGGGGCGAGATTCGCATGCCCGGTCCGCCCGCCGCAGGAGGTCCCGTCGATCTCATGGGCGGGTCCGGTACGGGGCCGCTCTGGGGCATGGCAAGTGCCGACCTCAACGCGACGCTGCTGTCATGGCCTGCGGATCACGAGGTCGCCGAGCACGTCAACGCCGAGCTCGACGTGCTGATCGTCGTCCTCGGCGGCAGCGGCACCGCGATCGTCGACGGCGAGACCCATCCGCTCGCGTCCGGCTGCGCCCTCCTCGTCGCGCGGGGCACGAGCCGCCGCATCACCGCCGGCGGCCACGGCCTGCGCTACCTCTCGGTCCACCGGCGCCGGGGACCGCTGCAGATCCAGCCGCTCGTGCGGCGATGACCCCGCGACCGGCGGGGTCGGTCGTGTTGTCGCGCTCCGGCAAGCCGCGGGCGAGGAACGGCGCGACGAGGTCAAGCGGCGGCGAGCTTCCCCGCGGCTTGGACTCGCCCTCCGCGTCGATGACTTCGCCCACGCGATCCAGGTCGTCAAGCGCGACGACGCGGCGCGCGCCCCAAGCGAACTCTCCGAGCCCCTCCACGCCGTCGCCAGCCCCCTCGCCGCACTGCTAGGAGTGAGAAGGCGACCGGCGCTGCCCGGTCTTGGCCGCTGGTCGTGGAACGCCGCCGCTTTCGTCGAGAAGCGGCACTCCGCCCGACCGCCCGCCGTCGGAAGGGTCTCCGTGGTTCGAAACGGACCTATGGGGACCGTTATGAACCACTGTCCATCGTTGTGGCCCGGAGCAGAGACCGCCCCTTCTCGCGCAATGGGGGCGTCTGCCCGACTCGGCCAAGTGGCCCCCGGCGGGCCGAATGTCGGATTGTGAGCGGTATCCGCTCACTTCTCGACACGGGTCGCGGCAGACCTTCCCCTTGGCACCCGGCGCGGCGAGCGAGTTTCGCGTTCGCGTGGAAGGAGCACTCGTGCGCAGAGCGCTGCTTGTCGCGCCAAGCAGGTCTGTGCCGGTCGTCCGCCGAACGCGGTGCGACGCTTGCACGCTTAGCGATCGCACAGAGCGCCCACCGTTGATATCGCATGATATCTTCGGCGCATGCCTGACGTGCTGATCCGTGATGTCCCTGCCGAGGATCTCGCCCGGCTCGACGCGCACGCGGCGCGTCTGGGTCTATCGCGGACGGAGTACCTGCGCCGGCGCCTGCATCAAGACGCCGCCGCCCGTCCCGGCTCGCCGGTCACGACCGATGACCTCACGGAGTTCGCGACCCGGTTTCGCGATCTCGAGGACCCGGAGGTCACGCGTCGGGCGTGGTCGTGAGCGACGCCACGCTCAAGACGGAGTGGCTGATCGACAAGTCCGCGCTGACGCGTCTCGGCGCGAGCACGTCGGCCGCGGTGTGGGCCGAGCGCATCCAGCGGGGCATGGTGCGCATCGCAACGGTGACGCTCCTCGAGGTCGGCTACTGCGCTCGCAGCGCGACTGACCTGCACGCCGGACTCCACGCCCCCCCGGTGAGCTCGATGCCAGTCGAGTATGCGACGCCCGTCGCTGAAGACCGAGCCGTCCAGGTGCTGTGCCTCTTGGCTGACCGTGGACACCACCGTGCGCCGTCTGTCCCGGATCTGATCATCGCGGCGCTCGCCGAGAGCGCTGGCCTTGTCGTCCTGCACAACGACAAGGACTTCGATCTCATCGCCGAAGTCACCGGTCAGCCCGTCCAGCGCCTCGTCGACTGAACCCCCGCTGACGAACCATGGGGGGAAGGAGAGCGCCCCTCGTCGCCCAAAGCAGAAGCCGCTCGAGTCGATGCAGCAGACCGACGGTCGCTTGGCCATCGACGCGGCACGGGTGCTGCGCTCGCTGCGCTGACGCCGATCAGGTGTCGGCCGCCCCACGGCGCTCGGCCGCGCCACGGGCGAGAAACGGCGCGATGAGATCGAGGGGCAGCCGGAACACGATGGTCGAGTTCTGGTCCGTGCCGATCTCCAGCAGCGTCTGCGCGTAGCGCAGCTCTCGTCCCGCCGACCGCTGGCCCGAGGCCCGTGTGAAGAGTTCGACGCGCGCCGCAAGTAGTCCGCGATGAAGTCCGGGCCCAGCCCCCTTGGAGACCAGAAGCGGCCGACGACCAGCGGTCTGCATGGCGACTCCCCCGGAGCCGTTCGCACACAAGTGCGCGTACCGCGACTGGCGGCGGGTCCCGGCGCTACCCTCGGGGAGCATGAGACGGCGCCGCGTGCACATTCGGGCCATCCCGCGCGCTTGCGCGACGGCGGTCGCGCTCGCGATCGCGTGCGCCGCCCTCGCGACGCCGAGCGCGGCGATCGTGCCGCCGACCGACTGCGGCGTCATCACCGTGAAGGGAAAGCGCTACGACATCAAGGCCGACCAGCTGCGCTGCAAGACGGCGAAGCCGTGGGCCTCGAGGTACCTCTCGACGCGCCGGCGGCCAAGCGGCTACAGGTGCCGCAACTTCGGCAGCGAGACGAAGCTGAAGTTCCGCTGCTCCCGCGGCGCCAAGGTCTTCTTCGCGATCCGCCGTTGAACACGCTCCGCGAGCGCAGGCGCACGCTGCTCACGGTCGCCGCGCCCGGCGCCGCCCGGCGCACGCGATGGGCAGCCGCCACGCCCCGCGCAACGCGGCGCGCAGCGCGGGCAGGCCCCGCGCCCCGCGCAACGCGGCGCACAACGCGGGCAGGCCCCACGCCCCGCGCAACGCGGCGCGCAGCGCGGGCAGGCCCCGCGCCCCGCGCAACGCGGCGCGCAGCGCGGGCAGGCCCCACGCCCCGCGCAACGCGGCGCGCAGCGCGGACGGTCGCCGCGCTGCTGCTCGCCCTCGCCGCGCTGCCCGCCGCCGCGCAGGCCCACGGGCTCGTCCAGCGCGCGAACCTCCCGCTGCCCGAGTGGCTCTTCGGCTACGCGGCCGCCGCGGTCCTCGTCGTGTCCTTCGTCGCGCTCGCGGTCCTCTGGCCCGAGCCGCGCCTGCAGCGCGACCGCTGGCGCCCGCTGCCCGCCGGTCTCGGCCGCGCGCTCGGCAGCCGGACGCTCGAGATCGCCGCCGGGACGATCGGCGTCGCGCTGCTCGCGCTCGTGCTCCTAGCCGGCTACGCGGGCACGCAGAACGCCTTGAGCAACATCGCGCCGACGTTCGTCTTCATCACGTTCTGGGTCGGCCTCGCGTTCGCGAGCGCGCTGTTCGGCGACATCTACCGCGCCTGCAACCCCTGGCGCGCGCTCGGGCGAGCGACCGGCCGCGCGCTTCGGCGCGAGCACACCGTCCAGCGCCCCTACCCGGCCCGGCTCGGCCGCTGGCCCGCGGCCGCCGGCCTGCTCGCGTTTACGTGGGTCGAGCTCGTCTCGAGCTGGGGCGAGCAGCCGCGCACGCTGGCGATCCTCATCACGATCTACACGGTCGTCACGCTCGCCGGGCAAGGCGTCTACGGCGTCGAGACCTGGACGACGCGGGCCGATCCGTTCGCGGTCTACTTCTCGCTGCTCGCACGGATCTCGGTCGTCGAGACGCGCGAGCGGGTCGTGGGCGTGCGCCCGCTGCTCGGCGGGCTGCCGCACCTGGACGTCGTCGCGGGGACCGTCGCGTTCGTGGCCGTGATGATCGGCACCGTGACGTTCGACGGCCTGAGCCAGGGCCGCGTATGGACAGAGGTCCGTAAGCCGATCGACGACCTCGCGAGCACAGCCGGCCTGGCGCTCGAGACCGCGCAGCGCGTCTCCGACTCGGTCGGGCTCGTGCTCTGCGTCGCGCTCGTCGCCGGCTTCTATGACCTCGGCTGCCGCGCCGCCAACCGCCTCGCCCCGGGGGTCGACCGCGCCGCGCTGCGCCGCGGCTTCGTGCACTCGCTCGTGCCGATCGCGCTCGTCTACGTCGCCGCGCACTACCTGACGTTCCTGCTGCTCGAAGGCCAGGCGATCGCCTACCTGCTCTCCGATCCGCTCGGCGAGGGCTGGGATCTCTTCGGAACGGCGAGCGCCGCCGTCGACTACGGCCTCATCTCCCAGAACCAGGCGTGGTACGCGCAGGTCGCATGCGTGGTCGCGGGCCATGTCGCGGCGCTCACCCTCGCCCACGACCGCGCGCTCGCGCTCTACGGCCAGGCGCGCGCCGCCGCGCGCTCGCAATACGCCATGCTCGCGATCATGGTCGGCTTCACGACGCTCGCGCTGTGGCTGCTCGCGCAGGCAGGCAGCTCATGACGTCCGCCCGCGCGCTGCTTGCGCCTGTGGCCCTCGCGGCCCTGGCGCTGCTGGCCGGCACAGGCTGCGGCGCCGCGACGGACGCGCCCGACACGAACACGCGATCCTCGCGCCTCGTGGACTTCACGAAGAAGCCGCCGTTCGTCAACGCGCTCGACATCGACCCGAAGACGAAGGAGTTCCTGCTCACGACCAACCGCGGCTTCTTTCGCATCGCGCCACAGGGCGGCAAGGTCACCCCCGTCCGAGGCACGATCAGCGCGCAGGGCAAGCGCTCGACGATCGGGACGTTCCTCGAGCTGCTCGCCGTCGGGCCGGGCCAGCTCATCGGCTCCGGGCACCCCGATCAGCCGGGCACGCTGCCGTCGTTTCTCGGCTTCATCATCTCCGACGACGGCGGCGAGACGTGGACCGCCGTCTCGCGTCTCGGCAACGCCGACCTGCACAAGATCGTCCGCATCCACGACCGGATGTACGCCTTCGACGCCGTCCTCAGCGCGATCCTCATCTCCGGCGACGGCGGGCGCACGTTCACCGAGAACTTCACGCCGCGCGGCCTCGTCATCGACTTCGAGGTCGACCCGGCGAACCCCAAGCGGATCGTCGCGTCCAACGAGAGCGAGCTGTTTCGCTCGACGGACACGGGCGCGTCGTGGCGCCCGATCGACCGCCGCCAAGGGATCCGGCTGTCGTGGCCCGCCCCCGACGCGCTCTATCGCGCGCTGAAGGACGGCACCGTCGAGCGCTCGAGCAACGCGGGTGAGACCTGGTCGGCTGCCGGCACGGTCGGCGGAGAGCCGTATAAGTTCAAGGCGATCTCCAAGGACGAGCTGTACCTCGCACTGAGCGACGGAACGATCATGCACACGACCGACGCAGCCAAGACGTGGCAGGCGGTGTTCCAGCCGTGAGGCGAGGGATCGCAGCGGCCACGGTGCTCGGCGCGGCCGCCGTCGCGATCGCGCCGCCAACAGCGGGCGCGCATTCGCTCGTGCGCCCGTCCCCGGGCCTCGTGTCGTACGTCTCCGCCGACGCCACCTCGCTGAACACGCTCACCGTGCGCGCGAGCGGCTCGCGCATCGAGTTCCGCGACCCGACGGTCGACGGTGGCATGGATCCGGGAAGCTGCACGCCTGGCGACATCAGCGCCGACGCGAACGCCTGGATCATCCAGACGTTCTGCCCGAGCGCGGGCGTGCGCACGGTGCGCGTGGATCTCGGCGAGCGGGAGGACACGGCGACCGTCACCGTGAACATCCCGACGACGCTCCTGGGCGGCCCCGGCGCGGACAAGCTCACGGGCGGACCCGCCGCGGACCAGCTCAGCGGCGACGACGGCGACGACACCCTCGCCGGCGGCGCCGGCGACGACACGCTCGTCGGCGGGCTCGGCGTCGACGAGCTCGCCGGCGACGCGGGCGACGACGACATCCGCGTGCGCGACGGCATCCAGGACCTCGTGCGCTGCGGCGCCGGCAGCGACAGGGTCGACGCCGACACCCTCGACGAGGTCGACCCCGACTGCGAGTCCGTCACGCGCGCGCTGACGGCCGCGCCCCCCGGCTCCGGCGGCGCGCGCGACCGCGTGCCGCCGCGCCTGGAGGTCGGTGCGCCCGCGCGCAAGCGGATCGCGAAATCGCGCACGATCCGCGTCTTCGCGAGCTCGACCGAGGCGGGGTTCGTCGCCGCATCGGGCTCGATCACGATCCACGGCCTCGCCCTGCCGCTCAAGGTCGTGCGCCGCCAGATCGCCGTCGCGGGCGGCGGCGCCGAGCTCGCCGTCAAGCTCACGCTCAGCCAGCACCGTCAAGCGCTGCGCGCCCTGCGCCGGAAGCGATCGGTGAGGGTCCTGCTGGCGATCGTCGCCACGGACCGCGCGGGCAACTCCCGAGAAGCCAAGCCGGTCGCGATCCGCCTGCTGCGCTGAGCTGAGCCGGCGTCGCGCACAGGCCAGCGCAAGATTGTGGCGGCTGCCTCAATTCCAAGCGTGCCGAGATGTATATTCCCGGCACTTGGGGAGCGCCGCGCGCCGGATAGGGGACGATCACCGCGCGTCGAACCGTCCGCCGGAGCTGAGGAGGGAAGCATGGTTGGAAGGATCCGCTTGCGAGCGCTCGGCGCTGTCGCATTCGCGTGCATCGCCTCGACCGCCGCCGTCGCCCCAGAGGCGCTCGCGCAGTCGAAGACAGTCCGTGACGCGTCGCGGCTGGGTGCGGTTTCCGACGGCGCGCCGCGCCCCGGCGTCAAGGCACCGTCGCGGTCGCCGTTCGGGCTGAAACATCACGACGGGGTCCTCAACCACCTGCCGGCAGTCCAGCAGAACATGGAGCTCGTCGGCGAGCTCAACCTCATCAGCCCGACCACCGGCCAGCCGGTCGTCCCCGGCCAGGTCGCCGACGTCGCCGTGCACAAGGGCTACGCGTACCTCAACTCGTGGGACAGCCCGACATGCACCGACGGCGGAACCTTCGTGGTGGACATCCGCAACCCGGCGAGCCCGAAGCAGATCGCCTTCATCCCCGCCAACGCGCCGTACTACCACGGTGAGGGCGCGCACGTGATCTCGGTCAGCACGCCGCAGTTCACCGGCGACCTCCTCGCGGTCAACAACGAGACCTACGGCTCGAACGTGGCCAGCTCGTGCGGTCCGGCGAACGTCCAGGGCGGCGGCTTCGACCTCTACGACGTCACCAACCCCGCGAGCCCCGTGCCGCTCGTGCGGGACGCCGGCGACAAGTCGCCCGAGGCATCGACGGTCCAGAACCCGGCGATCGCCGCCAACTCCTACCACAGCGTCTTCGTGTGGCAGGACGGACCCAAGGCCTACCTCGTGGCGTCCGACAACACGGAGATCGCCGACGTCGACATCTTCGACATCACCGATCCGACCAACCCCGAGTTCATCAACGATCTCGACCTCTTCGGCCTGCCGGCGCCCGTCGTCGACAAGATCGTCTCGCGCGGCGCGCACGGCAACGCGATCTTCCACCACGACGTCGTCGTGAAGAAGATCGGCAACCAGGTGCGGATGCTCGTGTCCTACTGGGACGGCGGCTACGTGCAGCTCGACGTCACCAACCCGAAGCTGGCGACGTACATCACGGACTCCGACTACGACCTGCCCGATCCGCTCACCGGATTCGATCCGCCCGAGGGCAACGCCCACCAGGCGGAGTACTCGAGCAGCGGCGAGTTCTTCCTCGCGGGCGACGAGGACTTCTCGCAGTACCGCCTCATCGCCAGGATCACCGAGGCTCCGTATGAGAACGAGCCCTTCGACGGGGCGCTGTCGGGCGCGCATCCGATCGCGCCGGGCCAGCTGTTCAGCGACGAGACGGTGTTCGTCGGGGATGCATGCACCGCGCCGGTCCTGGCACCGCCCGCGGGCGTGACCATCGCGGTCGCCGAGCGCGGGACGTGCGCCTTCCAGGTCAAGGCGGAGAACATCGAAGCCGCCGGCTACGACATGGGCATCGTGTTCAACAACAACGGCGTCGGCGACGGCGCTCGCTGCGACGAGCTCATCAACATGGCCATCGACGTCAACGGCGTCGAGGAGGTCGAGATCCCGATGGTGTTCGTCGGGCGGTCGACCGCGTTTCAGATCCTCGACGAGTACGACGAGGCCACGTACCAGTGCACCGACGCCAACCCGGCTCCGGCCACAGACACCGCCGTGCCGGCCGTCGGCACGCTGGGCCTCTCGATCGAGATCGGCTCGGTCTTCGACGGCTGGGGCTACACGCACCTCTACGACGCGAACACGAGCGCCGAGCTCGATGCGTACGCGATCCCCGAGGCGCTTGACCCCCGCTACGCCAACGGGTTCGGGGACCTCACGGTCCACGAGATGGCGACCGACCCGACGACCAACCTCGCGTACTCCTCGTACTACGCGGGCGGCATGCGGGTGTTCCGGTTCAGCCGCGCGGGCGGTCTTGAGCCGGTCGGCAAGTACATCGACGAGGACGGCAGCAACTTCTGGGGCGTCGAGGCCTTCACGGACGCCGCCGGGAACCGGTTGATCGCAGGCTCCGATCGCGACTTCGGCCTGCAGATCTTCAAGTACACCGGACCGGGGGCCGTGCTCGCCCCGCCGACTCCGCCGACTCCGCCGCCCCCGCCGCCCCCGCCGCCGGTCGCGCCCCCAGCGCTACCGCTACCGCCACCGCCACCGCCACCGCGAGCGACGTCCCCGTCGTTCTTCACGTTCGGCTCGATCCGCAATCTGACGTTCGTCAACCGGCGCGCGAAGATGTCGATCACCGTGCGGGGCCGCGGCAGGGCGACTGCGACGCTATGGGCACCCATCGGCCGCTCGACGCGGACGCTGTCGCGCGCGACGGCGACGGCGACACGTGCCGGAGCGCTGCGGTTCACGTTCCGCCTGTCGACGATCAACGCGCGGCTGCTGCGCCGCACGCTGTCGCGCAAGGCCAGCCACCGCACGCGCGGCGTGCTGCGCGTGAGCTACACCCCGACGGGCGGGTCGCGACGCACGCGCAACAAGTCGGTGTCGATCGGGATGCGCTAGGTAGCCCGTGCCGGCCGGCCGGGGCCTCGGACCCGGCCGGCCGCTGCGCTACTTGCGCAGCTCGATCCGCTTGGTGACGGTCCGCGCGTTACCGGCGGCGTCCTTCGCGGTCAGCCGCAAGGTGGCGACGAGCTTGCGGCCGGCGCGAAGCTTGCGCGCGGCCGGCTTGAAGCGGGCGAAGACGTAGGTCCTACCGGCGCCGGCAAGCGACCACGCGCCTGTCGCGAGCACCACGCGCTTGCTACCCAGTCGCGCGCGGCGAGCGGACTTCGCATCCGCGGCCAGGGCGGCGTTGAGGTCGCACGCCTCCGAGCACGACGTCTTGATCACGAGGGAGGCGCCGCTGTCGGCGAGGCGCACGCGGCGCTGCACGGTCACCGTCACCCCCGGGGCGCTCGTGTCCTTCGACGTCGTCGCACCCGGCACCGACCCGACTGCGCCGCCGGGCGTCGCCCCGGGCACGGTCGCCGGCCCGGCGATGAGCTCCTCGGGATCGCACGCGCTGCCGATCCCGTCGCCGTCGAGGTCAGCCTGGACGTACGGGGGCGCCGTGCTGGTCGTGGGGTTGTAGACCCTGGGGCAGTTGTCGACGGGATCGTTGAAGAGGTCGTTGTCGTCGTCGCGGTCGCAGGCGTCGCCCATGTCGTCGCCGTCGAGGTCGGCTTGATCGGCGTTCGCGACACTGACGCAGTTGTCCTCGTCGTCGAAGCGGCCGTCGCCGTCGCTGTCGGCGGCCGGGCAGGCATCGCCGCGACCGCCCGGCGGGTTGGTGTCCTCTTGGCCGGGGTTCGGCACGAGGCGGCAGTTGTCGGCGTCGTCGAGGACGCCGTCGTTGTCGTCGTCGGCATCGCAGGCGTCACCCTCCGCGTCGCCGTCGGTGTTGACCTGCGCCCCGTTCGGCGTCGTCGGGCAGTTGTCGACCTCGTTCTTGATGAGATCGCCGTCGACGTCGCCGGGCTCCGGATGCGCGGCCGCGACGGCACCGATCGACGGCGGCGCGCTCAGGACCACCAGGCCCGCACCAACTGCGAGCGCTGCAACGACGAGAAGTGCGCGAAGCCGGCCCATCGCCTGACGATGATACGACCGCCCCAACCGGGCGCGCGCGCGCTGCTTCGGCGCCTGACCGTCAACGACAGCGCACCCGGCGCGGGCGACAACACGCACAAGCGGTTCTACGTCGTCATCTCGGGCCCGCGCGACTAGCGACGCCGCTGCTGGCCGGCACGCCGGATCGGATCCGTGGGCGACCACCCTCGGAGCGGTCCGGCGTGCGCGTGGTACGCGGAGTCCGCTGCAAGCGCCGCCCTGACTGCGGACCATCCGAAGTGTCGGTGCCCGGGCGGGCGAACGCCGCAGCGCTCGCTAGCCTCTTCGCCCCGTGCGGTACCCGGTCGAGACCTTCACGCCCGCCGAGAGCGAACGCTTGGCGGCGCATGTCACGAACCTCGACGCGCCCGTGTTCGCGCTCGTCAACCTGCCCGAGACCGTCAAGGGGGCGCTGTTCGCCCGCTACTCGCGCTATCCGGGAACGCTGCGGCGGCTGTTCCTCGACGAGTTCGCGTCGTCGCTGCCCGAGGGAGCAGCCGCGTACGACAATCACGAGGGCGCGCGTGCGGCAGACTTCTACGAGCGGATCTTCGTCGGCTACGGCGACGACTCGATCGCCCAGCTCGGCGGTGCGCACGTCGCCTGCGAGTGGGTCTCGAACGTCCTGACGAAGGTGCTGCAGCGACCGCGCCTCGGCGCCTACCTCGAGCAGTCCACGCGCTACATCGCCTACGACAGCCCGATCGAGGGCACTGCGAGCTATCGCTACTACCGCGACGACGCGCTCGGCCCCGCCTACGAGGCCGCCATGGACGAGCTCTTCTGCATCTACTCCGACGCGATCCCGCGGGTGAGCGCGTGGGCGTCGGAGCGCTACCCGGCGGCCGAGAGCCAGTCCCCGCGTGCGCACGCGCGCGCCATCAAGGCGAAGGCGCTCGACCTGCTGCGCGGCCTGCTGCCCGCGGCGTCGCTGTCGCACATGGGGATCTTCGCGACGGGCCAGACGTACGAGCAGCTCATCCTGCACCTCGTCGCGCACCCGCTGCCCGAGGCCCGCCACTACGGCTCGATGATCCTCGACGCGGTGCAGGCCGTCATGCCGAGCTTCGTCTCGCGGGTCGAGCGACCGGACCGCGGGGGCGAGTGGGTCGCCTACCTGCGCCGCCGCGAGGAGGCCGCCGAGCGCTGGGCGGCGCGCATGGGTCTCGATCGCCGGCCCGGCGACGACGGCGCCGGCGGCCCGTCCGTGCGCCTCACCCACCACGACGGCGACGAGGAGCTCGCGCTCGCCGCGCTGCTCTTCGAGTCGACGGGGGCCGACGAGCAGACGACGCGTCTCGCCGTGGCCGCGCTGCATGAGAAGGAGCGCGGCGAGCTGCTCGCGGACCTCTGCGGGGGGCGCGCGAACCGCCGCCACCGCCCAGGCCGCGGCCTCGAGGCGCTGCGCTATCGCTTCGAGATCGTCTCGGACTACGGCGCCTTCCGCGACTTGCAGCGCCACCGGATGCTCACCTGCCAGTGGCAGACGCTGACGCCGGACCTCGGCGCGGGGGTGCCGGAGGAAGTCGATCTCGCCGGCGTGGGCGACGACTTCCGCCGCGCGCTCGAGATCTCCCGCACCGCGTACGAGCGCCTGCTCGACGACGGCCACGACCGCCGCGCCGCGATGTACGCGCTGTGCCTCGGCTACCGGATGCGCTACGTCCTGGACCTCAACGCGCGCGAGGCGATGCAGCTCATCGAGCTGCGGTCCGGGCGCGAGGGGCATCCTGCGTATCGGGCGATCGCGCATGCGATGCACGAGCGGATCGCGGCGGTCCATCCGGCCGTCGCCGCAGCGATGACGCACGTCGATCGCGAGACCGAGCCGCGCTTGGAGCGGATCGTGTCGGAGCTGCGCACGCAGGCCAAGCTCGACGCGCTGACGTAGGACGGGAAAGGCGCAAATCGCCGCCGGGCTGCGGGCGGTCCGGCGCTGCTAGGGTCGCGCGCATGGCATCGGACGACGAAGCCCGTGCCGAGCGCGCGCGGAACATGGGAAGCCTCGTGCTGCGCAGCAAGCGCGAGGGCGACACGCACTTCGTCGAGCTGCACGGCGAGCTGGACATCGCGGGCGCGCCGAGCCTCGAGGAGGAGCTCCTGCGCGTCGAGGCCACCGACGCCGCGGCGATCGTGTGCGACCTGAGCAACCTCGAGTTCATCGACTCGACCGGCATCCGCCTGCTCCTCATGGCCGCCGACCGCTCCGCCGCCGCCGGCCGCTTCACGATCATCCCCGGCCCCAAGCCGGTCCACCGCGTCTTCGAGATCACCGATCTCGTGAAGCGACTGCCCTTTCTGGCCACGTAGCGCGAGGGGCGGCAGTTAACGCCACGAATCGGTGGACGGCGCCGGGCCTCCCCCCGTACAGCGTCGATCCGGCAATTCGTTCGGTCACGCTCGCGGTGCGCTGCGGGGTCTGGCGAAAAACGGCGGTCTGACCGCCGTTCGTCGCCATACCCCGCTCGTGGCTCCTGTCGGCGTGTGGACGGCCCGTACGGCGGCCTGAGCTTGGGTCGCCGCGGCGCGTCGTGGGCGTTCGTCGCGACTACTGCGGCTGCTCGTCCGCGCGCAAACGACCGAGGTCGCTCGCGCTATGCGTCGGCGTCGTCCTTGCGCGCGGCGATCCGCTCCTCGAGCTGGGCCATGACGTTCGGGTCGCGCAGGGTTGTCACGTCGCCGAGCTCGCGGCCTTCGGCGATGTCGCGCAGCAGGCGGCGCATGATCTTGCCCGAACGCGTCTTCGGGAGGTCGTCGGACCAGACGATGCGCTTCGGCCGGGCGAGCTTGCCGATCTTCTTCGCGACATGCTCGCGAAGCTCCGCCACCAGCTCGTCGGTCCCTTCAAGCGAGCCTTCGAGCGTGACGAAGCAGACGACCGACTGGCCGGTGTCCTCGTCCATCGCGCCGATCGTCGCGCACTCGGCGACCTTCGGGTGCGACACGACCGCCGACTCGATCTCCGCCGTCGACATCCGGTGGCCGGACACGTTCAGCACGTCGTCCACGCGGCCGATGACCCAGAAGTCGTGGTCGCCGTCCTGCCGCGAGGCGTCCCCGACGAAGTATGTCTGCGGGCCGAACTTCTCGAAGTACGTCGAGACGTAGCGGTCGTCGTCGCCGTAGAGCGTGCGCAGCATCGACGGCCACGGCTCCTGCAGCGTCAGCAGGCCCTGCTTGTCGCGCGCCAGCTCCTCGCCGTCCTCGCCCACGACGGCCGCCACGACGCCCGGCAGCGGGTGGGTCGCAGAGCCCGGCTTGCAGTGCGTGATCCCGGGCAGCGGCGCGATCATGATCGCGCCCGTCTCGGTCTGCCACCACGTATCCACGACAGGGCAGCGCTCGCCGCCGATGACGTGGTAGTACCAGACCCACGCCTTCGGGTTGATCGGCTCGCCGACCGTGCCGAGCAGCCTGAGCTTCGACAGGTCGTGGCGGCCCGGGTACTGCTCGCCCCACTTCATGCACGCGCGGATCGCCGTCGGCGCGGTGTAGAAGATCGTCACGCCGTAGCGCTCGCAGAGGTCCCACCAGACATCCTTGTCGGGGTAGTCGGGCGCGCCCTCGTACATGACGGACGTCGCGCCGTTCATCAGCGGTCCGTAGACGATGTACGTGTGGCCGGTGATCCAGCCGACGTCGGCGCTGCAGAAGTAGACGTCGGTCTCGGGCTTGAGGTCGAATACGTGCTTGTGCGTCCACGCGGCGCCCGTCAGATAGCCGCCGGTGGAGTGCAGGATGCCCTTCGGCTTGGCCGTCGAGCCGCTCGAGTACAGGATGAACAGCGGGTGCTCGGCGTCCAGCGCGACCGCCTCGCACTCGGGCGAAGCGGCCTCCATGATCTCGTCGTAGAAGACGTCGCCCTCGCCCATCGGGCAGTCGATCCCGACGTTGCGCACGACGATCGTCGTCGCCACGGGGATGCCGACCTCGTCGACGGCGCTCTTCGTCGCGGCGACCTTCCCCTTGCGCCGAGCGCCGTCCGCGGTGATGAGCGCCTTCGCCTCCGAGACCTCCATGCGCTCCTTCACCGACTCCGGCGAGAAGCCGCCGAACACGACGTTGTGCGGCGCGCCGATCCGCGCGCAGGCGAGCATCGCCACGACGACCTCGGGGATCATCGGCAGGTAGATCCCGACGACGTCGCCCTCCGAGATGCCCAAGTCGCCCAGCGCGTTCGCGAAGCGCATGACGTCCGCGTGCAGCTGCGCGTACGTGATGTCGCGCTCGTCGCCCTCCTCGCCGCGCCAGTGCAACGCGACGCGGTCGCCCAGCCCCGCCTCGATGTGGCGGTCAAGACAGTTGTACGACGCGTTGATCATGCCGCCCTGAAACCACTTGTAGAACGGCGCGTTCGAGTCGTTCAGCACCGTGTCCCACTCGCTGAACCAATGCAGCGCCCGCGCCTGCTCCTCCCACCACGCGAGCGGATCCGCGGCGGCGCGCTCGTAGATCGCCGGGTCGTTGAGCAGCGCGTCGCGCGCGAAGTCCTCGGGCGGCGGGAACGTCTTTACCGCCAGCAGCTCCTCGAGCCGCTCGGCGAGACGGTCGTGGGACGCCTGGTCGGTGCTGGCCATTACTTGACCTCCTCCTTGCTTCGCTCGCGCAGCTCGATGCGGCGGATCTTGCCCGTCAGAGTCTTGGGCAGGTCGTCGACGAACTCGACGATCCGCGGGTACGCGTAGGCCGACAGGTGCCCGCGCACGAACTGCGAGATCTCCTTGCCGAGCTCGTCGGATCCTTCGTAACCCGCCGCGAGCACGACGAACGCCTTGACGACGTTGCCCCGCCGCTCGTCGGGCCAGGCAACCGCGGCCGCCTCGGCCACGGCCGGATGCTCGAGACACGTCGACTCGACCTCGAACGGGCCGATCCGAAAGCCCGCCGAGATGATGACGTCGTCGGCGCGGCCCTCGTACCAGAAGTAGCCGTCCTCGTCGATCGAAGCGGCGTCCTTCGTGTGAAACCACTCGCCGCCGAACGTCTCGCGCGCGGCCTCGTCGTTGTTCCAGTAGCCGAGCGGATAGTGCGGGTTCGACCGCGCGCGCAGGCAGATCTCGCCGCGCTCGCCGACGGCCACCGGCCGCTCGTCCTCATCGAGGATCTGCACGTCCCAGCCGGGCAGCGGCCGGCCCATCGAGCCCTCGCGCACCGCCATGAACGGGAAGTTCCCGCACAGCGGATAGCTCTCGCTCAACCCGTAGTAGTCGAGCACGGTCACCCCGTACTGCTCGCGAAACCAGCGGATCGCCTCGGGGTTCAGCGGCTCGCCGGCGGAGCACACGATGCGGAAGTCCTGCGGGTAGCGCGTGCCGGCGTCGCCGATCGCCATCATCGAGCGGATCGCGGTCGGCGTGCCGAAGACGTTCGTCGGGCGGTGGCGGCTGAGGAAGGCGAGCTGCTGGTGCGCGTCAAAGCCGCCGCGGCGCTGGAGCACGATCTGCACCGCGCCGTAGCGCCACGGCCCGATGAGCGGAGAGATCCCCGCCGCCCACGCCCACTCGCCCATGCCGTGGAAGCGCTCGCCGTCCTGGACGTCGTGGCAGTAGACGAACTCGTTGTGGCCGAGGATGTAGCGATGGGCATGCAGGATGCCCTTGGCGAGGCCCGTCGTGCCGGACGTGTAGTAGAGCTGAGCGGGGTCGTCGGCGGCGGTGTCGATCGGCTCGAAGTCGGTCGGCCCGTCCGCGAGGGCGCCCGGCTCGATCTCGATGACCTTGGCCAGGCCTTCGACGCGATCGCGGTTCGCCGCGTTGGTCACGACGACCGCGGCCTGCGAGTCGTTGAGCCGGTGCGCGATCCCCTCGTCGCCGTAGAGCACGGACATCGACAGGAGGATCGCGCCCGACTTCCACGTCCCGAAGAACGCGGCCGCCGTCTCGGGCGTCGGCGGCAGCAGCATCGCGACCCGATCGCCGCGCTGCACCCCGTGCTCGCGCAGCGCCAGCGCAAAGCGGTTGGACATGTCCTGCAGCTCGCCCCATGTCAGCTCCCGGACGTTGCCGTCGGGGTCCTCGTGGATCATCGCGAGCTTGTCCCGCGGGTGTTTGTCGCAGACGTCCGCGGCGATGTTGTAGCGCTCGGGAACCTCCCACGAGTGCCCTGCACACGCCTCCTCGTAAGTCATACGCTGGACCGTACCCTGCGAGGAGGGTCGGTGTGCCGAGCGGCGCGTCCCCGCTTACCGGCGCTTGCGCTTCTTCTTCTTCGACGAGGGGTGCGGCCGGCGTTCCGGCAGCTCCGGCGCCGGCGTCTCGGGCGGCTCGGCGCGCTCGCGGCGACCGATGCGGCGCGGAGCGCGCTCCTCGCCGGCGCTGTCGCCTTGGCGTCCGAGGCGCGCCTCGCGCAGCTCCTGCTGGGTCGGCCACGGCTGCGCGTCGCCGGTGAGCCACGCCGGCGGCATGCCCGCAGGCCAGCGACCGAGGAACAGCAGGCCGAGCGCGACGAGCCAGAACGCCTGGACGATCGGCAGCGACGACCCCAGCGGGATGATGAACAGCGCGCCGACGATCATGCCCAGCACGCCCATGAAGCGGGTGAGCAGGCCCACGCGCATGCCGTTCAGCGCGAGCAGGACGAACGCGATCGCGATCGCGAAGACGCCGACGACCTGCATGAGGCCGGCGGCGAGAACCGCCGGCGAGGCTTGCGCGTCGCGCGCGGCGCCGGCGCTCTGATCGGCGGCACCGGCGAACGCGGACGCGGCGACGACGCTCCCCACCGCCTGCACGAGGCTCGCCGTGCTGAGCAGCGCGGTGCCGAGCACGACCGCGACGAACACCCCGCGCGGGAGCTCCGGTCGCCGCGCCTTGATCGAGCGATAGAGGTGCCACAGCGCGAGCCCGATCGCGACGGCGGCGAGCGCGAGCAGGACGCCGAGCGCGACGAGCTTGACGGCGTTCTCGTCGACCCACAGCACCTGCCGCGCCTTCAGGCCGGGCTCGGAGGACTCGGTGCCGAGATGCTCGCGGAGCGCGTCGAGCACGGGGACCGTCGGCCGGTCGCTGAACACCGTGGCGGTCACCGCGCCGCCGAAGAGCGTCAGGACCCCGGCGGCGACCGCGGCGACGGCGGCGGGGATGCGCCTGCGCTGCTCGTCGGCAAGCGTCTCGTCCCCGGTGGTCGCCACGGCGCAAGTGTATGTTGCGTCCGTGGAAATTCGAGACGTGATGACAGAGAGCGTTGTCACCGCCCGGCCTTCGGCGACCGTCCGCCAGGTCGCCGAGCTCATGCGCGAGCGCAACGTCGGCTCCGTCGTCCTGCTCGACGACGACGGCGGGCTCGCCGGATTCGTCACCGACCGCGACCTGGCGCTCGGCGCCCTGACCGACGGGCGCGACGCCGGCGACCCGGTCTCGGCCCACGGCTCGTCGCCCGTCGTGACCGCCGAGCCGGGCATGGACGTCGAGGAGGCCGCGGAGCTCATGGTCCGCCACGGCATCCGCCGCCTGCCGATCCTCGACGGCGACCGGCTCACGGGCATCATCACGCTCGACGACATCGCGGTGCGCACGGGCGACCTCGAGCTCGCCCATCACATGACGTCGCAGATCACCCGGGCGGCGCTGCCGGGCTTCTACTTCCACGACCGCGGAGGGTGAGCGACGGGCCCGCCGGGCCGATGAGCGCGATCGCCGTGCGCCCCTGCCCCGCGTGCGGCGGGCCGCTCGCCCCGTGGCGGACCGTGCCGGGATCGGACCCCGCCCTGTCCGGCGACTACGCGCTGGAGCGCTGTCGCGCCTGCGGCACGGCGGTGACGCTCGCCGCGGTGCCGCCGGAGGCGCACGAGTCGGGCGCCTACGGCGGCGGGGCGCCGCGCCTGTCGCGCGCGGTCGCGCCGATCCTGCGCCGCTTCGATCGCCGGCGGCTGGCCGTCCTCGAGCGCGCGGGCGCGACGACGCCCGGCCGGCTGCTCGACATCGGGGCGGGTCGCGGTCGCTTCGTCGCCCACGCGCGCGCGGCCGGCTGGTACGCCCACGGCATCGAGCCGTCGCAGCGCGGCGTCGACGGAGCGCGCGCGCTCGGGATCGACCTCGTCCACGGCGCCATCCGCGACGCGGACGTGCCGCCCGGCTCGCTCGACGCGGCGACGCTGTGGCACGTACTCGAGCACGTCGACGACCCCGGCCTCGAGCTCGACGTCATCGTGCCCTGGCTGCGGACTGGTGGGCTGCTCCTCGTCGGCGTGCCGAACCTCGCCAGCGTGCAGGCGCGCGTCGGCGGGGCGCGCTGGTATCACCTCGACGTCCCGCGCCATCGCACGCACTTCACCGTCCGGGGACTGGAGGCGCTGTTGCGCGCGCACGGCCTGGAGCCCGTGTCCGTCCAGCACGCGCTCGCCGAGCACAACCCGTTCGGCTTGTGGGTGTCGTTCGTGAGCCGCTTCACCCGCGTGCCGTCGTGGCTCTACCACGCGCTCAAGCACAACGCTCCGCTGCGCAGCCGCGATGCCGTCGTGACGGCGCTCGCGCTGCCGCTCGTCCCATTGGCGATCGTGCTCGAAGCGCTGTTCGGACTCGCGCGGCGAGGCGGGACCGTGGCGGTCGTCGCGCGCAAGGTCTGAGACCCCGTCCGCTCTCTGCTCGCGCTGCCCTCGGCGGTTCGGGCCGTCGTCGAGGTCCGGCGCGACGATCAGGCGAGCAGGCGCGCGGCGGCGATGACGTCGCCGTCTGCGCTGCGGCGCACGTCGCTCAGCAGCGCGGCCGCGGCGTCGGCGGCCGCGACGACGTGCGCCGGCGAGCCGGGACCGGTGACGATCGCCACGGGCACCTCGATCGCGCGCAGCTCGCGCCGCGACGGCGACCAGCTCAGCTGGCCGGCGTAGTCGGCGAAGAAGCCGAGCCGTGCGGCGCGGGCGCGCTCGCGGCGACCGGGGCTCGCGTCTTCACCGAGCCATGCGTCGATCGCCTCGCCGGGCCCGCCGTCGCGCAGCGCTTGCTCGAGCATCGAGCGCTCGTCGGCGAGCGCCGCCGTCGCCGACGGCACGAACGCGAAGAGCGGCGGGTCGGCGAGCACCGCCGCGCTCGCCAGCTGCGGCCGGCGCACGAGCAGCTCGAGCACGACGAGCGCGCCGAACCCCTCGCCGACGAGCAATGCCGGCGCTCCGTCGAGCGCGATCAGGACCGCGGCGGCGTCCTCGGACTGCTCCTGGATCGTCGTCGCCGCGTAGGGCTCCGGAGCGCCGCTCGCGCCGTACCCGCGGCGGTCGTAGGCGATCGCACGAGCCCCGGCGGCGGCGAGGTCGTCGAGTGCCGGCGCCCAAGCGCCGGCGTCCGACGCGATGCCGTGGACGATCAGCACCGGCCGGCCGTCGCCGCGCTCGTCGTAGTGCAGCGCGACCCCCGCGCCCTCGACCTCAGGCATGCCGGCGAGGCTACGGCACGCGCGGCGCCGGCGGATACGGCGCGCGGAGGATGACGAGGCGCCGCGCCGTGGTGGTCGAGCCGCTCGTCGGGTCGACCGTGAGGCGGAACGTGATGGCGAGCCGGCCGCTGCGGCGCAGCGCGCGGCGCGCGGCGGCACTGAGCGAAACGGCGAGCGCGACCCGGCCCGGGCCGACCGACGCGCGCGCCTGGCGGCCGACCTGCACGAGCAGCGTGCTGCGTCCTCCGCCGACCGCGCCGCGGCGGGCGAAGGCGCGGGCCAGCAGGCGTGAGCCGGCGCTGCGCACCTGAACCGATCCGCGCACCGTGAAGCCGCGCTGCGGGGTGCTGACCCGAAGAAGGGATGCCGCCGGACCCGTCGTCGCGGGCGACGGCGGCGGGGGCGGTGAGACGGGCGGTGGCGGGCCGGGAGGCGGCGGCGACGCAGATGGTGGCGGCGGCGACGTGGCGCCGGTGACCGTCACCGTGCCGGTCATGTCGGCGTGCACCTCGCAGACGAACGGATACGACCCGGCGGTCGTGAAGGTGCACTTGCCCTCCCACGCCGCGCTGGTCGCCGGGCTCGGCAGCGGAGGAACGCTGAACGACGAGGTGCCGACGGACTGCGCGCACGACGCCGGCTGCGCGCTCGTGAACCTCACGTTGTGCGGCGCCCCGGTTCCCCCGCTGTTCGAGAACCCCACCGTGCCGCCGGCCGTGACGGTCACGGTGGCGGCAGCGTCCGGGACGGCACGAAACTCGAAGTCCTTCGCGACGATGCTCGCCCCCGTCTGGCCCCGCGCCGGACCCCCGAGCACCAGCACGCCGATCCCGGCGAGCACCGCGAGCGGCGCGGTGAGCTTCACCATCGTCATCCGCGTCTGCACGCGACCCATCTTCGCCGCGGGGCCGGCCATGTGCAACCCCGCCTGCCGCCCGAGACGGCCTTGCGAGCGCCGAGCACGCGGGCGTGCAGGTTGCGAGCCCGCGCGATGCACTGCACGGACCCGCGATTCACGACACCGGCCCATCGGAGCGCGACTGTGGGCCTCGACGCGGCGCGTCCCGGCGACGATCGGCGGGGCCCGCCGCGGCGCCCCGCTACGATGCCTGAACGATGGAAGGCTTCGGAGGACTGTTCGGCGACCCGGAAGAGCTTCAGCGTCGCCTGGCCGAAACGTTCGAGCAGATGCAGGCTCAGCAGGGGCTCGCTTGGGCGGACAACGCGATCAAGCTCGCGGTCGATATGACCGTCGCGGCGATCAATCGCGTCAACATCCAGGGCACGCCCGAGCAGCAGGCCGAGCAGATCCGCTCGGTCATGGCGACGGTCTTCCCCGAGGCGGTCGCCCTCGTGCGCGAAGCGCGCTCGGGCCTTCAGTAGGGCTCGGACGCTCGGACCCCGGGGTCCCGCTCGGCCGCCTTCTCGCGCTCGCGCTCGTCGCGGCCCAGCCGGACGGCCTCCTTGAACGAGCGGATCCGGAAGATCGTCACGAGCGCGACGAAGCCGACTCCGAGCGTCGTCACCGCGATGACGATCTGCTGGCCGACCGAGTACGCGGCGACAGTCGCGCCAGCGGCCGCCCCCGCGAAGACCTTCACGAGCAGCGCCTGCTGCACGCCCGCCCCGCCGGGCGTGAACGGCACGACCGCCGCAACCGCGTTGACGCCCAGCACGAGCAGGACGTTGCGCACCGACCCGCCGACGTTGAACGCGTCGAGCAGAAACCAGAACGCCGCGAAGCGAAAGCACCACCCGCCGAGCTGCCATGCGAACACCTCGCGCAGATAGCGCCGCCGGTCGGTGAGGATCGTCAGCCCCTGGCGCACCCGCGCCCAGAACGCCTTCACCCGCTGCGACAGCACGGCGAACGCGACGAGCGCGAGCACCGCGAGCGCCGTCATGAGAAACAGCGTGAACTTCGGGTGCGAGGCGAGAAACGACAGGTCGAACGCGTCGAGCTTCGCGAAGTCCGGCGGCTTGGGGAACACGCCCTGGGTGAACGCGAAGCCGAGGATGAAGACGGCCATGATCGCGTCGAAGACCGCCTCCACGCAGATCGCGGCGCCGACCGCCGGGTACGTCGCATGCGGGATCGACTGCTTGACGAGAAACAGCTTGATGATGTCGCCGCCGCGCGCCGGGATGACGTTGTTGAAGCCGTAGGCGGCGATGTACGCCCCCCAGATGCGCCGAAACGCGATCGGCTCGGACGGGTAGGCGGCCCGCAGCGCATGAAAGAACGCGCGCGAGCGCAGCGTGAGGTAGATGACGAACGCCGTCGCGCCGAGCAGCAGCGAGCCCCATCCGACCTTCGACAGGCTGTCGAAGAACGACCCGATCGCGTCGAAGAACGAGGCGATGCTCGCGAACGTCGTCACCGTGCCAAGACTACGAGTGGTAGCGATTCTTCGGGTTAGCTCAATTGATCGTGACTGTTTGCCGATACGACACGCAAGATGCCCGCCACGGCAACCCTCGAGCCTCGTCCGACGCGCGTCGCGCCTTGGTCACGGTTGGGCGACGAGGCCCTCGCCGGTCGCGCCGCGCGCGGCAACGACGCCGCCTTCACCACGCTCTACGAGCGCTACTACGGCCCGCTGCTCGGCTACACCCGCTCGATCCTGCGCGACGCCGAAGACGCGCGCGACGCGACCCAGAACGCGCTCGAGAACGCCTTCCGCGCGCTGCCCGGCCGCGACACGTCGCTTCCGCTGCGCCCGTGGCTCTACAAGATCGCTCACAACGAGGCGATCACGATCATGCGCCGGCGTCGTCCGCAGACCGAGCTCGCGCCCGAGTTCGAGCCGACCGTCCCCGGCCCCGAGGTCGACGCCGAGCAGCGCGGGCGCCTGGCCCAGCTCGTCGACGACCTCCAGACGCTGCCCGAGCGCCAGCGCGGCGCGCTCGTCATGCGCGAGCTCAACGGCCTCAGCTACGACGAGATCGGTGCGGCGCTGGGCCTCACGAACGACGCCGCCCGGCGCGCCGTGTTCGATGCCCGCAACGCGCTGCACGCCGCCGCCGACGGCCGCGCGACCGAATGCGTCAGCGTGCGCCACTCGATCTCCGACGGCGACCGCCGCAGCCTGCGCGCGCGCGGGATCCGCGCCCACCTGCGCTCCTGCAACGACTGCCAGAGCTTCCAGCGGTCGATCGGCAGCCGCCGCGCCGACCTGCACCTGCTCGCTCCGTGGATGTCCGGCGCGGCCGTTCTCGGCGCGCTCGGCCTCGGCGCCGGCGGCGTGAGCGGCGGCGCGCTGCTCACCGCGGGCGGCGGAACCGCGGCCAGCGGCAGCGGCATCTGGGCCGGCCTGCCGCTCGCGGCGAAGGGCCTCGCCGTCGCTGCTGCCGTCGCGACGACCGGGACCGCCGCCGTGGAGATCAAGCATGCCGCCGAGCCGGCCCGCTCGGCACCCGCGGCGCAGACGGCTCGCGCGAGCTCCACCCGCTCGGACGCCCTCGCGCTGCGCGCAGCCGCGCTCGCGGCGACCGCGGCACGGCGCGCGCGGACGACCGCGACCGCTCGCCCGAGCCGCGTGCGCACGAGCACCGCGACCTCGAGCGCAGGCTCGTCCGCGACGACGAAGCGCCAGCGCGACGCGCCCGCGCTGCTGCCGCCGGCGCCCGTCGTGCAGGCCGCCCCGACGCCCGCCGTCGCGACGACGCCACCACCGCCTCCACCCGCCGCGCCGCAAGCCGTCACGCAGACGCCCGCCAAGAAGGCGGTTGCCAAGCTCGGCAACCTGGGCGACCAGGTCAAGCAGGTGCTCGCCGACGCGACCGCGATCGCCACGGACGGCACGCAGGAGGCGCTCGCCCTGGCGACCGGTCTGCTCGACCGCACGCTCGGGCCGCTGCAGACGTCGATCAATCGCGTGCTCGCCTCGCTCGGCCTCGCGCCGCTGCCCGCCGCCGCGACCGCGGCTCCCGCTCAGGCCGCCCAAGCTCCGGCGGCCAACGTCCTCGCGCCCGTCGAGCAGGTCCTCGACGGCGTCGAGTCGCTGCTTGCGCGCCTGCTCGGTCGCGGCTGAAGTCGAGCGGGAATGCGCCAGCTCAGAATCTTTTCCAAGTAGCGCATCACAACTGCCGCGTCACGCCGTGGTAGGGGTCAGACAAACGAAAAGGCAAACCCGTCGCGAGACGGGGGCGCAAAACCAGGGGCCTCTACGAGGTCGCCCAGTTGCCGAAGGGGGCACAACCCACATGTCGCATCTCCGTCGTTCCGTCGCTGTCATGGCGACCGTCGCAGCCGTCGCAGCCGTTCCCGCCACGGCTTCCGCCGCACCCGCCAAGGCCAAGACGTCCATCTCGACCGTCGAGAAGAGCGTCGCGAACGCCAAGAAGTCGGTCAAGGCGCTGAAGCGCGCCGTCCGCTCCGATCAGAGCACGGTCGCCAAGCGACAGCTCAAGCTTGCACGCTCGCAGACCGCCAACGCCGCTCGCGTCGCTCGCAGGATGGGCCGCTCGGCGACGACGGGCGCCACGGCCAACACCGCCGCGCAGGCGCTGACGATCGCCGGCACGCAGTACGACGCGCTGCTGGAGACCCTGACGGCGCTCGTCGCCGACGGGACCGCTCAGAACCAGATCGCCGGCGCCATCCAGCCGACGATCGCCGGCAAGGAGCAGGTCCTGCAGATGATGACCTCGCTGCTCGCCGATGTCCCGGCATCCGTCCAGCCGACGCTCGCAGCCGTCATCGCCGCGCTCGGCGCGGGCGATGCGACCGAGGTCGTCAACCTCGACAACGCGCTGAACGTCGGCACGCTGCCCGCGACGATCACCGGTCTGGTCACCCAGAGCCTCGCGGCCGCGATGGCCGCCATCGAGAGCGCGCTGGTGATGGTCCAGGGCTTCCTCCCGATGCTGCCCGTTGACGTTCAGGCGCCGATCGGCACGATCCTCTCGCAGGTCACCGGCATGGTCGGCAACCTCATCCCGAGCGTCCTCGCGACGGTCACGGGCCTCATCAACACGATCATCGGCGCGCTGCCGATCGGCGGCGGCACCGGCAGCGGCGGCGGAGCGGCCGGCGGCATGCTCGGCGGCCTGCTGGGCGGCATCGTCGGCGGCGGCACGGGCTCCGTCCCGGGCGCCGGCGACATCGGCAGCCTCATCAGCAACCTGCTCGGCGGCGTCCTCGGCGGCGGCACGGGCGGCGGCAGCGCCACCAGCCCGGTCTCCGGCATCATCGGCACCGTGACCGGCCTGATCAACTCGCTGCTTGGCGGCATCCTCGGTGGCGGGGGCCTGGTTCCCTCCACATGAACCACAGCGGCGGCCCGTCGGGCAGGTCGATGCGGTCGGTCACGCTGAACCCGTGCCGGACGTAGAAGTCGACGTTGCTCTCCTTGGAGGACTCGAGGTAGGCAGCGACCCCGTCGCAGTCGCAGCGATCTAGAACCGGACCCAGCAGGGCGGAGCCAACCCCTCCGCCCTGTTGGTCTGGGTCGGTGCCGAGCACGGACAGGTAGTAGTGCGGCGCGCTCGGGTGCCGGCGCTCGATCTCCCGCACCGCGCGCGTCGAGCGCACGATCCGCGGCAGCAGGACCGGCAGCATCGGCAGCAGCATGAGCGACTGCCCGAGGTCCTCCCGCCAGCGGCCCGGCAGCGTCCACAGCGCGGCGCCGGAGTGCGCGGGCGTCGTGAAGATGAGGTTCTGGGCGGCGAGCTGGCGCAGCCGGATCCCGAAGAAGCGCCGCGCGCGGACGAGGCGGCGCTCGGGGTTCGGATAGAACCACGACGTGACCGGGTCGTCGTAGAAGGCCCGCGCGAGCATCGCCGCGAGCGGCGCGAAGTCCTCGCGCCGCGCCCGCCGCACGTCGACCGGGAGGCTGACGACCATTCCGTTCGCGAGTCTAAAGGAGCTCGGGGTGGCGACACCCAAGCTCCACAGCGCGGCGCTCCAGCCGCGCGCACGTCATCGACCGTGTCGAGTTGTGAGCGCTATTCGCTCACTATTCGACATCCAGGGCCGCGGCAGGCTACGGGTTGTCGAGCAGCTCGAGCACGCGCTCGACCGGACGCGCGAGGACGGCGCGGTCGCCGCGCACGACGATGGGGCGCTGCAGCAGTTCGGGATGCTCGGCCATCAATCCGATGAGCTCGTCATCGGTCGCCCGCTCGGCGTCGAGCAGGCCGAGCTCGGCGACGAGCGGCTCGCGCACCCGCAGCGCGTCGCGCGGGCCGATGCCGGCCTTGCGCAGCAGGTCTCGGATCGTGGCCTCGTCGATGCCCTCGACGTGGTACTGGATCCGCTCGGCCTCGATGCCACGCTCCGCCAGCAGCGCGGACAGCTTGCGGCACGTCGAGCATGTGTTCTTCTCGTAGATCGTGAGGTCGGTCATGACCGCGCGCAGATTAGTCCGACGGGCGGCCGATACGCAGCACGCGCACGCCGGCCGCCGCGAGCGCGTCGCCGTCGAGCACCCCGCGGCCGTCGACCACGAACGTCGCGCCGCCGAGCTGCGCGACGTCGAGCGTGCGGTACTCCGCGTGGTCGGCTTGGACGATCGCGCCATCGGCGGCCCCGCCGGATGCCCACGGCTCATAGCCGGCCGCCTCGAGCTCGGCGGCCGAGTACATCGGATCGCTCGCGACGGGGCGAGCGCCCCGGGCGCGCAGCTCGTCGCGCAGCGCCGCCGCCCCGGAGAACGCCGTCTCCTTGACGCCGCCGCGATAGGCGACGCCGAGGATGAGGATCGTGCGGCCTTCCAGCGAGCCCAGCCGCTTGGCGAGCATCCCGACGGCGTAGGCGGGCATCGCGTCGTTGACCTCGCGCGCGAGCCGCGGGAGACGCGAGGCGGGGTCGCCGGCGAGCAGGAAGTGCGGATAGACCGGGATGCAGTGCCCGCCCACCGCGACGCCCGGCCGGTGGACGTGGCTGTAGGGCTGGCTGTTCGCGGCGTCGATGACCCGGTCGACGTCGAGACCGAGCCGGTCCGCGTAGCCCGCGAGCTCGTTCGCGAACGCGATGTTGAGGTCGCGGTAGGTCGTCTCGGCGAGCTTCGTGAGCTCTGCGGCCTCGGCCGAGCCCATCGTCCGGACCTCGGCGGAGATGAACTGCGCATACAGCGCCGCGCCGCGCCGCTCGCCCTCGGGGTCCAGGCCGCCGACGAGCTTCGGATACGTGTCGAGGTCGCGGAACGCCCGGCCCGTCGACACGCGCTCGGGGCTGAAGACGACGTCGAAGTCGTTCCCGGCGCGCAAGCCGCTGCCCACCTCGAGGCCCGCTGCGAAGCGCCAGCGCGTGGTCCCGACGGGCACCGTCGTCTCGAGGCTGACCACGGTGCCGGGCCGCAGCCCCGCCGCGATCGCCTCGCAGACCGCGTCGACGCTGCGCCAGTCCGGACGCGCGTGTTCGTCGACGTACAGCGGCGCCACGGCGACGACGAGGTCCGGCCCGTCGGCGACGGCAGCGGTCGTGTCCGTCGTCGCCCGCAGGCGCCCCGCCCCGACGAGCTCCGCGACCGCCTCGTCGAGGCCGGCCTCGCCGGGAAACGGCGCCAGCCCCGCGTTCACCGCCGCGACCGCGGCGGCGTCGATGTCGCAGCCGACGACGTCATGGCCCGCGCGCGCGATGTAGGTCGCCAGCGGCAGGCCCATCTTGCCCAGCGCGACGACGACGACCTTCACACGCGGACCGTCTGCAGGGTCCGCGCGCTCTCGAGCACCTGCTCGGCGCAGCGGACGGTCTGCAGCCCCTCCGCGAGCGTCACGGCGGGCGACGACGCGTCGCCGCGGACGAAGTCGCAGAACGCCTCGAGCTCGACGAGCAGCGGCTCGCGGCGGTTGAGCGCGTAGCGCGTCGAGTTGCCCTCGGCGACGCCGCGCAGGGCCTGCGTCGAGTCCCACTCCGACGTCACCCGGCCGTTCTCGTGGAAGACGAGGTCGGAGGTGAGCGTGTCGGCGACCAGCATGCCGCGGTCGCCGAGGATGCGCATGCGGCGGATCTTCGTAGGCGTCAGCCAGTCGACGGTGATGCTGAATGCGAGCCCTGACGCAAGCCGGCCCGTGGCGAGCAGGAGATCCTCGTGCGCGCGGCCCGTCCGGTAGGCGGTCTGCGCCGCGACCACGTCGATCGGCGACTTGCCGAGCCAGCCGACGAGGTCGAGGTCGTGCGTCGCGAGGTCCTTGACGACGCCGACGTCCGTGACGCGGTCGGGGAAGGGTCCGCAGCGCTCGGTGCCGATGAGGAAGATCTCGCCGACCTGGCCGTCCTCGGTGCGCTTGCGCAGCTCCATGAGCGCGGGGTTGAAGCGCTCGACGTGGCCGACCGCGGCGCGCACGCCGGCGAGCTCGCACGCGGCGATGATCTCCTTGGCCTCGGCGACGGTGCCGGCGAGCGGCTTCTCGACGAGCATGTGCACGCCGGCCGCGGCGAGCGTCCGCGCGACGGCCAGGTGCTCGTCGGTCGGTACCGCGACGATCGCGAAGTCAGGCTTGCCGTGTTCGAGCAGCTCGTGGATCGAAGCGTAGACGTCGTCGGGGACGCGGACGGCGCCATAGCGGTCGCCGCCGGGGTCGACGGCGCCGGCGAACGCGACCGAAGGCGTGGCCTGCAGCAGCCGCGCATGGTGGCGGCCCATCATGCCGAGGCCGACGATGGCGCCCCGCAACATCTCCCCTGGCTCGCGCGCGCTCACGGCGCAACCCTAGAGCGATCTGCCGTCGACGCTCGCACTCGCACCGCGGAGATGGGCACCGATCTGCGCAGAATCGTCACGAACGCGTGTTGATCGGACACACCTCGGTGTTCAACGTGTCCGGCATGAAACCCGACCTGTCGAACCCGGGATCGGCGCGTGCGTTCGCGCGGCGATCAGCCCGCTGAGTGCGGGTTAGCATGTGGGGCATGGTCACAAGCGTCGATGCCGCGTTCCCGGTACACGCGCTCACCGTCGCCGACGTGGACGCCATGGTGCAGGCCGGCATCCTCGAGGAGAGCTCCCGCATCGAGCTGCTCGACGGAGTGCTCGTCGAGATGAGCCCGCAGGGTCCGCCGCACGCCTACGCGCTGCGGCAGCTCATGATGCTGGGCGCACCGGTGGCAGCTGCCGCAGGCCTCGAACTGAGCGTCCAGGGGCCGCTCGACGTCGGCAGCCGGATCAGTCTCCCCGAGCCCGACTTCGCGATCGTGCCGAAGACCCCGATCGACCGCCACCCCACCGGCGCGCTGCTGGTCGCCGAGATGGGGAACACGTCGCTGCGGATGGACCTCGGCCCGAAGGCCCGCATCTACGCGACCGCCGGGATCCCGGAGTACTGGGTCCTTGAGGTGAAGCGGCGCGAGATCGTCGTGCATCGCGAGCCGTCGGGCTCGCGCTACGAGTACGTCGAGCGCGTCGGCGTCGGCGACACCCTCAGCGCGATCGCCGTGGCGCTCACGGTCGCCGTCGCCGACCTGGTCTGAGCCGCCGGGCCGCGGCCCGGCCGCGGATGAGGGTTCGATGAGACGCGGGCGGCACCGAGCGGGTTGGTGACTATCTTGCGCCTGGCACCGATGCATCGCCTTGTCGCCCTCGTCCTCCTCGTCGCCGCGGCGGTCGTCGTGCCCGCGTCCGCCCAGACGCCCAACCCGCTGCCGCCGATCGCGACGACGAGCGCGGCGACGAACGTCGCGCTCACCTCGGCGACGGTGCCCGGCTCGGTCGACGCCAACGGCTCGCCGACGACGTGGTACGTGGAGTACGGGACGACGACCTCCTACGGCCTGAAGACGCCGACGCTCGACGCCGGCGAGGCGCTCACACCCGTCGCCGTCAGCGCCGCGCTGACCGGCCTGACATCCGCCACGACCTACAGCTTCCGCATCGTGGCGACCAACGCCGCCGGCATCGGGCGCAGCGCCAACCGGACCCTGCGCACCACGACGCCCCCGCGCCCTGCGGCGCCGCTCGCCACGACCGGGCCGGTCGCCGACCTCGGCCCGCGCGGCGTCACGGTGACGGGTTCCGTCGATCCCCGCGCGACGGCGACCCGCTATCGCTTCGACTGGGGAACCGGTACGAGCCTGAACAAGCACACGGCCTACGTCGCGGCCGGTGCGGGCAGCGGTGCGGTGCCGGTGGCGGCAAGCCTCACGCTCGTGCCGAACACGCGCTACAGCTACCGCGTCGTGGCGACGAGCCCCGCCGGGACCGCGAGGGGTGCGCGCCGCGAGTTCACGTCGCCGCGCGCGCCCGCGCTGCTGACCTTCGCCCTGCAAGCCAACCGCGTCCCGTACGAGGGCACCGTCGTCGTCGCCGGCAACGCGACGAGCGCCGGCGCGGGCCGCGTCCCACTCGTCCTCGAGCGCCAGACCTTCCCCTTCACGGGCCCGTTTCACGCGATCGTACGCAGGACGTCAGGCCGCGACGGGTCCTACCGCTTCACGGTCTCGCCCCTGCTGCTCAGCGCTCGCCTGCGCGTCGTCGCGCAGACCGTCCCGCCCGTGACGAGCGTCGCGCGCACGGTCCGCCCGATGATGCGCGTCACGATCGGCGCGAGACGCGTGAGCGGTCGCCGAGTGCGCTTCAGCGGGAGCGTCACGCCCGAGCAGAGCGGCGCGCGCGCCTCGCTGCAGCGCCGCAAGCGCGGTCGTTTCGTGACGCTGCGGCGGGTACACCTGCGACCCCCCGGTGCCGCTACTCGCGCCCGGTACCGCGTGACGATCGGCGCGCGCAGGACCGCCGCGATCTACCGCGTCGTCGTGACGCCCGGCTCCTTGAGCGGACAGGCTCGCGGCACCAGCGCGCTGCTGCACGTGCGCGGCCTACCGCGCCGCTGACGGCAGGCGTACCACCGCCAGCCCTTCCGGCCCGCGTTCGCGATCTACTACACTGCGACGCAGATTTCTTAGTACGCATTCCGGAAGGAGCCTCACCCCACATGGGCAAGACCATCGGTATCGACCTCGGCACCACCAACTCCTGCATGGCCGTGCTGGAAGGCGGCGAGCCCACGGTCATCGAGAACTCCGAGGGCGGTCGCACGACCCCTTCGGTCGTCGCGTTCGCGCAGTCGGGCGAGCGCCTCGTCGGCACCGTCGCCAAGCGCCAGGCCGTGACGAACCCGCAGAACACGATCTTCTCCGTCAAGCGCTTCATGGGCCGCAAGGAGGCCGAGGTGCATGAGGAGGAGTCGATCGTCCCGTACAAGGTCGTCTCCGGCCCCGGCGGCGACGCGCGCATCGACGCGGGTGGCAAGCAGCATTCCCCGCCCGAGATCAGCGCCATGATCCTGCAGAAGCTCAAGGCCGACGCGGAGGCCTACCTCGGCGAGACCGTCGACGGCGCCGTCATCACCGTGCCGGCGTACTTCAACGACGACCAGCGCCAGGCGACCAAGGACGCCGGCAAGGTCGCGGGCCTCGAGGTCAAGCGGATCATCAACGAGCCGACCGCGGCGTCGCTCGCGTACGGCCTGGACAAGGAGACCGATCAGACGATCCTCGTCTTCGACCTCGGCGGCGGCACGTTCGACGTGTCCGTGCTCGAGATCGGCGACGGCGTCTTCGAGGTCAAGTCGACCGCCGGTGACAACCACCTCGGCGGCGACAACTTCGACAAGGCGCTCGTCGACTGGCTCGCGTCGGAGTTCAAGCGCGACCAGGGCATCGACCTCAAGAACGACCCGATGGCGCTGCAGCGCCTGTACGAGGCCGCCGAGAAGGCGAAGATCGAGCTCTCGACGGCGCAGGAGTCGCAGATCAACCTGCCGTTCATCACCGCCGACACGAGCGGCCCGAAGCACCTCGACGTCCGCATGACGCGGGCGAAGCTCAACGAGCTCACCGCCGACCTGCTCAACCGCGTGGTCGCCCCCGTGCGCCAGGCGCTCGACGACGCCAAGGACAAGGGCGCCGGCAAGATCGACCACGTCGTCCTCGTCGGCGGCATGACGCGCATGCCCGCCGTGCAGGAGAAGGTCAAGGAGCTCACGGGCCAGGAGCCGCACCGCGGCGTCAACCCGGACGAGGTCGTCGCCATCGGCGCCGCGATCCAGGCCGGCGTGCTCGCCGGCGACGTCAAGGACGTCCTGTTGCTCGACGTCACGCCGCTGACGCTCGGCATCGAGACCAAGGGCGGCGTCATGACGAAGCTCATCGAGCGCAACACGACGATCCCGACCCACAAGAGCGAGGTGTTCTCGACCGCCGAGGACAACCAGCCCTCGGTCGAGATCCACGTCCTTCAGGGCGAGCGCGAGATGGCGATGTACAACAAGTCGCTCGGCAAGTTCCAGCTCACCGGCATCCCACCGGCACCGCGCGGCATCCCGCAGATCGAGGTCGGCTTCGACATCGACGCCAACGGCATCGTCAACGTCAGGGCGAAGGACCTCGGCACGGGCAAAGAGCAGAAGATCGAGATCAAGTCCGGCTCCGGGCTGTCTGACGACGAGATCAAGCGGATGGTGTCCGACGCCGAGTCGCACGCCGACGACGACCGCCGCGCGCGGGAGCTCGCCGAGGCGCGCAACAACGCCGAGAACGCCGCGTACCAGGCCGAGCGCCAGGTCAAGGATCTCGCCGACAACATGGACGAGTCGCAGAAGACCGAGATCGAGGGCCTGATCAAGGACCTGCGCGACTCGCTGACATCCGAGGACCCGGCCGAGCTCAACGCGAAGGCCGAGGCGCTGCAGACGGCGTTCCACAAGATCTCCGAGGCGATGTACGAGAAGGCCTCGGCGCAGCAGGCGGCGTCGGGCGGCAACGGTGCCGGCCCGGACGAGGCGAGCGCGTCGTCCGACGACGACGTCGTCGACGCCGAGGTCGTGGACGAGCCCGCCGAGACGGTCGACGAGGGGCGCTAGCCCGTGTCCGCCCCGGAGCAGGAGGTGGACGCGGAGCGCGAAGCGGCGGCGCCCGAAGGGGCGGCGCCGTCGCCCCGCGACGAGGACGCCACGGCGCCGGCGCAGGACGCGATGGCGCCCGACGCCGAGCGCGTCGTTGCCGAAGCCGCGGATCCGGTGGCGGGAGGCCCCGACGCCGAGCCCGCGGGCGAGGGCGTCGTCGAGCCCGTCGACGAGGCGGACCTGCTCGAGCGGGCGGGCAAGGCCGACGCGTACCTTCAGCTCGCCCAGCGCACGCAGGCGGACTTCGACAACTACCGCAAGCGGATGACGCGCGAGGTCCGCGCGGCGGAGGCGCGCGGGATCGGCAAGCTCGCGCGCGAGCTGCTGCCGGCGCTCGACAACCTCGAGCTCGCGCTGCAGGCCGTCGAGACGTCCGACCCCGAGCATCACCTGTCGGCGGGCATCCGGCTCGTGACGGCGGAGCTGTCGGCGGCGCTCGGGCGCACCGGCATCCAGGGCTACAGCCCGATCGGCGAGCCGTTCGACCCGTCGCAGCACGAGGCCGTCGCGCAGCAGCCGTTCGACGGCGCGGAGCCCGGCACAGTCGCGGCCGTGCTGCAGTCGGGCTATCGCCTCAACGAGGCGATCCTGCGCCCCGCCCGGGTGATCGTGGCGAGCTGAGCCGATGCCTCCTCAGGACCACTACAAGGTGCTCGGCGTCGGGCGCAAGGCCACGCAGGACGAGATCAAGAAGGCCTATCGCAAGCTCGCGCGCCAGTACCACCCGGACAAGAACCCGGGCGACGCGAAGGCCGAGGAGCGCTTCAAGCAGATCTCCCAGGCGCATGACGTCCTCGGCGACGCCGAGAAGCGCAAGGACTACGACCGCGCGCTGCTGAACCCGTTCTCGCAGGCGGGGCGCGGCGGCAGCGGCCAGCCGGGCTTTGACACCGGCGGCTTCGGCGACATCCTGTCGGACCTCTTCGGCCAGGCCACGCGTGGCCGCGGCCCCGGCGCGGGTGCCCCGCCGCGCTCCCGCGCCGAGCGCGGCCGAGATCTCGAGGCGGAGATCTCGATCGGCTTCGAGCAGGCCATCAAGGGCGCGGAGGTCCCGATCTCCGTCCCGACGTTCGAGCGCTGCGGCACCTGCGCCGGAACGGGAGCGAAGCCGGGGACCGCGCCGAAGGTCTGCCCGCGCTGCCAGGGTCGCGGGATCGAGTCCGAGGGCCAGGGACTGTTCTCGATCTCCCAGCCGTGCTCGCAGTGCGGCGGCGCCGGCACGGTCATCGAGCAGCTCTGCCCGACGTGCCAGGGCGAGGGTCGCAGGCGGACGGTCAAGCGCTACCGCGTCAACGTGCCCGCGGGCGCGCGCGAGGGAAGCCGGATCCGGCTTGCAGGAAAGGGCGAGCCGGGACGCGACGGCGGCCCGAGCGGCGACCTCTTCGTCGTGACGCACGTCCAGGAGTCGCCGGTCTTCGCGCGCAAGGGCGAGAACGTCGAGGTCGAGGTGCCGCTGACGATCCCCGAGGCGCTGCGCGGCGCGAACATCGAGGTCCCGACGCTGGACGGCCGCAAGACGCTGAAGGTGCCGCCGGGCACCCGGTCGGGCACGGTCCAGCGGTTGCGCGGCCTGGGACCCAAGCGCTTCGGCAAGCCCGGCCGCGGCGACATCCACTACCGCTTCGTGCTCGACCTGCCCGACAGGCTGACCGACGAGCAGGAGGCCGCCGTCGACGGGCTGGCGAAGGTGCTTAATGGCAACCCGCGTGAGAGGCTCTTCACGCCATGACCGCACGACGCCGCACGACGACCACACGCATCGAGGTCTCGTCGGACCGCGGCGTCTTCATGATCTCGGTCGCGGCCGAGCTCGCCGAGATGCACCCGCAGACGCTGCGGATGTACGAGCAGCGCGGTCTCATCGAGCCCAAGCGCTCGCCGAAGGGGACGCGGCTGTACTCGCACGAGGATGTCGAGAAGCTGCGCCGCATCCAGCAGATGACGGCCGAGCTGGGGCTGAACTTGGCCGGCGTCGAGAAGGTCCTCGAACTCGAGGAGCAGCTCGAGCGCACGCGCCGGCGCGTCGCCGCGCTGGAGCGCCGCCGGGCCGAGCTCGAAGCTGAGATCGCCGCGCTCGAGGGCCGCCGCGAGCAAGTGAAAGCGGAGATCGTCCGCTACGAGGCGGCGAAGGGATCGGCGCTCGTCCGCGCCCAGGACATCCGCCCCTACACGATCCCGATCCACCGCATCGACTGACCGAAACGACCCGGACCATAGTGCTACGGCTACGGTAGGGCTATGGCCCGCACGCAGACCATGGTGCAGCTGACCCAAGAGCTCGTCGAGTCGCTGGATGCGCTCGCCGGGCGCCGGGCGATGTCGAGGTCGGCGCTCATCCGCGAGTTCGTGGTCGTCGGTCTCGAGCAGAGCACGTCCGCCGCCGTCGGCGAGCGCATCGCGGAGGGATATCGTCGGATGCCACAAGCAGAGCCGGATGAGTGGGGCGACCTCGCGGCCGATGTGGACGCCGCCAACGACGAGCTGCTCGCCAGGCTGGACGCCGAGGAGCGCGCGGCAGGACACGAGCCCTGGTGAGACGAGGTGAGGTCTGGTGGCACGAACGCCCGGGGCGAGGCCGGCGGCCCTACCTCATTCTCACGCGCGACGAGGCGATACCGGTGCTCAATCAGGTGCTCGCCGTCCCCGCCACGCGCACCATCCGTGACATCCCGACCGAGGTGATGCTGGGACGGGCCGACGGCATGCCTGCCGCCTGCTGCCTGACACTGGACAACGTCACGGTGATCCGGGTCGCGCTGTGCGTCGAGCGCATCACGCGGCTCTCCGCCCCGCGCATGAACGAGGTCTGCACGGCGCTGGCAATGGCCACGGCGTGCGGTGAGGGCCGGCCGCCTGCGACGTAGACCGTGCCCGGTCCGCGTCCGGCGGCGGGAGGTGAACGTGCCGCCGCTCGCGGGCCGACGATCGTTGAGCAGATCGGCGCCCGATCGGCCCGTTCCCAAGCAACCTTGACCAATAAAATCTGAGTCGTCTACACTCAGATCCATGCACGCTGACCGCTTCACGATCAAGACCCGGGAGGCCCTGCAGGCGGCGCTCGAGCTGGCTCGTAGCCGGCGCCACGCGCAGGTCTCCGCCGAACACCTGCTGGCAGTGCTCCTCGAGGAGAGCGACGGCGGCCTCGTCGCGCCCGTCCTGCGCAAGCTGGGTGCCTCGCCCGACGTCCTGCGCTCCGACGTCAACGGTGCGATCGACGCGCTTGCGACGCTGACGAACGAGGCCGAGCCGACCACCTCGGCCGAGCTGATGTCGGTGCTCAGAGCAGCCGAGCGCGAGATGCGCCAGCTCAAGGACGACTACGTCTCCGTCGAGCACCTGCTGCTCGCGCTCGCGAAGGACGACGGCCCGGCCGGCAAGGCGCTGCGCGCCGTCGGCGCGACGCGCGAGCGGCTGCTGCAGGCGCTGGCCGACGTCCGCGGCTCGCACCGCGTCACCGACCAGACGCCCGAGGACAAGTTCCAGGCGCTGGAGAAGTTCGGCCGCGACCTCACCGACGCCGCGCGCGACGGTCTGCTCGACCCGGTCATCGGCCGCGACGAGGAGATCCGCCGCGTTATCCAGGTCCTCAGCCGGCGCACGAAGAACAACCCGGTCCTCATCGGCGAGCCCGGCGTCGGCAAGACCGCGATCGTCGAAGGTCTCGCCCAGCGCATCATCGAAGGCGACATCCCCGAGTCGCTGCGCGACCGCCGCGTCGTCGCGCTCGACATCGGCGCGCTGCTCGCCGGGTCGAAGTACCGCGGCGACTTCGAGGAGCGGCTGAAGGCCGTACTCAAGGAGGTCTCCGAGGCGCGCGGCCAGATCGTCCTGTTTCTCGACGAGCTGCACACGATCGTCGGCGCGGGCGCGGCCGAGGGCGCGGTCGACGCCGCGAACCTGCTCAAGCCGATGCTCGCGCGCGGCGAGCTTCGTGCCGTCGGCGCGACGACGCTCGACGAGTACCGCAAGCACATCGAGAAGGACGCGGCGCTGGAGCGACGCTTTCAGCCCGTCATGGTCGGCGAGCCGTCCGTCGAAGACACGATCGCGATCCTGCGCGGGCTGAAGGAGCGCTACGAGGTCCACCACGGCGTGCGCATCCAGGACGCCGCGACGATCGCCGCCGCAACGCTCAGCCAGCGCTACATCGCCGATCGCTTCCTCCCCGACAAGGCGATCGACCTCATCGACGAGGCCGCCTCGCGGCTGCGGATCGAGATCGACTCGATGCCCGAGGAGATCGAGCAGCTCGAGCGCCGCGCGATGCAGCTCGAGATCGAGCTGACGTCGCTGGGCAAGGAGAAGGACGAGGCGTCCAAGACGCGGCGCACGGCGCTTGAGCGCGAGCTCGCCGAGCTGCGCGAACGCAGCTCCGGGATGAAGGCGCAGTGGCAGCACGAGAAGGCGCAGATCACTGCCGTCCGGACGCTGAAGGAGAAGCTCGAGGCCGCGCACCGCGAGGCCGAGCGCGCCGAGCGCGAGTCCGACCTGCAGCGCGCCGCCGAGCTGCGCTACGGGGAGATCCCCGAGCTGCGGCGGGCGTTGGCGACCGCCGAGGAGCGGTCGGACGCGAACGGTGGGTTCCTCAAGGAGGAGGTCACCCCGGAGGACATCGCCGACGTCGTCGCACGCTGGACGAACATCCCGGTCAGCCGGATGCTCGAAGGCGAGGTCGAGAAGCTCGTCCATATGGAGGACCGCCTGCACCGGCGCGTCATCGGCCAGGACGAGGCCGTCGAGGCTGTGGCGAACGCGCTGCGCCGCTCGCGCGCCGGCCTGCAGGATCCCGATCGCCCGATCGGCACGTTCCTCTTCCTCGGTCCGACGGGCGTCGGCAAGACCGAGCTCGCACGCGCGCTGGCGGAGTTCATGTTCGACACGCACGACGCGATGATCCGCATCGACATGTCCGAGTACATGGAGAAGCACTCCGTGTCGCGCCTGGTCGGCGCGCCGCCCGGCTACGTCGGCTACGACGAGGGCGGCCAGCTCACCGAGGCGGTCCGGCGCCGGCCGTACGGCGTCGTGCTGCTCGACGAGATCGAGAAGGCGCACCCGGACGTCTTCAACGTCCTGCTCCAGGTCCTCGACGACGGCCGCCTGACAGACGGCCAGGGCCGCACGGTGAACTTCAAGAACTCCGTGCTCATCATGACCTCGAACATCCCCGGCGGGGTGGCGGGCGCGGAGCTCACGTTCCGCCCGGAGTTCATCAACCGCCTCGACGACATCGTCGAGTTCTCGACGCTCGACCGCTCCCAGATCGGCGAGATCGTCGCGCTGCAGGCGCGCCGCGTCATCGATCGCGTCGCCGAGCGCGGCATCGCCGTCGAGCTCGCGCCCGAGGCGCGCACGCTGCTCGGCGACCTCGGCTATGACCCCGTCTACGGCGCGCGGCCGCTGAAGCGCGTCATCCAGAAGCGGCTCGTCGACCGGCTCGCGCTCGCGATGCTCCAGGGCGAGTTCGTCGAAGGCGACACCGTGCGCGTCACCGCGGCCGACGGCGAGCTCGTGCTCGTCAAGGCGCCGGCGGCGGCCGACGTCGCCGCGTAGGAACGCGCTCCGGGCTGTTAGGACTCGAACAGCTCGGACAGCGCGAGCTCGAAGCCGGGCAGCAGCGGTGAGGTCAGCGTGCCGGTGAGATCGAGCTCGAGCGCGACGTCGAAGTAGTCGACGCCGGGCGCCGACCGGCGGAAGACGAGCAGCACTCCGGTGAAGCCGTCCACGAGCCACAGCTCGGGGACGCCCTTGGCCTCGTAGACGGACTTCTTGCGGCCGATGTCGTAGCGCCACGTCGCCGGCGACCGGATCTCCACGCAGATCAGCGGCAACTCGTCGAGCCGGCCGCGCTCGGTGAGGTTCGGCCGCGGACGGCAGACAACGAGATCAGGGCCGTATGCGTCGTGGGGTGTGAGACGCACCTCCGTCGGACCCGCGACCGTCGCACGGTCGGGAGCGAGCTGCCGCCAGACCTCCAGCGCCGTGCCGAGCTTGATCTGCAGCCGCGCATGACCGAACCGTGGCTCGTTCACGACGATCTCACCGTCGATGAGCTCCGACCGGCGCGGGTCGGCCGCGGTCGCCGCGTCGAACTCCTCGACCGTCATGCGTGTTCGCGCCGTCGTCGCCATAGGCCACAGAGAGCTTAGGGTTCGCGCAGGAATAACTGCGTGGGTTTGGGTGCCGGATCGTGGATGCCAGGCGCCGCGCGCGAGCGCAGGCGGGCGCCAGCCCGTCGAGCATCGCGGGTGGCGCATGGCGCCGCGAGACGGTGGCCAAACCCCGCAGTTATTGCTGCGCGGGCCCTTAAGGCGCCCGCGCCCGAAGTTCGCCCCCTCAGCCGGGGCCGGTGAGGTCCCAGACCGGCTCGTCGCTCGGCGTCGGCTCGTAGACGCAGAACGTGCCGGTGCGGATCGCGCCGCCGATGGAGCGGCTCAGCGCCGCGTCGTGGTCGCCGACGCGCTTGAGCGCCGTGCGGATCGCCCGCGTCACGTTGACCCGCGCGCGCTCGGCGTCCGAGCCCGATTTGCGGTCGCGCCCGCCGAGCCCGACCGCGCCGGCGAGCTCGCGCGCGAGGAAGCCGAGCTCCTCGCGAGCGCGGGCCGCGCGCTCGGGATCGTTGAAGGCGTCGGCCTCCTCGATCTCCTCCTGCAGCTCGGTGACCCGCGCGCGGTAGGCGGCCTTCGCCTGGAGGTCGAGCATCGGTCCCGCGTCGCCCTCGCCGCGTCCGCGAACCTCCATGCCCGAGCCGACCGCGACGGCGACGCTCGCGCCGCGCTCCGAACGGCCGCCGACGAGATCCAGCGCGTGGAACTCGACGTGCGGCGCCGCGAGCAGCCGCACGATGTGGCTCAGGCCCTTCGCGTGACGCAGCTGGATCTGCGCGCCCTCGGGGCCGATCGTCCAGATGTCGCCGCGACGGAAGAAGGCGATCGGTCCCGCGGCGCCGATCGGGACCGCCGGCGGCGCGGCGGGCGGCGCCGCCGCCGGGGCAGCAGGCGCTCCAGCCGCCGTGTCCTGCACCTTCTCCCAGCGCTCGAGCAGGCCTTGCAGCTGCATCCGGCGCGCATGAGCCATCCCCTGCTCGCGCAGCACGCCCGCCCGCTCGCGGTCCGTACCGGCGCAATCGAGCGCATGCGCAAGCTCCACCTGGATCGCCGCGACGAGCGGGTAAGCGCCCCACTGGCGCGCGGTCTTCAGGGCCGCCTCGAGGTAGGAGACCGCGTCCTCCCAGCGCCCGGCGGTCGCCGCGGCGATCGCGACGAAGCGCGACACGGGCCCCAGGCACGTCGCGCCGCGCCCGGCGACGACCGAGCGATCGGCGTAGGGCTCCAGCAGCTCGCCGAGCTCCCAGGTCCGGCGCGCGTCGCCCAGCACCGCGCCGGTGCGCAGCAGCAGCGCGACCGTCGACAGCCACTCGCCGTCGCGCGGGACCTCCGCCAAGCCGCCCGCGCTGAGCGATTCGAATGCGCGCCGCGCGTGCTCGGTGCGCCCGACGACCGCGCTCGCGTACGCGGCAGCCGCGCGCCAGACCGGCGCTGCCGGATAGCGCCGCGCGAACTCCTCGAGCGACTGCTCGACCTCGCTCAAGCGCCCCTGCATCATCCGCAGCGCGAAGAGCTGCACGGCATACAGCTGCGCGGCGTTCTGCGACTGGACGCCGCGACCCGTCGCGAACGCCTCGCCCGCGAGCCGCTCGGCGTCGTCCACGCGCCCTTCGAGCATCGCGCGATTGGCCTGATAGAGCGGCACGTACCAGAGGTGCAGCGGGTCGCGCAGCTCGTCGGCAAGCCGTGCGTGGATCGCGAGCTCGATGTCCGCCCCGACCCAGTCGCCGAGCTCCATGAGCGACACGATCCGCCAGACGTGCCCGCGCAGGACCAGCTCGCGGTCGCGCGCCTCCTCGCCGAGCGCGACGACGTCCGACGCGATCTGCAACCGCTGCATCGAGTTCTCGGGTCCCCACAGGGTGAGGAAGCGCGCGCTGAGCGTCGAGGCGATCGTCGCGCGGTCGCCGAGCCGGCGCGCCATCGCAACGGCGTCCTGCGACAGCTGCGCGCGCTCGTCCGCGCGGTCGGAGTAGTACAGCTCGGTCGCCATCCGGCCGAGCACGCGCGCGAGCAGCGGGGCGTCTGCGTCGCCGAGCGCCGCGCGCGCCTCGTGCAGCAGGCCGATGAGCGTGTCGTCGACGAGCCCGAACTCGAAGCCGCCCATCCCCGCGCCGTAGCCGAGCGCGGCGCGCGCCAGCCGCTCGGGCGCGTCGAGCCGGCGCGCCAGCGCGGCCGCTCGCAGGAATGTCTCGCGGGCGAGCCGCGCGTTGCCCGCGCGACTCTGCGCCGTGCCGAGCGCGATGAGCAGGTCGCAGCGGCGCGGCGCGTCGGCGTGCTCCTGCAGCCCGTACGCCTGGAGGGCTCGCTCGAAGTGATCGGAGGCCGCCTCGTAGGCCACGAGCGACAGCGCTCGCTCGCCCGCGCGCACCGAGTAGTCGATCGCCTTCGCCAGCTCGCCCGCGGTCGCCGCGACGAAGAAGTGGTGCGCCAGCTCGGCGACGTGCGGCTCGGGATCGGCGGCGTACAGGTCCTCGAGGGCGAGCCCGACGGCGCGGTGCAGGAGGCTGCGCCGCTGCGGGCCGAGGTCGTCGTAGAGGGCCTCGCGGATGAGCCCGTGGGAGAAGCCGTACGCGCCGATCGCGACCGGCCGCTCCACGATGACGCCGGCGTCGACGGCCTCCGAGAGCGCCGCGTCGAGCTCGGCCGGCTCGAGCTCGCAGACGCGCTGCAGCGTGTCCAGGCGAAACTCGCGGCCGATGACGGCTGCCGTCAGCAGGAGGATGCGCACGCGATCGGGCAGCGGCGCGAGGCGGTGGCGGATCGTCTCGCGGACGCCGTCGGGGATGCGCAGCCCCGCGACCTGCGCCTCGCTGTCGAGGCGGCCCTCGGCGCTGAGCAGGCGCACGACCTCGTCGACGAAGAACGGGTTGCCCTCGGTCGCGTGGTGGATCGCCCGGACGACGCGATCGGACGGGCGGCGCCCCGCGACGCGCTCGACGACCTCGGCGACGTCGCGCTCGCGCAGCCCGCGCAGCGGCAGGCGCTGGCCGTGGCGGATGATGTCGCCGAGCGCGCCGGCGAGCGCCGGGTCCAGGCGGGCCTCGCTCTCGCGGTAGGTGCCGATGACGAGGATCGGCGAGTCGCGCAGGTGGACGGCGAGGAAGCCGAGCAGCAGCAGCGACGGCTGGCCGGCGCCGTGCAGGTCGTCGAGGATGAGGACGAGCGGACCGCTGGACGCCGCCGCGCGCAGGAGCGAGGTGACGGCGTCGAAGAGCTGAAAGCGGGCGGCGTCGGTCTCGCGGGGGCCGGGTCCCGGTCCTTGGCCCGTGCCCGCCGAAGCCCCGTCGCGCGCCGGGGCGGGCACGACGTCGGGCAACAGGCGAGCCAAGCGCGCGCAGGCCTCGGGGCCCAGCGCGGAGACCGTCGCGCTGACGTCGCGCTCGGCGGCCAGGCGGCGCAGGATCCGCAGCCACGGCCAGTAGGCGGGCGCGCCGCCGCCGTCCCAGGCGCGACCCCAGAGGACGAGCGCGCCCCTGGCGACCGCTTCGGTGCCGAGGGCGTCGGCGAGCGCCGTCTTGCCGACGCCGGGGTCGCCGGCGACCATGTAGAGGCCGCCGCGTCCGCTCAGCGCGCCATCGAGGCCGTGACGCAACTCAGCGAGCTCACGCTCACGGCCTACGAGGTTTCCCCGTGCGTGTGACACCTCGCCGCAAGTCTACGGCCGGGTGGGCCGATTTCGTATGAGCGTCTGAGCGCCTACTTCGTGAAGATCTCGACGGGCTTGCGAACCCAGATGTACGGGGACTTACTTGTGGCGCGGGTGTACTTCTTGTTCGTGTCGAACTGCAAGATCCAGCGCCCCCGCTCGGCCGGGAAGGGGAAGAGGTGGCGCTCGCGCGTCCTGCGAATGACGCCGCATGTGCCGACGGCCGTGCCGAGGCGGACGGTGCGACGCAGCTTCTTGCCCGGCGAGATGTAGTGCAGGTACACGGAGGCGCGGCGTCTGAGAAGCCCGAAGCCGCTGACGGTGAAGCGCACGGTGAGTGTCTTCGGGTCGCCCTCGTCGGGCGTGAAGTCGGCGTAGATCTTCGTGGTGCGGTAGCGGACCGTGGCGGTGTTGAGCGCCACGTCCGTGGCGGCCAGCGAGGTCACGCTCTCGCGCTGGGCGCGCGGCAGCTCCGCGGCGGCGAACTTCGCCTGGAGGTTGCCGGCACCGTCGGCGTTCGCGGTGCCAAACGGCGCACCGTCGCGCGTGATCGAGACGGTGCCGTTCGGCGTGAACCCCGTCCCGCTCACGACGACGTCCTGCGTCTCCTGGTAGCAGCGCGTGTCGGTGGCGAGCGTGGCGGCTTGCGCCAAAGGCGCCGCAGCGAACACCAGCGCTGTCACGGCGATCAGGATGATGGCGCGCTGCATCGTGCGTCGAAGGTATCCGATGGGATGCTCGCGCGGCGCGGGTAGCCCGCGCGATCGGATACAACCGTGCCGACGAGGCCTTCCGATCGACCGATGGAGCCGCCATGCCGACGTATCTCATGCTCGCCACGCTGACCTCCGAGGGCGTGCAGACCGTGAAGAACAATCCTCAGCGCATCAAGGAGGTCAACCGGGAGGTCGAGCAGCTGGGCGCCAACGTCAAGGCACAGTGGGCGACGCTCGGGCGCTGTGACTTCATCTCGGTCGTCGAGGCGCCCGACGACATGACGATGGCGCGCGTGTCGATGGAGCTCAGCTCGCGCGGCACGGCGATGTACGAGACGCTGCCGGCCTTCCCGATCGACGACTTCATCTCGTCTTTGTGAGGGTCCTGGTTGTCGGCGGGGGCGGGCGCGAGCACGCGATCGTGCGGGCCCTCGCCCGCTCGGCCGGCGAGCACGAGCTGCTGTGCGCGCCGGGCAACCCCGGGATCGGCGCCGACGCGCAGCTCGTCGACGTGGCGATCGACGACATCGCGGGGCTTGTCGCGGCGGCCGTCGGGTGCGACCTGGTCGTCGTGGGACCCGAGGCGCCGCTGGTCGCGGGACTCGTCGACGAGCTCACGGCTCGGGGGATCGCGGCGTTCGGGCCGAGCGCGGCCGCCGCGCGGCTCGAGGGCTCGAAGGCGTTCGCCAAGGAGGTCATGGCCGACGCCGGCGTGCCGACGGCGGCGTGGAGCGCCGTGTCGAGCGTCGACGAGGGAATGGCGGCGATCTCGTCGTATCCGGTCGTCCTGAAGTTCGACGGGCTGGCGGCGGGCAAGGGCGTCGTCATCGCCGCAGGCGCCGAGCAGGCGCGGTCGACGCTGGTGGACTTCCTCGAGGCGCGGCGCTTCGGCGAGGGGCCGGTCGTGGTGGAGGAGTGCCTCGTGGGCGAGGAGCTGTCGCTGCTGGCGCTGTGCGACGGCGACCGGGCCGTGCCCATGGCGCCCGCGCAGGACTACAAGCGCATCTACGACGGCGACGAGGGGCCGAACACCGGCGGCATGGGCTCCTACTCGCCGGTACCGGGCATCTCGCCCGCGCGGGCGGAGGAGCTCTGCGCGCTCGTGCACCAGCCCGTCGTCGACCTCCTCCGCGCGCGTGGCATGCCCTTTCACGGCGTCCTGTACGCCGGGATCATGCTCACCGCCGACGGTCCGAAGGTGCTCGAGTACAACGTCCGCTTCGGCGACCCCGAGACGCAGGCGGTGCTGCCGCGGATGAGCTCGGACCTGCTGTCGCTGCTGCGCGCCGCGGTCGAGCCGGGCGGCCTCGCCGACGTCAGGCTGCAGTGGGCGGGCGACTGGGCCGTCACGGTCGTGCTCGCGAGCGCGGGCTACCCGGCTTCGGCTTCGAATGGCGACGTCATCTCCGGCCTCGACGACGTGCCAGAGCTCATCGAGGTCACGCACGCCGGCACGGCGCTGGGCGAGGACGGCTCGGTCGTGACCGCCGGCGGGCGCGTGCTGAGCGTCACGGCGCTCGCCGCGACGGTCGCCGGCGCGCGCGACGCGGCGTATGCGGCGGCGGCGGGGATCGCGTTTCACGGCCGGCAGATGCGCAGCGACATCGCGCTGCGGGCAGTCGGCTGACCGCAGCCTTGACGCTACGGTAAAGGCATGCCGCGGATCTCCAGCAAGCATCAGGTGACCCTCCCGGTCGAGACCCTCGAGCTGACGGGGCTGAGCGCCGGCGACGAGGTGACGATCGAAGCCGAGGGCACCGACCGCATCGTGGTCTCGGCATCGAGCCCTGAGCATCAGCCTCGCGGGCGGTTTCGCCATCGCCACCGCGCAGGCGCGCGGGGCGAGCCTCGCGTCGTTTGACCTGCGCGTGCGCCGCGCGCTTGCCGTCATCGGCGTGGACCTGGCGGCGGAGGTCGCGTGATGCGGCTCGCCGATGCTGCCGGCCGGGTCGATCGCCTTCGACGGGCGCCGACTACGCCGCGATGTCGCACCGCGCGCGGTGCAGGAGGGTCAGGCCGGCAGGACGGTCATGCCGAGCGTCCTGGCCGCCTGCGCTTGGCGCAGGTCGAAGGTGACGAACCCAACCGCGGATCCCCCCGCCCGCTGAGCAGCCGCGAGGTGCAGGGCGTCGAGCGTCCGCGCCCCGGTCAGCTCGGCGATCGCGGCGGCCGCCTCGCAGGTGACCTCGTCGAGCTCGACGATCCCGAACGCCGCGAGGTCCTCGATGAAGGCGGCCCGAGCGGCGGCCACATCCGGCCCGTCGAGCAGCCGCGCGAGGTTGCGACGGACCTCGACCACGGTGTGGCGCGCCGTCACCAGCGAGTCGTCGCTCGCGAGGATGGCATCGGCGGCCTCAGAATCGGGTTCGTCGACGTAGCGCTTGAGCAGCGCGCTCGTGTCGACGTACAGGCTCACTCGCCGCGATCCTCGGCGAGCACCTCGACGACGCGCCGCCGCGCGCTGAAGCGCCGGCCGGCGCCCAGCCCTGAGCTCGACGCCGGCGAGATCCAGCCCGCGGCGATCCCCTCGTCGATCCGCGCCCGCCCGGGCAGCGGACCCAGCACGGCCTTCGGACGGCCCCGGTCCGTGACGCGGATCAGCTCGCCGCGCTCCGCGCGCTCGAGGTACTCCGAGAGATGCTGCTTGAGCTCACGGACACCGACGTCGGTCATGTGACTACATTAGCATTGGAGTGTGTCCACATCTGTGGCTCCGGCCCCGGCCAGACCCCGGATGCGACGCGTCCGTACCTACTGTGCAGCGACCGACGGGAGCGTGCATGACCGACGATGAACTTGGCACCGGCCGCGCGGAAGGCGCCGCCGAGACCGCGACCCGGGCGACGACCACCGTCGAGATGGAGTCGATCGAAGTCGACGCGCCGCGCGTCGGGATCATCATGGGCTCCAAGAGCGACATGGACGTCATGGACGGCGCGGCGAAGGTGCTGCGCGAGGCCGACGTCCACCACGAGGTGCGCGTGATGTCCGCGCACCGCGAGCCCGAGCTCGTCGCCGAGTACTGCCGCAACGCCCGCATGCGGGGGCTGCGCGTCATCATCGCGGGCGCGGGCCTGTCAGCCGCTCTGCCCGGCGTCGCGGCCGCGCACACGGACCTGCCGGTCATCGGCGTCCCGCTGTCCAGCCGCCTGTCGGCGATGGGCGGCATGGACTCGATCCTGTCGGTCCTGCAGATGCCGCCGGGCGTGCCGGTCGCGGGGGTGGGCCTGGACAACGCCAAGAACGCGGGCCACCTCGCGCTGCGCATCCTGCGCGCCTGAGCTCGCGTCGTAGAGGTACCCTGTCGGCATGGTTCCGGTGACTGCGGCCGTCCATCGCCTGTCCGTCGAAGACGTCTACAAGATGGTCGAGACGGGCGTGCTCGACGAGGACGAACGGATCGAGCTCGTCGAGGGGGTACTCGTCGACATGGTCCCGATCGGGGCAGAGCATGAGAGCGCTGTCCAGTGGCTCATCGACCACTTCGCTGGCGTTACCCGTAGGACGTGGAAGGTCCGCGTGCAGAGCATGCTGCTCGTGTCCGGCGGCTATCTGCTTCCTGACGTGCTTGTTCTCGATCCGCTGCCTCGAGACGCACTGCCAGCGACTGCGCACCTCGTCATCGAGGTCGCCCACACGTCGCAGACGCGCGACGCCGACAAGTCCCGCGACTACGCCGCCGCCGACGTCGCGGAGTACTGGATCGTCGACCTCCTCGCCCGCCAGGTGATCGTGCATCGCGGCCCGCTCGCCGGCGCCTACCAGGAGGTCACGACGTTCACCGACGGCGACTCGATCAAGCCGCTGCTCGCCGACGCACCCGCGGTCGACGTGTCCGAGCTGCTCGGCTGAGCGTGGACCTCATGGACGGCGCCGAGGAAGTCCCAGCCTTCTGAGCTCGACTTGATTTAACCGCCGTTCGCACGCGTGCAGCACGGTCCGGGAACCGCAACGGGCATACTGGCGCCGTGCGCACCGACCCACGACTGCTGCTTCGGGGCCTGGGCAAGTTCGTCGCAGTGGTGTTGGCGGCAGGCTTGGCGGGGGCCGGGATCGGCATCGGCCTGGCGAAGCTGTCTGGCAACGACGCGTCGAACGACGCGGTGCCGCCGGCCACGTCCTCGACCACGCAGACGACCAGCACGCCGACCGCAACCACGTCCACGGGCACGACGGCCACGACGCCGGCCAAGGCGGTCTACCGCGTCCCGCGCCTGGAGGTGCTCTCATCAGAGCTCGGGCCGGTCTCGGAATCGACTGGCCGCGCGGTCGTCACCGTGCGTGTGCGCTTTACCAATCGCGGCAACCGCGCGGTGGAGATCAAGACGCCGGCACTGCTGTCTCAGCAAGACGAGGTGCCCCTCGACTCGGACGAGCGCGAAGCGGCCGGCGCGCTGCTGCGCGCGATCGACCCGGCGCAGACCGCTACCGGCACGCTGCGCTTCGACGTGCCAAGCGCGATCGCCCAGCGCCTGACGGCGACTCCGACCGCCCGGCTGCGCGTCGGCAACCGCACGGTGACCGTCAGGCTCACCGCACCCTCGGCCGGATGATCGCCCGCTACACCCGCCCGAAGATGGGCGCGCTGTGGACAGACGAGGCGCGCATGGAAGCGTGGCGGCGCGTGGAGGTCGCGGCGTGCGAAGCGATGGACGGGCCGTCGGAGGAGGAGCTCGAAGCGATCCGCGCGGCGACGTTCACCGTCGAGGCCGTCAACGAGCGCGAGCGGACGACGGACCACGACGTCGCCGCGTTCGTCGACATCCTGAGCGAATCCGCCGGCGATGCCGGCCGCTGGATCCATTTCGGCCTGACGTCAAGCGACGTCCTCGACACCGCGACGGGCCTGCAGCTGCGGGCCGCGGGCGAGATCATCGTCGCGGGCGCCCGGGAGCTCGTCGCGGCGCTCGGCGAGCGCGCCGACGAGCACGTCGACACGGTCTGCGTCGGCCGCACGCACGGCGTCCACGCCGAGCCGACGACGTTCGGCATCAAGCTTGCAGGGTTCGCGATGGAGGCGTCGCGCAACGTCGAGCGTCTGGAGCGCGCGTTCGCGCAGGTCTCGGTGGGCGCGATCTCCGGGGCCGTCGGAACGTACGCCGCCACGTCTCCCGAGTTCGAAGAACGCGTCCTCGCGGGGCTGGGGTTGGAGCGCGAGCCGGTCTCGACCCAGGTCGTCGCCCGCGACCGCCACGCCGAGCTCCTCCAGGCGATCGCCCTCGCCGGCGCCGGCCTGGAGCGCTTCGCGACCGAGATCCGCCACCTCCAGCGCACCGAGGTCCGCGAGGTCGAGGAGCCCTTCCGCGCCGGACAGAAGGGCTCGAGCGCGATGCCCCACAAGCGCAACCCGATCACGACCGAGCGCATCACCGGCCTCGCGCGCGTCCTGCGGGGCAACGCCAGCGCCGCCGTCGAGAACGTCGCGCTGTGGCACGAGCGCGACATCTCGCACTCCGGCGCCGAGCGCGTGATCCTCCCCGACTCGACGATCCTGCTCGACTACCTCCAGCACCTCGCGATTCGCGTCGTCCGCGGGATGGTCGTCCACTCAGAGCGGATGCGCGAGAACCTCGACCTCACCTACGGCGCGCTGTTCTCCCAGCGCGTGCTGCTCGCGCTCGTCACGAGCGGCATGACCCGCGACGACGCGTACCGCGTCGCGCAGGAGCTCGCCCAGAAGGCGTGGGACGAGCGCATCCCGCTGCGCGAGCTGCTCGAGGCGCGCCCCGAGCTCGGGCTCGATCTCGACACGATCTTCGATCTCGACCACTACGCCCGCTACGCGGAGCAGATCGTGGCCCGACTGCCCTGAGCGGCCGCGAACGGCAGGGGCTCGCAGCTCACGAGTCCATCTGGTGACGAAATCCGGGATCGACGAGCAGCCACGCGCGGCTTCCGCGGCGCCGAAAAACGTAGCCTTGCGATGCGCGTTCGGTGATGAGCATGTGAACGTCGCGGGGATGTGTCAGCAGCGCTCGATGGGGTACGTAGCCCTTTACGTGAGAACTCACCGACGCCCACGCCGTGCGATCAGCCCAGCGAGGTTGCGCTTGATCAAGCCCATCGTGCGCTACTCCTACGCCCGCGACGCCTACGTCCTTCGCGGCGTCGGCCGGCACCTGGGGCCTGTCTACCAATCACAGGACGACTCGCAGTCCGACGACTGATCCACCCGCGGGCCTCGACGAGCGAGGCGCGCGCACCGAGATAGCGGTCCGCTGCTGGCGCCGCGCACCGACCTCACCCTAGACTCCCGCATGGTGGAAACCCCTGCGCTGGTCCACGACTACCTGCTGGTCATGCGCGGGGCGGAGCGGACGTTCGCGACGATCGCGTCGTGCTGGCCGGGCGCGCCGGTATTCACGTTGCTCTGCGATCGCGAGCAAGTGGACGGCGAGTTCGCCGATCATGAGATCTCGACCTCGTATCTGCAGCGTCTGGGTGCCGGACAGACGAGCTTCCGGCGGCTGCTGCCGCTGTTCCCGCGTGCCGTGCGATCCCTGCCCGTGCACGGCTACGACCTCGTCATCTCCAGCAGCAGCGCGTTCGCGCACGGGGTGCGCGCCGATCCCTCGGCGACGCACATCTCCTATTGCCACAGCCCGTTTCGCTACGCGTGGCACGAGATGGCCTCGACGCTCGATCATGTGCGCCCGCCATTTCGCCCAGCCGCGCGCACGTTGCTACGCCGCATGCGCGCGTGGGACGTCGCGGCCTCCTCGCGCGTCACCCACTACATCGCGAACTCGCGCCTCACGCAGCAGCGAATCCACGACTACTACGGGCGCGAAGCCACGGTCATCCATCCACCGGTCGACGTCGATCGCTTCCGCTGCGCGCCGGCTGAGGACTACTTCCTCGTCGTCTCGGAGGTGCTGTGGCACAAGCGTCTGGAGATCGCGCTGCAAGCGGCCCAACGTGCGCGCCAGCGGCTCGTCGTGGTCGGGGGCGGTCCGGACCTCAAGCGCCTCGTGGCCCGCTACGGCGGACCGGACGTAACCTTCACCGGGCGCATCGACGGCGACCGGCTCGACGACCTCTACTCCCGTGCGCGGGCGCTCGTCGTCCCGAACATCGAGGAGTTCGGCATCGCCGCCGTCGAGGCCCAGGCATCCGGACGGCCGGTGATCGCCGCAGACGGCGGCGGCGCGCTCGAGACGACGATCCCGGGCGAGACCAGCATCCTCGTTCCGCATGGCGACGTCGATGCGCTCGCCGACGCGATGAAGAGCGCCGACTTCGACCGCTTCTCGCAGGAGCACATCCGCGCCCACGCCGCCCGGTTCTCGACCGTCGAGTTCAAGCGGCGCTTCATGGCCGAGATCGCGCGACTGACCTAATCTCAGCGCGCCAGCCCTCGAGCACGGCGCGCGCGAACGTCTCGCGGCCAAAGCGCGCGGCGGTCGCCGGCGCGGCGCGGCGGATCGCGCCGGCCTCAGCCGGGTCGCCCAGGATCGCGTCGATCGCCTGCGCCCAGCGCGCCGGTGTCCCCGGCTCGAGCAGCAGCCCGTCGACGCCCGCCGCGATGATCTCCGCCGGCCCGCCGCGCGCGGTCGCCACGACGAGGCATCCCATCGCCATCGCCTCGATGACGATCCGCCCGAACGGCTCCTCCCGCGAGGGGACGAGCACGACGTCGATCGCGGCGAGGATCGCCGGCACGTCGTCGCGCTCGCCGAGCCAGTCGACGGGCAGCTCGCGATCGCGTGCGAGCGCGCGCAGCTCGGCGAGGTAGGCGCGGTTGTCGTAGCGGGTAGCCCGGGCCACGAACTTCGCCTCACCGACGATCAGCAGCCGCGCGCCGGGATGGGCGGGACGCAGCGCAGCGAGGATCTCGAGCGCGTCGCGCTGGCCCTTCCACGGCGTGATCTGCCCGATCACCGCCAGTGCGAGGTCCTCGGACGCCAAGCCGAGCCGCTCGCGCGCAGCCGCGCGGTCATGGCGCGCCGGATCGAACGCGGCGAGGTCGATCGGGTTGAAGACGACGCGACGCCGCGGGTCTCCGGGGGCGATGCCGAAGCGCTCGGCGCTGTACGCGGAGTTGGCGAACAACACGGACGCGCTGGACCGGATCGCCCGGCTCACCGCCGCCTGCGGGCGCCCGTCGCCGAGCGCGTCGTGCACGAAGGCCGCGAACGGCGGCCCGCCAAGCCGGCGAGCGCCCGCCGCGACGAGGCCCGAGCGCAGCGTATTCGCATGGATGAGGTCGACTCCCCGCCGCGCCGCAACCCGCCGCACCGCGAGGGCAGCGGCGGACAGCTCGGCGATCGCGCGCGGAGTGTGGAAGGGGTGCAGGCGCAGGCTCCCCGACGTGCCGCCGATCGCGACGACCTCGATGCCGAGCGCTCGGACCGCGTCGGCCAGCGGTCCGGGCGGGCAGGCGACGAGCGGCTCGATCGCGTCGGCCAGCGCTCCGGGCGGGCAGGCGACGAGCGGCTCGATCGCGTCGGCCAGCGCTCCGGGCGGGCAGGCGACGAGCGGCTCGATCGCGTCGCCACCGGCTCCCGTCGCCGCAACGCCCGCGTGGCTGTCGCGACCGGCGATCGCGGCGAGCAGGTCGAGCAAGCAGCGCTCCGCCCCGCTGACGAGGCTCGTGTCGTTGAGGAGGAGGACCCTCATAGCGCTTCGAGCAGCACGTCCTCGACGCGCGCCACCATCCGCGGCCAGGACAGCTCGCGCGCGCGCCGCGCGCCGGCCTCGCCCAGCCGGCGTGCCCGCGCCGGATCGAGCAGCAGCCCGGCGACGGCGTCCGCGACCGCGCTCGGATCCTCGGGCGCGACGAGCACGCCCGTCTCGCCGTCGATCACCGCGTCGAGCGCACCCGCGACCGCCCCGGCCACGACCGGCAGCCCGTGCGCACCGGCCTCGAGGTAGACGATGCCGAACCCCTCCCCGCCCGCGCCGCCCGCCGGCAGCCGGCTCGGCATGACGAAGACGCGGGCGCGATCGAGCCACGCGTCGCGCTCGACGTCGCTCACCCGGCCGGTGAAGCGGACCGCGTCGCGCACGCCGATCTGCGCCGCCCGCCGTTCGAGCTCCGCGCGCAGCGGCCCGTCGCCGACGACGACCCACTCCGCGCCGGGCACCCGCGCGCGGATGAGCGCCAGCGCTTCGAGCACGACGTCGTGGCCCTTGTAGCGATCGGCGAGCCGCGCGACGGTGACGAGCAGCGGGGCGCTGCGAACGAGCCGTCCGCGGCAGCGCCGGCTCGTCGACGCCGGGCTCGATGACGACGACGCGCGCGCCCGGTGCGCCGAGCGAGATCGCGAGGTCGCGGGTGTAGCGGCTGACGACGATCGTCCGCCGGGCTCGGCGCAGCGCCAAGCGGGCGAGCTGCGGCTGCGCCGGCCCCTCGTCGGCGTAGAGGTACGCGACGACCGGCGCGCGGCAGGCGCGGCCCGCGAGCAGGGCGGCGGGCGCCGCGACGATGTGCCCGCAGAGGATCGCGTCGGGCCGGTAGGCCGCGGCCTGCGCGAGCGCGAGCGCGTTGAGCGCGGCCAGCCCGGCGCGGCGGCTGCCGGGCACCGCGGGCGAGCGGCGGACGTCGAGCCCGCTACTCGCGTCCCACGCCGCGGCGCCGGCGTGCGAGCGCGTGACGACACGGACCGTCACACGCGAGGCGAGCGCCGCGATCCGGTGAAGCAGCACCTGGATGCCGCCCGTCCCGGGAGGGAAGTCGGGCGTCACGAGCAGCACGCGTGGGCGGCGTTGCACGGGGTCATACTGTCGCCTCGTTGCCCGAGCCGCCTCTCGATCCTCCGGAGCATCCCCTGAGCGGACGGTACGAGCTGGCCCTGCGATGGACGCCCGACGGCATCGACCGCCTGCTCGACGCCGGCTGCGCCTGGGGCTACGGGACGCGCCACTTCACGACGAAGAGCCGCGAGGTCGTCGGGCTCGAGCCCGATCCGGCGAGCGCCGCGGTGTTTCGCGCGCGCTACCCGCACCTGCGGCTCGTCGAAGGGGCGATGGAAGACGTCCCGCTCGAGGACGGCTCGTTCGACGTCATCGTGGCCCTCGACGCGCTCGAGCACGTTCGCGACGAGCAGCGCAGCGTGGCGGAGCTCTACCGGCTGCTGAAAGTCGGCGGGGTCCTCATCGTGACGACGCCGCACCGCGGCGCGTTCGGCTTCCTCGATCGCGAGAACCTCGCGCCGCGCGTGGCGGCGCTGCTGCGCCGACGCGCGGCGCGGGCGAGGCCGCCGCGCCACCGTCACTACTCGCTCGGCGACCTGCGACGGCTGCTCGACGGATCGCCGTTTCGCGAGCGCTACGAGCTCACAGAGGTTCGCCGCACCGGGCTGTTCCTCGAGGCGCTGACGATGGACCTCGCACTCGTCGCCGGGGCGCTCGCCCCCGCCCGCCGGGCCGAGCGCCTGCTGGCGCCGCTCACGTGGCTCGCCGAGCGCGACTACTGGATCCGCTACGGCCCGCTCTCCTACAACATCGCGCTGCGCCTGGTGAAGACGCGATGAGCGGCGTCGCGCGCGTACGCCATCGGCATGACTTCGGCTGGCGGCAGCGTCATGTGTTCGGCGCGCTGCGCCTGCGCAGCCCCGCCGCGCAGTGCACGGCGGCCGAAGCGCGGCTGCTGCGCGAGCACGCAGCGGGCGCGCGCTGCGTCGTCGAGCTCGGCGTGGCGGAGGGCGGCTCCGCGCTTGCGCTGCGCGAGGCCATGGCGCCGGATGGCTGCCTGTTTCTCGTCGACCCCTACGAGCCGGGGCGCGGGCGCGTGAGCTTCGCCCGCATCGTCGCGCGCCGGGTCGTCGGCTCGAGCGCCAACGGGCGCGTCGAGTGGGTGCGCCGGCGCAGCGACGATGCGGCGCGGGGCTGGTCTGCGCCCATCGACCTGCTGCACATCGACGCCGACCACGCCTTCGAGCGTGCCGCCGGCGATTGGGAGGACTGGCATGAGCATGTGCCGGTCGGCGGTGCGGTCGCCTTTCACGACAGCGCCGTCTTTCCCGGCGGCTGGACGACGCCCGACTGGGGGCCGGTGCGGGTCGTCGCGTCGATCCTCGCGCAGCGTTCGGACTGGCGGCTCGCGGCGCGGGTGGACTCGATGAGCGTCCTGCGGCGCATCGGGTAGCGACGGCGAGTCGTGGCAGCCCCGCCTGCACCGCAGCAGCCCGGCGGACTCGGGCGCCTCGTCGCGGTCAACGCCTCGGCGCTGACGCTCGGGCGACTGCTGAACGCGGCCATCGGGATCGTCACGGTCGGCATCACGACGCGCTATCTCGGCGTCGAGGACTACGGCACGCTCGTCACGGTCACGGTGTTCGCGGCCCTGCTCACCGCGGTCTCGGACCTGGGCGTGTGGACCATCGGGGCGCGCGAGATCGCCCGGCGACCCGACGAGACCGCGCGCCTGCTGCGCAGCCTGTTCTCGATCAGCATCGGGCTGTCGCTGCTCGCCGCGGCGCTCGGCCTGGCGATCGCGTTCCTCGTCTACTCGGGCTCGGGCGGCGCGATGCAGCGCGAGGGGATCGCGATCCTCATCCTCGCGCCGCTGCCGTTCGCGGCCGCCGCGGGGCCCGCCGGCGCCTACCTCATCGCCATGCAGCGCGGCTGGACCGCTGCCGCGGCGAGCACCGTCGCAAGCGTCGCGATGGCGCTCGTCCTCGGCTTGGCCGTCGCGCTCGACCTCGGGTTCACCGCGGTCGTCATCGCCAACGCCGTCCAGTCGATCGCCTTCGCCGCGGCGCTCCTCGCCTATGCGCTGCCGCGCGTCCGGTTCCGGCCGTCATGGGACCCGCGGCTCGCCAAGCAGCTGCTGCGCTGGGCGCTCCCGCTGGGCGGCGTCTACGTCCTGACGACGCTGTACTGGCGTATCGACGTCCTGCTGCTCGGGCTCGTCGGGTCGCAGGAGGACGTCGGCATCTACGGGCTGGCGTACAAGGTCGTCGACACGATCTACGTCCTGCCGGCGTTCGTCATGCTGACCCTGCTCCCCGAGCTCGCCCGCCTCGCCGAGCGGCCCGGCCGGCGCGACGAGCTCGTCGGCAAGGCGTTCACGGTCATGCAGGTGGCGGTCGTCCCGATGCTCGTCTTCACGATCGCGTTCGCCGAGGAGATCGTGCGCATCGCGGGCGGCTCGGGGTTCGGCGGCGCGGCGGTCGTCTTGCGGATCCTCATGCTCGGCGTCGCGGCGGGGTTCCTGCGGGCCGTGTTCACCGAAGCGCTGATCGCCGTCAACCGGCAGGTGTGGCTGATGGTCGCGACCGCGGCGCTGCTCGCTGCGAACGTCGTCCTGAACCTCGCGCTGATCCCACCGCTCGGCGCGCGCGGAGCCGCGATCGCGTTTGCGGCGTCCGAAGCCGCCGCGCTGCTGCTCATGTTCTGGCTGTTTCGCCGGGTCGGCACCCCGCCGCGCCCGCACCAGGTGCCACAGCTTCTCCTGGCGGGCTGCGCGATGGCGGCCGTCGCGGCGCTGAAGCTCGCGCCGATGGCCGACGCGGCGGGCCCCGTGGCCGCGATCGTCGTCCTCGGCTCGCTCAGCCTCGCCGCGTACATCGCGTGCCTCTACGCCCTGCGCGCCATGCCGCGCGAGGTGCACGACACCCTCGTCGCGCCGATCCTCGCGAAGCTGCGACGCAGGCGCGGAGCCGTGTGACCTCGTCGTCAAGCCAGGCCGGCTGCCCGGTCTGACCGAGGCGGCGGCGCGACACGAGCAGAGCGTCGATCTCGGCGGAGCTCATGGATGTATTCGCTGCGACGACACCGGGCCCGTCGGATGAGCGGGCGGACACCTTCCGGCGCCAACTTGTCGCGTGGCGGCTCACTTGACATGTCTCCCGAGCCGACCTTATGGTCTTCACCAGTCGGCAAGAGGACGAGCGATGCGAAGCCCGAAGGTGGCCACGTTCGCAGCGGCGACGATCATCGCCGGCGCGTTGTCGATTGGCATCGCGTCGGGCCAGCTTGCGGCTCCAGCCGCGACGGGGCTCAAGGTCACGACGGATCCGCCGCCCGATCGCGGCGGCTACGCCAACACCGGCTGCCCGCCGACGAAGGGCGCCGACAAGGCCGATCCCGACGACAGGAGCAAGGGCGGCTCGGGCAAGGATCGCGACGTCAACGGCGATGGCCGGACCGACTTCTACATGGGCGAGACGAAGCTCGTCGACGGGCGCAAGGATCTGATCGTCCGCAAGTGGTGCATCAACAAGCCGGAGACTCCCACGCGCTACCTCGACTTCTTCGCGCTGGAGATCATCACGAGCGACGGCGGCGCCGAGGTCGTCGGCGTCAAGCCCAAGACCCCCCAGTGCCCCTACGACGGCGGCCAGAACCAGTCGTCCGGGTTCGAGGGACTCACGAGCGGGGTGGATGCCCTGCCAAGCCGGGTCGACTGGATCTCCCGCAAGCCCGACACCGAGGAGGCCACCAAGCACATCTGGACGATCGACAGGGCCGGCAAGATCACGACGACCATCCTCAAGCGGCTTGCCGATGGCTCGGTGAAGCGCGTCGAAGGCGGCAGGCAGGTCGACCCGACGGATGCCGAGAAGAAGAGCATGAACGACGAGTTCGACGCGGTGAAGAAGACCTACGCCAAGGTCGCCGCCGACAACCCGTACGCCGAGACCGCCGCCGTCGCCAGCTGCGACGACGACGCCGACAACGACGGGTCGACCAACGACTTCGAAGCAAACGCGGGCACCGATCCAGCCTCGCCGGACACCGACGGCGACGGCTTCCGCGATGGCGTCGAGGTCCGCCTGGCGAGCAACCCGTCGAGCGCGGCCAGCACGCCCGAGGATCTCACGCGCAGCGCATCGTGCACCGACGCGAGCGACAACGACGGCGACGGCAAGGTCGGCCCCGCCGACGACGGATGCCAGGACCCCGACCGCGACGCGGTGCCGAGCGTGCGCGACAACTGCCCGCAGAAAGCGAATGCCGCGCAGGACGACAACGACGTCGACCGCCGCGGCGACGCCTGCGACAGCCGGCCGCGGCACGAGCTCTCAAGCGACGTGGCGGTTTCGAAGCGCGTCAGCACGTCCCGAGGCGGACGCTCGAGGACGGCGACGATCGTCGCGCTGGCGAGAAACCGCCTCACGGCGCGCAGGAGCAGGCACCGCGAGACCGCCGACGCACGCGTATCGGTCACGGGGCTGCCCCGCGGGTGCTCCGCCGACGTTCCCGTCGGGCAGCGCGCGGCGCCTGACGCTGCGCCCCGGAGCGCGCAGGAAGGTTCGCTTCAAGGTGAGGGTGCGGTGCGGACGCGATGCGAAGCGCGGCGTCTATCGGGTGCGCGCGTCGGCAAGCGTGCGACATGTGCCGATCGTGCTCGAGGCCGCCCCGGCCAACAACGACGCACACCGGCGTTTCACGCTCCGGGTCCGCTGATCTACGATCGCGGCCACGGGGCCCGCCGGGGCGGCGCGCGCTGCGCGAGGCGCACGACACGCTCGTCGCGCCATGCTTGCGAAGCTTCGGGACCCTTCTGCTACGGCCAGTCGAGTTGCGCGGCGAGCTCGGTCGGCCCGAGCTCGATCAGTCCGCTGCGCCCGACAGGCTCGTACTCGCCGTCACGCAAACCAAGCCAGGTGACCGTCCGCTCGGCAGGGTCGACGATCAGAACCTCGTCAACGCGGTGGGCCGCGAAGAACGGGAGCTTCTGCCAGGTCTCATCGCCGGGGGATCGGACCTCCACGACGAGTGCGGCCGTCGAGAGCCACACGCCGGCTGCTCCCGGCCGGTGCAGGCCTCCGTCGGGCACGCGGAAGTCGTGCTCGCCCTCACCCAGGTTGAACTCGTGCATCGTAGGTATCAGCCCTGCCGCGCGCGCCGGAGCGTCGAGCAGCACCGCGAGTTGCTGGGCGACATTCGCGTGCTCGAAGCTGGGTCCGGGCACCATGTGGTGGACACCCCGCCACACCTCGTCGAGGCGATCGATGCCCGCCCGGCGACGGCGCTCGAACAGCGCCGCGAGCTCCGGTGGAGGAGTGCCGAGCACCAGCGTTGGCATCCGCCTAGAGTACCGGCCCGCCCATCAGCCGCAACGTCCGCCGTGATCCTCGCGCGTCGCAGCCGTCGGGCGCTACCGCGCCGCGCTGAACTCGCGTCGCACGAGGGCACCGTAGCTTCCAGCGGGCGATCGTAGCGCGATTGGCCTGGCTCCCCGGGGTGCCAGCGCGGGCCTTGCCGGTCTCAGGGGCGACGAGCCGCGCGGACTGGCCGGCGCGAGGCTGCGAGATGCGCCGCGCGCGATCAAGCGGCCTCGGGGACTTGCGGCCAACCAGCGTGATCGGACCTTGCGATCGGACGCGGGCTTCAGGTGGCCGGCGCCGGCTCTGAGGGGCGGCTCGCCCACCCGGCGAGAAACCAGAACAGCGGCGCGACCGCGTACAGGCCGCCGTTGAGCCACTGGCCGAGCACGGCGACGAGCACGCCGGCCACGGCGAGCGACAGCGCATCGCGGCGCGCGACGTAGCGCGCGAACACCGCCCGAAACAGCAGCGCGATGATCGCCAGGTAGAGCAGCCCGCCGGCGAGCCCGAGGCTCAAGAACGCGTTCGAGATGTCGATCTCGGAGTCCTCGTTCTCGCTGTCGGTGAGCCGCACCGCGATGTTGGTCGCGGCCGTGCCGTGGCCGGCGGGGTTCTTGAAACCCTCCCCGATCCCGCGCAGGACGTTCTCCCAGTGCGTGATCACCGTCGACTTGCTGGGATCCAGCGGCTTCAGGATGCCGCCCACGTTGCGCTCGACGACGGCATTGCCGCCGAGACCGGCAGCGCGATCGAGCTGCGGGCCGAACGTCGTCGCCGCCCCGAACGCAACGGCGACGCCGAGCGCCATGACGACGAAACCGCCGAGCCAGGACCGCGTCAGGAGCGCGAGCAGCACCGCGATCGCCAATCCACAACTCACGAGCGCCGCGCGCCCGCCGGCCAGAAACAGCGCGAGCACGAGCAGCGGCAGCGCGACGGCCGGGCTGAAACGGCGCCGGAGCGCGAACGCCACCGCCACGGTGACGCCCAGCCCCATGAACACCGCGTACTCCTGATTGCTCGAGAACGTGCTGAACGGCCGGATCACGCTGCCGGTCAAGCTGTCGCCGACGTGCAGTGCGGTGTAGCCGTTGATGTCGAGCCACGTCTGATCCCACGACGCGATCGTCCCGAACTGCGTCTGCAGCAGGCCGTAGACCCCGACAAGGCAGGCGACCACCACGGTGCCGTAGAGCAGGAACGTCACGCTCTCGTCGTCGCCGAGCTCGCGTCCGATGAAGAACCACAGCAGCGGGACTCCGACGAACAAGAGGCCGCCCGCGGCGGCGACGAGCCCGCCGATCGCGAACGGGTTGAAGACCTGCACCACCGCGAGCGCCAGCAGGGCGACGACAAGCTTGAACAACCGGTCGCGGCTGCGCCGACCCTCGACGACGTACAGCCGATAGAGCAGAAACAGCGCGACGACGGGGCCGACGAGCAGCAGCGGGTCGTTCGAGGTGAACCCTGCATCGTCGATCAGCAGCCGCCGGACAAGCGCCAGGAACGGCAGGAAGAACAGCGTCGCCAGCGCCGCCGCACGGGGCCACTTCATCCCGACGACGATGAAGTTGACGATGAGCGCGATCGCGAGCGCCCCCCGGTACCACTCGGGCCGGCTGACCGCGATGAGCCCCGCCCCGGCGGCCGCGGCCAGCAGGAGCGCGACCCCGGCCGCGGAGGTGAGTGCGCGCGCCGGCGATGCCGGAGCAAGGCGTGGGATGCGCAGCAGGTTGGTCGTCATCGCAGTGGCAGCATCGAGTGGGTGCCGGGAAGCTCGGCGAGCGTGCGGTAGAGCTTCACACAGCCGTCGACGACGCGGTCCCGGGAGTGCGGCGCGTGTGCCCGCGCGGTACCGCGAGCGTCGATCGTCACGACGGGACGCCTCGTCGGCTCAGGAGCGCCGACGCGCGCCGAGCGCCGGCACACGTCCGCAGCGCGCCGAGCCGCGCCCGCTGTGATGTCGACAGGCGTGCCCGGACATCCGGTCCGCCACCGCGCAGCACGCGCTCGACGGCGACGACCACGCCGGGCGCACGGCGGCTTCCGACGACGATCCCGTAGACGAACACCACGACCGCGCGACGCAGCGGCAGCCAGCGCAGCAGCGCATACGTCTCGTTGTGCACCTCGTCGGCGAGCGCGCGCAGCGACGGCTCGTCGCGAGCGCCCTCGTCGATGCGGCTCGCGTGGAAGTGGTCGACCGCCACGGCCGGGTCGTAGAGCACCTGCCAGCCGGCGCGCTTGAGCGCGAGGCACAGCCCGACCTCCCAGTGCGCCTGCGCACCGGTCCCGCGCAGACGCTCGTCGAGCCGGATCTCGCCGAGCGCCGAGCGCCGTACCGCGAGGTTCACGCCCTTGAGCACATCGACCTCGCGCGGCCCGCCACGCCCGAGGTGGTGGTAGCCGACGATCCGCCCGTACGGCCGGACCTGCCCCACCAGCTCTCGCTCGGCCGCCGTCGCGCCCTCGACCCAGTCTCGCCCACCGACCGCACCCGCGCCGGGCCGGCAGCGGAAGTGCTCGTGCATGAGCGCCAGCCAGTCAGCTCGGGGTGCCGCGTCGTCGTCGGTGAGCGCGACGATCTCCCCGCGCGCCACGTCGAGCCCGGCGTTCACGGCAGCGATGACGCCGGGGCCGTCGACCACGACGGTCCGCAGCTCCGTCCGCTCGAGCGTCACCGCTGCCAGCGCCTCGCGCGTCGCGGTGTCGGCGGCTCGCACGACCACCACGACCTCCGCCGCAGCCCGGGTCTGCGCATCCAGCGCGGCCAGGCAGCGCACGAGCGCGGCGGGCCGGCGCCACGTCGCGATCACGACCGAGATCGCAAGCTCCGGCCCGTCGTCGGCCTCGCCGAGCGCGGCGCGATAGGCCTCGAGTAGCTGGCCTGCCGTGTGATCCCATGTGAAGCCGGCCGCGCGGCGACGGGCGTTGGCGCCGAGTCGCGCCGTGAGTGCCGCATCGTCGACGAGCGCCCGAACCGCGCCCACGACGGCAGCGGAGCGATGCGGCTCGACGAGGATCGCGCCGTCGGCCTGCGGGTCCGCCGAGCGAAAGACGTCGAGCGCTCCGCAGACCGACGTCACGACGCAAGCGAGGCCGGCAGCCGCGGCCTCGAGCGTCGACAGCGCCATCCCCTCATACCACGACGGCAGGACGAAGATGTCGTGACTTGCGAGCAACTCGCCCAGCCGCTCGTCGTCCATCGACGCAATCACCGTCACGGCGGCACGGCACGGGGGCGCGAAGTCGCGCAGAACGCGTTCGGCATCCACGCCCGTCCCCGCCACGGTCAGGCGAAGTCCGGGATACGTCGCGCTCAACTCCCGCCAGGCCTCGCACAGCTCAGGCACGCCCTTGCGGTCGATCCACGACCCGACGAACAGCAAGCGCGGCGACGGCGAAGCCGAGCGCTCGGCGAGCAGCAGCGAGGCGTCCACCCCGCCGTTGACGCGCGCGACGCGCTCGCGCGCGACCCGGCCGCGGGAGCTCAGGAACTCGGCATCCTGCGTCGAGAGCACCATCACGACGCTCGCGTGTCGCAGCGCGCAGCGCGCCTGGGCGACGCGGGTCAGTGGCACGCTGACCCGGCTCATCAAGGAGGGTGTGCGGCCCGTGCGCCGAAAGCGCTCGCGCTGCGCGATCCATCCGCGCTCCTCGAGTCCGTGCGACATGACGACGCACGGCGGCAGGCGGCGCGGCGCCCACCGGCTCAGCATCGCGTAGGGGGCCGCCAGCGGCTCATGGATCTCGACGACGTCGGGCCGCGACCCGCCTGATCGCGCCAGCACGCGCCACACGATGAGCCACGGCACGACGAGCCGGCGCAGCCGCCCGAGCCCGACCGGCAGCGCCAGGTCCTCCGAGAACAGCATCTCGACATCGACGTTGCGACGTTCGAGCGCGCCCGAGCTCTTGATCATGAACCGCGACACGCCGCCGGCATGAGCGCGCGCGACGTCCGCGATCCGCAGGACCTTCAACGGCGCCGGGTGCGACGCCGGGAAACCCCGCCGATCATCTCGAACGCGCATGTGAGTCAGAGGTTGCCCTTTGCGCGCCGTGCGCGCCCCGGAACGACACGGCGTAGCGCCCGTCCGGCCCTTCCGCGGCCATCGAGCGCGCGCTGCACCCCGGGGAACCGCGGTATCGGCATCTCGTTGTGGCGCCCGACCGCGGGGACCGGGCTCGCTTCGTCGCACTCGACTTCGAGGAAGTCAAGCGTCGCGCGAACGACGGCGGCCGAGTCCGCGCAGAGCTCGTCGTAGAGGTGCACGAGCACGCGCTCGCGGCCGAAGTGCTCGAAGAACTGCGGTAGCTGCGCGTGGTAGCGACCCCAGCCCAGGTACTGGTATGAATCCTCTCACGACGATGCGGGCGGCGGGCGAGTCCGAGGCGATCGCCGCGGCCGTGCCGTGCACGACGAGGTTCGTCGTCGACGCATCGCCGACCGCGGTCTCGTGCGTGACCCCGGAGTACAGCGCGCGATAGCGCTGGCGCGCCGTGGTGCGGTCGGGGTACAGGTGCCCCGCGGTCGAGGGGTCGGCGAGGTAGGCGTAGAAGTGCGGCTCCTTCAGCGCCGGGAGGTACACGGCGTCGTGTTCGCGGAGCGCGTGGTACAGGGCCGTCGTGGCAGATTTGGCCGCTCCGGCGACGAAGAAGTTCGGTCCCCGCATGCGACGCGAGACTAGCGCCGACGCAACGCGCTCCGGCACCCTAGCCTCCAGCCCATGGCGCAGCGCCGGACTCCCGCTCGCGTGCGGTCGGCCGTCATCGGACGCGGCTACGCCGTGCGGGGAGCGGCCTGGGCGCTACGCGCGGGCGTCGCGGCCCGCCGCCAGCTCACGACGGTGGGGCTCGAGCGCCTCGAGCTGCCGCCCGTCCCGGCCCTGCCGGCCGCTGCCGGTCGCTGGCTGGCGGTGGTGCTGCGCGCAACCCGGCGCACATGCCTGGAGCGCGCGCTGGTGCGCCAGCGCTGGCTCGCAGCGCAGGGTGCGCGGCGAGATCTCGTCATCGGCGTGAACTCGAGCCGCCCGTTCGTTGCCCACGCATGGCTCGACGGCGATCCGGAGGCGGAGTCCGCCGGCTACCACGAGCTCAGCCGCCACCCGGTCCGCCGGTGAAGGTCAGCCCTCCAGCAGGCCCTCGGCCTCGAGGCTGGCGCAGAACGCGCCGGCATCGCGTCTCGCGGCTGACTCGGACGCGCCGCACTCGCTCGTGAGCTTTGCGATCAGCTGCGCCATGGTCGCTCCCTCGGCGAGCAGCGGCCACAGCGCCGTGCCCGAGCGGTTGATCGACAGGTAGCGCGAGGACTGCAGGTCGAGCACGACGGTCTCGTCCTCCAGCACCTTCCAGTCCAGGCCGCGGCCGCGTAGGCGCAGCGTTCGCTCCGCGGGTGTCATGCGGCCGCCGGCGCCCGCTGCGCGTCGCGCCGCACATCCGCGCCCCTTGCCGGAACCGACGCGAGCAGGTCGAGCACCGCCGCCATGTGCTGCGCTCCGCGCGGGCGCCGCAGCACCCAGGCCGGGAGCGATCCGAGCTCGAGCAGCACATGCGGGTCGATCGCCTCCGTCGCCCACCGCCGCTGGGCCATGATCCGCCCGATCCGCTCCCCGGCCGCGCACGGGACAGCCTCGACCGCGTCGCCCCATTCCAAAAAGAACCAGCCACGCAGCGGCGCCACCGCCGCGGTCGGCGGGAGGTCCAGCCGGTGGCGCGTGCCCCCGCGAACGGACCGCACCCTGTCGGCAACCGATCCACCGACGACGTGCAGCTCGCGCAGGTCGACGCAGCGCGGACCCGCGTAGGCGAGGCCGTCGCCGACGACAAGCAGATCGTCGGTGAGGACGGGCCGGTCAGCCATCGCGAGAGCTGCGAGGAGGCTGCTCTTGCCGGCCTCGTTGGTCCCCGCCAGCGCCCAGGCACCGCCGTCCGCGAGGAAGGCACCCGCATGAAAGGCCTCGCGCCCGAGCCAGCGCGCCATCACCGCGGCGGCCGGAGCCAGCAGCGGATGCAGCAGCCGGTCGCGGTCGAGCGCGGCGTGAGTCCGGTAGGTCGCCGTGCGCGTTGTGCGGTCGAGCTCCAACCAGCCGCCATCCCCCAGCGGGAGACGTACGCCATCCTGCCCGGCGTCGCTGCAGGCGCTGCTCGTCCGCCCGACACGGAGACAAACCCGAAGCTCGGGCCAGTCGGGACGATGACCCGGAGTCAGGCCTTCGGTCCCGAGGCCGCGTATTCGGAAGCCGAACGCGAGGTGGTCGGGCGCGGTCACGAGGGAGGGCGTCCCGCGGGCGGGCCATCGCTCCCCCGGCACTGCGCCATGCGATCACGGCCGGAGCGGCCTGGCACGCGAGCATGATCAGGCGCCACGGATAGGCGAGAGCGAGCCCCACCCGTCCCTTGCGGGCAAGCGGCCATCCGAGCCGCACGAAGTCCGCGGGAGGGAAGGCCTTGCGCAGCAGCAGCATCGCCCTTCGCCCGCGCCCCCGGCGTGGCCTGCAGGCGGTCCGCCGCGATCGCCACGGAAGGCGCGCCCATCGCGCCATCGTCACACGCCGGGAGCTGCTCACCGGCAGACGCAGCCGCTCGCGAGCGCGGCGCCGTGCGGCAGCATCCGCAGTCCGGTTCCAAACGCGTCGATCGCATCGACGCCTCCGCGAGCGCTGCGGCGGCGATCCAGTCGTCGAGGCCGACGCGGCTCAGCGCGCGATCGAGATCGCGAAGCGACTTCTCGCCGTCGATGCCGTGGTGGGCCGCGTGCAGGGCCACATGGAATGCCAGCGCCGGAGGAGAGAGCGTCAGGATCGCCGTGCCGTGCAGCTGCATCGACACGGTGTACGGCCGCAGCGCCTCCCACAGCCGCGCGGCGAGCCTGCCACGCCGGGGAGCGTGTGGTGCAAGTCGACGGCCATGCGGCTGGTGCGCCGCCGCCACGCATATCCATGGCTGCCGATGAGCGCCATCGACCGGTCCCCGACGTCTCGCTCGTAGCCAAGGTCTCGCAGCACGTCCTCCGCTGCCCCGAGCGTCGACGGCGCCACGAGCAGGTCGGTGTCGATGTAGTGGCGCTGTTCGCCATCCGCGTAGAGCAGCCGAGCGACCGATGGCCCTTTCAGCAGTAGCGCATCGACGTCGCGTGCCGCGAGCGCCGACACGGCGACCACCGTCTGCGCATCGACCGCGAGCGTGCGGATGGCCATCAGCCGGGCGCCATCGCTGGCAGCGCCTCGCATCATTGCCGACCGCTCCGACGCAGGCTCATGAGCGCCATCGTCCCAAACGGCGCGCCCGCGCGGGCGGTCACCGTGGGCGTATCAGTAGTAGCCGTAGCCCTTGTCGCGGGCGCCGGAGAAGTTGGCCACGAGCCCGAACGACGGCGCGTCGATGCGCTCAAGCTGATCGCGCAGCGCGTTCGCCTCGGCGCTCGTGATCCTGCCGACGCGGCTGACGACGATGACCGCGCTCGCCTCGCTCATGAGCGGGATCGCGTCGGCGACGATGCCGACCGGCGACGTGTCGATCACGACGAGGTCGTACTTGCGCTCGGCTTCGCCGATCAGCTTGAGCATGCGATCGGAGTTGATGAGCTCGCTCGGGTTG